>CAZSIL010000024.1:0-21801 GCA_964607025.1 uncultured Eubacteriales bacterium
CGTCCTTCGGGCGCATCAATATCGAACCAGTTAAGAACTGCGCCCTTTTCAACGAGAACGTAGTCCATATTGCGTTCTTCTACCTTGCGGATTTTGCCTTCGTCTGAAAGCTCACCCGCTTTTGCAACTATTGTGCTTTCACCAACGTTTTTAACTTCGAAATAGAAGAAATGGTCAGCGGCAGTCTTTTTGCCGATGCTTTCTCCGTTTACAAAGAGTTCAACTTCGGGCTGGTTTGAATAAACCGTAACCTTTGTTACATCTTCTACTCGGTCGATATAGCGTTTGCCGCAAAGGTGTACAAACGGCTCATCCGATAACCATGCTTTATATGCATAGAAAGCGTCTTTTTTGTATTTACGGTCAATTGTTACAAGACCCTTATGGTTTTGTCCGTTCTCTCCACCCTCAGCTCTGGCATCTGCGCCAAAGTCAAACATATTCCATACGTGAGTTGCCCACATATATTTACGTGTGAAGAGTTGCTTGATAAGTTCTTCGTGGTAGTATGCCTGATATTCTTCGGTGTAGTCGCCTTGTTTTGGGTCGGAAGTATGCCAGTTGAGTGCTTCACAACCGTATTCGGAACAACCAATCGGGATGGTGGGGTGCATTGCGTGGAATTTATCAAACCAAGGTCCGTTCATAGTTGTGTCGCCGCCATACCAACCGAAATAGTGGTTGTAGGAAACAACGTCGGGGATAAGCAGATACGGGTCGTCCATCTTGCACATTGAAACTGCGGCAATGGTGGTAAGTCGTGTCTTATCCATATCGTGAACAAGGTCGTTGAGTATTCTATGGTTTTCGAGCAAATCTTCATCCGAGCCACCGATGGAAATCTCATTTGAAAGTCCCCAAACTACGATGGACGGGTGGTTGTAGTTCTGAACAACCAATTCTTTCATTTGCGAGATGGTGTTTTCGCGGCCTGTTGGCATATGTTTTGAAATATAGGGAATTTCTGCCCATATAACCATACCGCGCTCATCACACAGGTCATAGAAATACTGGTCGTGCTGATAGTGAGCCAAACGAATAGTTGTAGCGCCAACTTCACAAATCAAGTCCATATCTTCCTTGTGATGTTCGGGGAGTAACGCGTTACCGAAGCCCCATCTGTCCTGATGGCGAGATACACCGCGAAGCGCATATTCTTCACCGTTTAAGATAAAGCCGTTATCGGCATCGATTTTAAAGCTACGGCAACCGAAACGGTTGCAAACGTTGTCTATTACTTCACCATTTTCTACAATTTCTACTTCACAGCAGTAAAGATATGGGTCTTTACGTCCGTGCCAGAGATGAACGTTCTCTATATCAAAGACAACCTTTGTGTCGGTGGTTTCGGTTTTTAAAAGCTCTTTTTCATCTGCATCATAGATAGTGTAAACGAGCGTCTGATTATCTTTAAGATTTTTAACGAAAGCTTCTACTTGGACTTTAGCGTTTTTACCGTCAACCGTCGGGGTAATCATAAAGCCGGGGCCGCCGTAGTAGTCAAGGTCGAAGTGGGCATCGTTTACGCAGATTAAATTTACGTCACGGTAAATACCGCCGTAGAAGGTAAAGTCAGCCATCTGGGGATATACGGTATCATTTATCGAGTTATCAACTATAAGTGCGATTTCGGTATCTTCCGCCAACGCATCGGTAATATTAACGCGCCAGGTCGAATATCCGCCGTCGTGATGGGCTAATTTTTCACCGTTTACAAAAAGGTCGGCTGATGAGTTTGTGCCGCGGAATTCAAGGTAATAAAGGTCTGCCGCGGGAAGTTCCGCTTTTTTTAAGGTCTTTTTATAAAGACAAGAGCCGCGGAAATAGTCGTTGCCGCCGTCCATACCGTCTTCTGCGTTCCAGGAATGCGGGAGATTTATGGCTTCGCAGTCGTTTGCGGCTACGTCGGTTGTGTCTTTTTTGAACAACCAATTTTCATTAAGATTTAAAATGTTTCTCATATATTTCCTCCGGAATTGATATAAAAGAGTCCGATTGTCGCTGGACAATCGGACTCTTTTGTTAGTTTAAGCTAAATTGTCAGCGTCTTCTGCTGTGGTATAGATAAGGTCATCATCGGATTCAACGTCACGACCAAGGTCTTTATTCATCTGCGCCAATGTTTTCTTATCAAGGTTGTAAATAACACCGAGACCGATAAACTGGAGAACAGCAGAGAATAGGAAGGTCGCTGCAACGATGTAACGCATATTAACTGCAACGTGCCAAAGCTGATTTCCCTCGTTGGCGCCAACATAACCGAAAGCAACCATAATAATAAGTACGAGCGAAGGACCAATGCCTTGTGCTAACTTACGGAAGAAAGAGTGCAGCGAATAAACAACGCCCTCTTCCCGTGTGCCGAATTTCCACTCGTTGTAGTCGATAGCATCCCCCATCATAGCCCAAGAAACAGTTGAATAGATACCAAGGCCGAGTGAGAAGAAGAGTTGACAAACGATGTAGATGATAAGGTCAAGCCCAGTGTTATTAGGCATAATGATGAAAAGTCCAAGACCTGCAACAATAGACACGATTGAGCCCAATGTAGCAAGTTCTTTTTTGCCGTATTTAGCAACCATCTTACGAGCAAGAGGAGTGAATACAACAATCGGAATCATAGCAAAGAGCTGAACGATACCCGAAATTTGAACGTTTTTAAAGTAAGACTGGAAGATTACTGTTACAGCGGTGGTAGCGCCCTGCATACCAATGAACATACCCATAGCGGCAACCGTAGCGCCAACTGCGGGGCGGTTCTTTATAAAGTTGCCAAATGCCTTGAATACATTGAATTTCGGTTGCTCTTCGTTAAGGTTTACCGAAGTGTCAACACGAATTTCGGTATTTCTAATCATAAACTGGAAGCAAATAAAACCGAGGACACCCATTATGAGAGCAGCGATGAACACGCGCTCACCGATAAGGTTGTTGTCTTTATCATAAATAATGAAGGGGAGAATTACCATTGGAAGCATATTTCCAAAGATGGAACCTATCGAACGCCAAGCCGAGAGAGATGCCCTATCCTTAACGTCATTAGAAATGAGAGATAAAAGTGAACCGTAAGGTACGTTTGCTACTGTGTAGAAGGCATCCCAAACAACATAACCTGCAATGAAGATTATGAATTTTGCCCAAGTGGGCGCATTCGGGAAAGGCAAGAAGCAACAAGCGCCGCCCACTATAAGACCGATAGAACCGGCCCAGATGTATGTTAAAAACTTGTTTCTCTTGTAAGTGTGTCTGTCGGCGTCGATTATAGAGCCGATAAGCGGGTCATTAATGGCATCCCATACCTGCACTATAATCAAAAGCAGTGCATACCAAAGGTCCATACCCATAAATTGTGTCCAGAAAATAGACATTGTTCCCTTAAGCGCAAAGCTCATATTGCAGCCAAGGTCGCCTGCTGCGTAGGCGATACTGTCGCGTATACCGAATTTGCGGAAGCCCTTAGAGTCGAGTTTTGGTTGTTTACTCATTTTCCCTATCCTTCTTTCTGTAAGAATAAAAATTTAAAATCTTACAAATCTATTATAAAACCTTTTTTAAGAAATTGTGAGTAAAATTTTAATCAAGATTTGTATTTTTTTAATTGTTTTGATAAATTACATATTGAAATTGACCGAAAAATATAATAAAATACATATTGGAAATTATCAATTTTGTTTAGTTTGCACGGGGTGAGAAAATGCTTTATGAAGGCGAACTGCGTTTTTTGTGCGCAACACTTAAAAAGTGCCGAATACAAGTGTATTTTGTTAATTATGAAACGTCCCCCACAAAAATATTGGATGATGGCTTGAAAGGGCTTTTCGGTGAGATAAATTCTGAAAAGGTTATGAAAGAGTTTTTATCGAGTATAAAGCCGTTTACTCTATATAAAGCGACAACACCGTTTAAACTTAACTATATATTTATACTGTTACCGCAAACAACCGAGCCAACGCTTATGGTTATCGGTCCGTATGTATCGCAGAACTTATCTACGGCAAAAATTCTGGAGGTGGGCGAAACCTTCGGTATATCACCGCATAATCAAAAATTACTTGAGAGCTATTATGGAAACGTACCAATTGTTGAAGATGATAACCCATTGTTTTTTATGCTTGAAAGTTTCGCGGAAAATATATGGGGCGGCAGTAATTCGTTTTCGGTAGAAGAGATAACCTACGAGCCGACCGATAATATTTTGCCGCTGAGTAAAGGTGATACGCAAAGTCGCGAAATAATGCTCAATATGCAGATTATGGAAGAAAGATATGCTTTTGAAAATGAGATTATGCAGGCAGTAGCAAACGGGCAGTCTCAAAAAGCATCACTGTTCAGTTCGACGTTTTCGGCAAATATGTTTGAAAAACGGCTTACCGACCCCTTGAGAAATCTGAAAAACTATTGTATAATAATGAATACTATATTGCGAAAGGCAGCTGAGAACGGCGGAGTTCATCCTGTTCATTTGAACGACGTATCGTCGGACTTTGCCGTCAGGATAGAAAAACTTACCACAGTGTCATTGGGGCAGGAATTAATGGCCGAGATGTTCCGTTCTTATTGTCGATTAGTGAGAAAACACTCGATTAAAAAATATTCCGATACAGTACAAAAGGCGTTAGTTTATATCCATACCGATCTATCAACCGATTTAAGTTTGAGCGCTTTAGCAGCCGCGCAGAACATAAGCGCAGGATATTTATCATCGGTTTTTAAACGGGAAACGGGCAAAACCGTAACTCAATATGTTACGGAAGAGCGTATAAAACTTGCAAAGCGTTTACTTAGCACAACAAGGTTGCAAATACAAACGGTGGCACTTCATTGCGGTATAATGGACGTGCAGTATTTCTCAAAGGTTTTTAAAAAACATACAGGGGAAACCCCTAAAGAATACAGAGAATCGGTTAAGAAATAAAGGAGGCCTAGCATGAAAAGATTTTTAGACGATGATTTTTTACTCGCAAATGATACGGCAAAAACTCTTTATCACGGCTATGCGGAAAATATGCCGATTTTGGATTATCATTGCCATATCGACCCTAAGGAAATATATGAAGACCGAAGGTTTGATAATATAACACAGGTGTGGCTCGGCGGCGACCACTATAAATGGAGGATTATGCGTTCTTGCGGCATTGACGAGGAATATATAACCGGTGATGCTACTGACCGCGAAAAATTCCAGAAATTTGCCGAGTGTTTGCCGAGATGTATTGGCAACCCGATGTATCATTGGTGCCATTTAGAACTTAAAAATTATTTCGGATACACTGGTGTTTTAAATGCCGAAACGGCAGAAGAAGTATGGCAACATACTAAAGAAAAACTGAAAAATATGTCGGCGCGTTCATTAATAAAGAAAAGCAACGTAGCGTTGATTGGTACAACTGATGACCCTTGTAGTGATTTATATTATCATAAAAAGTTAAGACAAGAAAAATATGAAACACAGGTGTGCCCTTCCTTCCGTCCCGATCCTGCGCTTAATATTCACAAAGCGGGTTTCATCGATTATATTAAAAAGTTATCCGAGACCGTCGGTTTTTCTATAAAAAACATAAACGACGTAAAAAAAGCACTAAGTAAAAGAATCGAATATTTTAATGAAAATGGTTGCAAAGCATCTGATCATGGGTTAGACTATGTAATGTATCGTGAAGCGTCGGATACGGAACTTAACGAGATATTAAAAAACGTTTTATCAGGCTTGGCACCCACAAAGGAGCAAATGGAAGCGTATGCTACGGCTTTGCTTTTGCACTGTGGCAGGGAATATGCAAAAAACGGTTGGGTAATGCAGCTGCATTTCAGTTGCATGAGAAATCCTAATAGCCGCCGTTTTGCTGATATCGGCGCCGATACGGGTTTTGACAGTATGGCAGTTACAGACAGTTGCGACGCTCTCTATAAAGTGATGGACGCACTTGAGAAAGATGGCAAGCTTCCAAAAACGATTTTGTACAGCTTAAATCCCGCAGATGATGAGTGGATTGATACCTTGCTAGGTGCTTTTCAGGGTACGGAGGTCGCAGGTAAAATTCAACACGGCTCTGCTTGGTGGTTTAACGATAACAAAACGGGGATGATAAAGCAACTGACAAGCGTTGCTAATCTGTCGGTGCTTGGTAATTTTATAGGTATGCTCACCGATAGCCGTTCGTTTTTAAGTTATGCAAGACATGAGTATTTCCGCCGAATTTTATGTAACTTAATCGGCACTTGGGTGGAAAACGGAGAATATCCGTATGATGTAGAATTTTTAGGCGGTTTGGTGCAAGATATTTGCGCCAATAACGCTAAAAAATATTTTAACGTATAAATTATTGGAGGTATAAAAATGAAAAGTTCTTTTCGTTGGTATGGAGATAGCGATCCCGTAACACTCGAATATATCCGTCAGATTCCGGGTATGCGTTCTATCGTGTCTGCGGTTTACGATGTAAAACCAGGTGAAGTATGGCCGGAAGAGAGCATCAAACATATAGCCGACCGTTGCCGCGATAACGGTCTTGTGTTTGATGTTGTCGAGTCCATACCCGTAACCGAAGAAATAAAACTTGGCAGACCAGAGCGAGAAAAACACATTGAAAATTATTGCGAGAATATCCGCCGCTGTGCAAAATACGGTGTTAAGTGTGTTACATATAACTTTATGCCTGTATTTGACTGGACGAGAACACAGCTTGATAAGGCGGCTGCAGACGGCTCGACGAGTTTAGTTATGTATTGGGAGCAGATGAAAGGTCTTGACCCGTTAAAAGATGATATTCATCTTCCTGGTTGGGATGCCAGTTACACGCAAGATGAAGTGAGAGAGCTTATTTCTGCCTATGCAGAGCTTGGCGAAGAAGGATTATGGAAGAATCTTGAGTATTTCTTAAAAGCCGTTATTCCAGTTGCTGAAGAATGCGGTGTTGTAATGTCAATCCATCCTGATGACCCGCCGTATCCTATCTTTGGCATTCCAAGAATTATTACGGATGAGAAAAACCTTGATAGATTTTTAAAACTCGTTGACAGTCCTGCAAACACACTTTGCCTTTGCACAGGTTCTCTGGGTTGTGCGCCGCAAAACGATATACCGAAAATGGTAGAAAAGTATTCGGCAATGAACCGCATCGGATTTATGCATCTGCGTAATATAAAGATACTTGAAGATACCTCTTTCGAAGAATCGGGACACTTAACAAGAGAAGGTTCGCTCGATATGAACGCCATTATAAAAGCCCTTGTAAAAACCGGCTTTAATGGATATTTCCGCCCCGACCATGGCAGAATGATTTGGGGAGAAACGGGCAAACCCGGTTACGGACTGTTTGACAGAGCACTCGGCAGCGCATATATTAACGGACTTGTTGAAGCCAACGGCGGAGTAATTGAAAAGTAAGGAGAAACAAAATGCTAAATTTACCAATTAATATTGATTATAGCGGCAAGGTAGTTGTAATAACGGGCGCGGGTGGACTTATCTGCGGCACTATGGCACGTGCTTTCGCACAGTCCGGCGCTAAGGTTGCGGCACTCGATTTAAACGAAGAAGCGGTTAAAAAATTAGCCGATGAATTAAAAGCCGAAGGTTATATTTGTGAGGGCTACAAAGCCAACGTACTTGATACTGAGCAGTTAAAACAGGTACACGAAAAGGTATTAGCCGATTTAGGACCCTGTGATATACTCGTAAACGGCGCGGGTGGTAATAACCCGAGAGCCACAACCGATAACGAGTATCAGCACGAAGCCAAGGAAAACAGCAAAACCTTCTTTGATTTGGAAGCTGACGGTGTTGATTTTGTTTTCAAACTCAATTTCCAGGGTACACTTTTACCTACACAGGTTTTCGCAAAAGATATGGTGGAGAAGAAAAACGGTAACATTTTAAATATTTCTTCGATGAACGCCTACACACCGCTTACAAAAATCCCCGCATATTCAGCGGCAAAAGCGGGTATTTCTAACTTTACTCAGTGGCTTGCAACCCACTTTGCAGGTACGGGAATTCGTTGTAATGCGATAGCTCCAGGTTTCTTGGTATCGGCGCAAAACAAGGCGTTGCTTTTTAATGAAGATGGCACACCGACTGCCAGAAGTAAAAAAATACTGAACGGCACACCAACGAACCGTTTTGTTGACGGGGAAGAGCTTATCGGCGCAACTTTGTTCTTGTGCGATGATAGATCAGCCAGTGCAATAACAGGTGTTGTATTGCCTGTAGATGCTGGTTTTGCGGCATATTCGGGAGTATAATAAAGATGACCTTATCGAGAGATAAGGTCATCTTTTATGTTTAAATAATACTGTAAACGCGTAAGGCGGTTATATTTTAGTAAATTTTTTGATAGCGTCCATAGTTTTATCGCTAACTACGTGTTCGATTTTACAAGCATCTTTGGCGGCGGTATCATCATCTACACCAATATTTTTTAAAAATGTTGTTAAAATGTTATGTCGTTCGAAAATATTTTTTGCCATTTTTATGCCGTCATCAGTAAGTGTTAAAATACCATCAGGCGCCATAATTAAATATCCGCCCTTTTTCAAAAGCCCTACCGCGCGGCTGACACTTGGTTTTGAATAGCCCATCTCTTCTGCAACGTCAATACTGCGGACAACACCCATTTTAAGAGATAATACATATATTGTTTCGAGATACATTTCTGCGGATTCCTGTAAACGCATTGTGAATCACTTCCTTAGAATTATTTTATCACATAATGTATATATTTGCAAGTGTGATAAAAATAATGATTTTTCAAAATTTTTACAAAAATGGTATTGACAAAAGGGTGGAACGGTAGTATTATATCTATGGTTAGTTGTGGCTAACCAATTTTTGCGCGGTGAAAGTTAGCCGCCGCTAATTGCTATTATTTAACGGATAAGGAGGGTATGGGTTATGACTTTGAAGCAAGCCGAAGAAGGAAAAGAATATATAATCAAAGAAATCGTTACCAGAGACGCAGAGTTAGACGCTTTCTTGTTTTCACTCGGTTGCTACAGTGATGAGCCCATAACCGTTGTGTCCCACTTAAAAGGCGGATGCATCGTATCGGTTAAGGATAGCAGATATAATATAGACAATCAGTTAGCAGAAGCTATTGTTCTTTATGAATAATGGCTCGTTCTCGGCGGCTGATTAATTTTTTCGGGCGTGAGTTAGCAACGGCTAACCAAATTTTAAGGAGGAAAAGGGAAATGAGAATTGCCTTAACAGGTAATCCAAACAGTGGTAAAACCACAATGTATAACTCGCTTACAGGCCGAAGCGAAAAGGTGGGTAACTGGGCGGGTGTTACGGTTGATAAAAAAGAACATCCAATTAAAAAGGCGTATTATGACGGTGTCGAGCAGTTAATCGCGGTTGACCTGCCCGGCGCATACTCAATGTCGCCGTTTACGAGTGAAGAAAGCATTACAAGTGCTTATGTTAAGAAAGAGAATCCCGACGTTATTATTAATATCGTGGATGCTACTAATTTAAGCCGTAGTTTATTCTTTACAACGCAGCTTTTAGAACTCGGTATTCCCGTTGTTGTAGCGCTTAATAAAAGTGATATAAACAAGAAAAAAGAAACCAAAATCGATTTAGAAGCACTCTCTCAAAAACTCGGTTGCCCCGTAGTTAATACAGTATCTACTTCGGCCGACGGTTTAAAAGCAGTGGTTGAAGCGGCTGTATCGGTTGTAAATAAAAAACAAACAGCACCTTATACTCAGGGCGATATAGATTTAACCGATAAAAAGGTGGTTGAAGCGGCTGACCGTAAGCGTTTTGCTTTTGTAAACAAGGTTGTAGCGGCGGTTGAAACACGTAAGGTGTTGACAAGGGATAAAAATTTCGGAGATAAAATTGACTCTGTTCTTACAAACAGATGGCTTGGTATTCCGATTTTTGCCGTTGTTATGTGGGCGGTTTTCTGGATTTCGCAGGCAGGACCTGGCGTATGGTTGGCAGAAGGTCTTGACGTGGGTGAGACACATCTTTGGGGATTGGTTGACTGCATTGCTTGGTTTAAAGACATAGTTGCAGTGTGGCTATCAGGTGCGCACGAATTGATACAGGCGCTTATCCTTGAAGGTATTATTGAAGGTGTTGCCGCCGTTGTAGGTTTCTTGCCGCTGGTTATGGTTATGTATTTCCTTATAGCGTTACTTGAAGACTGCGGCTATATGGCACGTGCAACAATAGTTCTTGACCCAATTTTCAAAAAGGTTGGACTTTCGGGCAAATCGGTTATTCCGTTTATTATCGGTACGGGTTGCGCAATTCCGGGTGTTATGGCGTGTCGCACAATCAGAAACGAGAGAGAACGGCGCGCCACAGCAATGATTACACCATTTATGCCTTGCGGTGCAAAGCTTCCCGTTATTGCACTCTTTGCAGGCGCTTTCTTTAATAATGCCGAATGGGTTGGTACGCTCATGTACTTTGTAGGTATTGTTATCATTCTTCTTTGCGCTTTGCTTATAAACAAGCTTACAGGTCACAAAGCAAGAAAATCGTTCTTTATTATCGAGCTTCCAGAATATAAAGTACCGTCGGTAAGTCTGGCATTCAAGTCAATGTGTCAAAGAGGTTGGTCTTACATAGTTAAAGCAGGAACTGTTATTCTCGTATGTAACTTTGTAGTTTATATGATGCAGACATACGGCTGGAATTTACAGGCAGTAGAAGACCCTGCAAACTCTATTCTTGCTTCAATCGCTACACCTATCGCATACGTTATCGCACCCATAGTTGGTGTTGCTTTCTGGCAGCTTGCCGCGGCGGCTGTTACGGGCTTTATCGCTAAGGAGTGCGTAGTTTCTACACTCGCAACGGTGTTTATGTTTGAGCATCTTATTAATGAAGACCTTGAGGCAGTAGGTGCCGTTGGCGCTTCAAATATGGGTGGTATCACAGCGGCGGCAGGTCTTGCCTTCCTTATGTTTAATCTCTTTACCCCGCCTTGCTTTGCGGCTCTCGGCGCTATGAACTCTGAAATCAAGAGCAAAAAATGGCTCTGGGCAGGTATTGGACTTCAGTTTGCAGTTGGTTACACTGTAGGTTTCCTTGTATTCTTCTTTGGAACACTTTTTACGGGCGGTAGCTTCGGTGAAATCTGGATGCCCATTGTCGGTTGGGCAATAGTTCTCACTATCGCGGCTATATTTACCGCACTTATTATAAAAAGGAATAAGCAACTCGCGAGCGAGTATGCTCTTAAAGCGTAATTATGGGTATTACTGATATTATTGCAATCATAGTAATTGCACTTATAGTAGGCGGTGCGGTATTTTATATCGTTCGCTCAAAAAAACAAGGAAAAAAATGTATAGGTTGTCCTTATTGTGAATCCTGCAGTGCAAAGCAGAAGAATAACTGCGCATCGGCAAAAAAATAAAATTAAAATGCCCTGTTTTCAGGGCATTTTATATTTTACTCTTTACATAATTAGTTAAAAAATATATAATAAACTCATCAGGAGATGATTTTTGGTGAAATATTTAGTAATACTTTGCGACGGTATGGCAGATACCGCAGATATTAGATTTTTAGGTGGTAAAACACCGATGGAATTGGCTCAAAAACCAAATATGGATAAACTTTGCAAAACTTCATTGTTAGGTCTTTGCAAAACGGTAGCCGATGGGCTGAAACCGGGAAGTGACGTTGCCAACCTAACAGTTATGGGTTATGATCCCGCCGTTTGTTATACCGGCCGTTCTCCGCTGGAAGCTGCGAGTATCGGTGTGGAATTAAAAGATACCGATGTAGCGCTCAGGTGTAATATAGTTACCTTGTCTGATGAAGAAAAGTACGAAGATAAAACAATGGTTGATTACTGCGCGGGGGATATTACCACCGAAGAAGCGCGGGAGATTATCAAAACGGTAGAAGAAACTTTAGGTAGTGATATTTATAAGTTTTATGCAGGTGTTGCATATCGCCACTGCCTTATTGTTGACGGCGGTACAACAGAGCTTGGCAATATGACACCGCCGCACGATATAAGCGGTCAGGTTGTTGGTGCGCATTTAAGCAAAGCCGAAACGGCAAGGCCCTTAATCGAGCTTATGAAAAAAAGTTATGATATATTAAAGGATCATCCGATAAACAAGGCGCGAATAGCAAAAGGTGAGCGCCCTGCCAACTCTATCTGGCTTTGGGGAGAAGGCAAACGCCCCGTTTTACAAAACTTTAAAGAGAAAAACGGCGTTTCAGGATGTGTTATTTCGGCGGTTGACCTGCTTAAAGGTATCGGTATTTGCGCCGGTATGGCAGTACCCGATGTTGCGGGTGCTACGGGTTACATAGACACTAATTTCGTCGGCAAAACCGAAGCGGCAAAAAAAGCGTTCTCTGACGGTGCTGATTTGGTTTATCTCCATTTTGAAGCGCCCGATGAGTGTGGACACCGCGGCGAAGCAGAGAATAAGGTAAAGGCAATAGAGATGATAGACTCGCTTGTTGTGGGTGAAATGGTAGAATTCCTTAAAAATACGGGTGACGATTACCGCATACTCATTATGCCCGACCACCCGACGCCGTTAAACACAAAAACACATTCAGCCGTGCCCGTGCCGTTTATCATTTATGACAGTAGCAAAGAACTGTCGGGCGCCGATGTTTTCACCGAAGGTACTGCGGCAGCTAGTGGCATATTTGTGGAGCACGGACCCGATATTATGAAAAAACTTTTGGAGGGAAAATTATGACAAAGTTCGAAAAAAATGAACTTGAAAAACAAAAAATCAAAGAGCATTTTAAAAAAGAACGCAGCAAAGTAACTCTTGTATTTTGGAGTTGCGATATCGCCGCAGTGATAGTTTCATATTTCTTAACTAAACTGCTTTTTAACCAAAATCATTTGGTGGCTTTTATCGTTTCTCTTTTCCTGATAGTTGTGTTCCCGATAACACAGTATTCAAAAAAGCAAAAGCAGCTTACAAAAGCAGAGCGCCAACAAATTAAATTTTTAGAGCAGGATATGTAATGCGACACCGTCCAATGTAAATTGGGCGGTGTTTTATATTGACAAATGCAAATATATTTGCTATAATAATAAAAACTGTTCCATTTGGAACACTTTTCGGAGGAAAACAATGTATGATTTGACCGAAATTTTCTTGTTTTCGGGGCTGAAAGAAGAACAAAAGCAAGAGATAGCAGAGCGCTTTCCAACGTATGAAAGCTTTCGTAAAGGGGATATTATCTACAGCACTAACCATTACGAAAAGGCGCTTGGTGTAGTGCTCAGCGGTACCGCTGCGGCAAGAGCGGGGAAGGTTATTAAACGAACCTTTACTGTGGGCGATATTTTCGGCGCGGCGGCGGTTTTTGCAGACGTTGACGGGTATGTAAGTGAAATAGTTGCAACGGGGGACTGTACGGTGCAGTTAATACCTGAAAGTACACTTACAAAACTTTTTGAGCAGTATCCTGAAACTTCTCTTAACTACATTAAGTTTTTAACCGAGAAAGTACGGTTTTTAAACAAAAAAATCTCGCAATTCTCAGCTCACGGTGTCACGCAAAAATTGTACGCATATTTAGTGCAGTCGGCGGGTGAGAGCGGTGCGGTTACAGTACCGAGCATGACCGAGATAACACGGCAAACGGGGATAGGCAGAACAAGTCTTTACCGCTGTCTTGCAGATCTTGAAAATTCGGGACTGATTGTGAGAAAAAATAATACAATAAGGGTGTGTAACAAATGAAAAAAATTATTAGTTTATTATTGGCATTGACTTTGGTGTTTGTGTTTGCGGGATGCGGTGCGAAAGAGCCGACCGAGACCCCCGATAATACCGACAAAACTGTTAAGGCAAACGTGTTTATGATTTCGGGGCCGACAGGTATTGGCGCCGTTAATCTTATGAGCGCCGATGAAGCGGGTACGGCAAAGGGAGACTACGAGTTTACCGTTGTAACTGCACCGACCGAAATTGTAGCAAAAATATCCAATAAGGAAGCCGATATTGCGGCAGTTGCCACAAATATGGCATCGGCAATTTATAATAAGACACAAGGCGGCGTTACGGTTCTCGCGGTTAATACACTTGGTGTTTTAAACGTATTAACTAACGGCACCGAGATAAATTCACTCGCCGATTTAAAGGGTAAGAAGATATACACCACAGGTCAGGGCGCAAATCCTGAATACGTTATCGATTATCTGCTTACAAAGAACGGAGTTAACCCTGATAGTGATGTGGAAATGATTTTCAAAGCCGAGGGTACTGAATTAGTAACGGTATGGGCGACCGACCCTGATGCCGTTATTATCGCACCTCAGCCCGTAGCATCTTCAATACTTGCCAAATATCAGGGCTCACGCCTTGCTATAGATTTAACTGATGAGTGGGATAAAGTTGGCGATGATTCTGCACTTATGATGGGTTGCGTTATCGTGCGTAATGAATTTTTAGAAGCCAATAAATCTACAGTTGAACTCTTCTTGGAAGAATACGAAGCATCAATCAAAAAAGCCAATGAAGACGTTCAAGGCACCGCCGCACTTTGCGAAAAATACGGCATTGTAGCAAAGGCCGCTATTGCCCAAAAAGCAATACCCGACTGCAATATCTGCTTTGTTACGGGAAATGAAATGAAAACAAAACTATCAGGGTATTTATCCGTTCTTTTTGCCGCTGATAAAACTGCGGTAGGCGGTAAATTACCTGCTGATAATTTCTATTATGGCGGTTAAATTAAAAAAAGTGCTGTACGGCACAGCGGCGGTCGTGTTTTGGATTTTACTCTGGCAGACGGCGGGCAGTATTGCGAACAAAAATTTATTACTAAAAATTCCGTTGCCGTATGATACGATAGTGGCATTATTTGAATCGGCAAATGATATAAAATTCTGGGTTGCGGTTGGTACATCACTTTGGCACATAGCAGCGGGATTTCTATCGGCACTCATAATCGGTAGCGTCCTCGGTATGTTATCGGGAAACGTATCATTTTTTAAAACACTTATGGCGCCCATAATACACCTTATCCGTTCAGTGCCCGTAGCGGCGTTTATAATTCTGGCTTGGCTCTGGGTGCCTAATGCCGTTTTACCGTCCTTCATATCCTTCCTTATGGTGTTTCCGATAGTGTTTACACATATTGAAGCAGGGCTTTTATCGGTTGATAATCGGCTCATAGAAATGGCGCAGGTTATGGGTATGAGCCGATTTGGAATCATCAAAAACATTAAAATCCCTTCTGTATTACCGCATCTTCGTATTGCATCAATAACGGGACTTGGATTCGCCTGGAAGTCTGGAGTTGCCGCCGAGGTTATATGCAACCCAACCGGTAGTATCGGCGCGTTGTTATCATCCGCTAAAACGACTATTGATTATCCGCGCGTTTTCGCCATCACCCTTACGATAGTAATTTTGAGCTTGATACTTGAAAATATTATCAAACTTTTATGGAGGGAGAAAAGCGTATGATTAAATTCAAAAACGTTGATTTTTCCTACGGCGAAAGAAAAGTGCTCCAAAAATTCAATTTAGCTGTTAAAACAGGTGATAGGGTGGCTCTCATCGGTCCGTCGGGTATCGGAAAAACTACGGTTTTGCGGCTTATTATGGGGCTCGAAAAAGCACAGTCGGGTAAAATAGAAATAAATAATGATGCCAAAATATCGGTGGTTTTCCAAGAAGACCGATTATTACCCTTTAAAACGGTGTTCGAAAATCTTACGTTGTTTGGAGATGAAGATACCGCGACTAAATTATTAAATTTTTTAGGGATGACCGATGTAAAGGATAAATATCCCTCAGAGCTTAGCGGCGGTATGGCGCGGCGAATCAGTATTGCAAGGGCATTGGTTCGCGGCGGAGATATATTTATTTTTGATGAACCGTTTAACGGAATTGACGATGCAAATGTAAAGATTACCGCCGAAATTATAAATGAATACACAAAAGGCAAGACCGTTATAATGGTGTCCCACAATAAGCGGGATATTAAATTACTTGGGGCAAGTGAAATTAAAATGTAAAATGTCTGTACCGATTTCGGTACAGACATTTTCTTTTTTTCTTGAAAAAGCATATAAAGGTTGGTATAATGTAGTTAACAAAAAAGTTTAAGGAGATACAGTCGGATGTCTGTTTGCTTTGAAAATATGTTAAAAAGCAGTTTGGCGGGTGGTAAAACACTGAGTGCATATTTTATTTTCGGGAATGATGCGTTCTTAAAGCGCCAGTATGTTGATAAAATTATAAATTCGGCGGTTGACAGGGATGACGTTTTTAACTTTATTCAGTTTACTGATTCAGCCGATATGCAGGAAGTTTTTGATGCGGTTGAGCAGTTCCCTATAATGAGTGATAAAAAATGCGTTTTACTTACTGATTATGATTTTGAGCAGTCGGAAAGAAAAGATTTTGAAAAACTGGAGGAAATCCTATCAAACGTGCCCGACACCTGTGTTTTTATAGTATGGTGTAATAATCTTGAGTTTGAACTAAAAAAGAGCAGTCGGGCAAAAAGACTAATAGGGGCAGTGGAAAAAAGCGGCGGTATGGCTGTGCAAATAGACCATCGCAGTATTGCCGAACTTAAGAGGATGCTCGAAAAAGGTGCTATAAAGCGAGGCACCGCTTTTGAAATGGGTGCGAGCGGGTATTTAATAGAAACCTGCTCAGAAGATATAAATTTACTGGTAGGTGAACTGGAAAAACTCTGTGCCTATGCGAAGGGCGAAAGAATTACAAAACAAATGATAGATAAAGTTTGTATAAAATCACTTGACGCTTCCGTTTACGGACTGTCAAAAGAGATTTTCGCCTTTAACGTGGCGGGCGCTATGAAACTGATTGATGAACTTTTTTTTATGCGCGTTGAGCCGAATATAATTCTTCATAGTATGTTCTCGGCGTTTATTGATGCCTACCGCGTTTATGCGGGTTGGAAGGCAGGGGTAAGTATACCCACGATTGCCAAGGATTTTGCTTATGGTAACCGAGATTTCGTTTTGACAAGATTACCTGCCGCCGCAAAGCGCCTTTCGGCAAAACAGTTCGATTTGTGCTTTTCTGCGTTTGTGAGAGCCGATGTGACTTTAAAAAGTTTCGGGGCAAACGAGCGCACCGTTATTGAAGAATTAACGGTACGGCTTATATATATTCTACAAAAAGGTGAAGATATTGATACATTTAAATAGTGCCATAATAGTTGAAGGTAAGTACGATAAAATACGGCTTGAAAATATTATAGATGCACCGATTATAACCACAAACGGATTTGCGGTTTTTAAATCGGAAGAAAAAAGGCAACTGATAAAACTTTTAGCCGAGCAACTTGGTATAATAATTATTACCGATTCCGATTCGGCAGGGCGGCTCATTAGAAATCATTTGCAAAGTTTCATTTCGGCCCACAAAATTAAAAACGTATATCTGCCGCAAATAAAGGGAAAAGAAAAGCGGAAGACACACGCATCAAGCGAAGGGTATTTAGGTCTCGAAGGCATAGATGATGAGATTATTATCTCTACCTTAAAACAATTCGGTATAACGGGTGAAAAAAGAGAAGAAAGCCGCAAATCCGTTACCAAAACCGACTTGTATACCTTCGGCCTGTCGGGTGGAGAAAACAGTGATATAAACCGCAAGAGTTTACTTAAATATCTTAATTTTCCCAATATGTCGGCAAATGCCTTTTTAGATTTAATTAACGTGCTTTATGGTTATGATGAATTTTTGGAGGTTTTAAAAAAATGGCAGCAAGAACAAACCAAAAAATGAAACTTCTTTACATAATAGATATTTTAGAAAAATACAGTGATGAAGAAAATCCAATAAATGCAACTGAACTTTGCAAAAAGCTTGAAGGTTTGGGTGTATCGGCTGAGAGAAAGGCGATATATAATGATATCGATACGCTAATTGATTTCGGATACGATATTGTAAAAACCAGAACACCGCGTTTTGGGTACTTTTTGGCGTCAAGAAAATTTGAATTGCCCGAAGTGTATCTCCTATCGGATGCCGTTCGTTCCGCCGAGTTTATAACTCCTAAAAAAACGAGGGAACTTATAGCAAAACTTGATTCAATGTTAAGTGAATCCCAAGCGAAAAAACGCGAAAAGGGTATATATATCAACGGCAAAATCAAATGCAAAAACGAAGAAATTTATTATAATATTGATAAAATCAGCAGTGCGATAGAAGAAAAGAAAAAAATAAAATTAATTTACTGTCAACGTTTTCTTGAAGAAGGCAAAAAAATTGTTATTAAGGAAAAAATATTGACGGTTAGCCCTTATGCGCTTATTTGGGAGAACGATAAGTATTATTTGGTTGGCAATAATGCAAAATATGATAACCTTATTCACCTGCGCCTTGATAGGATTAAAAAGGTGGAAATTACCGAGGAAAAATCAAGGCATTTTAGTGAAGTGAGCAGTTATACAGAGTTTTTCGACGTTGCCGATTATACAGCGAAAACCTTTAATATGTATTCGGGTGAGATACAGGAAGTGGAGCTTAAATGTTCTAAAAAAATACTAGAACAGATTATAGACCGTTTTTCCGATGAGATATTTATTTATAAGGTTACTGACAATACCTTCTCTTTCAGTGTAAAAGCCGTCATAAGTCAAGGGCTTATAAGTTGGATTTTGCAGTACGGCGCAGATATTGAAGTCATATCCCCCGAAACGCTCAAAAACGGCGTTATAAAAACTGTGGCAGAAATAAAGGAAATCTACAAATGTTAAATATCTTTAAAAAGAAAAATAAAAACACCGAACTGCTCCGCATCTTTGACGGAAGAACGGTTAAGTATATAACCAAACGGCGAGTTGACAGCGAAGGTAACGTTAATCACGATGTTGTCAGCAAATCAGGCCGTATAGTACTCATAGATAATGAAATTAGAATAATAAACGGTGAACAAGACATATTTAGCGTATCGGCTGATAACGCAAAATATTACGTACTATTAAGCGGCGATGGTATAACGGTGGAGGGTAAAAATAAGATTACGGATATACAAGAGAGCTACACCGTTTATTTCTCGTATTACCGAAAATAACTTGACAAAGTAAAATTCTCAAGATAGGATAGAATTATAAGGCGTTACTGATTTCAGTAATGCCTTATTTTTGTGGGCGAAATTTTAAGGAGGAAAAAATGTCAATTAGGACAATAACTCATAACGTTAATGCCGAAAGAGTGCCGCTTGATACGGTATATTACGGTGGAGTACGTTTTGAAGACAATGCAACAAGCGTACAGTTTGTTTTGGATAATAAATTCAAATTGAGTATCGAGCAAAAATTCAAAAATGCTGAAATAACGTATAGAATTGATTTTAATGGAGAAATTTCGGGATATAATCCATCTGAGAATTTAATCGTTATTGATAATAAGGTTACGCGCCCGATTCCGCTTTGTATGACTGCGGCGGGAGAACAAATAACGGCGGTTTTGGTGGCAACCGCGTTAGATGGTAACGGCGAAGCGATAGGCACGGTATCGTCAGTGCCGATAAAAATCTACTTTGATAGTGTATCAAGGGATGAGTCCAACGGTGTGGAAATTTCCGAAAACTTATCGGCAATAGAACAAAAAACCAGAGAAATATGTGCTGTGGCAAAAACTTTTTCGAATAGTGCATCCAATAGCGCCGCGTTTGCCACTGCAGCGGCAGATTGCGCTGTGGAAGCAATGACTAAAACCGAAGACGCGCGTTTTGCACTTGAAAACGGAGCCGAGTTTGTGCTGCTTGGCGGGGATGCGCTCGACAGTGTGGGAGTAGAGCTTGTTATCGATGAGGATTTTTCCGACGTTAGCGAAAATCCTGTTCAGAATAAGGTGATAAGTACTCTTAAACCCATTAGAAACCATAGGATGTTCGGTAATAGTTACACTAATGCAGACGGTCAATTCTACAGTCGTAGATGGTACTACGTTGATAACAATGGAGGTAACGACAACAATAGCGGAGATTCGTGGGATTCTGCTTTTAGAACACTTCAAAAAGCGCTTGATACAGCTAATGCTGAAGGAAATCACGATACGCGAATAGCCCTCATGGAAAGCGACGTGGCTTATGAATACCCGTATGCGTCTTGTGCCATTGAAGGTTTGCATATCAGTGGCTGTACGAAAGATGGTGTAGCATACTCCTCTATACCTTGTAACAAGGACAACCACCCACCTGTAACAATACACTTTTCAAACCAAAAACGCTCAATAGCATTTTATTGCGGGCACGTTAATTTTACAGGGTTGAAAATTACAAAAGCAGAGGTAACAGACTCTAGACTTAAAACTCAACTTTATGCCGACGGAGGAATGTTTTCATTTAATAACTGTGAAATAGATACTATGTATCAGCAAAACGGAGGTACAGTGTGGGTGCACGGATGTTATATTTCATCTTTATATTGTGAAGATGCAGTTGTTAGATTCTCATCCGGTGAAAACACTTTTATGAGCACTGAAATAACGCACAACACTGATAACTATAGGTTATCCATAAAAGGCGGTTCAGGTACAGTGTACGAAGGCGGCGGGTTGCTTTTTGAAGGCGGGAATAACAACCTAATCCGCCTTCGTAATACACGCTTTTCTTATCAAGACGAAGCAGAACTCTCAATTACTTCCGCTGAAAGCGATACGAGAGACTACGATTTAGCTTCGGTTAACTCGATTCTTTGGCTTACGGAAGCACAATGGAACAATATTCCTAAAAAATATATTAACAACACATTAAATTTAAATACAATCGCTGATTATATAGTTGAACAGGGCAAAATAGATATATGGACGTATAGAAAGTGGAATAGTGGAATTGTTGAATGTTGGGGACGTGTAGATGCGACCAATGTGACAACAATTACCGCTCTGGGTAATGGGTATTATTCCGAACCTATTACAGTATCTTTTCCATTTCCTATTTCGCCCACCGCAATTACTTTTGGTACTCGCAATGCTGGAACGTGGATAACTCAATACAGCAATAATACGGACAAAGTGGAAATGAGAGTTAATTCACCGGAGAGTACAACATACGAAAATTTTTATATATGGGTTGATGTCAAAGGTACTTTGAAATAGGAGGATAAAAAATGTCAACAAAAATATATGCAAACGCGCGGTTTGGATTGCGCGAAGATACACTTAAAAATTGGATGATAAATAACCCCGTACTCGAAAAAGGCGAACCCGCAGTTGTGCGAGACGGGGAAGACGGAGAGTGGCTTAAAATCGGTGACGGTGTAACCTCATTTAATAAATTGCCGTGGAAAAAAGGTCCGAAAGGTGACAAGGGCGAGCAAGGAATACAGGGTGATAAGGGTGATAAGGGAGATAAAGGTGATACCGGTGCTGACGGTGAGGATGCAGTTACCGACCAAACCTACAACCCTGAAAGCGAAAATGCACAAAGCGGTATAGCAGTAGCCGAAGCTATAAATCTTTTTGACCAAAGCAAACAAAAGAATTATGAATTGATAGCAACGATAACCGTAACACCTGATGAAAACGGCGATTTACCGACAAGTATCATATTTTCGGCAGATAGTGACGGTAATACTTTTAAACTTACCGATTTTTACATTCTATCATTGATAGGAGGAACGGATGGAACATCGGCAAGAGCCACTGTTTTAGTAAATAACCAAGGGGTATTTGGTGGTTATGGTTTTGGAAGTACATTGTCAAGTAGTGCTTTGCGTTCTTGGTATATGCAATGGATAAATTTAGGAGATAATAATGGTGCTCTATGTGTTGTTCCAGGTATAACTAACTATGCTACGACGTTACCTATAACTTCCAATGTAAATGGCGCAGCAATAAGTGGAG
>CAZSIL010000025.1:0-13506 GCA_964607025.1 uncultured Eubacteriales bacterium
AGCGGCACCAAAAATCCCGTTCACGTAAGTGGACGGGGTTTTTATTTTTTACAAAATGAAAAATTTTTTATATTGTAAATTATTATTTATTATGCTATAATTTTCTTAAAATTAACTACTTTTAAAGGAATATGTGCTATGACCGATATTAAACAAAAACTATACAATGCCATAGAAAAAGATAAGGACGAATTATTTGGTATTTTAAGCGATTTAATTAAAATTAATTCCGAGAATTTCGGCAGTTTCGGCAATGAAGAAGAATGCCCTAAATACATTAATGAATGGTTTAAAGCGTTAGGTTTTAACGGTGAAGTTTACTCTCCGCTCGACGTTAACGGTATCACCGAAAATCCCGACTATTATGCAGGAAGAAATCTCGAAAACCGATTTAATTTTTCTCTTTTTATCCCAGGCGTTACCGGTTCTAAAACCTTAACCTTGGCGGCGCACACCGATACGGTTGAAATTGGTGACATTGCCGACTGGGAATTCCCTGCTTTATCGGGCAAAATAAAGGACGGCAAAATTTTTGGCCGCGGTGCATGTGATGATAAATACGGCGTAGCGCTCGGTATGTTTTTGATTAAAAAAATGAAGGAACTTGATATTAAACTCGATTATAACCTGATTTTCTCGGCATACTGCGATGAAGAATACGGCGGAAGCAACGGAGCGCTTGCTTGTTCGCTTAAATATAAAACCGATGATTGCTTAAATCTCGATGGCATGTGGGGTGAAATTTCCGGTAGCGGTGTCGGCGGCGGCGAAATGCTATTCCAAGTTAGCAGTAAATCCCCTGAAAATGATTGCGCTAAAGTGTTGAAAGGTATGAATTTATTAGTTGAACGGCTTAACACTTTTAAGAATAACCGCATTTCCGAATTATCAGCCAACAAAATATTTAATGGCTCCTTTGTGCCGAATAGTGCTATGAGAATTATGTATTTCCATATCGGCAATACGGGTGGTACAAATATGGATAAAGGTGAATTTAAAATCACTTTTTACACCGAAAAAGATGAAACAATAATAATGAAAGAGTTTAGCGATATTCTTGCATCAGTTGAAAAGGATTTCGAAGAATTAGGTCTTAATAAACCGAGTTGTCAACTTGCAACAAGATTTTTCAGATACGTTGAAGATGCGCCTTCTAATCCCGTTGTAGAAAAACTTTTAAGTCTCGCATCGGAAAACGATATGCCGCTTAAAAACGTTGGCATGTGTTTATCAGACCTACCAATGTTTAAAATATACGGTACTCAACGCGCCGTTACGTTAGGTATCGCCCACGGATTTGGTGAAATTGGTGGCGCACATCAAGCAAACGAGTTTGTTGACTGTGATGAATTTATAATGTTTGCAAAAACCATTGCGGGTTTCTTAGCTGAATATTAAAACAAAAAGAGCCGAAATTTCGGCTCTTTTTGTTTTAATACTTCTCGGTAAATAAGTGCTTCTCGCCCTTGTCGGCGTCCCTATACCCCACAATTTGTGCTATGAAGCTTTGGTAGCTTGGTTTTAATTTCGCTCGAATACATCATACTCATACGCAAGGTTTCAATAGCATCGTCAAAATGATGCCCAAGCGCCAGGATTTACAACTCTTGGGTCGATTCCCGTAAATGCCTTATGTAATAGATCAAATTGTTCACTACTTAGTTTTACTGTTTTATCAAACAGGTTACAGTTCGACACAACTTGTTTTTCGGTGTCACAACCCATAACAGCGGTAGTAACTCCAGGAACTGACAACACATAAGACAATGCCAACACATCGGGGGCTAATTCAAATTCACTGCAAAGTTCTAAATATTTCTTTAAATACGGTACACAAAAACTCATTTTGGGCTCAAGTTTTTCATAATTTTGGAATATAAGCCCTTTTAAAAATACGCTTCTTACGAACATCATCATCCCCGATTTTGCAATCTTTTCTATTCCTCCGCTTTCAATCTGTCCCCAGTCGAACACATTAAGAGGAATCTGTGTAGCATCAAATCCCGATTCGGCAACAACACTATAATCATGATGTGAGTATACAGAAATAGCAGTCTTTTTACAGATACCTTCTGTTTTTAAATCACCAAAAATTTTACGGATATCATCACGGTCTTGCTCATAATCCTCATAATTATGTAACATTAAGCAATCCAACGAATCCGTACCTAAATTTTTAAGGCAGCCCTCTGTCTGATACATTATATCATCTCTTAAAATATTATAAGAGCCGTGCTTTAACGGGCCGATTTTTGTGACAATCCAAGGCAAAGTTTTCTTTTCTGCTTTTCTTTTTTTGAGCCAACGACCGATAACTGCCTCGGAATCACCGTAATTATTAGCCGTATCCATTTCGCAAAGGCCTAGTGAAATAGATGCACCGTACAATCCACGACCCCTGTTACAATTGCGACCTTATTTTTAAGACTAAATAATTCCTTTGTGTGTTTCACAGTTTATTTCGCACCTAAATTAGTTTTTGCTTTTTTTAACGAGGATTGATAATTATTTCCCAATGCTATGACATCGGCTGTTATATTAACAAACTGATAACCCATAGCATAAAGCTCACCGATATTATCAGCGCTACCTGTTGTGCCTGCAAATTTGCCGTACTTTCTTGCAGTTTCTGCTACTAATTTTCTAGTTTCTGCTACTCTTTTATCCGAGAAATCACATGGCACACCAATACCTTGCGTAAAATCGGCGGGTCCAAAGAAAATCATATCAATTCCGTCTAACGCGCAAATTTCTTCTAATTCTCCAAGCGGCTCAGGGTCTTCAATTTGCACTACTACAAAACGTTCCTCGTTTGCCTGCTTTATGTACTCTAACGGATCAACCAAACAGAATTTACCGTCTGCATTTCCACCGTCTAAGGGTCTTCTTCCAATAGGATGGAATTTTGTAAAATAAACTATTTCTTTTGCTTCTTCAACGCTCATAAGATGTGGCACCATAATACCTGTTGAATCAGCTTCAAACGGTCTTATAAAATCATTATATCCACCCTTTGCAACACGGGTTAGTACATCACAATCATAAATTTTAGCCGCACGCACACAATTTTCAATGGTAGAATAATCGTTAGGCACATGCTCCATATCTAGCCATACGCAATCAAAACCACACATTGCTGCAATTTCAACGCCACGAGGGTCAGTTAAATTCATTTTTGCGCTAATAGCCATTTCGCCATTACGCATTTTCTTTAAAACTCTGCTTTTTCTCATATCCATATTAATAATTCTCCTTTATACTTAATATTATCGTTCATTAATTTCTGCAAGATATACTCTACGTCCGCCCTCTTGACGACTTTTTATACCTGCAATTAAAATTTTTGTCATTTCTACAGTATCCGAAAAAGGATGCGGCTGTTTGCCTGTGCGGATGAAATTTATGAATTCATCCAGTTGCTTTTTAAAACAATAATATGAATCACTATCGTTTACAGTTTGACAACCGTATTCAGCCATAATGGTTACACCGTTCATTTGAAAACCGTAACCCATAGGCATGTCTACGTCACATCCGTTTTTGTGGTGAATGTGTACCATCGGCTTTTCGTATGTGCCCGAATTCTGCACCCACTCAAAACCAGCACCTAAGAGCGGAAACATCTGTTCAATAGCATGCATACCATAAGTTTCCCAATACTTAGCCATAGGGCTTAATATATATCTTATCTTACCAAGTTCATATCGGTTTTTATAATAAACCTCTAATGATTTTTTATAACGAAGACTTGAAGAAGAACAAATGTGTGCGCCATTATCGACCCAACCCATAATAGTTTTTAAATTCTCTTCATTATCTGTAAGAGGTTTATCTATAAAAATTGGTAAGCCGGCATCTATAAAGGGCTTACAGCGCTGAACATGCTCTGCTCCAATATCGGTGGCACAAATTATAGCATCAACCTGTCCTATCATATCTTCTGGATTAGTCACCACATTAGGTATAAACGCGGCACGTGCACAATTTTCTGCCATATCACGTTCCTCATAGCCCGTAAAACAAACATGTGTTACCTTAACACCGTCAATACCTAAAGTGTGTTCAGGTTGTTTTCCAAGATAATCAGATATTGTTGGATAGAGCTCATGTGTATAGCGATACATTTCGTCCTTATCGTATCCGTTAATCATCGCACTCCAAGAAAAAGGATGCGCATTACCCTCTGTCATGCCAAGTATTCCTATACGTATCTTTTTTGCACCTAGTGGAAAGCTCATATAAATTCCTCCTATATTGCAAATATTCTTAGTCAAGTAGTCTTGCAAATCCCGAATGACATACCGGACCGCCGATTGCCTCTAAAATAGCTTCTTTGCCGCCTTTTTTAATAATTTCAGACATTTGGAAGAACACCTTATCAACAGCTTCTCTATGAATATCTAAAATTGCATCATTATGCGCTAAGGTAGGATAAAGACCTGTGTTACCCATAAATCCTTCTTTAAGCATAAGTGCGGTATAAAGGGTTTTTAATTCTTTTTTGTTTTCTTTAAAATCAAAGTGTGCAAGGCAAGGGAAACCCGAACAATCGATATCAATGCCGTGCCTTTTTGCTGCCTCTAACCAATCTTTCTTTACGGTATCGCCAATATTTGCAACATGCTCCCATACTCGTGTTTTTTCGTATTTTTCGATGGTAGCCAACGCTGCTGTCGGACCAACGCTTTCCGTCCAATAAGTGCTGCTTATAAAGGATGTATGCGCACCGTCCATAGCTTCCTTAGTGCCGATAACAGCAGCAATAGGATGACCATTACCCAATGCCTTTGCAAAAATTGCTATATCAGGATTAACTCCAAACTGAAGGTGGCTACCACCAAAATTCAAGCGCCATCCAATCGTAATTTCATCAAAAATCAAAAGACCTCCAACACGATGTATTTCATCTCTAATATACTCAAGCAATCCTTCAGGCGGCATGTGGTTACGACATGGCTCCATAATAACACAAGCTAAACGGTCGCCATAATCACGAATAATTGCATCGAATTCTTCTTTATTTGTATATTTAAAGGTAAGCGCACTTCCCTTTAAGCCACGAGGAACACCTGCCGGCTGTAAACCCGGTAAAAGCTGTCCGTCAAGGCTCTTTGCGTCGCCTAAATTAGCTGCTAAATACCAATCACTCCAACCGTGATAACCGCAAATTGCAACTACGTCTCTTCCTGTGGTTGCCCTTGCAATACGAACTGCAATTGCGGCAATTTCACCGCCTGTTCTTGCAAATCTTACGCTTTCTGCCCAAGGGTGAATCTCACAAAGTTTATCTGCTAAATAAACTTCTTCTGGAGGATTAAGAGTTGACATACAACCATTATTCACTCTATCAATAACTGCGGCACTAACATCAGGGTCAGCGTATCCTAATAGACAAGCGCCTATACCATTAGTAGTCATATCATAATAATGATTGCCGTCTACATCCCAAATCTCACAGCCCTTAGCTTTTTTGAAATAACTAGGCCATTGTCCCGGAGCAAACATTTCGGGTCTCTTTGACAATAATTGAACACCACCGGGAATTCTTTGTTTTGCATGCTTGTAAAGTTCTTGTGAATACGACATAATCTTTACCTCTCTTTTTATCAAATAACCTTGCAAAATCATTTTAAAATATTTATATAAATATTGCAATTTGTCACCTTGACATGTTTTCATAAAATGTGTCAGATTTTAATAGTTTTAGTTGACTTGCTGTATCATTATGCTATAATAAGAACAATGGTTTTGCTTGTTGAGGTGAATTCACAATGAACAATTTACAATATAAATACACTTTACGGCTTAATGACAATGTGTTGCAAGTAAGAATTCCGAAAAAAGCACAGAATAATAGATATATCTGGAACACCTTACGCCACTGTAATGCAGAATATGAGATACATATTTTGTTAAAAGGCCGAATTCCTGTAGAAATCGAAGAAAGTCTTATTCCTCTTGAAGCAAGGCAGGGAATATTAATACTCCCCGGAAAATATCATACCCCTCTATATTCAAACGAAGAGTTAGAGCATCTTGCCATTAGTTTTTCTTTTTTAGACGGTGAGCTTGCCAATATCATACATAGGGATATTCAAAATTATAGACAATTTAATATCACTACCGAAATGCTTCAAGAGTGTCTTTCAATATTTCATGAATACAACGTTTGCAGTACTTATTGTAATGAAAAAATCGCAGCACTTCTCACAAGTCTTATGATTTCTATATTGCGAAATTTAAATTTAAGTGCATCAAGTACGCCATTTTTTTCTATACCCGAATTAGAAAGAGCAGAAATTATTGATAATTTTTTTGGTTTAGAAACAGACGAATGCTTAAAATCAAAATATTTAGCAGAGAAGTTACACATATCCGAACGGCAATTAAATAGAGTTATACATAAATTATACGGAATGACTTTTCAGGAAAAATTAACTCAATCCAGAATGGACAGAGCAACCTGGCTGCTTAGAACCACCAACAAAAAAATTGATGAAATCGCCGACTTGATAGGTTATTCCTCGGTGACTGCATTTTATCAAGCTTTTAAAAAGTATTTTCAAATCACTCCTCAAAAATACCGTATTGCCCTAAAGAAAACGTCGAAGAGCCGTTAAGTAAAATCGTTTCTGCTTTTCAAATTTGAAACTAATAACAAAACTCCTAACATTATTTAGTTAAAACGCAAAAAGAGCCGAAAATTCGGCTCTTTCCTAATTTTAATACTTTTCTGTAAAAAGATGTTTCTCGCCCTTGTCGGCGTCCCTATACCCCACAATTTGTGCTAAATTCACGTTGTGCATACTGCGGAAAACGTTGTCATCCATTTCAGGATTTATTTTTCGGATTTCCGCGATAATTTTCTTGGTTTCTTTGCGTTTTGACAGTTCTTCGTTTTGCATGCCCGCTTCAGTGAATTTACAGGCACACTGTAAAAATTCAAGAGAGTTATATTTAGCCCACGAAATAATATCGCGCTCTTTTACCTTATAAAGAGGACGGATTAATTCCATACCTTCAAAATTTGTGCTATGAAGCTTTGGTAGCATGGTTTTAATTTCGCTCGAATACATCATACTCATAAGCAAGGTTTCAATAGCATCGTCAAAATGATGCCCAAGCGCTATTTTGTTACAGCCCAGTTTCTTGGCTTCGCTGTAAAGATATCCGCGGCGCATCCTCGCGCACAAATAGCAAGGCGAACCATCTACTTCTGTCACAATGTCGAAAATATTGCTTTCAAATATATGTATCGGTATATTTAATATCTTTGCATTATATTCTATCAGCGCACGGTTTTCGGATTTGTAGCCGGGGTCCATAACGATAAACTCGAGCGAAAATGGGACCTCGCTATGCCTACATAATTCCTGCATACATTTTGCGAGCAACACCGAGTCCTTGCCGCCTGAAATACAAACGGCGATTTTATCGTTTTCGCTTATCAGCTCATATTCCTTAACTGCTCCCACAAAGTTATTCCAAATACTTTTGCGGTATTTTTTTATGATACTTCTTTCAATTTCAATATGTCGTTCCATAATACTCCTAAATAAAAAGTCGTTGCATCTATTATAGATGCAACGACTGACTATTTCAAGTGTTATTCAGCTACAACCTGTTTTTTACTTGTAATAAGTTTAATAACAAATACGGTAAGCACCATACTTACAATACCAATGGGTAAGCAAATCCAGGCATTCTTAATAAAGGGTGCGATAATAAAGTTTACAAATGAAACGCACGCAACTGTTATAGCATAAGGCAACTGGGTTGATACGTGGTTGATGTGATTGCACTGTGCACCCGCGGATGACATAATAGTTGTATCCGAAATCGGTGAGCAGTGGTCGCCGCAAACAGCACCTGCAAGGCAAGCCGAAATACCGATAACCATAAGCGTATGGTCGTTCGGGAAAATTGCCGTAACGATGGGGATAAGTATACCGAAGGTGCCCCACGATGTACCAGTTGCAAAAGCGAGAACACAAGCCACAATAAATATAATTGCGGGTAAGAGTTTATCAAGACCTGCTGCCGCATTTTCCATAAGCTGTGCTACGAAAACCTTTGCACCGAGCATTGTTGTCATATTCTTAAGTGCGGTTGCCATAGTAAGAATTGTTATGGCAGGCACCATCGCTTTGAAGCCCGTGGGCACACATTGCATAGCTGCTTTAAAGTTTACAACACGGCGGATAACGAAGTAAGCAATAGCTATAAGAATTGCTACCAATGCACCCCACGGAAGTCCAACGGTTGCATCTGTGTTAGAAAATGCATCAATAAAGTTCATACCGCTAAATGAATTACCGTTACCGTTATAAACGAGCGCCACAATACAAATTGCAATAAGAATAACTACGGGCAAAACAAGATCAATAACCTTGCCCTTGGGGTTTTCTTCAATAGTTTCTTCTTTTTCGATGTTATCCTGACCGCCTGTGAAAAGGTCACCATTTTCAGCGTTAGCTTCGTGAAGCTTCATTGGTCCGTAATCGAATTTTAAAAGAGTTATTGTAATGATAAATACAAATGTTAATAATGAATAGAAGTTATACGGAATTGCCTCAATAAAGAGCTTAAGGCCTTCGCCTTCGGGTGCGTAGCTTGAAACTGCCGCTGCCCAGGATGAAATAGGAGCTATCATACAAACGGGAGCTGCTGTAGCATCAATTAAGAAAGCAAGTTTTGCACGTGAAATCTTATTACGGTCGGTAACGGGACGCATAACCGAGCCTACTGTTAAGCAATTAAAGTAGTCATCAATAAAGATAAGCACACCGAGCACAAACGTAGCAAGCGAAGCTCCTACCTTTGTGTGAATATGTTTCTCTGCCCAACGGCCGAATGCCGCAGAGCCACCTGATTTGTTAAGCAACGCTACAAGCACGCCGAGGAGTACTAGGAAAATAAATATACCTGCTGTGCCTGAAACGGCATCAATAAAGCCGGTATTTGTAACAACGTCGAGAGTTTTTGTTACGCTAAAGTTTGCGCTAAATACGCCACCCACCAAAATACCTATAAAGAGCGAAGAATAAACCTCTTTTGTTATAAGCGCCAAAACGATGGCAATAATCGGTGGTACGAGTGCCCAGAACGATGCGAAGAAAGGAATTTCCTTCCTAACCGTTTCAAGCGCTGTGGCTGAATTCTCGGCAAAATTCTCATCCGAATTGCTGTTGTCTGTATATGCATCCAAATACTCTGTTGCCGTGTCATAATCGGTATAATCCACCGCTTCGGTAGCAGATGCAGAGAATGCAAACATTGTAAGCGACAGTACAAGTACGAATACAACTGTCAAAATTTTCATGGTCTTTGTCATCAAAGTTCCCCACCTTTCTACAAAATTTTACCACATTACCTTAATGGAGTCAATAATATTTTAAGTTGATATATTTTAAATTTTATAATATAATTAGATTATAAAAATTTAGGAGCATTTCGATGAAAAATTTATTAAAAAACATATCTCTTAGCAATATGCTAATGCTTACCGTTGCTGGTATTGTAAACGCCATCGGTGTTACTTTCTTTTTAGCACCGGTAAAAATATATGATAGCGGCATTTCTGGCACATCTATTTTATTTTCCCAATTAACCCCTGATTTTTTTACACTATCATTTTTTCTGCTTGTTCTTAATATTCCTCTTTTTTTATACGGACTTAAGCGCCAAGGAGGGCTTTTTACTTTTTATGCTATATATTCGGTAGTTATCTACTCGCTAACCGCATTTTTGATAACCGATATTTTACCTGTTGATGTAAGTTTTGCGTCTCCTCTTGCCAAAGAGGATTTATTGCTTTGCGCCCTTTTCGGTGGAGTGATTTCGGGTATAGGCAGTGGTACGGCAATACGCTTTGGCGGTGCTATGGACGGTATTGAGGTTATGGCGGTAATCTTTGCAAAGAAAATCGGCATATCGGTTGGCACTTTTGTGATGATTTTTAATATGATTTTGTATATATCGGCGGGTATAATTATAGGCGACTGGATTTTGCCGCTTTATTCCATCGTTGCCTACACCGCATCACTTAAAACCGTAGACTTTATTGTAGACGGCATTGACCACGCAAAGTGCGCAATAATTATAACAGAAGAGCCCGACAAAATTTGCGAAGAGCTTTCCCGTACTTTTGAATCGGGAACCACAAAGATAAAAGCCATCGGCGGCTACTCAAACGCGGAAAAAACTATGGTGTATTTTATAGTAAACCGTTTCCAAGTTGTGCGGCTTAAAGAACTTGTTCACAATATTGACCAAACGGCTTATATTACAATAAGTGAGGTTACCGATGTTTTTTCGATGAACCGCGATAAATAAGTTGAAAAATACTGCTGTATATAGTATTATAAAGATATATTTTTGGGGAAATGAGGAAAAATTATGGCACTGAGAGCGGACGGAAAAAGGGTTAAAAATGCTGACCCCATGTACACGGTAGCGCCCTTTATTATGGATAAGAGATATGACTCTATGAATATGATTGAGCTTAATATACCTACCAATCCAATACAAAAATACATAAATGAAAAGCGAAAAGACGGTATTCTTATATCTCATATGGCTGTAATACTTGCAGCGTATGTCAGAACAATGGGAGAGTTTCCGTCGCTTAACCGCTTTATCGTTAATAAGCGCATTTATGCGCGTAACGAAATTGCCGTTGGTATGGTTGTTTTGCAGCAGGGCAAAATGGATAACGGCACAATGTCTAAAATGTATTTTGACTATGAAAATACCATTTTTGACGTTAATAACATAATTAATGACTACGTAAACGAAAACCGCAACAACGCGCAAAATAACTCAACCGAAAAGCTTATCAAGTTTTTGCTGAGCATCCCCGGTATTTTACCCGTAGGCGTGGCTCTCTTTAAATTCCTTGACCGCCACGGACTGCTTCCCAAGGCGATTATTGATGCTAGTCCTTTCCATACGAGTTTAGTTATTTCAAACTTGGCATCTATCCGTACAAACCACATTTTCCACCACGTTTATGAGTTTGGTACAACGGGTATTTTAATCACGATGGGTAACTCACGCGAGATTCCAAAACGTGTCGGCGGCGAAATCATACACGAAAAGTGTATACCTCTCGGCATTGTTATGGATGAGCGTATATGCTCGGGCAGTTATTTTGCACTGGCATTTAGAAGAATGAAAAAGTATTTAAGTAATCCATCACTTCTTGAAGCACCGCCCGAAGTTTTAAATATCGAAGTCCCGCAAAAGAAAAAGAGCAAATATGCAACTAAATAATATTAAAAGCATCCCTGAAATTCATTTTTAGGGATGCTTTTTTGTTTGTAATATACAACCTTTAAGTTGTCGGGTCAAGAGTACCGCTGATAGTCCTCTCTGTTATTTTAAAAAATCAATATTTTGAAAGAAGATGCCGGAGAGTTTTAACCGTAAACTCAGCGGTTTCTGCCATAAAAGTACGGCTGATATAATGAAAATTAACCTCGGCGTTATAAAAGCCATCATATCCTATTTCGTTAAGTGCGTTAAATACATCTTCCCAGTCAATCGTTCCAGTGCAAGGTATACGGTGTTGGTCAATATAACCGTTATTATCGTGCAAATGTAAACAGGAAATATTTTTGCCCATTTTTCTAATAAAATCGGCTGGTATCGGTTGGTTGTGTTTAACGGTAAGATTAATATGACCAACATCTATACAACAGGAAAGGCAATCAGCGTATCCGGGCACTGCTGCTATTCGGTCATAAAGTGCTCTGTATTCATCGAAAGTTCCAAAAAAGTCGATAACATCACCAAGTGAATGGTGGGCACCTGCTGTTTCAAGTGCTATTTTAACGCCGTTTTCCTTAGCAAAAGGGAGAATCATTTTAAAGGCATTAAAGGCATTTTTTCGCATATTTTCGGGTGTTGTGTTCCTATTCGAAAGTGTTCCGCCTGGATGAAAAACACAGACAGGTGCGCCTAAAATTTTTGTGGCTTTTAAATCGAGTTCGGCATTTTTGGGGAAAATGGTATTATTGTATTCCTCATCATTTTCTTTGAAAGGGTCCCGTCTTCCGTGGGTTTGGCAAATCTCAATACCCCGTGTATTTGCATGCGACTTAACGCTTTCAAAGAAACTTACAAACTCATCTTGACATTTAGAATAAATCGAATCTCTGTTTTTGTAATTGAAACAGGATAAATCAAAGTCCACAGCATCTGCGCCTATCTGCCTTGCAACATCTATGCTGCCTAAAATACCGTAATGTGTATTTAAACGGACTGTTGAAACGCTGACTCTCTTTTTCGTAAATACCACCCTCCCCTTGTGTTCCCAGAGAACCCCGCATGATTTGTCACAGGACAGGGGACGGTTCTCTGTCTTATTGGCATCGTCCGCCCCTATCGTTGCTTTTCATTTATATAGTAACAAGAAAAACCCTTGCTTCGCAAGTGATTTTTCTCAAATTTCGTCAGTAATCAAACAATTTGGCGGATTGGCCTATTTGCGCCGCAGAGAATTATGGATTTTGACGAAAAAAAGGGGGCGCAAATGCGACCCCCTCGGGTGACAAGGGGACGTCGGGTGACAAGGGGACGGTTCTCTTGTCTCCTTTTAAATTAAATATTATTCTCCACTATTTTCCGAGACACACCCGTCAAACGACTGATTTGCCTAATGGATACCCCTTGTTGATGAATTTTTTGAATATAGTTATTTCTTTTACCTTTATCGAATTTCTGAAAATCTGATGCCGACTTACACTTACAAATCTTCCAAATAATTTTCATGGCTTCATCATCAGTCAATCTATAATCATTGTCAGCAATATCCAAACAAATATCATCGCTAAATTGGTTATTAAATTCAACAAATTGTTCTATATCGATAATTCCGAGACAAAAGTTTGTATCCACAAGATCTGATTTCTTTACATATTCATTATAACTGCTAAATTTGTATCCGTCAACTTCTTTACATATTCCTGCTTTTATTGGATTTTGATGTATATAACGAATTACTGTAAGAAAATATGCATCGTCCTCAACCGGTTCACTTTTGAATCTATCTTGAAATAAATGCCCACTTCTACGATATTTCCAATTATACCAATATACGTAACTGCCTGCGATTCTCTTTAACACAAGTGTCAAATCTTCTTTGCCCTCTTTAAGCAAAATGTGAACATGATTACCCATTAAACAATATGCATATATTTCATATCCACATTGTTCTTTGTATTTTGAAAGTGTTTCCAAAAAGCGCAAGTTGTCTTCTTCATCTTCAAAAATTTGTTGCTGATTGATTCCGCGAAGCATTATATGATATATTCCGCTTTCGCTTTTTCTTCTAGCTTGTCTTGGCATATATTTCACCCTAATTCACTATACCATTGTGAGTTAAAATTGTCAATAAAAAAGGAGACAAGAGAACCGTCCCCTTGTCTCCTTCGTCCCCTTGTCTCCTTTATGCATATATTTCATATCCACATTGTTCTTTGTATTTTGAAAGTGTTTCCAAAA
>CAZSIL010000025.1:13606-21756 GCA_964607025.1 uncultured Eubacteriales bacterium
TGTGAGTTAAAATTGTCAATAAAAAAGGAGACAAGAGAACCGTCCCCTTGTCTCCCCCTTGTCTCCCCCAGCATCTGCGCCTATCTGCCTTGCAACATCTATGCTGCCTAAAAGACCGTAATGTGTATTTAAACGGACTGTTGAAACGCTGACTCTCTTTTTCATAAATACCACCCTCCCCTTGTGTCATTCTAATCCTTAATAATTAAGGTTAAACCCTCATCATCACCATTAAGAAAACGGCGGTTGCTACTTGCACCGTTATCCTTTTGATACCTCTCTCTCTGGTTTTCCTCGTCTATTAGACGAATCCGTATATAAAAACTCTCAGTAAATTGTAAAATTATATTTTTCATTTTACTATAAAATAGAATATTTTTCAAGCTGTTCTATGCTATAGATGATTCAGCGAAATTGAAGGTAATCTAATGCCCTTTTTTATTGACAAAAAATACTATCTATTATATAATTATTTCGTATGTAAATATCTTTACAAGATAAAGGATGTATCAGTATGGAATGGATGTCATTAAACACTTTAAGAGAAAAATATCTCTCGTTTTTTGAATCAAAGGGGCATTTGCGCTTAGGTTCTTTTTCACTTATACCGCAGGGCGATAAATCTCTCTTACTTATAAACTCAGGTATGGCGCCGATGAAAAAATATTTTACAGGTGAGGTTACTCCCCCCGCACCACGCGTTACCACCTGTCAGAAATGTATCCGCACACCCGACCTTGAGCGCGTAGGTCACACCGCGCGTCACGGCACATATTTTGAGATGCTCGGTAACTTCTCCTTTGGTGACTATTTTAAAGAAGAAGCAATTACTTGGGCTTGGGAGTTTTTAACAGAGACTCTCGAAATTCCCGCAGAACTGCTCTGGCCATCCATTTACGAAAGCGATGACGAGGCATACACCATCTGGAAAGATAAAATCGGTGTTAATCCCAAACATATTGTTCGACTTGGCAAAGCCGACAACTTCTGGGAGCACGGCATGGGGCCCTGTGGTCCTTGCAGTGAGATTTACTTTGACCGCGGTGAAAAATATGGTTGCGGCTCCCCTGAGTGTAAACCGGGTTGCGACTGCGACAGATATATGGAAATATGGAATAATGTTTTCACGCAATTTAACAATATGGGGGACGGCACCTATACCGAGCTCGAACACAAGAACATTGATACGGGTATGGGGCTTGAACGTCTTGCCTGTGTTATGCAGGGTGTTGACAATATGTTTGAGGTTGACACTATTCGTAATATAATCAACAAGGTATGCGAAATTTCGGGTAAGGAATACGGCAAAGATGCCGCTACCGATATTTCCATCCGCGCTATTACCGACCACGCGAGAGCCGCTACGTTTATGATAAGCGACGGTGTTATCCCATCTAACGAAGGCAGAGGCTACGTACTGCGCCGAATTATCAGAAGAGCCGTAAGACACGGCAAATTAATCGGTATTTCTAACCCTTTCTTTATGGAACTCTGCGATACAGTAATTGACGAAAACAAATCGGGCTATCCCGAACTTATAGAGAAAAAAGAACTTATAACAAAGGTTATTACAAACGAAGAAAGCGCATTTAATAAGACTATTGACCAAGGTCTTAATATGCTTGAACACTTGACTGCAAACACCACTACCTTATCGGGTGCCGATGCATTTAAACTTTATGACACCTACGGTTTCCCCTTTGATTTAACAAAGGATATTTTAGCCGAAAAAGGCATAAACGTTGATGAGGAAGAATTTAAAGCCCTTATGAACGAGCAACGCCAAAAGGCACGTGAAGGCCGTAAAGCAGCTGATGCTGAGAGTTGGAAAAGCGACGGCATTGCGTTCGATAACATCTCCGCAACGTTATTTGTCGGCTATACCGAAAATACTGCCGATGCCACAGTGCTTGATATTGTGGTTGATGGCGAGCACGTTGTTGCTGCCGCAGAAAATACCAATGCGGTTATAGTTCTTGATACCACACCTTTCTATGCCGAATCAGGCGGACAGGTTGGTGATACAGGTATTATATCTGGTGCAAACTTTAAAGCAGAAGTTATCGATACCAAAAAGACTGCCAACGGAATTTTCACACATTTTGTAAAAATCACAAAAGGCACTGTATGTGTAAATGATAACGTAACAGCTGAAATAGACACAGTACGCCGCGCGGCAATTCGTCGTAATCATACAGCAGCTCACCTTTTACAAGCGGCGCTCCGACAGCTACTCGGAACCCATGTTGAGCAGGCAGGCAGTATGGTAAGCGATACTGTTTTGCGTTTTGACTTTACTCATTTCTCGGCTTTGACAAAAGACGAAATCGAAAAGGTTGAAACAATCGTAAACTCAAATATTTTTGACGCAATAGAAGTAGAAAACCGCGAAATGCCGATAGAAGAAGCAAGAAAACTGGGCGCTATGGCGCTGTTTGGCGAAAAATACGGTGATACAGTACGCGTTGTACGTGCTGCCGACAAATTGGTTGAATTTTGCGGCGGTACACACGTTGACAACACCGGCAAAATCGGTATGTTCAAAATAGTTTCGGAATCTAGTGTTGCGGCGGGCGTGCGCCGAATAGAAGCGGTTACGGGCTTTAACGTATTAAAACTTATAAATGATAAACAAGCTCTATTAAATGAAACCGCTGCCGCATTTAAAATAGGCAATGCGGGTGAAGTAGCTGCCAAAGCCGCTCAGTTAATGGCTGAACTCAAACAAAAGGATAAGACCATCGAGCAGTTAGAAACAAAACTGGCCATCGGTAAACTTGATGCAATACTTAAAAACAAAACTGTTATAGGCAGTGCAGAAATTATCACCGCCGCACTTCAAAACTCTACTGCCGATGAAATCCGTTCTATTTGCGAAAAAGTTAAGAGCGAAAACGAAAATGCAGTTATCGTTTTAGCCGCTGTAATGCCCGAGAAACTCACCTTCTGTGCGGCAGTTGGCAAAAATGCAGTGGCAAACGGCATTAAAGCGGGTGAAATTGTAAGCGCTGTCGCAAAGTTCACAGGCGGTAACGGTGGCGGCAGACCCGATCTTGCCATGGCTGGCGGAAAAGAAGCTTCCAAGGTTGATGCTGCACTTGCTCTTGTTGCCGATTTTGTCAAAGAAAAAATAGGGGGCTAGAAAATGGCTGATTGTTTATTTTGTAAAATAGTTGCGGGTGAAATTCCTTCCACAAAGATTTATGAAGATGATATGATTTACGCTTTCGCCGATATTGACCCGCAAGCGCCTTTCCACGCGATTGTAATTCCAAAAACTCATATTGCTTCGGCAGATGAAATTAATGGTGATAACAGTTTTCTGATTTCAAAAGTTTTTGAAGCAATAGCAAAAATCGCAAAACAGGAAAACCTCGAAAACGGATACAGAATTGTTAATAACTGTGGAAAAGACGGCGGTCAAACTGTCGGTCACATACATTTTCATTTGCTTGCTCGCAGAAATCTTGCCTGGCCACCAGGTTAATGGAGGAATTTTGATATGGGAAAGACTTATAAAATGCAGATTGCGGGATTAACACGTGAACTCGAAATGTTCCCCGTAAGTGACACACTTGATATTGCGGCATTTATTTTGTTTGGAGATACCGAGATTACGATTGCTACCGCAAAGGAATTACTTAAAAAGGTGCCTGAATTTGATTATATTTTAACTCCTGAGGCAAAGAGCATTCCGTTAGCATACGAAATGTCAAGGCAGTCGGGAAAACCCTATGTGGTGGCTCGTAAAGGTGTTAAAGTTTATATGGGTAACCCCCTGCATGTAAGTGTGCGCTCAATCACTACAAATAAGGTGCAGGATTTGTATTTGGGTGACGGTGATGTAGCAAAAATCAAGGACAAACGCGTTCTCATAGTTGACGACGTTATAAGCACGGGTGAATCACTCATAGCAGTTAGAAAACTGCTATGCGAAGCGGGTGCCACCGAAGCGGCGGCTTGTGCGGTATTAGCCGAAGGTGACGCTAAGGACCGCGATGATATAATCTATTTAGAGCCGCTTCCGTTATTTTTCAAATAAAAGATAAAGGTACTCATAAACAGAGTACCTTTTTTAAAATCATGAAGCGTCCGATTATTGTAACTGCGGTATTTTTAGCTATATTGTCATTTGTTTTGCTTAATGTAAATTATCGTATCTCGATACTCTTTGCCGCATTATTTTTCTCCGCTATCGTCATGTGCGCCTTCTATAAAAGATTTCGCGAATACACCGTTATCGCGATATGCTTATTGCTGCTTTGCCTTAGTTTTTATAACAACTACACCGCCCGTATTAATACCTGTAAAAATCTTTACAAGGATAAGGCGACCATTACGGGTGTTGTAACCAATTTTTCTTATAAACACGAAGACTCTGTTTTGTATTATGTCGAAATAACCGACAGCACTATACCGCAAACTATCGGCACCACGGCTTTGCTTTACGGATACAACTTAAGTGCCGCCCAAGGTATGACGGTAAAAATTGATGTGCGGCTATCGTTCATTGAAGATAGCTACAGTTTCTATTCAAACGGCATATATCTCAAAGGGTATGTAGATAAGGTACACTGCCTAAAAGATTTACCATCAACAAAAAATTATCTTGGCAAACTACGAAAGAATATACGCAATATAATTTTTGAAAATTTGCCATATGATATATCCACAACAATAAATGGGTTAACTGTTGGAGACCGAAGCTATGAAGAAGACAGCTTTTATGCGGCGGTTAAAAATTGCGGTGTTACTCACGTCATGGTGGTTTCGGGTATGCATATGACCATTGTGTGCGGCTCGTTTTACCAGCTTCTTAAATTTTTAAAATGCCCTCCTCTTGTATCTTCCCTTTCAACACTTGCCGTAACCCTTGGCTTTATGGCGCTTTGCGGTTTTACGCCATCGGTAATACGCTCTGGTGTTATGTATATAATAATACTTGTAGGTTATCTTTTACACCGCGACCCCGATGCACTCAATTCCCTATCGGTGGCATTTGTAATTATGATGATTAATAACCCGTTTTTAATATGCAATGTTGGATTTTTGCTATCGGTTACATCTACCGCAGGTATTATAGTTTTGAATCCATTGATGCTAAAACTGATACGGATAAACAAGTGGAAGAGCAAATTACTTCGCATTATTGCTGAACTCGTAACCGTTACAATATCAGCGCAAATTGCCACTTTGCCGATTTGCTTATATTTCTTCGGTTGGATATCCCCGTGGGCAATTCTTGTCAATATACTGATTTCCCACGCCGTAACTGTAGCGGTTGTATCGGCTTTTATCGGCATTATTTTGTTTACCGTACCTTTCTTTCAGCCACTATCTGATTTAAGTTTCAAAATTTGCAGCTTTATGACGGCATATTTTAATAATATAATAAAGTTTTTTGGGAACTTATAAAATAATCCCCGATATGCTTTAGCATATCGGGGATTAAAATTTAGAAATTAATATTTCTTACGTGCAGTGTATGTTGTGTGGAGATCGTGGTGTGCCTTGTGGCCGCCAAAACCGTCATACCACTCGCTGTAAAGAGTTTTGATAACGGGTGACTCGTGTGACATACGGATTGCGCTTGCTTTATCTTGGTCATAAAGCGCCTTAGCACGAACTGCTTTAAGGTCCACAGTATCACGAACATACTGCGGCTGGATGGGCTGACCGCCGCCGTTTACACAGCCACCGGGACATCCCATAATCTCGATAAAGCCCCAACTGTCAGGATTGCCGTTTTTGAGTTTATCCATAACAACCTTAGCGGCTGCAGCGCCTGAAGCAACAGCTAATTTAAGCTCTGTACCGCCAACGTTAACTGTAGCGGTTTTAAGACCCATTGTACCACGAACTGCTTCGAGCTCAATAGCTTCATTTGCACCGTTAAGCCAAGCATTTGCAGTACGAACTGCCGCTTCCATAACACCGCCTGTTGCACCGAAGATAACGGCAGCGCCTGTGTCTTCACCGAGCGGAGAATCAAACTCTTCATCGGGAAGAGCCGTGAACTTAATACCTGCTCTATCAATCATACGTGCAAGTTCACGTGTTGTAAGAGCGATATCAACATCGGGTACACCTGCTGCAGACTGGTCTTCACGACCGATTTCAAACTTCTTAGCAGTACAAGGCATAATTGATACGCTAACGATATCCTTAGGATCAATACCCATCTTCTCTGCATAATAGGTTTTGATTACAGCACCAGCCATCTGCTGAGGTGACTTACAACTGGAAAGATGAGCCAACATATCGGGATAGTAAAGTTCGCAGAACTTAACCCAACCGGGTGAGCAAGAGGTAATCATTGGTAATGTACCGCCGTTCTTAATACGCTCAACGAGTTCGTTGGCTTCTTCAACGATGGTAAGGTCAGCAGCGAAGTCGGTATCAAACACCTTTGCAAAACCGAGACGGCGAAGCGCCGCAACCATTTTGCCTTCAACATTTGTACCTATCGGCATATCGAAGCACTCACCGAGTGTTGCACGGATGGACGGAGCCGTCTGAACAACAACGTGCTTTGTAGGATCTGCCAAAGCTTCCCATACTTTATCTGTATCATCTTTTTCAGTAAGTGCGCCTGTCGGACAAACGGCAGTACACTGACCGCAAGAGATACAAGGAACATTATTAAGTTTAAGGTTGAAGGGTGAGCCGATATTGGTATCAATACCGCGGTCGTTAGCGCCGATAACGCTTACGTATTGTTCTTGACATACAGCAACACAACGACGGCAGAGAATACATTTATTGTTATCTCTAATGAGGTGGGGTGTTGTATCATCAATTTCATAAATCGGTCTATAACCGCCGAAGGTATCTTCTTCTACACCATATTCGCGACAAAGTTTCTGCAATTCGCAGTTGGTTGAACGCTTACAGGACAAGCACTTTTTCTCATGGGTAGAGAGTATGAGTTCAAGTGTTGTCTTGCGGGCTTTTTGGATTTTTGCGGTATTGGTCTGAATTTCCATACCTTCAGTTACAGGGTATACACAAGCGGTAACAAGACCACGTGCACCTGTTGCTTCAACAACGCATATACGACAAGCGCCGATTTCGTTTTTCTCTTTCATAAAGCAAAGAGTCGGGATTTCAACACCTGCTTTACGTGCGGCCTCCAAAATTGTGGAGCCCTTGGGTACGCTAACGGCAATGCCGTTTACTTTTACATTAATCATTTCCATAATACTTAACGGCTCCTTTCTTACTGTTTACTGATTGCTTTAAACTTACAGTTAGCAATACAAGCACCGCACTTAACGCACTTTGCGGCGTCAATTGTTAGTGACGGTAATTTATGACCGGGTGCTACGTAATCAGTCTTAACAATAGCATCTGCAGGACAGTTTCTAGCACAAAGTCCGCAACCGATACATTTATCTTTATCAATTGTAAATGTGAGAAGATTCTTACAAACACCTGCGGGACACTTTTTATCCACAACGTGAGCTATGTATTCATCACGGAAGAAGTTAAGTGTAGCAAGTACGGGGTTCGGTGCTGTCTGACCGAGACCGCAAAGCGAGTTGGCTTTAATATAAGCGCAAAGCTCTCCGAGCGTGTCAATGTCTTCAAGTGTTCCCTTACCATCAGTAATCTTGTCAAGTATTTCGAGCAAACGCTTTGTACCTACGCGGCAGGGTGTACACTTACCGCAAGACTCATCAACCGTAAACTCAAGGAAGAATTTAGCCATATCAACCATACAGGTATCTTCATCCATTACGATAAGACCGCCTGAACCCATCATACAGCCGATAGCTGTTAAGTTATCATAGTCAACCGGAGTATCTATAAGAGAAGCCGGAATACATCCGCCTGAAGGACCACCTGTCTGAGCGGCTTTAAACTTCTTGCCTCCCGGAATACCGCCGCCGATTTCTTCAATAATGTGGCGAAGTGTTGTGCCCATGGGGATTTCAACAAGACCTGTGTTCTTGATTTTACCACCAAGAGCGAATACTTTTGTACCCTTTGATTTTTCGGTACCCATTGAAGCGAACCAATCGGCACCGCGAAGAATAATCTGCGGAACGTTTGCAAAGGTTTCAACATTGTTTTCAACTGTAGGTTTGCCGAAAAGACCTTTAACTGCCGGATATGGCGGACGGGGTCTCGGCTCACCGCGGTTACCC
>CAZSIL010000026.1:0-4798 GCA_964607025.1 uncultured Eubacteriales bacterium
TTTCGAATTCCTGTTCGAGCCACGGGCGGAAGGTTGACGGCAGAGAGGAAGGAAATCCTGTTTTGCGTGGTTGTGGTTTTCGTTTCATTCCATACTTTGCGGTTGAGAACTCGGCGTAGGGTGTGACATATTTTTCGGGGTGCTTTTCCGAGTCCTCTATGTAGGTGAGCAGGTCTTCTTTCAGTACGGTATATTTTCTTGTTCTCTTGCCGGTGTTTTGGCATTTAATGAAGCCATTATTAAGCATCCAAGCACATTTTCGTTTACTGATATGTAAGGCGCACCGCACCTGTTCTCCTGATAGCACTTGCGGTAAGCTGCTCAGCATTTCTTATCACCTCGGATTGTATATCGCTTGCCTTTATCGTTGGCGGTCTTGACGAGGTAATCGATGAGCGCGTCCTTGGTGAAGATATAACCGCCTTTATAGGTATAGGCTTCAATCTCACCGTTTTTGAGTGCGGCGTAGATTGTATTTTTGCCGACGGGTGACCACCGAGCTGCTTTCATCGGTGTTAAGATATCGGGGCATTTTTTAAGCATCTTTTCATAGGCTTCTTTTTGTTTTTCTTGGTTCATTTTCATTCTCCTTATGTTTATGCGCCCGAGAATAGCCAAAGGAGTTTTTATTGTTTTCTCGCATCTATCTCGCAATTTTCTCGCAAAAAATCATTAGTTTTTCAAAATCTCGCAGAACAGATGGAAATATTGTAGATTTTAGGGACGGAGAGGGGCGGTGCGGTAGATACTGCCTTTTGCTCGAAATGCTGTGTACGCAAGTACCTAGGGTTCGAATCCCTAACTCTGCGCCAAAACGGAAAACCATCCCTTGCGGGTGGTTTTTTGTTTTGCACAAAGTTTAGCCCCGGATGAGAACAATTTTTACCGAAGGTGAAAATGTTCGGCGACGCAGCATCAAAACCGCGATAGGTTTTGATGCAGCATAAGTCTCGAGTGAGGCAAACGATTTTGGGTACCGCTCGGGGCGGTCAAAATCGTGCCGACGCAGAGTATCCCTAACTCTGCGCCACGAAAGAAACCTCTTTTGTCTACCAAGACAAGAGAGGTTTTTACTTTCTTGCACAACTTATGGTTTTGTAGTATAATTAGTTCGAAAATAAGAATTTGACGAAGGGAATAAATCGTGATGAAATTGAGAATATTGGATTTTTTGACTGATATACAAGAAATAAATGGTGTTGCGTTATCGGCGAAGCTTCAATGCACTTGTGGATGTTCAAACTTTAAATTTTCACATACAGGCAAGCAAACCAGAGGAATTCTTGCTCCTTATATTATCAAGAAAAAAGGACAGTTGGTTTTGAAAGCTTGTTGCCATTGTTGCAGCAATTATATAATTGTATATGATTCCGAAAAAGATGGAACACGAGCTCGTAGTAATTGCTTAACCAGTGAGTTTGTGCCATTTGTTTCAAAATCCTTGCCAAACAATTTGTCCGTAGTGATTAAGTACAATTATTTACCAGAGAAGCTCAAAATAGAAGAATCATATTCAAATCAGTTTGAACAATGTTTTATTTACATCGCAGACCAAAACGGAAAAGAAGGAAAGGCCTTGATAGAGGAGTAAATTCTCTTTGCTAAATTCCGATTTATCAAACAGCGCAGTTGCGCACCTAATCGCTTTTCTTACCTATACTTACGCACCGTTATATCGCTCTTTCGCAAAACGGAAAACCATCCCTTTAGGGTGGTTTTTTGTTTTGCACAAAGCTTAGTCCCGGATGAGAACAATTTTTACCGAAGGTGAAAACCTTATATTTACTACTTGACAAATTCTTATTTACATTGTATTATTGTACTAGTTAAGTAATACAGTTAGGTGGAGCTTATGAAATTCAACTTTGATAACAACACTCCCATTTACGTTCAAATTGTAGAGCAAATAAAAACCTCTATTATATCCGGTGATTTGAAATCGGGCGAACGTTTGCCGTCGGTGCGAGATTTGGCTTTGGAATGCAAGGTAAACCCTAACACCATGCAAAAAGCGCTACTTGAATTGGAAGAAACAGGGCTTATATATACCGAACGCACCAACGGGAAGTTTATAACAGAAGATACCGCACTTATTTTATCTTTTAAGAAAAAATATGCAGATGAACTATCTGCCAACTTTTTACGCGGAATGCAAGGCATCGGTTATGATAACTTATCAGCGCTTAAATATATTGAGAAATTTGGAGGGGAAACATTATGAATATAATAGAGTGTATTAATCTCAATAAAAGTTACGGAAACAGGAAGGTATTACAAAACATCAATTTGCAAATCCCAAAGGGCAAGATCATAGGTCTTTTAGGTAAAAACGGCACCGGTAAATCAACCCTTATAAAACTTATCAACGATTTGCTCACTCCAACTTCGGGTGAAGTTTTGATAAACGGCAATCCGCCTTGTATCCAATCAAAGAAAATCATCGCATTTTTACCGGAACGAACCTATCTTGATAAAACGATGAAGGTCAGTGAAGTTATAAAATACTTTGCTGAATTTTATGATAATTTTGATAGTGATAAAGCATACAAATTATTGGAGGATTTGGATCTTGACGTAAACCAAAAGCTTACAAAGATGAGTAAAGGTATGCAAGAAAAGGTGCAGTTAATTCTTGTTATGAGCCGAAAAACCGACCTTTATATACTTGATGAGCCGCTTGGCGGTGTTGACCCTGCTACTAGAGATTATATTCTTGATACCATACTTGCTAACTTTAGTGACGGTGCAAGTGTTATAATTTCCACCCACTTGATAAGCGATATTGAGCGTATATTAGATGAGGTTATTTTTATAAATGATGGCAAAATTATTCTTCAGTCCGACTGTGATACGTTGCGAAACGAACAAGGCGGTTCAATAGATGAAATTTTCAGGAGGATGTTCAAATGCTAAATAAACTTTTAAAATACGACCTTAAATGGATGTTTAAATTCTTAAGTATTTTTTATCTTCTTGGCTTATTTTTCTCGGTTTTGACAAAACTGTTTTCAAACATAGAAAATTCACTGTTTATGAATATAGTAGGCGAGGTTTTCAAGGGTGCCACCTTCTCAATGATTTTCAGTGCACTTGTTAACAACATAATACGCCTATGGGTTAAATTTCGACAAAGTGTGTATGGTGATGAATCCTATCTCACCCATACCCTACCCGTTAAAAAGCTTTCGCTCTACCTTTCAAAAATACTGACAGCTATTATTACTCTTTTGGCAAGTTTACTTGTTATAATTACGGCTCTTTTTATAGTTTTTTACAGCAAAGCAAATTTCGAAGCTCTTAAAACTATGCTCCTTCCGTTTTTAAGTGTTTTTGACATATCATTTATGGGCGTTATAATAATACTATTATTGGTCCTATTCTTGGAATTTCTAAACATTTTACAATGCGGTTTTACAGGACTAGTTATAGGGCATCGCTTTAACAATAATAAAATAGGTATGTCTGTTTTATTCGGCTTTATAAGTTATATGCTTAGCCAAATTCTAATTGTAATTATATTATTTATTCCCGCAATTTTTAATAGTGATGTAATGAATATTTTTATCACAACCGAATCGCTGAATCTTGAAATTATTAAACCCGCGATAATTTATAGTTTGATAAGTTACACAACCATAAATATAGCTTGGATTTTCGTTAATATTAAATTATTGAACAAGGGTGTAAACGTAGACTAATGAAAAGCATTAAAATACCGAGAAATCGTAACGATTTCTCGGTATTTATTTGCATTTTGTTATTGTTTTTGTATTAATTTTCTAATATAATAAAATTAAAGAAACGGAGGGATGTTTATGCTGACCAAAAAAGAAACAATTTTGGATATTGACCCATATCTTGCACCATACAAGAATGACCTTGAATTGCGGAATACGCTTTTTACAAAAAAACGCAAAGAATTACTTGGAAAAAGCAAAAGCATATCCGAATTTGCAAATGGTCACAAATATTTTGGTTTCCATAGAACAGAAGACGGCTGGGTCTATAGAGAGTGGGCACCTGCGGCTGAAAAGATGTTTCTTACCGGTGACTTTAATAATTGGAACACCGAATCCCACCCGATGCAAAAACTTAAAAACGGTATTTTTGAGATATACCTAAACGGCAAAAATGCTCTAAAACAAGGACAAAAGGTTCAAGCAATTGTTATACATAACGGTCAGTTGCTCCGCCGTATTCCTCTCTATGCCACACGTGTAGTTCAAGACCCCGTCACATATCTATGGTGTGCCGAAATTGAAGATACTTTTGCACCTTTTGCTTGGACCGACAAGGATTTTACACCTGCTAAGACTCCATTTATATATGAGTGTCATATCGGCATGTCGGGCGAAGAAGGCAGAGTTTCCACCTACAACGAGTTCCGCAAAAACGTATTGCCGAGAATAAAAAAGCTCGGTTACAACACGATACAAATAATGGCTATTATGGAGCATCCCTATTATGGTTCGTTCGGTTATCAGGTATCCAACTTTTTTGCGGCATCGTCCCGCTACGGCACAAGTAAAGAGCTCAAAAAACTAATTAATTCGGCCCACAAAATGGGAATTGCCGTTTTACTCGATGTTGTGCATTCACATGCAGTAAAGAACACAAATGAAGGTCCCAACGAGTTTGACGGAACTGTGCATCAATTTTTCCACGAGGGCGCTAAGGGTGACCACTCGGCCTGGGGCACAAAGCTATTTAACTACGGTAAAAATGAGGTTTTACATTTTCTTTTATCCAATATTAAATTTTGGATGGAGGTTTTTCATTTCGACGGTTTCCGCTTTGA
>CAZSIL010000026.1:4808-20712 GCA_964607025.1 uncultured Eubacteriales bacterium
GACGGAGTAACGTCAATGCTCTATCACGACCACGGACTCGGCAGCGCATTTTCTAATTACGATATGTATTTTTCTATGAATACCGAAACGGACGCCGTTACATATTTACAGCTCTCCAATGAGCTTATCCACGAGATTAATCCTAATGCCATATCGATTGCCGAAGATATGTCGGGTATGCCGGGTATGTGTTTGCCTATCAAGTCGGGCGGCATTGGTTTCGATTACCGCTTATCAATGGGTGTGCCTGATTTATGGATAAAATTCTTAAAAGAATATACCGACGAAAACTGGGATATGGGAAAATTATGGTACGAGCTTACCAGCCGCAGACCAAGAGAAAAAAACATCGGCTACTGTGAATCGCATGACCAGGCACTCGTTGGCGATAAGACTATTATGTTCCGATTGTGTGATGCCGAAATGTATGTGGGTATGCAAAAATTTGGCGGCAACCTGATAGTTGACCGCGGTATCGCGCTACATAAAATGATACGGCTCATAACCGCATCGCTCGCAGGTGAGGGATATCTTAATTTTATGGGTAATGAATTCGGCCACCCCGAGTGGATAGATTTCCCACGTGAAGGAAACGGTTGGAGTTATCACTATTGCCGCAGACAGTGGAGCTTGGTTGACAATGAAAACCTACGCTACCGCGAACTCAACGATTTTGACCAAGATATGATAAAAATGTTAAAATCCAACTGCATACTTGATTTGACACCAAAAAACAAGTGGATGCACCAAGATGACAAGGTTATTATTTACACAAAGGGTGACTATGTATTTGCCTTTAACTTCCACCCGACAAAATCGTTTGACGGATATTTTATCCCCGTAGATAATATTGGCACGTACAAACCCATTTTATCTAGTGATGACGGTAAATACGGCGGATATTCGCGCATTGACACCAAATATAAGTATAAAACCTATACGTGCGCTGATAACGGATTTATCGGATTTAACTGTTATTTACCCAACCGCTCGGCTATAGTATTAAAAAAGATTAAATAGTAGAAACAACCGTAAGAAATTCTTACGGTTGTTTCTTTAATTTTCGTTAAAATATTTATTTATATTAGTTGCAATCTGTCGGCTAATGCCCGTTACGCCGCAAAGTTCATCAACGGATGCGGTTTTGATTGCCTTTATTGTCTTAAACCTTTTTAGCAATGCTCTAGCTCGGTTTTTGCCGACACCTTCAATCCCCATAAGTTCGGAATTAAACATTGCTTTACTGCGCCGCGCCTTATGATATTCTATAGCAAAACGATGGACTTCGTTTTGAATCTCAGTTATCAGCGTATATGCGCTTCTTGTGGCTTTAATTGTGATTTTGCCGTTTTCAGACACAATGGCATTGGTTTGATGCTTTGAGTCCTTAACCATACCGAACACCGCAACAGTTACACCCATTTCGCTGAGTTTTTTATTAACAGCAGATAACTGCCCCTTGCCGCCGTCAAGCAAAATCAAATCGGGCATAATGGAAAAAGCTTGGTCGGTGCCTTCTTTATACTCGCTGAATCTACGCTCGATAACCTCGGACATCGAGCGATAATCATCCTGACCTATAAAAGATTTAATTTTAAATTTGCGATAATTGGATTTAAGCGGTCTGCCGTCCTTAAACACTATCATACCCGCAACGTTTTCTTCGCCGGCAGTGTTGGAAATATCGTATGACTCGATATAACGTGGCGGATTTTTCATACCCAGCAATTCTGCCAACTCATTAAGCGCTGACGTTTCACGCATTGAGCGCTCAACCTTTTTGGATAACTGCTCTGCCGCATTGGACACACACATTTGCACAAGGCGGCGCCTATCCCCTTTTTGCGGCACCGTGATTTCGGTTTTTTTGCCCGAAAGAGATAACCATCCCGCAATAAGCGGATAATCATCCGACTCGGTATCTATCAAAATTTCGCGCGGTATATCTTCCTTATCTGCGTAATAACGAGGTAAAAATTCAGAATATAAACTTTGCTTATCCGATATTTCGGTAAAACTAAAATTCTCTTTATCGGCAAGATGCCCGTTTTTAAAAATAAACACCTGTACGCAAGCCATATCTCCAACGAGTGCCGCGCCGAAAACGTCTATCCTGAATTTAAGCGGACTTATAACCTTTTGCTTTTCGGTTATACGCTTCATTGAATTAATTCTGTCTCTAAGTTTTGCGGCATATTCAAAATTAAGTTGCTCGGCTGCTTTATTCATTTGGTTTTCTAAATTTTCAATTTCATCGGCAGCAGCAGAAGAACTTTTGATAAATCTTATCGCTGAATCCACCGATTCATTGTATTCCGAAAGCGAAATATTGCCCCTACAAGGCGCCATACAAAGCCCTATATGAAAATTAAGGCAAGGTTTTGTTTTTTTATCGAAACTGCGCGAACAATCGGGCAATTTATAAATCTTTTTTACTTCATCAACCGTTTGCTTTACAACGCTTGCGGAATTATAGGGACCGATAAATACTCCCTTGCCCTTATTATTTTTTACCGCTTCAATTTTACGCCACTTACTGTCGGTCACCTTTACGTAATGGTAGCCCTTATCATCTTTAAGCAGTATGTTATATTTCGGCGAGTGTTGTTTAATAAGAGAATTTTCAAGCGTTAATGCTTCAAACTCATTATCGCATATAATATACTCAAAATCGGCAACGTTATCCACCATTTTTTTCACCTTCAAGGTGTGATTAGCACCTGAGCCGAAATACTGCGTAACGCGGTTTTTAAGTTTTATCGCCTTACCGATATATATAATATCTCCCGCGGCGTTTTTCATAATATAAACACCGGGTAACAGCGGCAAACCGTTTGCCTTCTCCTTTAACTGTTTTTTATTAAGCATATCTTTCTCCAATTTTTAAGGTTTACATCTTTTACACGGCGCGTATCCGCCGTTTATCATTTCAGTGCGATTAAAAGATTTTACGACATTTTCCGCCTTAATATTCTTGGCATAAGTACAATCCGACAAATGAAATTTCTTGGAATTACTATTACCTACATATTCCATTTTATTTTGTGTGGTATCTTCGCTTACTGACTGCTTATATCCGTTAAGCGTTGCTGCCGTTTGCTCGGACGGGAAAACGATTATTTGTTTTGGTGCATCAGGTATTTTGGAGTTATCTTTTTTACAACCCGAACAGCAAAATGCAAAAATGCAAATCAAGATTAATATCCTTTTCATACTTAATTCCTTAAAAATAAATTGTTGGGTCTACATATTCACCGTCAATTATTACCGAGAAATGCAAGTGCGGTCCCGTTGAACGCCCTGTTGAGCCGACCTTAGCAATTACTTCCCCTGCTTTAACGTAGTCGCCCACCGACACGAGTAATTCCGAACAATGTCCGTATAAGGTTCTAAAACCTGAATAATGCTCTATAATAACACATTTGCCGTAGCCGTTGCCCGTATCCGATGCTTTAATAATCTTACCCGAAGCCGCCGACCATATTTCCGTTCCCATTTCTGCGGCAATATCAAGTCCGTTATGGTGCGCAGGTTCCCCTGTAAACGGGTCGCTTCGCGGACCGTAATCTGACGTAAGATAACCTTCAACTGGTAATAGCACCTTACTTGCATCCGAAAAATCGTTAAAAGCACTGCCTATTTGCACCTTACGCGTAACGGGATTTCTTGTCACTTTTTCATTTAAAACATCACTCGAAACAAGTTCACCGTTTTCGACAACAAGTTTACTTGTTACCGCCTTTACGCCCTTTGCACCCTTTTGAATGACCTTTTTGGAACCGGAATAAAGATAGGTGTTGCGTTCATACTGCGTCATATACGGGATACTCTCTTCTACTGTTTGCACACAAGTTATGCGATAAGGTAAATTTTCTTCCAATGCTTTATAAAGCATATCGTAAACACCGTTATATGTAATAGCATCTGTTGCTACGCACTCTTTTCTTGTTTCAAGACTTACAAGCCACTCGACAGTGCAGGAATCATATTCTTTGCCAATATCAGTACTTAATACGATACGGTCATCACGATAATCGTTTATCGCATTTTCCACCGTTTTTTGACTTTGTGAGTATATTAAATTTTCACCGTCGGCATATACAGAATATGCATAATCTATAGTCTTGGCGGTAATAACGATGGCATCTTTTACTTCTTGGGCATTAAAGCAAGCTAAAAATAGGTTATTGGATTGTATTTCGGCAACCGCAAATTTATCAATATCAGCCAATACAGATTCATTATCCCCAAATTGCTCTTTTAGAGAAGAAATAACAGAATTTACTGTATTTATACTACGGGAATATCCTACACATTGCCCGTTATAAGATATCTGGCAATAGTTTATTGTTAAATTAAGCAGCACGACCACCGCAGTAATACAAACAATACATACGCAACCCCATATAATTACGAATTTATTTTTGAACGCTTTAAAATACGGCTGTGCTAATTTAAAAAAGTGTTTAATTGCCGTCTTGCAGTTTTTAAAAGCATGACTAATATTACGACCGAAATATTTAAAATAATCGGCCACACAGTACCACCCGAATATTATGTTTTTAAAAAGCACATAAATAAGTTCGGCAAAAAACACATTTTCACATCCTTTCATATAATATTTAATTATACATTTTTTTGTATGTGTTGTCAATTTACAACAAAAGGAAAAGGGCACAGTTTTTGTGCCCTTAAATTAATCCTCAAATATTTTAAGTTTATCGTAAAATTCTTTTCTTTGATTTGCCTTCCCTGCTGCCGCGATAAGTGAAGGACGCTCACCCTTTAACATTTTAAAAAGGTATTTTATAATACGCCATACAAATATAAACGGATAGAGATACGGCGCTTTTTTTAAAATCGGATATACTGTGTGCATTGATGTATGGAGAGCGCGAAATAAATTATATGCTTTACTATTCTTAGTGCCGCCTTTGCCGTGTTCGGAAATCATCATCCCGCTGCCTTTTCGTGTTTTATCCAGTTGCCCGAAATTGCCGCCCGTTAAAACATCTTCCATTAGTTCATCGGCAATTATTTCATCTACCCAATTCGCCCATTTGGGACATTTTATCTTTAAATATTTAGCACAAGATTTTGTTAATATTGCGGCAAAATTATACATACCGATTTGCTTTAAAAGCGGTAAAAAATCTGATTCCCAAAATTCCTTATCGGAAGTGCTATTTACAAAGCATGCCCAATCGCAAAGGTGCCTTAACCCCAAGCCCTCGGATACTAGGTGGTAAGCCGAGTGTAAAAGCAACACTGTTCCGTGATGAGCATCGGCGGGCATCTTAAAGTCACCGCCAAGAAGGGATATGTCTATAGATTTTTCAAAAATATCCGATATAAATTTATTGGTAATCTCACCTTTTTTTCCGTAAGGAACACCGGGTATTTCGCGGTGCAGTTCAAGCATTTTGCCCGTTTTTTTAAAGGTTATATGCCTTCCATTATCAAGATAATTTTCATAACCCTGCTTAACAATTAAATTTGCTATTTCGTCCGCTTTTTCCTGATTTACTAAAAAATCAACGTCGCCAAGACCACGTAGTTCGGGCTTTGGATAATAAGCGGCGGCAGCAAGACCTTTTAAAATAACGTAATCATATTTTCCTTTAAGTGCCATGGTTAATTCTTGTTGTGCATTTTGAACTACCGAATTTTGCGATAATACCTTTAAAATGTGACTATACCATTTTGAATAAATATCTTTTGGTATTAAGTCCTTAAATTTTGCCATTCGGTCAAACACCATAGGTGTTACAGCGTGGTGCGATGAAATAAGGCCGATTGTATCCCAATCAGCCCGCTCTATAATTTCATTATCAATATTCATATCTGAGTTACCGTTTATTGATAACGCCAGTAACTCTAAAATAATTTTCTCAGATAACGAAAATTCCCGCATTTTATCTCCTAAAATTTACGCCATACCATCTTGTTGACTACGCCTGTGTATGACTGAATTATTTTAACAACCTTGGTTGAAACGTTTTCTTCCACGTAATCGGGTACGGGTATACCGTAGTCCCCGTTTTTGTTCATTTCTATCGCTGTCTCTACCGCCTGTGATAACGAATTGTTATCGATCCCCGCCAAAATAAAGCACGCCTTATCAAGTGCTTCGGGGCGCTCGGTGGATGTGCGTATGCAGATTGCCGGGAAAGGACTTCCCACACTTGTAAAATAACTGCTCTCTTCAGGCAAAGTACCACTATCGGATATAACCGCAAAAGCGTTCATCTGCAAACAGTTATAATCGTGGAAGCCAAGCGGCTCGTGCTGGATAACAAGCGGATTTAATTTAAAACCGCTTTCTGAAATTCTCTTTTTAGAACGCGGATGACAAGAATAAAGTATCGGCATCTGATACTTTTCGGCAATTTCATTAATCGCGTTAAAGAGAGAAAAGAAATTTTTTTCGGTATCAATATTCTCTTCCCTATGAGCCGACAAAAGCATATACTTGCCCTTTTCAAGTCCTAACTTTTTATGAATATTAGAATTTTTGATTTTTTCTAAATTTTCGCTTAAAACTTCCGCCATCGGAGAGCCAGTCACGTATACGCGCTCTTTAGGTAATCCGCACTCATGCAGATATTTTCTTGCGTGTTCGGAATATGCTAAATTTACATCCGAGATAATATCAACTATTCTACGGTTGGTTTCTTCCGGTAAGCACTCGTCCTTGCAACGGTTACCCGCTTCCATATGGAAAATCGGGATATGCAGTCGCTTTGCCGCAATAGCCGATAAACACGAGTTGGTATCCCCCAAGATAAGCAAAGCATCGGGTTTTACCTCAACCATTAGTTTATATGCTTTGGCTATAATATTGCCTACTGTTTCACCAAGGTCGGCACCTACGGAATCTAAATAATAATCGGGCGCTCTAAGTCCTAAATCCTCAAAAAACACCTGATTTAAGGTATAATCATAGTTTTGTCCCGTATGCACTAGAATCTGCTCGAAATACTTATCGCACTTTTTAATTACTGCGGATAAGCGGATAATCTCGGGGCGGGTACCCACTATTGTCATAAGTTTTAATTTACTCATATTATCACCTTCTCAAAAAATGTATCGGGATGATTAGGGTCGAATTGCTCATTTGCCCACATAACCGTTACCAAATCTTCGGTTTCGCTTAAATTTATGATATTGTGTGTGTAACCCGGGAGCATATGTACCGCCTGAATTTTATCCCCTGATACATAAAAATCAAGCACTTCATCACAGCCGATTTTTCTTTGCTGTATCAGACCTTTACCCGATACAACGATAAAAAACTCCCATTTTGTATGGTGCCAGTGTTGACCCTTTGTAATGCCCGGCTTTGATATATTAACACTTATTTGTCCGCATTTTTCGGTCTTTAAAAGCTCGGTAAATGAGCCGCGCTCATCGGTATTCATTTTTAAATCGAATATCGCTTTATCGGCAGGCAAATAAGACAAATATGTACTATAAAGCTTTTTGGCAAAGCTCTTTTCGGGTATTTCAGGCATTATAAGTGTTGACGGTTGGACTTTAAATTCATCCAGCAAATCTACAATCTCCCCAAGCGTTACCTTATGCGTTATGGGTGCCGCACAGAATTTACCGTTACCCGTTAAAACTGTATCTATTCCGTCAAACTCGCAGTGGTGCTCCTTGTTTTCTAATGCACAAAGCATTTCATCTATTAAATCGTCGATATACAAAAGTTCCAGTACTCCCGCCCTATCATTTACCGTTATCGGTAAATCGTTTGCGGTGTTGTGGCAAAAGGTTGCAACGGCGCTGTTGTAATTTGGTCTACACCATTTACCGAAAAGATTGGGAAAACGGTAGACTAAAACTCGAGCCCCTGTTTCTTTGCCATACTCAAAAAACAGCTCTTCCCCAGCTTTTTTGCTTCTTCCGTAATCACTATCGTATCTACCGATAAGCGTTGCCTGAATAGATGAAGACAACACAACAGGACAGGTGTTATTATATTTTTTTAGTGTATCAAGCAAGGTGTTTGCAAAACCAAAATTGCCCTGCATAAACTCAGATGTTTCTTGCGGACGGTTAACCCCCGCCATATTAAACACAAAATCGGCGTTTTTGCAGTAAATTTCAAGTTCTTCGGGCGTTGAATCAATATCGTAAAGATATATTTCTTCAATATTAATTTCGGGATGTGTTTTGTCCTTGCCGTCTTTAATATTTTTCAGTGCTGCCGATAAATTTCTACCGACAAAACCTGCAGCACCCGTTATTAATATCTTCATTTCATTTCTCCATAGCTGCTAATTCATCACGAATATATGCAAGAGATAACAATTTTTCTTTAACCTGCTCAACATTTAAAAGGTCGGTATTATTCGAGTTAAACTCGGTTAAAGTATTACGAGAAGTATCGCCGTCCTTGAAATATTTATCGTAGTTGAGTCCGCGGTTATCCGATGGAACGCGGTAAAACTGTCCCATATCAACGGCATTTGCACACTCTTCATTGGTGAGTAAGGTTTCATAAAGTTTCTCGCCGTGACGAATACCGATAACCTTAATCTCAGTATTGGGGTTAAATAGTTCTGCCACCGCCTTCGCTAATGTTTCAATAGTACAAGCGGGCGCCTTTTGAACTAAAATATCGCCATTTATTCCATTTTCAAATGCAAAAAGAACTAAATCCACCGCTTCATCGAGTGACATAATAAAGCGTGTCATACTAGGTTCCGTAATGGTTATGGGATTACCTGCTTTAATCTGCTCAATCCAAAGCGGAATAACCGAGCCGCGCGAACACATTACGTTGCCGTAACGGGTGCAACAAATTTTTGTTGTATCGGTATTTCTTGATTTAGCAACGGCAACTCTCTCTTCAAGCGCCTTAGTAATACCCATCGCATTAACAGGATATGCCGCCTTGTCGGTGGACAGACAAATCACACATTTTACCCCTTCATCAATAGCGGCGGTTAAAACGTTATCGGTGCCGTATACGTTGGTGCGGACTGCTTCCATTGGGAAAAATTCACAAGAAGGTACCTGCTTTAATGCTGCAGCGTGGAAGATATAATCAACGCCGTGCATAGCATTTCTAACGCTTTCAATATTTCGTACGTCACCGATAAAAAACTTTATTTTTTCAGCTACTTCAGGCATCTTTGCCTGAAATTCGTGGCGCATATCATCCTGCTTTTTCTCATCTCTTGAAAAAACGCGAATTTCACCGATGTCGGTTTTTAAAAAGCGATTTAACACCGCATTACCGAACGAACCGGTACCACCAGTTATGAGCAATGTTTTTCCCTTAAATAAAGACATATTTTTTTACCCCTTATTTAATATTTTTTTGCACTTATTTATAATCTTTTTAACAATAAAGATAAACCAACCTCGTTGGAGAATTATTGCTTTAATTAATTTGCAAATTGTTTTTGGCGAATGCTCGTGTTTTAAATTACGAATCATATTAAAGACTAAATCGACCTTGCGGAATTTTAAATTTACTTTTTTATTATATTCCTTATAAAACACTTTTTCAAGTTCTCTACAAGCATTCCACCAGATATACGGTCTCTGGTAATTGCCTATACTGCGCGATGCGTGGGAGGTGCCGCCGACTTCAGCAACATATCGGTATGCCGACATTGTATCATCCATACGGTAAATATCGCCGTAATTCAGCAAGTAAAGACACAATTTAACATCCCCCGCTATTTTGGGCTTAACAAAAGATTCAGGATATTTCTTATCCTTATCAAATATAATATTCCTGAATACAAACGACGCGAATTGGCTTGGTAGTTCACCTTTTTCAAGGTCTTCTAAAGTATATCTTCCCGACTCTTCATAATATCCAAATGTTAAAAGATTAGTCGGCTCACTGTTTTTGTCAACGGTAATATATTTATGAACGCAGCCAATATAATCGGGATTGTTATCCAAAAAATCTACCTGTTTTTGCAGTTTGTTCGGGTCGGTCCAATAATCATCGCCTTCGCAAATTGCAATATATTCTCCGCTTGAGTTAGCAAACAAAATATCTCTGGAAATAACAACACCTTTTGACAACTGATTTTCGGTCTGATAAATAGGTTTTATTATTTCGGGATACCTCTCGGCATACTCGCGTATTATATCGGCTGTGCCATCGGGCGACGCATCATCATTTATGATGACTTCAAACTCAAAATTGGTTTTTTGCATCAAAAATCCATCCAGCGTTTGCTTTATATATTTTTCGTGATTATATGCAGCACAGCAAATAGAAACCTTAACTGACAAGACTAAAAAACTCCTTTAACGATTACCATACATTTTATCGTAATAATCGCGATATTCTCCGCTAATTATGGTTTCCCACCACTCTTTGTTATCTAAATACCACTGAATTGTTTTATCAATGCCGTCGGCAAATTTAGTCTCGGGTAACCAACCAAGTTCTGTGTGAATCTTTGTAGGGTCAATAGCATAGCGCATATCATGGCCCTTACGGTCGGATACAAATGTAATTAAACTTTCAGGTTTGCCGAGTTTTTTGCAAATAAGTTTTACAATATCAATGTTTGCCATTTCGTTATGACCGCCAACATTATAAACCTCACCTATTTTGCCCTTATGAATAATCAAATCGATGGCTTTACAGTGGTCTTCAACGTAAAGCCAATCGCGTACATTTTCGCCTTTGCCGTATACGGGCAACGGTTTATCGTTTAACGCGTTTGCAATCATAAGCGGTATTAATTTTTCAGGAAAATGATAAGGACCATAGTTGTTGGAACAACGGCTAACCGTTACGGGTAAACCATAGGTTCTATAATAGGCCAATACAAGTAAATCGGCTCCCGCTTTTGAACTGCTATATGGGGAAGAAGTATGTATAGGAGTTGACTCGGTAAAGAACAAATCAGGACGGTCAAGCGGCAGGTCTCCATAAACTTCATCAGTGGACACCTGATGATAACGGATATTCCCGTATTTACGACAAGCATCCATCATAACCTGTGTACCCAAAATATTTGTTTTTAAGAAAATTTCGGGATTTTCAATCGAGCGGTCAACGTGACTCTCGGCCGCAAAGTTTATGGCAATATCGGGTTTTTCGTTTTCAAAAATCTTGTAGATACTCTCTCTATCGCATATATCGGTTTTATAGAAAACAAAATTTTTGTTTTCCATCGCTTCTTTTAAAGTAGACATATTACCCGCATATGTAAGGCAATCCACGCACACGATTTTATAATCGGGATATTTCCCCAGCATATAATGCACAAAGTTACCGCCTATAAAACCGGCACCACCTGTTACTAATACTGTCATTGCTTTTCTCCTCAAAATTAATAAACTATTTTACCTTTGGCAACGCGTTTTAAATGCTCACCATAGGGGGATTTGCCATAAAGCTCGGCAGAGCGAAGTAGTTGCTCTTTATCAATCCACTTCGCGTGGTAAGCAATTTCCTCGGGCGCCGAAATTACAATTCCCTGTCTGTTTTGTACCGTTTTGATGAAGCTCGAGGCATCCATAAGACTGTCCATTGTACCCGTATCCATCCAGGCAAAGCCCCTACCCAAAATTTGCACGGCAAGTTTTTCTTCATCTAAATACATCCTATTCAAATCGGTGATTTCAAGCTCTCCTCTTGCTGACGGCTTTACCTTTTTTGCCATTTCTACAACGCGTTTATCATAGAAGTAAAGACCTGTTATGCAATAATTAGTTTTGGGATTCTTGGGCTTTTCTTCAACGGATAAAACCTTCAGATTCTCATCAAACTCAACGATACCAAAACGCTCCGGGTCATTTACATAGTAACCAAATATTGTAGCCATGCCGTTTTCGGCATTTTTAACGGCTTCAGAAAGATTTTTACGGAACCAACCGCCATAAAAGATATTATCTCCCAGCACCATTGCACACGGCTCGTCACCGATAAACTCTTCACCGATTAAAAACGCTTGGGCAAGTCCCTCAGGTTTTGGTTGTACGGCATATGACAGTTTAATACCAAACTGACTGCCGTCGCCGAGTAAACTTTCAAATCTCGGGGTATCATCGGGTGTGGATATAACCAATATATCTCTAATACCCGCAAGCATAAGGGTGGATAGCGGATAATAAATCATCGGCTTATCGTATATGGGTAAGAGTTGCTTTGAAGTAACTTTGGTTAGCGGGTAAAGGCGTGTACCCGAACCGCCTGCTAAAATAATACCTTTCATAGCTGTCTCCTTTATTTTAAAATTATATCGCAAATTTTATTAACATCGGTGTCGCTTAAATGCGCATACATCGGTAGGCACACAATGTTTTCGGAATAGTGTTTTGCTTTGGGGGTTGCTCCGGTTAAATCCTTGCCGAACTCTTTATTAGCGGATACAAGCGGATAGAAATATTTTCTGGCATACACATCTTCCGCCTTCAGTTTTTCGCACAATTCATCGCGATTCATACCGAATTTATCTTTATCGACAAGTATCGGATAATAGGCATAGTTTTGTTTTATATCACAGTTTATGGGTAAAAGCGTAATTCCCTCTACACCGCCAAGGCGCGCATTATAAAGTTCGAATGCTTCGCCGCGAGATGCGATTTCATCATCAATATGCCGCATATTACAAATACCCATAGCCGCTTGAAATTCGTTCATTTTAGCGTTGGTGCCAAAGCAGTCTAGTTCTTCCCCTTTTATACCAAAATTGCGTTGCTTTGCAATTTCGGATTGCAATTCGCTATCATTAAAGCAAAGTGCGCCGCCCTCTATTGTATGGAAAACCTTGGTTGCGTGGAAGGAAAGCATCGAGATATCACCGTAATCGCAAATACCCTTGCCTTTATACTCGACACCGAATGCGTGAGCGGCATCATAAATCACCTTTAAATCATGCTTTTGGGCGATTACATCTATCGCTTCAACGTTGCATATATTTCCGTAAACGTGAACGCCGAGTATTGCCACCGTCTTTTCGGTAATAAGTTTCTCTATTTTTGTTTCATCAATGGTATAATCTGGCTTTACGTCGCAAAAAACAGGTGTGCATCCCGCCTGAACTATAGCATTGGTTGTAGATGCAAAGGTAAATGGGGTTGTAATAATCTCACCTTTTATGCCAAGCGCCTTAATCGCACAGTAAAGCGCTAAATGTCCGTTAACAAACAGTTCTATATTGCTAACCTTCAGATAATCCTTCAACTGTGTTTTAAGTTTATTATGTATGGGACCCATATTTGTAAGCCAGACTGTGTCCCAAATTGATTTTATTTCCTCACAATACTCGTCAAATGACGGCATTGAAGAGTGGGTTACATTTATGCTCATTTATTTACACCCCAAAATATTTTGTAAAATTCCTACTATCTATAGCAATGCTATAATTTTTTAATCTAATTGACTTTCCATATATGCCTCATAGAACTTATTAGTATCTATGGAATATAGGCCTTTATTCTCAAAAAATGCTCTCGCTCGGGCGTTTGCAAGAATTGGAGCGCACATAACCTGCTCATAATCTGCTGCCGGATGAGTATTGATTTCGCAGAATTTAAGTCCATCAGGTGTGATAATTACATCGAATCCAAGGTAATCAAGAGATGAAATGTGCTGACAAACATGTTCTATCTTATTGCGCACAAATTCCCAATTCGGAAGTTTAGTATCCTTCCATACAACTTGGGTGTCTGGATGCTGTGTGCATTTCCAGTCCCCATCAGCACAGAAACGTCTGTATCTAATGCCAAAGTCCTTAAACTGACCTGTTTCAAAGTCGAATCCAATGCCTATTCCACCTGATGAAAGGTTACTTGCACCCCCTGATATTGATGTGCCGAATCGAGCATACGACACTATGCATTGCCATTTAGATGGCAAATACGCCTCATCGTTGGGAAGTTTCACCATAATTACACGTAAAGTACATTCACTTGAAGGCCAGATTTTAGCAATATCTTTATGCTGATAGGCATACTCCGTAACTATATGATTCTTCAACTGCGAAACAATACTTTCGAACTCAGATATATCTATTTGCTTGTTGTTTTCATATATTTCTCCATCTTTGTATTCAAGCTTCATAAATCCTCTTCCACCAGAGGTTCCTGAATTCGGTTTAATTGCGAGTGTTCCCTTTTTCTTTAAAAGATTGAAAATAAAATCTTTATCACGTTTAATTTCATCGGGGGCATCCATCAAATATGTATAATTACCGTTATTTTCAACATAGAGATAATATTTTGGCATGGTATCTTCGCAACCGTTGCTGTTTAAAATATACTTTAAAGTTAATTTGTCGTTCACCCATATCTTAAAATGATGATTAATGGGATGTATCATAAAATAATTATAATCGGGCAAATAATCTTTATAATTTTCTTCCGTTAATCCGTATAATTCTACTCGCCCCGGGTAAAAACCGCGTTTTAATGCCCATTTCTTTGTTTCCTTATCTGTTGGAAATGCCTGCTCATCATCGGAAAGCTTTTTAACGAACATTTTTGCCCACTTGGAATCCATTCCGCTTTCTCTCATTAATTCAAGAAGTTTGTTATAATTTGTCATAATAATCTCCTTTAATAAATTATGCAAGTAGATATGTTATATTAGATTTCTATATCAACCAGTAAATCACGCCGCATCATATCATTGCCGTTTTCATCAAGCACCTTCATACGAGAAACTGCCGTACTGTGTTTTTGGCGAAGTTCTTCTACCGTAGGTGCGCAAACAGTAAATCCCGCTACCCTATCGCCGCTATTTTCAATTTTATCAAATACAGCGCCTTTCCACGTAAACAAATAATAATCGGCAATAATGCCTTCTGCTTTTAATTCATCAAAACCGCTGAGTTTATCAAACACACCCGGTTTGCAATAGATAAAATCATCTACGAGATATCTTATTCCTGAATTTTTCTTTTCAAGATGGGGTTTAATGCCAAGCGTTAAATCTACAACCGCTTTTACAACATCAAAACCTGTCATACGGTTAATTCTGAGATACTTTACGCCGCCGCCTGTACGGGCACTGAATTCAAGAACATACACCTGTTTGCCATCGGTTATAAGCTGAATAAGCATGGGAGTGTTCTTAAGCCCGAACGCATCGGCTATTTGCTGTGCCGTTTTTTCTATTAGGTGCATAACCGGTTTGCCCTCTTTTGCGGGACATCTTCCGCGGAAGATAACAAACTTGTCCTTATCGGCGATTTTATCATTATTTGAAACGCAAAGAACGTGCGCCTTGCCGTCCTCAACATAAACGTCAATACTCAGTTCCGGACCCTCTACAAAAGTTTCTACAATTGCAGTATCAGTGCGACTGAATCTAACCGCATCGGCAAAAGCAGATTTCAATTCATCAATAGTCTCGCACTTTTTAACACCTTTTGAACTATTGCAATCAACCGGCTTTACAATAAGCGGAAAAGCCATGCCCTCGATTGCCTTTTCATCAAACTCACCGAGAATTATATGACGTGCAGTTGAAATGCCGTTTTGAACAAACACCTTTTTCATATACTGTTTGTTCGTAACGTTAAGGGCGGTCTGGTAATCTATGTAACACGGAAGTCCCAAATCCTCCGACACTTTTGCAACGGTAAGCAATGCTTGGTCGGTACAAACGGTAATCAAAAAATCAACCTTTTCATCGATTGCCACTTTGCGAATTCCATTAATATCAAGCGTTGAAACCTGATAAAAAATATCGGCATATTCCTTTGCAACCGGTTTTTCGTAATAATCAGCGAGTACAACTTCAATATTTCTACTTTTTAGTTCTTTAATTAATGCTATCTGAGGAAAACCGCCTGCCAATACCAGTGCTTTCATATAATACTCTCCTTTAAAATCCGCTGCTTAATTACTTTTCTTTTTTATAAAAGACTTCAAAATACCAAGCACATATTCAAAACTTTCCAATTTGAAA
>CAZSIL010000027.1:0-19600 GCA_964607025.1 uncultured Eubacteriales bacterium
TGCTGTTTTGTGCCTTGTAGCGCAGCGGAAAGGAATGGTCATAAATATGAAAAAGACAACAATAACAATTTCTTTTGATGAGGAAAAACTATCTGCAATGAAAATGTATCTTGCGCAGAAGAATATGCAAGTGGAAAATGAAATGGAAAAATTCCTTGAAACTCTGTATTTAAAAACAGTACCTTCGGGTGTCAGAGAATTTATAGACATGAAATCAGGAACCGTAACCAACACTGAAAAGCCTCGAAAGACGAAACCCTTTTCTTCTTCTTCTTCTGCTGTGGGCGCTGGCGGTCAGGAGGTGAATCAGAATGGGTGATATTGATATCTCCATATATTACAACGAACGCAGGCTTGAAGCAATGCAGAAAAAACTCGCAGAGCAGGGAACGACTGTCGAGATTGAACTGAAAAATATGATGGATGTTCTTTATGAGAGTGTTCTCCCCGTTGAAGTGTGCGCCGAAATCGATGCTCAGATTGCAAAGGAACAGGTTGATGCCGATGCAGAGTACGAAGCAGCAAGACGATTCGGTGTGTATCATATCCGGCAGAACGGAGAAGACACGCATTTTATCAGCGAACTCTATAACTCGTTTTATTCTGCTGCCTACCGCTATCGTGTATACAGCCGCAGCGTCACTGATGCAGATTTCTTTGCATTATTTGTCAACAGACAACCTATTGATACCGTAGAGTTTTCAAAATTCTGTGATGCAATGAACACCGATCCTCGTATCACAACATTCGTTGAGTTCGATTTAGACGAAGGCACGGTCAGCACATATGAAAACGGTCACGACGGATGGATTAGTTATAATCTCAAAGATGTATCAAATGCTATTTATAAGGCTAACCGCAAACATCATCAGACATCGGAAATGCGACAAAACACTTTTAACTACGCACTCGCCGGAAAGGAAATACATTATGCCGTTGAGAACGATACCGAAACCGAGGGAGAAGCTACCGACGAAGATGAGGGGGAAGGCGAAGCACAGTCGATGCAGATATGACCCATATGAGCCACCGTGTCGTCCCGTGTTGCGATTTTTCACAAAAGTCGGGCAAAGGGAGGTACAGCAACTGTTTGATGGGCGTTTCGGATGGTTTTTGCACGAAGTAAAATTCGAGATATGTTTGGCGGTTTCTTTGATTTTCGATGGGTCGAAAATCAAGCAGGTGAAAAGGACGGGGTTGCCAAAGCACCCCGTCCAGTATCACAGCGGACGGCAACGCCGACCGCACAAGGGATTTCACGGTTTCGACAGTAAAAAGCGATAGGGGTTGTATAATCACAGAAATGCCTGTGTTCGGGGTTGTATAAGCCCGAAACTGTCCAAAACAAATGAAAAATAAAGGTGTTGCGATAGGGGTTGCGAGATGAGGAAGGAGTAAACCGTGTTTGAAAATAAAAAGAAATTTGCCCTGTGGATGTATCCCGAAACTTTGCAAAAGGTAGAGGACATCTACCGTGAAGACAACTGTGAAAGCAAGTCGGAGTTCATCGAAAAAGCCGTGAATTTTTATGTTGGTTTCCTAATGAGCGAAAACAGTGAAAACTATCTGCCAAGCGTTGTAATCTCTACACTCAAGAGTATTATTGCTGAGAGTGATAACAAACAGAACAGAATGTTGTTCAAGTTGGCTGTGGAAATCGCTATTATGCAAAATATTGTTGCATCTATACAGGATATTGATCCTGTATCTCTTGAAAGGTTACGAGGTGAATGTGTAAAGGAAGTCAAGCGGCTTAACGGTAATTTTTCATTCGAGGATGCTGTCGCTTGGCAGAAAGGATGATAAATATGAATAGAGAAAAAGAAATCAATCTGCTTGAAGAAAGCCGAAGCCGTATGCATAGGCTCATTGATGAGCAGTACGACGGACTGCGAGAACGAATTGAAAGCGGAAGAAGTATTTCGGTCGGGCAGATGATGCCAAAGAGTTATTCCCTCGCCTCATCACCGTCTGTGTTCAAGGGCAAAAAGCCGTCATCCATTATAATGCCGGATGGAAAAATCATAGCGGCAGCAACATGGCGTGCCGCAGTAACCGAGATACTCCGTGACTGCAACGCTGATGAAGTACGGCACGAACGCATAGAACAACTATGCGGAAATGTTGCCGGACGACAGCGAACAATTCTCGGCAGTTCTTCCGATGAAATGGATGTGCCGATTCGCATCGATGACGGACTGTACTTCGAAGGTAAGTTTGATACTGAATATCTAATCAAGATGATGACAGAGCGCGTTCTTGATAAAGTGGGCTACAATTACAGCAGTATTATTGTTACGCTTCGCCCCGAACCACCGATGGCATTTACAGAATCGGAATATCCCGAATTAACCGATGAAGGCGAGGGTGATGATCAGGACGAAGGCTTCACTCCGCAAATTATGTGAGATAGTTAATTATGGCGAAGCTGATAACAAAATTCAAATATCTGAAACCGAATGCCCGTGAGAGCGTCGGAGGTTATGCTAAATATATTGCTACCCGTGAAGGAGTAGAAAAGATAGATGAGTCATATAAACTTGCACCGTCTTCGGTAAAACAACAGCAACTCATCAAGCAAATCCTAAAAGATTTTCCTGACAGTAAAGAGATGTTGGAGTACGAAGACTATCTCAAAGAGCCAAATGTGGGAAAAGCTTCCGAGTTTATAACCCGAGCTTTGGAAGATAATGCATACGAAGTAATGCAGACTAAAACCTATGCCGACTATATAGCTACCCGACCGAGAGTGCAGAGGTTTGGTACACACGGACTCTTTACCGATGACGGTATTCAGGTAAAACTGAATGAAGTATCCGATGAACTGAATCATCATGATGGAAATGTTTGGACGGTAATCATATCTCTTCGCCGTGAGGATGCCGAGCGATTGGGATTTAATAACGGTGAAAGATGGAGAGATATGCTCCGCACACAGACAGAAGCAATTGCGAAAAATTTCAAGATACCGATGACTGATCTGAAGTGGTATGCGGCATTTCATAACGAATCCCACCATCCTCATGTGCATATGATGGTCTATACTTCCGAGGAACAGAAGCCGTATCTTTCACGAAAAGGTATAATGAATCTGCGATCATCATTGGCAAAAGATATCTTTGCTCAAGATATGTTGTGCATATACGAAAAGCAGACAAGACATCGTGACCTGCTTCGAAGCAACAGCAGAGAGCTGATAGCCGAGATAGTTGGAAAAATAAATTCAGGTGTATATGACAATCCGAAACTGGAGGAATTGCTAAAACAACTTGCCGACCGTTTGTCAAAAACAAGTGGTAAGAAGCAGTACGGATATCTGAAAGCAGATGTAAAAGCAATTGTCAATCGCATAATCGACGAACTGTCAAAAGATGAGCGTATTGGTTCGCTATATAAGCTGTGGTATGAACAGCGAGAGGAAGTGCTGAAAATCTATACCGATGAACTGCCCAAAAGGTTGCCGCTTGTAGAAAATGAAGAATTCAGGCCAATCAAGAATGCAGTCATACGCGAAGCCATGAATATTCTCGAAAATAATATTCTGTTCGATGAAGATATAGATGATACCGTGGAAGAAATTCTTCACGATACAGATGAATCGGATATGAACTATCATTCTGAAAATGAACCGATTGAACCGAATCCAATCCACAGCGATAACCGAAGAACAAAAGATACATGGTGGACAGACGAGTATAAAATGGCTCGTCTGTTTTTCTATGGTACAAAAGAACAAACACCTGATTTTGAAAAAGCATTTTCAATGATGCAGACAGAAGCGGCAAAAGGCAACGGATTTGCTATGCACGATCTCGCAAAAATGTATCTGTCAGGATTAGGTTGTGATAAGGACGAAACCAAGGCACAGGAGTGGTTTGGCAAGACCTATGATGCATTTATTAAAGCAGAGTTAACGGTAAAGAAGAAAGACTATCTGCAATACCGAATAGGCAAATTGTTTTCTTTTGGCTACGGCGTTGAACAAGATTATACTCAAGCGGCATCGTGGTATAGGAAAGCAGTATCAGTAGGAAATCCCTTCGCCGCATATTCTCTCGGCAGTTTATATCATCGAGGGCAAGGTGTGATTAAGGACGATGAGAAAGCATATGAACTGTACCGTATGGCAGCGGAACATCCTAAAACTCCAAATGCCTATGCCGCATATGAGCTTGGCAGAATGTGTAAAAATGGTATAGGTACTGATCCGAACGAATTAGCATCAGAAAAATGGTACAGCATAGCGTACAAAGGTTTCATTGAGATCGAAAAAAGTATGGCAGACGATAAACTCTATTACCGGCTCGGACAGATGAACCTTAACGGTGTAGGAACAGAGATGGATATCCGACAGGCAAAGACTTACTTTGAAAAATCTGCCAAGTTGGAAAATCTTGATGCGTTATACGCACTTGGCAAACTGTATCTCTGCAGGGATACTGATGACTATAGCCCAGACAAAGCGTTGGAGTATCTTCTTCAAGCCGCAAAGAGAGGGCATGAATATGCTCAATACACATTAGGAAAGTTATTCCTAAAAGGTGATATAGTTCCAAAGAATATTGCCTATGCTCTTAGGTGGTTGGAAGAAGCAGTTGATAAAGGCAATCAGTATGCAGAATATCTTCTCGGTAAGACATTATTGTTCGGAGAAGATGCTGAACAGGATCTGCCTCGTGCCGAGGATTTGTTGAAACACTCTTCCGAGCAAGGAAACCGTTATGCAAAATATTTGCTCGGTAAAGCATACATCGAAGGTGATTTGTTATTGCAGAATATATCCGAAGGGATAAAGCTGTTGACAGAATCGGCAGACAGCGGATATGCTTCTGCACAATATCTACTTGGGAAATTACTGTATCGTGGTGAGGTTATACCGCAAAACTTGGAGATGGCGATTGAGTACCTTGAACAAGCAGCAGAAGGGAATCATTCGTATGCTGCTTATCTCGCAGGAAAAATATTACTCACCGAAGAATCGGTCAAGGATATACTTCGTGCAATCAAAAATTTGGAAATTGCCGCAGAAAACGGAAATGATTTTACGGAATACCAACTCGGAAAACTGTATCTTTACGGAAAAGAAGTGGAGCAGGATTATGGGAAAGCGATTGCATATCTTACTTCTGCGGCGGAACATGGAAATCAGTATGCTCAACAATTGCTACACAGTATAAGAAACAACAAAAATTGGTCGGCGGCTATGGGTTCATTTCGTCTGCTCCAACATCTTGCACGTCTGCTTCAAAACCGTATGGAAGATGAAAGAAGGGATAAATCCGCTGTCGTTGACCGAAAACTCAAAAGGAAAATCGAAGATAAGAAAAAGGCTCATGGCATCAAGCAATGAGGATATAAAAACAAGCCTGCGGATAATTTTCCGTAGGCTTGTTGTGATTATTTGAATAATTCAAAATGACTACCGATGCGGTAAAGCATCAGGACAAGAACATCCCCCATGATCTCATAGACAAGAAGCCAATCAGGTTCGATATGACATTCACGGCATCCTTTATAGTTTCCTGTCAAATCGTGGTCACGGTATTTGGCATCGAGTTTCTCGCCGTTGGCGAGTTTTTCTATGACTTCAAACAGTTTATCTGTGTTCTTGCCTTGCTTATTTGCAAGTTTCAAATCCTTTTTGAATTGGTTTGTGAATTTGACTTCGTACTTCATAAAGCAAGAGCAGCCTTCAAGTCGTTCATGTTGTTATAACCGACAGAGGTCTTGTCATACGCCAGCTTTCTGCCTTCCTCGATTGCCGCAACCGTAACATCGTTGGGAACATTTAATTTTAATTCAAACGGAATACCGTTCTCACGGATAGTCTGTCTAAGAAAAATATTCACGGCGGCTGTCATAGTCAATCCGAGTTCTTCAAAAATTCGTTCCGCAGCTATCTTGATTTCTTTGTCTGTGCGGATGTTCAAATTCGTACTCTCCATGGAAACACCTCCATACTCTATTCTATGCAAATTATACCACAATATGCGCCTATTGTCAACACGCAGCACGAAGAAAAACATTTATATATCTAAAAAGAACACAAAAATATAAGTTGGTAAATTAATTTACAACACGAAAAAACAACTTAAGATGAAAGGAGCAGTTATGTCAAACTATATTCATTTTACGAAAAAACAAAAGGATCAGGCAAGGCAGACCGATCTTGTCGATTTACTTCGTAGACAGGGGGAAACACTCAAACGATCCGGTAAGGAGTACGAATGGCGTGACGGTTCACAGAAGGTAACGATACGCGGAAACCTATGGTTCAATCAATATGAACGCATCGGAGGCGATGCTATTGATTTCGTTTGCAGATATTACGGTAAAACCTATCCTGAAGCTATGGAATATCTGTTGGGCGGCAGCGGTATGGGTACGCTTATTGTCTCGCCTCCCATAGTAAAAGAAGCAAAACCATTTGAACTCCCCAAGAGGAATGACAATATGCGCCGAGCTTATGCATACTTGTTGAACAAGCGAGGTATTGACCGAGAGGTTTTGAATGCGTTTATTAGTTCTGAACTCATCTACGAATCGGCAGACTACCACAACGCTGTATTCGTAGGCAAGAATAATGACGGTATACCTGTCCATGCACATAAGCGCGGAACAGGGGCGGAAAGCACTTACAAAGGTAATGTAGAAAGTAGCGATCCAAAGTACAGTTTCCATTGGATAGGTAAGAGCAACCGAGTCTATATCTTTGAAGCTCCGATAGATATGCTATCGTTCATTTCTATGAACAAGAAAGAGTGGAGAAATCACAGTTATGCCGCAGCCTGCGGCGTATCTGATCAAGTTTTATGGCAGCTACTTGCTGATCATCCCCACGTGGATGCTGTGTACCTCTGCCACGACAGCGACACAGATGGACAGAAAGCGGCAAGACGAATTGCAGATAAACTCTTTACAAACGGAATAAAAACAGAAATCCTCGTACCGATCCATAAGGACTGGAACGAGGATTTATTATGTTCAACCGAAACGGAGATAACCAAATGTATCCAATCTATTTAAGCGAAAGGAGTAAAAATATATGACGGGAAATTCTTTACTCCTTGTTATAGTTGCCGCCGTGATGTTTGCTATCCTCGGCGGTGTAACTTTATTATCCCATGTCTACAGTCTTAACGGCATTAAATCCAAGACAGTCGGTCACGGTCAGCACGGAACTGCTCGATGGGCAACGAAATCCGAAATAAAGAAAACCTACAGTCATGTTCCGTTCACACCCGAAAAATGGCGCAAACAAGCATCAAAAGGTCAGGAACCGACTTCTGATAACGGAGAGCCTTTGCCGCAAGGTATTGTTGTAGGATGTACGGGAAATACAATGGCTATGGTTGATACAGGAGATGTTCATGTACTAATGATAGGTGCGGCAGGTGTAGGCAAAACCGCTTTTTGGTTATACCCTTGCATAGAATATGCCTGTGCATCGGGAATGTCTTTTTTATCCACAGACACAAAAGGTGATGTTATGCGTAACTACGGGAATATTGCCAAAGAGTACGGTTACAATGTATCTGTAATAGATTTACGAAATCCTACCCGTTCAAATGGTAATAATTTATTACACCTTGTAAATAAATATATGGATTTATACAAAGAGAATCCCGATACACTCGTTTACAAAGCCAAAGCCGAGAAGTATGCAAAAATTATATCCAAGACCATTATCTTGTCAGGTATGGATGCGGCATCCTTCGGTCAGAACGCATATTTCTACGATGCGGCCGAAGGTCTGCTCACGGCAACAATTTTGCTTGTAGCGGAGTTTTGCGAGTCAAAGAAAAGGCATATCGTGTCGGTATTCAAGATTATCCAAGAACTACTTGCACCTTCGCAGAAGAAAGGAAAGAATCAGTTCCAACAGTTAATGGAAATGCTTCCGAATGACCACAAAGCGAAATGGTTCGCAGGTGCAGCTCTCAACACTGCCGAGCAGTCAATGGCATCGGTTATGTCAACAGCTCTTTCTCGATTGAATTCGTTTCTCGACTCTGAATTGGAACAGTTATTGTGCTTTGATACCGAAATCGACGCAGAGAAATTCTGTAACGAAAAGTCCGCTATCTTCGTAATAATGCCCGAAGAAAATCCAAACACCTTCTTTATGATTTCTCTTATTATTCAGCAATTATATAGAGAGATACTTGCCGTAGCCGATGAGCAAGGCGGCAAACTAAAGAACCGTTGTGTATTCTTCTGTGATGAGTTCGGTACGCTCCCGAAAATTGAATCTGCGGAAATGATGTTCTCGGCATCCCGTTCCCGAAGGTTGCAGATTGTTCCCATAATACAATCCTTTTCACAGCTTGATAAAAACTACGGCAAGGAAGGTGCGGAAATTATTGTAGATAATACACAGCTCACGTTATTCGGAGGTTTTGCACCCAACAGCAGTTCGGCAGAGGTTCTCTCCAAAGCACTCGGCAGTCGAACGGTTATGTCTGGCTCGGTGTCACGCGGAAAGAACGATCCCTCTCAATCGTTGCAGATGATAGAACGACCGTTATTAACACCCGATGAATTAAAGTCTATGCCGAAAGGTCAATTTGTGGTTATGAAGACCGGAGTTCATCCGATGAGAGTAAAGTTGAAACTTTTCTTCAAATGGGGCATCCAATTTGATAAAGACAATCCCTATGTTGTAGATGACAACGGCAGTAGAAAGGTAGAGTATGCCGAGAAGAAAGATATTCTTGACGGTATCATTCAAAAGTATCATTCCGAATTGCTTGTCAATGAAGAAACATTATCCGATAGACATTCATCAGGAGGTCAGAATCAGGCTGGGAGTCTAAATCACGAACCGCAGAAAATACCGCCAAAGAAAACCGCTGATAAAAAAGATGGAAGTAAAGGCGGCAGTATTCGTACTGTTCCGCCGAGTAGATGTGCTGAACCGATTTCAAAACAGGAGGTTAATTCAAGTGAGCCGACTTGATTTCATTTATCAAAGAGAATTGCCTCACAGAGCTGTTTCGGTTTACACATATCTTTACGACCGTGCGAACAAAGACGGTGAATGTTGGCCGGCAATCCCCACCATTGCCGCTGACTTAAAACTATCTCAATCCACCGTCCGACGTGCGCTCCGTGATTTGCGAAAAGAAGGTCTTCTCGAAACCGAACAGCGATACCGTACAAAAGGTGGTAAGAGCAGTTTGCTTTTCAAAATTCAACGCAAATAGAGATTGCAAAAATATACCACCTACCACCGAGAGGGAAATGTGCCTCGTCGGTGGCAGGTGGTACCTTTCATTGTGAGAGGGGAAAGGGAATGGTTCATCTTATGACTTTACTACAGAACAGAAAGATAACGGAGTTTTTACATAGATTAAGCGTTGCATAAATAGGGGACTATGATATCAGTTTAATTACAAATGATATGAACAAATAGGAATAACAAATGATATATAACGAATTAAGCCAAACTGAATGTTTATTCATTTGACTTTCATAAAAGTTAGGGACAAAATGCCTAATTTTGGGAAAAATGGTGTACTCGACTGTAATTAGTCCCATATTAGTGCATTGTTTCCCAGAATTGGGATTTTGGTATAGTTTTAAGTATAATCAAGAGCGAAGAGGATGATGAGTTTTGTGTATAGGTATTTAAAAAAATCAATTCTATTAGTAACGGCAAAAGCAAGGAAGCAGAATCAAAATGAAAAGAATAGCATTAATTGGAGAAAATTCATGTGAATATATATCACACCTCTTGGAGATTTGGAACAGTGGAAATTGCGCTGTTTTAATTGATTGGAGAATACCGTTTGAAACCATACTTAATATGATGTACGAAGCGGATGTGGATCAATGCTGTATTGATAAAGTTGTGTTTGAGAAATTTGATATTAACGAAAGTGTCAATATTGATTTTATTGTATATGAAAAAACACATAACATATTTTGTATGCTACCAGATGCTATCAGAATACAGTTCAAACCGAATTATAGCTGTGATGAAGCAATAGTATTGTATAGTTCCGGAACCACTGGGAAAGCGAAAGGAATTGTTCTTACGCATCGTGCGATAAACATTAATGCGGATGCAATTCTTGATTATATGCAAATAGATCATACAGATTGCTTATATATTGCAAGACCGTTAAGTCATTCTTCGACAGTTGTAGGTGAATTACTTACTTCACTTAAGAGTGGAACAAGATTATTAATAGGACCAACGATAGTTCCCCCACGTGTGGTTTTAAATAATATAAAAAAATTCGGTATAACAGTTTTGTGTATCAATCCGACATTGGGTTTGTTATATGCGAAAGAATGTCAAAAAAATAAGTATGATTTAACATTACTTGAAACTATTTATATAAGCGGTTCGATCTTAATAGATGAAGTGTATAATTATTTGCACAAAGTTTTTGAAGGAAAAGCGATATATAACATGTACGGGCTATCAGAAGCTGGACCAAGAGTTACTGCGCAACGCGGCGACAGCTGTAAAAGCAATTCTGTCGGGAAGACTATTGCGGGTGTTCAAATTGTACTTGTAGATGAGAACGGTATAGAAGTTCCGAAAGGTAAATATGGGATTTTACATGTGAATAGTCCTAGTTTGTTTAATGGATATATAGTAGGCGAACCAAAGCGTTCTTTGTACAATGGATGGTTAAATACAGGCGATATCGGGTATTTTGATATTGATGATGAATTACACATAGTTGGCAGGGGGGATGATGTTATCGTATGCGGAACTCGTAAGATATATCCCGATGATGTGAATTCTCAAATTTGTAAAGCTGCAAATGTATTTGAATGTGTAGTTACAAATGTGACGATAAATTTGGAAGACATTCTGTGTTGTTTGTATGTATCTGATTCCGAGATTGATTATGAGTTGAGGAATAAACTTAGTAAGGTTTTAATGAAACATGAGATACCTAGAATTTTTGTCAGATCTGATAATATTCCCAAAAGTGAGAATGGTAAGGTTTTAATGGAAAACGTAAAAACTATGATTGTCGAAAAAATTGGAAAGTGAATGTGAATATGAATTACGAAGATATTAAAGAATTATTAATTGAAATATGTTGCAATGTGTTTCGCAACGAAGAAATATCAAAAGATATGATTGATTGTGTTGATTTTGAGAGCGATCTTGGTATGGATTCGATAACATTTATTACATTGCTGGTTGATATAGAAGATAGATTTGAAATAATGATTCCAGATGAGATGTTGCTTGCTGAAAATTTTAGTAATATAGAAAATATAGCTTCCATCATATTTGAGCAAATTCGTAATGTAAAAGGTGGCAAATATAGTGAATAAACTACAAAATATGCTTGATTATGCATTTGCACACAATGAATTTTATTCGAATGTTATTGGCACAGAAAATAAAACATTGCCAATGGACATTGCGCAAGTTCCGATACTTACACGAAAGCAATTGCAAGAAAACCGATTCCATATGTTTTCCGAGGGATATAAAAGTAAATATTTTGCTCGGCAATTACATAGGCAGTCATCATCTGGTTCATCTGGAATTCCCATTAATGTGTATTGGGATAAACGAGAATGGTATTCATCAAATTTATCTTTATGGAGGAAACGTCAACAATGGTATGGAATTCGTCCTTTAGAAAAATGTGTTATATTTACACTTAGTGCATTTGAGGTGAAAGCGGACTACGAGAAATTATTTTACATTAATAAGCCAAGCAATATTTTATCGATTAATATTTCTCTTGTTCATACAGAAGAACAATATCACAAACTAGTGAAGCTCATAAACGAGTTTGAACCTAAGTGGTTATCTGTACAACCGTTTGTTCTAAATCGTTTGATTCAAATTTACAAGAAATATAACATAAACAAACCTGACTCGCTGATATATATCGAATCGGTTGGTGAGATGATATCATCGGATTTGAAGAGAAGAGCGATTGAGTTTTTTGGAGTTCCATTAGCGAATTTATATGGTTCGGAAGAAATGAATGGCATTGCGTATGAATGTCCGAATAATCATATGCATATTTTGAATGATAATGTATTTGTTGAAGTGAAAAACGAACATGGGATTGCTCAATATGGTGAAGGAGAAGCGCTTATAACAAATTTAAACAATTATGCGATGCCGTTAATCCGTTATAATCAAGGGGACCAAATTGTAGTCGAATTGTTAAAAGAAGAGTGCCCATATGGAGCGAAAGATCCCATTATTGCATCAATCAAAGGTCGTACCATAGAAAGCATAAAAACAGATGGCGACACGGAACTAAATTCATTTATGCTTTCAGAAATTATAGCTGAAGTTAATAATCAATATGATGACATCATAATTGACTTCAAATATGTTTATATTGTAAAAAAAACAACCTTACAGTGCTACATTGAAATGAAAGATGATAAAATATTGTGGTACAATAATGTGATGCAGAGTATACAAAATATTTTTGAATGCAAGATGCCTAATTCTATAAAGTTGGAAGTTTTTCGTGTGGATACACAGGATAATTACAAAACCACTAAATCAAAAATACTTGAAATAAAGGAGTGCTAAAGTTGAATGCGAAACATAAAAATGCTGTTGTAGTGAAAACCTTTATTTATAGAGGAAAATACTATTTATATGATACATATACCAATCGTCTTTGTGAGATCGAAAAAGAACATTTTGCTGAAATTGAGCGACTACAATCAATAGGTTTGTCTGAATATTTGAAGTTGAATTCTGAAGACACAGCATATAATGATGTGAAATGGTTGTTGAATAAAGGAATGTTGAAGGAACCATTTATAGATAAGGTTGAACATAGTGAAACAAAGTATGTTCCTTTTCTCTTGAGAAACTGTATAAACGATTTGACACTTCAAGTAACAAGGGATTGTAATTTCAAATGCCGATATTGTTTATATGCCTCTGACACTCAAGTTGAACGTCATCATGAAAATAGAAACATGTCTTGGGATATAGCTAAGTGTGCGATTGATTTTTTATATTCGCATTCTGTAGATGCGAAGCAAGTGAAAATATCATTTTATGGCGGAGAACCTCTTTTGAATTTCTCGCTTATTAAAAATTCGGTTATATATGCAACAGAAGTATTTCAAGCTAAACCAATATCTTATAGTATGACTATTAATGGTGCTTTGCTGAATGATGAAATTATAGATTTTTTACAGCAATATAAATTTTTTCTAACAATAAGTTTGGATGGCCCGAAACACATACAAAACTTTCATAGGAAATTTCTCGCAAATGGAAACGGAACATTTGATACTGTATATAACAATATTTTGCGCATTAAAATGAAATATGACGATTATTTCAAAGAATACGTCACATTTAATCCAGTTCTTTTTGAAGGCGAATCTATTACGCAAGCTTTTACTATTTTTGAAAAGATGGGAGTTTCAGAAGACAAAGTTTTTTTCGTCATGCTGATCTAAAAGGCATCGACTTTTACAATACACATTATTCAGATGTTGAAACTCGTAGCAAAGCAGTAGAATTGTTTGAAAATAATCGTGTGCAACCATTGAAAAACCGATTTGCAATCAAATCAATTATTCCTAATACTTGGCATCACGCAGGACCATGCGTGCCAGCACTTAAATATCTGTTCGTTGATATGAATGGAACATTTTTTCCTTGCGAAAAAATAATTGAGAATCCAACATTTTCAATAGGAAATCTCGATGATGGCATAGACGAAAGTAGAGTCATTGAGTTTGTAAACATAGGAAAAATGTCCGAGGAACGATGTAAATCATGTTGGGCGATTCGATTTTGTGATATTTGCGTTTCTCATTGTATTGATATTGATAAAAACAAGCTTTCAAACGTACAAAAAAGTATCGCTTGCAAAACTCAAGAAGAAGTTGCTCTGGAATTTTTAAAGAAAACTATTGATGAGAGAGAAACATGATGAAAACAATATTCTTTTTATCTGACTCATATACAACGCATACTTTGATTTTAAATAAGGATATTCTTTTTGATAAAAAAGTTAAAAGCATTTTAGTTCTAAAAGAATGTTGTAACGTAGAACAAGAATCATTCTGTGATGGGCATATACCTGTTGTAGTTCTAAAAAACATAGATGAGTGCATATCACAATGTGATAGTGCGATTATAGATACTAGTTTTATTTCGCAAAATAAAAAACAACAAGTAATAGACAAATTGACTCATTTAAAGAAAGATTATTATGAGTACGATTCTAGTGCAGTTTTAGATGTACCCAATATCGTTCCATATAAAAATACACCTAATGTATTAGTGATTGCAATTGGAAAGCATGCACAACATATTCGTGTTGAATTGATGTTAAGTAAAGTATTTCAAGATATAGGTACCCGATTCAAGGCAATTTATTCGTCCTATACATCAAAACTTTTAGATGTGTTAAAAACTTCAAATTGCATAAATAATATGTTATCAGAAAGTCTATGTTATGAATATGCATTTCCCGATATTATTATTAATTGTATTGAAATAAGTGATATTCGATGTTTACAAGATAACATATTTAATGTGAGAGAGTATTCGCCGGATTTTGTTATCGTTTCTTCGGATGTCGACTTCGATAAATTGGAACATTTAAATAAGTATTTGATTTTTGGATGTTCTTCAAAAATAGATATGATAACAAAATCTCATTATCATACTAACGATCACATTTATACAACGCATTGCAATGCTTTTGTAGGAAATACCGAAAGTATATTTGATATTGAAGAAAAAACATTAGAAAACGCAATTAAGGAACATGTGTTGTATAAACTTGCATATCCAAAACACGTAAAACCTATATATTGAACTATTCAAGTTAATATTCGAAAAGCATGCATTGAGAAAGGAGCATAATATGATTTTTGAAAAGCAAATCTCTAATTCTGACATCGCAGAACCTATGGGGTGTAGTTGTGGCACAACCTATGATCCTTCCAAGTCGCAAAGTAAGCATACCGCTGATCAAAAAACTAACGCTAATACATGTTCAACTAAAGGTTAATTCCAAACGTTGATAATATATTAACAATTAAGAAATAATATTAAATAATTAAACTATGCATGCTTTTCGCTTATTATAAACAATGATTAAATGATGATAAACAAATTAAACTGAAATTCGGCGGTTTTGGAGCATTATTAGATATTATATGTTTTTTAGATTTGATTACAAAATGTTAATAATATTGTTAGTTGCCATTAGGGCGCTATAGAAAGGAAGAAGGTATGAAAAAATATTTTTCAGATTTTGGTGAAACAATAGCAGCATCAAAATATATGTTAGGATATATTAGGCAAGACGGCAAAGGATATATCTTTTTGACTATATTGAAAGCTTTGATAAATGCTGCTTTTTTGATGATTTATACGATATTTCCCGGATTGCTCATAAATGAGTTGATTGGTGCAAAACACATAGAAAGTATACTGATATATGCAGCGGCAATTACTATATCTCCGTTATTGCAGAATTTGATTTATGCGGTGATCAACAATATTTCTACAAAAAAAGGTTAATCCTAAAAAATGGGATAGTTCAGAAATTTTACAGACATATTGCTCATATGGACTATGAATATCTTGAAAATCCTGATATACAAAATCTGAAAGGGCATGCTGCAGATGCATTAGATTCAGCATTCAATGTAGTTGATCAGCTTTCAGGATTGTTGTCTGCAATTTTGGGTTTTGCTGCGATTTCGTCCTTGATAGTAATGTTAAATCCTCTTGTAATTTTAATGATTTTATTAGTGATTTTCTTGAATTCGCTAATTACCAAGCGTTTAAGCAAAAAAACCCATCTTACTGATCTTGAAATCGAGAATAATGGTAGACGTGAGTGGGGCGCCTCCTATATGTTGGATAATTTGTATTTTGCTAAAGAAACTCGCATTTTCAATCTTGTTGAAATGCTATTAAATCTATATTTAAATGTGAAAGATATTTCTAATCAACTGGTTTATAAAAATCAAAAAGACCGTAATAACGCAGGCATGCTTCAAGCTTTGATTAATGTTGTAAAAGATGTGGTGATATACGGGTATCTTATTGTTCTTGTGTTAACAAATAGTTTGGCAATTGGTACTATGTCCATATACTTAAATGCTGCTAATCAGTTCTCTTCGAATCTTACTAACGTTGTAAATTCTTATCTGAATTTAACTCGAAGTAGTTTGAGAATACGTGAATTGATTAAGTTTATGAATTTACCTTTAAAGCAATATGAATCAGGAACATTAACACCAAAATTTGACCGTAATTCTGTAATAGAATTCAAAAATGTTTCGTTTAAATATCCTGGTAGCGAAAGATATGCTATACGTAATCTTAATGTTATCATCCGTGGGGATGAAAAACTTTGTATAGTGGGTGAAAATGGTGCTGGAAAATCCACATTCATTAAGTTACTTACAAGGCTATATTTTCCTTCAGAAGGGGAGATATTGCTTAATGGCATTAACATTAATGAGTATGATTATGAAAAATGGCAACGTCTATTTGCTCCTGTATTTCAAGACTTTGTTAAATATTATATGTCATTTGGAGAAAATATAGTGTTAAACAATATTTACGACACCAGTAAACTCGATGACATATGTAAAGATTGTGGTTTGGATGAATTGGTCAATAAGTTGCCGAAACGTTATGAAACATCGCTGGATAAATGGATTGACGAAGATGGTTTTGAACCATCTGGCGGCGAAATGCAGCGAATTGCGATTGCACGAGCATGCTACCATGGTGGAGATATTTATTTGCTTGATGAACCAACTGCTGCACTCGATCCGAGAGCCGAGTATGATGTTTACGCACAGTTTAATGATATGATAACGGATAAATGCGCAGTGCTTATCACACATCGCTTATCTGCAGTTCAATTAGCTGACAAAGTCGCTGTTTTTGATAGTGGAAATATTGTAGAGTATGGAACGCATTGCGAATTATTATCAAATAATGGCATTTATGCGGAGATGTTTAATAAACAAGCAGAGTTTTATAAGAATAATATTGATTAATATAATTTTGATGTCATTTAAAGATTAAAAAATATATAAGAATAATTAAGTTTTATTTAGAAAAATGCCTATGAATACAAGCGGTATTCATAGGCATTTTTCAAATTACTCAGAAACCATTCTCGTTACTTGAGTAGGAAGACATATCTGTACACCGAACATATCGAATTCCTCGTAATACTCAATCATTCCGTGATATTTATTAACGATTGTGGCTATAATAGATGTTCCATATCCATGTGATCCATCTTGTTTCTTTGTTGACTTAAGCTCTTTATTGGTTGTTAGTACTGATTGACAAATAGTGTTTTTGCAAATTATAACACGGTTTGAATTTTGTCTGAAAAAGAATAATTCTATGCGTTTTTCTTTTGTGCGCTGTATTGCTTCAACTGCATTGTCTAATATGTTGCCCAATAATGATGCAAGGTCTAGTTCGTCAATATCTGATAAATCGCCTATGGAACCGGAAACTATGATTTCTGTGTCACTTAAATTTCCTAATTTCGAATTAATTATGTAATCTAATATTTTGTTGTCCGATTTTATAATATTGCCGATTTTTTCATCGGTGGGAAGAAGTTTTTGTAAATATATTTTACAATCATCATATTCATTGTTGTCAAGATGACCTTTCAAAATCGTTAGATGTTGTTTCATATCATGCTGTATTTTTCGGATATTAGTCCAAGTTATTGTGGCATCATTGTACTTTGTACGCTCAAATTCCAGCTTTTCCTCTAATAGTTTGACTTTGTATTTATTGTGCTGAAGCTTAAGCAACTGTCCTATTAAAACATACAATAGCGTGTTTGCAAGAATAAAAGTTATAGTGATGATTAAAACCAGCATTTGTGCATTATTATCGGTTGTTATTGCCGATATATACATAGCAGAAGCAAGACCAATAATTGTTGTAAGCGAAAAACAAAAGCTCAATAATCCGTTTTTTATATCTAGTGTATCATCAGCTTTAAATATGTGTAAGATTAGTTTTGAAATAGCAAGTAATGCGATTTTGTGAACTACAAGATATATATGTCTTACATGATTTTCTGCACCTTGAAGTGCAGAGTCGAAATCATTAACAATCATAGAAATAACAAGGTAAACTAAACTGCTTAAAAGTGCTAGGGTAATCTCAAATATAAATGCTGATAGTATGGCTCGTATGTAGTGTTTGTTAGATACAATAACTGCATAGATAATATATAGCAGCAAAAATAATATGGTTGATAATGTATTAAATCCTGGCAAAAAATTATCACTAAAAATTGTATAAGCGAAAATTATCAATATTGAAGGAAGCCAGATAAAATTATTTCTAAAGTCTTTATGGTTAAATTTTGTAATAAAATAGACGGCCAATATACTATCGAACAACGAAGCTCCGTATTCGAATATAGTGCTAATCATTTAGTGATCCTCCTTCGAATAAACTGCATATACGCGGTTTTGAAAGAATTTAATTTGCGGCGACTTATGTTGATGTTTTCGCCGGTTTTCATAATTACACAGTCATTTTCAACGTTTGAAATATGTTCATAATTGATAATATATGATGATTGTATTCTGTAGAAATCATAGGGTGTGACAAGTTCTTCCACAGAGTTTAATGTTCCTCTGCATTTATAAGTTTTCGAATTAGTGGTTTTAATTGCAAAATAATTCTTCTGACCTTCAAAAAGTACTATATCCTTTATACGTAACAATTCTTCTCCCTCTGTTGTGTCAAACGAAAGCGTTTCTTTATCTAATAAACATTTGTCAATTACTTTTTTAAAAGTAATTGGAAGTTCTTGATTCAAATGTGCTTTGCGCAAAAATCGAAAAGGACAATATTCAAATGAACTATATACAAAGTCTTCATAGGATGATACAAAAATAATAACTGTATCAGGATGATTTTTGCATAAATATTCAGCAAGTTTAAATCCATTAATGTTAGGCATATCGATATCCAAAAAAAGAATATTAATTGATTGCTTTTTTAAATGTTTGATAACATCGCTGGCAGAGCCGAATGCGGGGATAACTTTACAATCAATTCGTTCAGAAAGATTATATACGCATAATTCATACAACTTTTTTGTTAGCGTCATTGCAAAATGGGGGTTATCGTCACAAATACCAATAGTTAACATTGTATTATCCTCCTTGTATCAATATAGTTATATTTTAACATGAATCGATCAATAAATCAATAAAGTAAATGTAAGAATAAAGGCTGTTGCATATCAAATGCAACAGCCAATGTCGCTTATTTAGACATTTCTTTGAGAGCTGCGGGTTCTTTGGGCTGATATGCATTCCAATTCGATGCAGCACCACATGCAGAAACGGCAGTTTTCTTTGCAACGGCAGCGACAACCTTAGCGATTGTATTAAGCATGGTGTATTCTCCTTTCAAAAAATGGAATTATCATCAAAATAATGATTAATAAAAGTGAATAAAAAATAGTATTACTTATACTTGGTTGTGTGCTACAAAGAGATAATCCAAAGATGCACACACAATCAAATATCACTACTCCTCTTAATTTGTTTTTCTTTCGTTGCTTGTCCGAAAGCGGCTTGTTTGGATTTT
>CAZSIL010000028.1:0-17741 GCA_964607025.1 uncultured Eubacteriales bacterium
CCAAAATCTCTTTACCCCAAAGTAAAGAGATTTTTTCATTAAAAAACAAATAGGAGATGGAAAAGTTGGATCATTTATTTGTACTAGCAATATTTGCAGGAGCACTCCTCGCACTTACTTTTGCGTTTTTTACTGCGTGTAAAGTAATGCGCTTTCCCGAGGGCTCAGACTTGATGAAGAAAATATCTTTGTCCATTAGAAAAGGTGCTAATGCATATCTTAAACGCCAGTATAAAATTGTGCTAATCTTTTTTGGCGTGATGTTTGTTGTACTTAGCATAATGGCTTTAATGAAGTTACTTACACCATATGTGCCGTTTGCTTTTGTTACAGGCGGCTTTTTCTCAGCTTTGTCGGGTTTTATTGGAATGAAAATAGCCACTTTTGCTAATTCAAGGACAGCAAATGCTTGTCAGAATAGTTTAAACCGTGGACTTAGAGTTGCTTTTTCCGCCGGAAGCGTTATGGGCTTTTCGGTGGTAGGACTAGGGCTGTTAGATATAGCAGTATGGTTTTTCCTGTTGCGTTTTGTGTTTAATTTGGATAGCGAAGCAATCACAAGCGCTATGTTAACCTTTGGTATGGGAGCTTCTTCCATGGCGCTTTTTGCCAGAGTTGGTGGCGGTGTATTCACGAAAGCGGCCGACGTGGGTGCCGACCTTGTGGGTAAGGTTGAGGCAGGTATCCCGGAGGATGATCCCCGTAACCCTGCTGTTATTGCCGATAATGTTGGTGACAACGTTGGCGATGTTGCAGGTATGGGCGCCGACCTTTATGAATCGTATGTTGGCTCAATTATCTCTGCCGCTGCATTGGGCGTGGCTGCTCTCCATTCGACCAAAGCGATGGTGTTGCCTATGCTATTGGCAGCTATCGGAGTTGTTTGTTCAATATTTGGCACCTTTCTTGTAAGAACAAAAGAAGGCGCATCTCAAAAACAACTTCTCGGCGCGTTGTCGCGTGGCACCAATTTCTCGGCTGTTCTTATTGCTATTGTATCTTTACCGGTTGTATATTTTGTTTTGGGTAAAGAAAATTGGAGTGTATATTTTGCGATACTTGCAGGTTTGATAGCAGGTGTGCTCATAGGACAGGCAACTGAATATTTTACATCCGACTGTTATAGACCTACCAAAAATCTTGCTTCTACATCTGAAACCGGCACTGCAACGGTAATTATAGGCGGTTTGTCAGTTGGTATGCTTTCAACATTTTTACCGGTTGTAATAATAGCTGTATGTGTGCTTGTTGCCTACTTTGTGGCGGGTGGTGCAAGTAATGCCTCTATGGGACTTTACGGCATAGCACTTGCTGCAGTGGGTATGTTGTCTACACTTGGCATTACACTCGCTACTGATGCTTACGGTCCGGTAGCAGATAATGCAGGCGGCATCGCTCAAATGGCAGGACTGGATAAAAAGGTAAGAGAGAGAACCGATGCGTTGGATTCTCTTGGCAACACAACCGCAGCAACCGGAAAGGGTTTTGCTATCGGCTCTGCAGCACTTACCGCATTGGCACTGATAGCTTCCTATATTGATAAGGTGAAAACCATTGAGGGTGGCGCTGAAAAAATTGCCAACCTTAATATTACCAATCCCACCGTTTTGGTTGGTTTGTTTATCGGTGCATGCTTACCGTTTGTGTTTGCGGCGCTTACTATGAATTCTGTTGGCCGTGCAGCTCAGAGCGTTGTTATTGAGGTTCGTAGACAGTTTAGAGAAATTAAGGGCCTTATGGATGGTAAAGCGGAGGCAGATTATGCAAGCTGTGTTGACTTGTGCACGAAGGCGAGTCTTCGCGAAATGGTGCTTCCCACGATTGTTGCAGTAGTTGTACCCATTGTGGTTGGTATGATACTTGGTAGCACAGGTGTCGTAGGTATGCTCGCCGGTGCTACAGCATCAGGATTTTTGATGGCAATATTTATGTCAAACGCAGGCGGCGCTTGGGACAATGCTAAGAAGTACATAGAAAGCGGTACATATGGTGGCAAAGGTTCAGAAAATCATAAGGCCACTGTAGTAGGTGATACGGTGGGTGACCCATTCAAGGATACAGCAGGTCCGGCGATAAACATTCTTATTAAATTACTTTCTATGGTTTCCATCGTATTTGCAGCTTTGGTAATACGCTATTCAATTTTATAATTTTGTGAACACAGGGAAGGTTTTTATGTATTCTCCACATATTATAAAAAAGTCAAGGAGATAAAATAATGATTTTTGGAAAATTTGAAGATTTGTATCAATACAGAGCACTTAGCAAAAATATGGCAAAGGCCATTGACTTTGTGCTAAAGTTTACACCAGAAATGGCTGACGGTAGGTATGAAATAGACGGTAAAAACGTATATGCCATGGTTACGACTGGCGAGACAAAAATCTCAAAAGAGCCGATATACGAAGCACATCGCAAATATATTGATTTACAATATATCGTAAGTGGCGAAGAAGATACCGGTTATATAGATATATCCGATGCCGAGATTGAAAAAGAGTATGATGAAGAAAAAGATTTCCTTATGGTAAAGGGGACGGGCAGCGAAGTAAGAGTTGCGAAAAATCATTTTTACATTGCATATCCTTTTGATGGTCACGCGCCGATGCGCAGCAAAAATCCGGGTATTATCCGCAAGGTTGTAGTTAAAGTATTGGTTTGATTTACAAATAAATCAGTCTTTATAAAACATTTGCAAATTATTTTAACGAATAGGGCAAACGTTGAAATATGTAATTCAAAAGCAGTTATAAATCTTTTTGTAATAAAGATTTATAACTGCTTTTTCATTTGAATATTTATTTAAAAAGTTTTTGTTTTGTCACGCAAAACTATTGTCAATTCAGAGTTTTTTAACAGAATTCTTATAGTTTGTTGGTGTCATATTAGAAACTTTTTTAAAAACTCTCGAAAAATAGTGCGGATTATCAAAAGCAAGTAAATCGGAAATTTGAGTAAAATTATATTTTCCTTCCCGTATTAGTTTTTTAGCTTCGTGAATTTTGTGCTTTAAAACATACTCTAAAATAGTGTAACCAGTGGCGTTTTTAAAAATTTTTGAAAGATACGTGCGAGAATAGTTTAATCGATCACAGATTTGCTGGGCAGAAATTTTATTGTAAGTGTTTTCTTCAATAATGTGCATCATTTCAGAAACCAGATGGTTTTCCATGCTTTCTTTTGATGGAAAAAAGTATAGGTCTTGATTGTTTTGTTCGCTTCGGATCAGCATAATTAAAAGCTGTTCCAAATGTGTTCGAATCATTTGCTGACCGCCAATCAGAGAACTTTCCTTGATTTCCAATTTTTTATCTTCAAGCGCCATTGTATTAAAGGTCTGGTAATATTCTTCTACAATTGTCGATATGTGCTTTTTTAATTTTGCAGGGACATGCATATTTTTTTCTTTGAAAAACGCCATAGATTTTGAATTACATACAAAAGAAATAACGAAGATGTTGGCGGCTGATTTTTTGTCAGCTTTAAGAGTGTGAAATTCATTGGGTTTATGGAAAATGATTTCACCCTGCGTTAAAAGCAACTCTCTATCGTTTGCGTTTATTAGGATTTGTCCGGCATCTACATACACCAATTCCCAAAAGTTATGGCTTTCACCATCATAGCAAAAATTTTTATCAAGCTCATAGTAATGAATTGATACTATCTTATTTATACTGATTAGATTTGCAATTCGATGTTTTATATAATCTAATTTCATTTTTAAACCCCTGTTTACAAAATTGAACTTTTTGAGTAAAAAAATACATTTTAATGTTTCTATGGTTATTATATCATATAATTAGTACTAATAACAAGGGGGAGTTTATAATGAAAAAAGGAATTAGCATTTGGTCTTTTGCTGAAACGGACTTAAAAAAATGTATGCTATTGGCAAAGGACGCAGGTTTTGACGGTTTGGAATTGGCACTTGACGAACACGGCCCGGTGTCGATGGATTCAACGCAAGAAGACATAATGAAAGTAAAAGAAATGGCTGAAGAAATCGGCATTGAACTTTACAGCGTTGCATCCGGTCTTTATTGGACCTACAATTATACATCGGCAAATAAAGAAAACGTAAATCGTGCAAAAGAAATAACCAAAAAGCAATTACAGGTTGCGGCATGGCTTGGTTGCGATACTGTTTTGGTTGTACCCGGTGCTGTTGAAGTTGCATTTGCTCCCGGAGAGGTTGTAGAATACGACGTAGCGTACGAACGCGCATTATCGGCACTACGCGAGTTGGCACCTGTGGCGGAAAAACTAAAAGTGTCTATTGGTGTTGAAAACGTATGGAATAGATTTTTGCTTTCTCCTATGGAAATGGCAGACTTTATTGATAAGGTTGGCAGTGATTACGTTGGTTCATATTTTGATGTGGGAAATGTATTATTTTCCGGTTATCCGGAACACTGGATTAAAATTTTAAATAAAAGAATCAAAAAGGTACACTTTAAAGATTATAGACGTGCAGCAGGAGATTTACATGGCTTTGTTGATCTTTTAGCGGGAGAAGTAAATTGGCCTGCGGTTATGGAACAGCTGGAGAAAGTAGGATATAGCGGTTGGGTTACTGCAGAAATGCTTCCGCCGTATACCTATTATCCCGAGACAATTCTTTACAACACATCCGGTGCTATGGATAAAATTTTAGGGAGGAAATAATAATGATAAAAGTTGGTTTAATCGGTTGCGGTTTTATGGGAACCATGCATGCTAATTGCTATAAGAATATCGAAGGAGTGGAGCTTGTAGCGTTTGCGGATTTAAGGCGAGAATATGCGGAAAAACTTGCAGAAGGAACAAATGCTATAATCTACGGCGACGGTAAAGAATTAATTGCTGCGGCAGATGTTGATATCATTGATATTTGTTTGCCTACATATTTGCATAGCGAGTATGCATTGTACGCAATGGAAAAAGCAAAGTATGTTTTTGTGGAAAAACCTGTGGCACTGACAAAAGAACAGGGACTGCAGATGATTAAAAAATCCCAAGAAACAGGTTGTAATATTCAGATAGGGCAGGTTATTAGATTCTGGGATGAATATGTAAAGCTTGAGGAAATTGTAAAGGCCGGCACTTACGGAAGAATAATCAATGCAAACTTTAGAAGAATCAGTCCAATACCTACATGGGGATGGAACGATTGGCTTTTAAAGAACGAGCTTTCGGGCGGCGCGGCACAGGATTTGCACATACATGATATGGATTATGTGTTACATTTATTTGGAAAACCAAACAAAATAAAATCCATTAAAAATATTATTGGTGAAAAGTCATCATACATTAATTCAATTTTGAGTTATGATGATTTTGTTGTCGGAGTAGAGGGAACATGGGGATTACCCGCAACACATCCTTTTGAGGCAACATTCAGAGTAGTATTCGAAAAGGGCGTCGTAGAAAATGCCGGTGGTAAATTTATGCTTTATACAGATGATACTGCCGAAGAAATTAAAATTGAAAAGGCAGAAGGATTAGGCGAAGGATTTGAAGGCGGCAATATTTCCGATTTAGGTGCATATTACAGCGAATTGATGTACTTTACAAATCGAGTAAAATGTGGACAAAAGATTGAAAAAGCAACTCTTGAAGACGGTGTGGCTTCTTTGAATTATGTGTTGGAGGAAATAGATAATGCTTAGGGTTGGAATAGTAGGTTGCGGTAATATTTTTACTATGCATGCAACCAGCGCCCACCATTTGAAAAATGCACAAATTGTCGGTGTTTGCGATATAAAAAAAGACAGGGCAGATAATGCCGCAAAAAAATATAATTGTAAAGCATATTACGATTATAAAGAATTGATAAGCAAGGAAAATATCGATGTTGTGCATATATGTGTACCGCACTATCTCCATCCAATCATATCAAAATATGCTATTGAATCGAACGTTCACGTTCTCTGTGAAAAACCGATGAGTATCAAATATGAGGATGCTCTTGAAAATGTTGTACTTGCAGAGAAAAGGGGCGTTAAATACGGAATCATTTTTCAATGTAGATATAACGATTCGGCCAAACTGGTTAAAGAAAAGATAGAAGACGGTACATTAGGTAAAATTATTTCGGCAAGAGTTGTGTTGACCTGGTGCAAGCCTGATGAATATTACAGCCAATCCGATTGGAAAGGCACTTGGGACAAAGAAGGCGGCGGAGTTTTAATAGACCAAGCTATTCATTCGATAGATTTAGCAAATTGGTTTATAAATGATGAGATAGAAAGCGTGCAGGCGCATATGTCGAATCGAGGCCATTCTATTATGGATGTAGACGATACCGCAGAGGGCTTTATTAAGTATAAAGGCGGAGCCACTTTGGGATTTTGGGCGATGAACAACTATGGTTGTGACGAGCCAATTGAAATCAGACTTTTTTGTGAAAACGGCAAAGTGACGATGGATTATGACTATGCAGAAATTGTTATGAACGATGGTCAGCGCTTCTCGGTGAAAACTACTATAGACCCTGATGTAATTTATGATGGTGGAAAGGATTATTGGGGATTTCAGCATATTCGTGAAATAGCAGATTTTTATGATGCAGTTGAAAACAATAGAGAGCCCACTATAAGCGGAAGGGAAGCTTTAAAAATTCAAAAATTAATTTGCGAGATATATAAAAAAGGCACTGTAAACTTTGAAAAATCTCAAAATACGTAAACTATAAAGTAGAATGTTAATATAAATAATAGGGATGTGTTCTTGATGCAAATGCGAAAAAGCAAAATTTTGAGGAGAATAAGGTCTGGAGAGACGGCGGTTACTGCAAAGCTTAATTTGAGTGATCCGCGAGGCGCCGAATTGGCTGCTATGTTTGATTTTGATGGTCTTTGGATTGATTTAGAACATACGCCAAGTACAATTCATGACGTAGAAAAAACTGTTTGGGCAGCAAAGAGTCATGACTGCGACGTAATAACAAGGGTTGAAAAGGGCTGCTATAACGATTACATTAAACCGTTTGAAGCTGACTCGACAGCAATAATGATTCCTCATCTTATGAGTTATGAAGAAGCCAAAAAAATAGTTTACTTCACAAAGTTTCATCCGATTGGCAGACGCCCTATAGACGGTGGAAACGCTGACGGTGCATACGGTCTTATTGGTGGTGCCGAATATATGAAGGAAGCAAATGCCGAGAGAATAGTAATAGTACAAATAGAGGACCCTGAGCCGCTTGCGGATCTTGAAAAGATTGCAGCGCTCGACGGCATTGATATGCTTTTCTTTGGACCCGCAGACTTTACACAAGGAATGGGATGCCCACTTGATTTTTCAAATCCTAAGGTTATGGAAACAAGGAAAAGAGTAGCCGAGATGGCAAAGAAGTACGGAAAACTCGCGGGTACAACAGGAAGCCCCGAAAGTTTTGACGAGCTTAAAGCAATGGGCTATAATCTAATCAATATCTGTGCTGATGTAATAGCGCTTGGCAATGCTTACAAAGAATCTCTTGCTAAAATAGGTAGATGAAATTTTAATGCAAAAAGATATTAATTTTAAAGTTTTTGTGTTCCATACACACCGACTTTATCCTTGCGGGAAATGTTTGCAGTGAGTAGAAATGTTACTTTTGTATGCATATCGACGGCTTTACTGAAAAGGTAAGTAAGGTATGGTGCATTTATTCTTATTACAAAAATCATTTCAGAAAAGAGAGGAACGCTATGAAAAAAGATATTTTTTCGATGAACGGAAAGACTGTAATTTTCACCGGCGGTGCGGGAAATTTAGGTCAAGTTTTGGTAAAAGCATTGCTTGAATATGGCGCAAAGGTTGCCGTACCAGATATTTCTGACCGTTTTGATGAAAGTTTTGACGAATATAAATCAAATGGTATGCTATTTTTTATAAAGGCAGACCTATCGAAAACCGATGACATAAAAAGAGTTTTTGCGGAAATAGAAAAAGAACTTGGCAAAATTGATGTTTTGGTTAATTGCGCGGCTTATGGCGGCGGTGCTGGTGGCAAAGCGGCACAATTTAAGGTTGATAAACTCAGCGACGCTGAATGGGAATTGGGAATTGATGGAACGCTTCATGTAACCTTCCGTTGTACTCGTGAAATAGTTCCATATTTTGAAAAATCAGGCGGCGGAAATATTGTAAATATTGGCTCAATGTATGGCATGGTAGCTCCTGATTTCAAAATGTACGGAGATCTCCCAGCAAGTCCTCCGTTCTATGGAGCGGGCAAAGCGGGGCTTTTACAGTTTTCAAGATACTGTGCATCGCAACTTGCGGAAAAGGGAATTAGAGTAAACAGTCTCTCTCCGGGACCGTTTCCAAATATCACTCCAAACACCGATATGGAATTTATAGGTCGGCTTTCGGCAAAGACAATGCTCGGAAGAACTGGTAATGCAGAAGAACTTTGCGGTGCACTACTTTTGCTTTGTTCCAACGCATCATCATTTATGACAGGCACAAATATTGTGGTTGATGGCGGTATGACAGAGGTAGTTTAAAGATTTTTAAATTTTAAAAAGGAAGGTAAGAAGATTATGTATCCAAGAATTAGTGATAAAGAACTTATGTATGTTAAAGAGGTATTGGACCAGGGCTTCCGCACCTCATACAATGGCACAATGAATAAAAGATTGGAAGCGGCTTTTGCCGAAAAGTTCGGCTCAAAATACGCAATTAGTTTTTGCAACGGAACAGCAACCTTGCATATTGCATTAGAAGCTGCGGGTGTTGGTGCAGGCGATGAGGTTATTGTACCTCCGCTCACAATGTCAAGTACAACCTTGGCTGTTTTACAGGCGGGTGCAGTACCTGTATATGCTGATGTAGACCCCGACACATATCAAATCTCCGCTGAGTCAATTGAAAAGGTAATCACTCCTCGCACAAAGGCGATTATGCCGGTTGCACTTTTGGGATTATCTCCCGATTTTGATGCTATTAACGCTATTGCTAAAAAGCATAACCTTGTTGTAATTGAGGATGATGCTGAATGTTATCTCGGCAAATATAAGGGTAAACTGGTTGGAACATTGGGTGATATGGCGAGCTTTAGTTTTCAAGCATCGAAGCATATCACTTCCGGTGAAGGCGGTATGGTAATTACCGATAATGAAGAATATGCCGAAAAGTTAAGACGTTATTCGGGTCTTGGTTATGCATCAATCGGTGCTAAAAAAGGTAGAATCCAAAAATGCGATATCCAGAATCCCGATTATTTCCGTCATGCATCAATGGGTTGGAACTATAGAATTTCCGACGTTTGTGCCGCAGTTGCACTTGCACAGGTTGAGCGTCTTGATGAGCTTGTTGCAAACAGAATCGAATCGGCAGAGGCGCATAAAGAGGTGCTTAGCCAAGCTAAGTGGTTCACACCACAGTATACACCGAGTGATTGTGTAAACTCATACTGGGGTTATGCTGGTAAACTCAATGATGACTCAATAACGTGGAAGGATGTATATGATAAGTATACGGAATTCGGCGGCCCAGGTTTCTATGCGGCTTGGAAGCTATCCTATCAAGAGCCGTTCCTTCAGAATATGACGCTGATGGGCAGAGAAAAATATATGCCTTTGATAAAGGATATGAGCTTCCCGACAGAAGGATTATGCCCGAATGCCGAGGCGCTTCAGCCAAAACTTATGCTCTTTAAGACAAACTATTTTGATAGAGATGAGCTTAATCGTGATTTGGAAGCGCTCGACAAAACAATTAAATATTTTAAATAAATGCTAATAAAAACACCCATGGAAGTGAGTTTGATTTCGCTTTCATGGGTGCTAAATTTTATAATAGCGTGAAAATTTTATCTGCAGATTTTAGAAAGAGATTCTTGGTAAACTTGCTGCTGCAACCGACTGTCCCACGCGACGTGAGTTTTCATCGGGGATGTGAAGCTCGATTTGTTTTGCAAGTTCGGGGAATTCGGTGGCAAGAACTTCCCTGGCGCGTTCAAGAAGAATTACGCCGCCCTCTCCCGAAGTTACACGTCCCATAATGAGAACATGTTTGATTTCATAAAACTCAGCATAGTATGCGATAGCATAACCGAAATATGCACCGATTGTATCGTAAATTGCGGCGGCGCGTTCATCGCCGTCCTTCATGAGCCCCTGAACAACCTTAAGTTTTTCAGCGGGGGAGAGATTTTCATCAAGCTCGATTCCTGCATAGGGTGCGAGTTTTATAACACCGTCTTGGGAAAAATACTTAACACCGCAGCCGTAGTCGCCCGACCACTCGTCAACCATAGCGTCCTCGCAGAAATCAACGGGCACAAAGGCAAGTTCGTTGAGCCAACCTGTGATATTACCCTGCGGGTCAACGTATCCGCCGGCTTCACTCGTTCCCATAGCGATACCGAGCACTGCATCGTCACCCAAGTCCATGGCACCCGCAAGTGCGGTTACGTCGCCGTCGTTTGCAACTTCAATCGGTATATTTTCACCGATTTCTTTTGCTACATCAAGGTACATATTTTTAACCTTTTTATCAAAATCTTCTTCATTTACCTTTAAGAAAAGGGAAGCGACCATTATACGATTATCAACGTAAACACCCGCACTTGATACGCCTATAGCGTCAACTCGCGGCATATGTGAAGCGGCAGTTTTCATTGCATTTAAAATGCCTTCATAATGATAATCGGGGTCGGAGTTAATTTTTGGGAACCAAACAACTTCTTCGGAATAAACGCTCTCGCCATTAATAACAGCACTTACCTTGCGGTCGCTACCGCCTGCATCAAAACCGATACGGCATCCGTCAAGATGGCGGCCGATTGGAGCCGCGGCAGATTTATTCTTTGGAGCATCTTCGAGTGCGCAGGTCTTTACCTCAAACTTATGCTCATATACTTTTTCCATAAAATGAACGTCAAAATCACGAAGACCGCCGTCGGTGTATGCTTCCTTAATATTGTTCCCAACAACCTCACTGCCTGCAATTATTATCTTGTAACCGCCTGCAACCCACAAAAGTGATTTAGCAATTCTCTCTACGAATCGGAAATTCTCTTCATCGTGTCCTGTGTTGTCTTTAAAGATACGGGTTTTGTATGTATAAGTATAACCTTTATTTCTTTCAATCGCGATAATAATATCTTGTCCGTTTTCCTTTGTGTTTTCGCGCATTTCACGGCAAACAAGGGAAAGCGGCTGGAAGTTGGGATCTAATTTTGCATTAACTTTAAGCTTCATATTTAGTTTCTCCTTTTATAATGGTTTTTTTAACTTCAAAGTTATTGTCGGTTATAATTATATCAGCATCTTTACCGATTTCGAGCGAACCCTTGCGGTCAGCAACGCCTATGGTTGTGGCAGGGTTTAAGGATGCGCAGTTCACACACTCCCAAAGTGGTATATTCGAGTTTTTATAAACGTTCCATACACCTTGATTTAAGCGCAATACACTACCTGCAACCGTCCCGTCTTCCAAGCGGCAAACGATGTCGCGGTATATTATTTTAGCACCGCCGAGTGTGTATTCACCGTAAGGCAAACCGCCTGCGGGTAAACAGTCGGTAATAAAGCAGAGCTTTCTACCTTTTAGTTTCCAGAGTAAATCATAGAAACATTTATCAACGTGGAAAGTATCAACTATAAGTTCCACACTCGCATCGGAATTAAGCGCTGCGGTTACAACACCGGGGGCACGGTGGGCCAAAGGTGTCATAGCATTAAATAAATGGGTTACGTGACGGACGCCCGCATTAAAACCTGCCATTGCAGTATTATAGTCGGCCGAGGTATGTCCTATAGAAACAACAACATCGGTATCGCGGCAAATTTCACGTATAGCAGCAAAGTCGTTTTCATCGGTTTCGGGTGCCAGTGTTATTGTTTTAATAATATCGGCATATTCCTTAACAAAAGCGGCATCGGGTTTTAAAATATATCTCGCATCCTGAGCGCCTTTTTTGCTTTCACTGATAAACGGACCTTCTGCGTGGCAACCTAAAATCTCGCTACCCATCCAAGATTTGCTTTCACTTTTAAGTCCGCGGCAAATTTCAAGTGCTTTGCGTATAACCTTCATATCTACCGTCATAGTGGTGGGCAAATAACCAGTAACGCCGTTTTTAAGCAAACCTTTGGAAATTACTCGGATGCTTTCTTCTTCGCCATCACACACATCCTTGCCAAGATATCCGTGAATATGCAAATCAATAAGGCCTGGGGACACATAGCCACCACCCGCATCGATAACAACTGCATTTTTGGGAATTTTATCTTCGGGAACAATTCCTTCAATAACATTTGAATAAAGAAGAGCGCATTTTTCAACAATACGGTCTTTTAAAATAATTTTACCATTAATTATTGCTTTCATCTTATCTACCCACTTAAAAAATATTATCCTAATTTAATTTTATAAAAAATATAAATTTTTTCTATAAAAAATACTGTATTTATTAGAAAAATATGATATAATTATCAAAAAGTATAAAATTGGAGTAATTATGGTAAACTTACTTGAAATTAACAATATATTACGGGCGTTTTATAAGGTGTCAGGGCTTCGTATCTCGATACACGATACGGAGTTTAACGAAATATATGCATATCCGCAAAAGTCATCTCCGTACTGTGCAGTAATTCTAAGCGACCTGTATAATAAAAAAGAATGTATACGAAACGATAAAAACGCTTTTGAAAAGGTTAAGGCGACGGATGATATCGTGGTTTACAGATGCGCACACGGAATGTTTGAGATGGTGGCACCCATATATCATTATGGTATACTGTCGGGTTTCTTAATGGGCGGACAGGTTTGTGTCGATAAGGAAAAGAACGCCCCGTTGCTTATACAGTGCATAAAAAGTGTTGTTAACGAAGAAGACAAGATAAAAGAAGTTTTGCAAGGTATAAAAGAAGTGCCGCAAGAACTTTTTGATTCATATACCCTTTTAATGAGTGTTTTAGCGAAATATGTAACGCAAACAAACCTTTTGTTTTTCGGTAACGTAAATCAGGCGGAGCTTATTATGAAATATATTGAGCAAAACTACGCTTCAAAAATAACGCTCGAAATTCTTGCCGAAAAATTTTCTTGCAGTCAATCAACGCTAATTAAGTGTTTTAGAAAAGAGTATGGAACCACAATAATGAGCGCGGTTATGGATGTTCGTCTAAAAAAAGCGGCGGAGCACCTTAAAGGCGGAAGACTTTCGGTAAAGGAAATAGCTACCGAGTGCGGTTTTTCCGAACAAAATTATTTTTCAAAGGCATTTTCAAAAAAATACAACTGTTCCCCAAGTGAATATAGAAAAAATAAATAAAAACCGCAAAATGCGGAGTAAATTATCAGTTAAACGAGGTAGTAAAGAAAATGGATATAAAAAATATTGTAAATCAGTTAAAACTGTATTTATTTGATTTGGATGGCACACTCTATATCGGAAACCGCCTTTACGATTTCACAAAAGAATTGTTGCAAAGCATAAAATCAAACGGTGCCAGATATATGTTTATGACCAACAATTCATCAAAAAGCGTTGCTGATTATATCATAAAACTTAAAAATATGGGTATAGATGCTAAGTATGACGATTTTATAACATCTTCTCAGGCAACTGCGTATTATCTAAAAAAATATTACAACGGCAAAAAACTCTATGTTTGCGGTACCGAGTCGTTAAAAGCAGAACTCAGAAAAGAAGGTTTTGCAATTACCGAAGATATATCCGCTACCGAGTGTATAGTTATGGGCTTCGATACCGAACTCACCTTCAAAAAATTGCGCGATATATCCGAAATGCTGTGCACGAGAGACCTGCCGTATATCGCAACCAATCCCGATTACGTCTGTCCCACCGAGTTCGGCAGTGTGCCCGATTGCGGCAGTATAGCCGATGCGCTTTATAATGCTACGGGTAAGCGCCCTGTTTTTATCGGTAAGCCCGAGCCGCTGATGCCCATACTCGCTATGGAAAAAACGGGGAATAACGGCTCTCAGACCGCAGTAATAGGGGATAGAATTTATACCGATATTAAAAGCGGCATAAATGCAGGCGCGGTTACAATGCTTGTTATGAGCGGCGAAACCACCTATGAAATACTTGAAAAATCAAGTGATAAACCCGATTTTGTTTTGAAATCGGCAAAAGAAATTCTAAAGGCGTTAAAAGATGTACAAAACAGTTAACGATTATTATAAAGAAACCTTTGGCTCTAAAGTATATAAACTGTCGGTTGATGCGGGGTTTACCTGTCCTAATAGAGACGGCACTAAGGCAGAGCGCGGTTGCATTTTTTGCTCGGGGGAGGGCGGCGGCGAATTTGCCGAGCGCGGTAAGGATATTTTGTTGCAACTTGAAAAAGCAAAGAGAAGGGTGGAAAACAAGAATAAAAGTGGTAAATATATTGCATATTTTCAACCCTTCACCAACACTTATGCAGATGTGACTACACTAGAGAAACTTTATACGGTCGCCATTTCACCCGACTATATTGTGGGTCTCTCCGTTGCTACAAGGCCCGACTGTCTGCCAACGGAAACGGTGGAATTGCTGGCAAGGATTAACAAGATAAAACCTGTAAGTGTAGAACTCGGACTACAGACAGCAAATGAAAAAACGGCAGAGTACATACGAAGAGGGTATAAAAATGCCGTTTATTTTGATGCTGTGAGACGTTTAAAAGAAAATGGTATAAACGTAGTAACTCATATAATAATCGGTTTACCGTGCGAAAAAGAAATAGATGCGGTGCATTCCACAGAGTGCGCCGTTAAAGCAGGTACCGATGGCGTCAAATTCCATCTTTTGCACGTGCTTCGCGGCACCGATCTGGAAAAAGAATATAACGCGGGAAAATTTAAAACGTTAAGTTTGGAAGAATATGCGCGCATTTTAAAGTCGTGTATCAACTTGCTTCCTGCCCATATCGTTGTACATAGAATTACGGGGGACGGCGCCAAGAAAAATCTTGTAGCGCCGCTTTGGTCTGCAGATAAAAAAACGGTGCTTAATTACTTAAATAAACACCTTAAAGAATAATTGACAAGAGCGCTTGGCGGTGGTATAATTGCAGGCGTTGAAAAAATTTAGTAGTTTTTGGGGATGACAATTTTGCATACTTTACTTACGGTTTCGTTTGCTCTTTTAGCAGGGCTTTTGATGACACGGCTTTTTAAGCCCTTTAAGCTTCCGTCGGTTACGGCATATCTCGTTGCGGGCGTACTTATCGGTCCTTATTGTCTCGGTGCTTTAAACATTGACGGTATTGGTTTTACTTCTCACGCAGCGGTTGAGCAGTTAGCACTCGTATCCGAAGTGGCGCTCGGTTTCATTGCGTTTTCTATTGGTAACGAATTCCGCCTTGAAGACCTTAAACATACGGGCAAGCAAGCGCTCGTTATCGGTGTATTTCAGGCATTTGCCGCAACTTTGGTTGTAGATTTAGCTCTTTTCGGTCTGCACGTAATAATGCCTAATGTATTAACTCTGCCGCAGGTGTTAACACTCGGTGCCATTGCTACCGCTACGGCACCTGCCGCAACGCTTATGGTTGTGCGTCAATACAAAGCACAAGGCCCTTTAACTAAGTTGCTTTTACCGATAGTAGCGCTTGACGATGCGGTAGGTCTTATCGTGTTTGCGGTATCCTTCGGTATAGCAAAAACCTTGGTAAGCGGCAAGGTTGATATGATTTCTATATTGGTTAATCCGATAGTTGAGATAGTTTGTTCGCTCATCTTAGGAGCAATAATGGGTTGTGTATTGACGTGGCTTGAAAGATTGTTTAATTCAAACACAAACCGTTTAAATTTAACTATAGGAGCCGTATTTATAACGGCGTCACTTTCTATGCTTGAATTTAATATAGGCGCTGTACAAATTCATTTTTCGTCATTACTTACCTGCATGATGCTCGGTACAGTATTTTGCAATATATGTGAACTGTCACATGATTTAATGGCGGCGGCTGATAAATGGACGTCACCCTTGTTTGCGCTTTTCTTTGTAATAAGCGGCGCAGAATTACAACTTGACGTTTTCTTAAACGGATTTATTGTTATAATTGGTGTAACGTATATAATTTCTCGCTGTGTTGGTAAATATTTCGGTGCATCGGTAAGCGCGAAAGCAACGAAGTGTGATAGTAATATATGTAAATATTTAGGCATAACTCTTTTCCCGCAGGCAGGTGTTGCGCTCGGTATGTGCGCTACGGCTATGCAGTTAGGCGAACAGGGCGAACTTATCCGTAATATAACGCTCTTTGCGGTGCTTATTTATGAACTTGTAGGTCCGTTGCTTACCCGTCAGGCGTTACAGGCGGCAGGGGAGATAAAACCCAAACCGCACGACGTTATACATCGCCGTAAAAATAAACTTGATGCCGCAAAAACGAAATAACAGTAGAAAGAATTTTTTATGTTAAGTTATCTAAAACCAAAGTTTTTCTCAGTTATAAAAACATATTCAAAAGCGCAATTTGTAAAAGATTTAACCGCTGGTATAATAGTTGCCATTATTGCGTTGCCGCTATCCATTGCATTGGCATTGGCATCGGGTGTTGAACCCGCTTGCGGTATTTATACCGCGGTTGCCGCAGGTTTCTTCGTATCGCTGCTTGGTGGTAGCCGTGTGCAGATAGCAGGTCCCACCGCCGCATTTGCAACAATAGTAGCATCGGTTGTAGCAACACAGGGTATGGATGGACTGTTTATTGCAACCTTTATTGCGGGTATTATACTCATTTTGTTGGGGTTTTTAAAATTTGGTGAACTTATTAAATACATACCGCATACCATCACCGTCGGTTTTACGGGCGGTATAGCAGTTACGATATTGCTCGGTCAGATCAAGGACTTTTTGGGCATTACTTATGCCGCGGGTGTTAAGCCGATAGAGTCTATGGAAAAGATAGAAGCAAACATCGAATTTATCGGCACCGCCTCTTTAGAAGCGTTAATCATTGGCGTTATCAGTCTTTTGATATTAGTAATATATCCAAAATTCGAAAAACGTGTTCCACCATCATTAATAGCCGTAATAGTAGGCGCATTGTTGGTGGCTGCCATACCTAAATTAAATACAGGCGTTTATACAATAGGCGACCTTTATTCAATTCCGTCGGGACTGCCCAAAGTGAATTTTGCGGGTATGGATTTAAGTATCGCCAAAATTGTGGCAGTGTTGCCAAATGCCGTAACTATAGCCGTTTTAGCCGCAATCGAGTCTTTGCTTTCGTGTGTTGTAGCCGACGGTATGATTGATTCAAAGCATAACTCAAATGCCGAATTGGTGGCACAAGGTGTGGGAAATATAGCATCGGTAATGTTTGGCGGTATTCCCGCTACGGGTGCTATTGCAAGAACGGCAGCCAATGTAAAGAACGGCGGCAGAACACCCGTTGCAGGTATGGTACATGCCGTAGTTTTACTGCTTGTGTTACTTGTTTTTATGCCGTATGCCGAGCTTATACCAATGCCTGTAATCGCCGCTATACTTTTTGTCGTGGCGTATAATATGAGCGAGTGGCGTAAATTTGTTGCGATATTCAAGCAAAAAAACATCGCCGATATTGCGGTTTTGGTTGTAACGTTTTTGTTAACAGTAATTTTTGATTTGGTTGTAGCGATCGTAGTTGGTCTAATATTGCATTATTTAATAGTATTAATAAAAAAGGCGCTTACCAAAAGGTAAGCGCTTTGCGTTATCCATAAAAATAAAACATCCCAAGAACATTTTGTTCTTGGGATGTTGGTGCGGGTGACAGGACTTGAACCTGCACGTGCGTGACACTAGATCCTAAGTC
>CAZSIL010000029.1:0-17227 GCA_964607025.1 uncultured Eubacteriales bacterium
CTCGTGACCCGAGAATGAAGGAAAGAAAGAAATACGGTCTCAAAGGCGCTCGTCGCGCACCTCAGTTCTCAAAGAGATAATTATTTTATCGAAATTACAGCGCTCACGAAGGTGGGTGCTGTTTTTTTGCATAACGAAAACCACTTGAAATGTCGCGTGGTACTATAGAGGTTAACCGATGAACAATAAAAAATATAGGTTTGTGTGGTGCCTCCCTCGTCAGAGGGAGCCAAGGTGTTTGATAAACCAGTTTACTGGCGACTGGTATTGTTTGCATGGCTGGCAGGCCAATAATAAAGCGCATCTCAGCGCCGCCGGTATTGTTTAGGGCGTAGACCTTAAATGAAAAACCACCGGCTATGCCGGTGGATATTTATTCGTCTTTTTGTGTTTCTGATAGCTTTTTGATATAAGTTTTAGGAGAAACACCAATTTGAGTTTTAAACACTGTGGAAAAGTACAGTGGGTCGGTAAAACCAGACAACAGCGCTACGTTTTTGATAGAATCTATACCATGCTCGAAAAGTGAAACGGCATATTTTATTCTGATAGTTCTAAGGTATTCGGTGTAACGTATACCTTGCTTTTTCTTAAAGATATAGGATAAATATTTTGCGTTGTAACCTAACTGCTCGGCGATAGAGCTTATCGATAACTGCGGATCGGAAAATTCTTCATCTGTTATTTGCAATATCTCATTTATGCGGTTATCCACGTTTGCGGCGCTGGCTGTTAATTTCGAAAAAGTATATAGTAGCATACTTTCAGCCGCAAGGTCGATATTCTCCTTAGATGCTCTTGAAATACTTTCCATCCATAATGGTATAAGACCGTCATAGCCCGAAAAGGTGCGGTTTGATTCGTTTATACCGAATCTACGGAACAACTCTTCTGAGCGAAGCCCATCAAAATCAATATACAAATATTGAAATCCCGTCTCTCCTTCAAAACCGCATGTTTCGTTTTTAAAAAACAATATAATATCGCCGATAGAACAGTCGTGCCAACGACCGTTAAGATTATATCTGCCGCGTTTGCGGGAAACAAGAATCATCCTATTGACGTTTTTGCTTTTAGAGCTTTTCATCGCTTCGGCATCAGATTCCAAAATAAAACGGGTGGGCACAATCTGGCTGGATATATCTGTGGGGACAAATTTGCAGATGTTTTTTGATTTCATTTCAATTTCTCCTTCAAATATATGTTTTCTATCTACGATTTTGTATTCACAAGGGTTATATCATTATCATAAAATACGTTTTTTTCGTTTTCACTCGGCTCATAGTTTGAAACGATGAAATCTGCGGAAGAAAGCGCGGATATTTTCGCTAAAGCGTTTCGTTTAAATTTGCTGCTGTCAGCGGCAACTATGCAAACACTTGAGCGTTCAAACATTAATTTGTCAATTTCCACTTCTTCATTATAATAAGTAGAAAAACCACTGTCAAAATCAATTCCGTCAACCGATAAAATCAGTTTATCTGCATAATAATTTTTAAGAATCGCGGCGGCATCCGAGCCGAAGGTAAATTGATATTTTGGATTTACACTGCCGCCTATCAGGATAATATTATAGTTTGGGTTGGCGGATGCTTCGAGCGCAATGGAAATAGAGTTTGTAATTATGTTCAGATGATAGTCGGCAGGAAGGTGTCTGACAACAAGAAGGGTAGTAGTACCTGCATTGAGCATAACCGTATCACCAGGTTCAATCATCTCGGCAGTCCTTTTTGCGATGATGTTTTTTTCAAGGTGGTTGGTTTCTAACCGCTGATTGAAATTCATACTGCAATAGGGTTTGTATGAACTGATTGCACCGCCGTGTGTGCGGGTAAGCAGTCCCTTGCTTTCCATATCGGTAAGGTAATTTCTAATGGTAACCTCTGAAACGTCAAATAATTGACTCAAGGCGGTAACTCTTACCGAGCCGTCTTTTCTTATTAAATCTATAATTTGCTGTTTTCTGTTTTCGGATATCATTTTATCCTCCTGAAATAACGAAGATATGTCATTTATATTTTAACATGTAAGATTCTTTTGTCAAGCGAACTCTAATAACTTTCGATTTTTCGAAATTACGAAAGAAAACGAAAGAAAAAGCAAAAATTTATTGACTTTTATATTATGCAAGTGTAAACTTAAAGTAGGCTTACATTTTAAATTTCAAAGGGGCTAGTAAAATGGAAAAAACATTAATCGGTTGGGCTGAAGAAAGCTTGGTTCCAAACAAAAAAGTGTCTCTGGCCGGTCAGTTCTATGAAAGAATTTCCGACCATGTTGAGACCGAAATTACCGCTACGGCAATGGCTATTGAGAACGGCGAGGAAAAAGCGATCATTATTTCGTGTGATTTAACAAGCATAAACGCTTCTCTTGCCAAAAGAATCAGAGAAAAATTTGCCGCCTTTACAGATGAAATAGATCCCAAATATATTGTTTTTGGAGCAACACACACGCACACATCAATTAAGTATGGTGCAAATATTGATGTTCTTTCACCTACAGTAAAAATCCTTAACGAATTTTTACCGCCCGATAAACAGTATACAAAGTTTGTAGAAACCGATGATACCGTTTTGGGCCCTGAGGAAGCGTTTGAATTTATTTCTGACCGTGTAGCGAGCGCTGCTAAAAAAGCTTGGGATAACAGGCGTTCGGCCAGATATGCAAACGAGTTTGGTCGCGCAGCAATCGGTTTTAACCGTCGCGTTTGCTATAGCGACGGTTCTGCACAGATGTGGGGTGATACCAATACTGCTACATTTACTTCACTTGAAGGCGGAAACGATTCAGGTATTGAACTATTATATATTTTTGATGATAATGAAAAATTAACAGGTATTGTGGCAAATATTGCCTGTCCGTCACAGATTCTTGAACAAAGAAGCTTTATATCTGCTGACTATTGGGGCGAAGCCAAAAAGTTAATTCGTGAAAAATTAGGAGAAGATATTTATTTGCTCGGTATGTGCGGCGCGGGTGGAGATCAGTGTCCGCGCGACCTTATACGCTGGGTTGAGCCGGAAACACCGATTGATGACCCGAATGTTAGCCGTCCCAACGTATTTGCAAGAAAGGCAGACCCGTCAATGTACGATTTATCGGGTTGTCGGTTGGCAGGTAAGCGTATAGCAAATGAAATTGTTTCGGTTTATGAAGAAATAACTGAAATGAAGGACGATATTCCGTTTGAGCATAAGTCGTTGGTTTTCGATTTGCCGCTTAGAAAAGCTACTATTGAAGAATATAAAACTGCCGTTCGTGAAATGGAATATTATGTTGAAAAGAATAAGAATCAGGCGCAGTTTAACTTTAAAGATAATGCGGCAATGCACGTGTATGCAGGTACGATAGGTCGTTACCGTCAGCAGCAGACCCAGGAAATTGTACCAACTGAAGTGCATATTATCCGATTTGGTGATGTTGCAATCGCCACTAATCCGTTTGAGTTATTCCTTGATTACGGTAATTATATTAAGGCAAGAAGTATGGCGCAGCAGACATTTATCATGCAGCTTACCGCAGGTTCCCTTGGATATCTGCCTACCGAAAAGGCAGAAAAAGGCGGACATTACAGCGCCTATATTTCAAGCGGTACTGTAGGTCACGAAGGCGGAGATTTGCTCACCAGAAGAACCGTTACAGAAATTAACAAAATGTTTGAATAAAAAGCAAAAAATTTTTTTACAGGGCGGGATTAGATGAACAAAGAAGCGTTATCAGGCGCAAAACAGGTGTATTTAATTGAAAAAGAATGCATTGAAAAGATGGCAGACTTTTTTGATGAAGCTGCATATTCCAAAGCAGTTGAACTATTAAAAAACGCAGAGCGTATAGGAGCGACAGGTTGTGGTCACTCAGGTATTATTTGTCAGCATTTCGCACATTTGATGTGCTGTATCGATCAACCTGCAAGATTCATTTCTCCTGCCGAGGCAGTGCATGGGGCAACGGGCTTTTTACAAAGCGGTGACGTGTGCGTGTTTGCGTCGCGTGGAGGAAAAACAAAGGAGCTTTTGCCGATACTTGATATATGTAAGCGCAAAGGTGTAAAGGTAATTACAATCACCGAAAATTTAGAGTCTCCTTTAGCGCTTGGCGCAGATGTAGTTTTAAAACAGTATGTAAACCGAGAGACAGATAAATATAACTGTCAGGGCACTACGTCGACAACTGCACTTGCAGTTATCTTCCACGTGCTTCAAACGGCACTTATAGAAGAAACAAATTTTCAAAATGAGCAATTCGCGCTTGTGCATCCCGGCGGTGCAGTGGGCGAACGGCTTAATAAATAAAAAATAAATTTTTGGAGGAAAAGAAAATGGAGTTCAAGTTTTTTCAGAAAGAGTTAGAGTTACAGTCGAGAGGTTGGATACCCACCTTCCACGATATTTCTAAGGAAATTATCGAAATTGTAAAGGCATCAGGCGTTAAAAATGGTACTGTTACCATCGCTTCTCACCACACAACCTGCTCGGTTATGGTTCAGGAATGCTCACACGATATTGATACCTTTGACCTTGAGTATTTACAGCACGACCTTCTCGATATTATGAGAAAAATGATACCCGACTATGTAAATGAAGGCGATTACCGTCATCCCGGTCCGATTCACGCACAGTTTGGCAGATACGTAGACGAGCCAGGGGACTTCACAAGTATGAATACCGACGGACATCTTCGTTCTGTATTCTTCGGCAGAAGTGAAACAATGACCATTAAAGACGGCGAATTAGACGGTGGTGAGTTTGCACACGTTTACTTTGTAGACTGGGACCACGTTCGTGCACGTCGCAGACAGGTTAACGTTACCGTTATGGGTATTGGTGACGCTGAAATCGATAGAAAGTGGAATAATGGAGAGGTTATTAATACCTTACATAAATTCACCGATGAAGAAAAGGCATACGACGTTCATTACGACCTTCAGTTAAAAAGATAAGACAAGAAAGGTTTAATTCTAAATGGTTAAAGATTATAAAATCTCTACTCCTTTTTTTGAATTTGGTCCGAAAGCGTATCTCTACGGAGATACGCTTCTCGAACTTATGAAGAAAATTGACGAGTTCGCCAAAAAATATGATATGGATGTTATTGCCGACGTGCAAACAACCGATTTGCGACTTATAGCAGAAAATACATCAGACAGAATACACGTTTATTCTCAGCATATGGACAGTATACCTGTAGGAAGAGGTATGGGCACTATTCTTCCCGAAGCCGTAAAGGCAACAGGCGCGGTAGGAGTTATGCTTAACCACGCTGAGTGCAAGATGACTCTTGATGAGGTTGAAAAAGCGATAAAGCGTGCAGAAGAAGTTGGTCTTGCGACCATAGTTTGCGCCGATACCGAGGATGAAATAAGGGCTATTGCCGAAATGAATCCCGATATCCTTGTTGCAGAGCCGAGTGAGCTTATCGGTACGGGAATTGCGGTAGGTAAGGAATATGTTGATGCTTGTATTAACCTTGTGAAATCCGTAAACCCTGAAATAATGGTTTTACCATCAGCGGGGATTAGTTGCGGAAACGACTGCTATAATATAATTATGGCAGGAGCTGACGGTTCGGGTTCAAGCAGTGGTATTTGCAAGGCAGAAGACCCCGCCGCAATGGCTGAAGAAATGATGGCGGCTGTCAGAAAGGCATATGATGAAAGGAACAAATAAAAAATACCTTTTGGGCGCGGATATAGGCACAACATCTCTCAAATGTGCGGTTTTTGACACCGAAGGTGATATGATAAAGTCTGCCACTAAGGATTATACATTAATAGTTTCGGGTGATGAGGTTGAATTTCCAGCTGATGACTACGTAAAGCTTTTCATAGAAGCTTACAACGAAGTATCACAAGGGCTGGAAATTTCGGCATTTTCAATCGATACTCAATGTGAAACCCTCATCGTAACCGATGAAAACGATAAGCCGCTTATGAACGCTATGGTATGGCTTGATAACCGCGCTTCAACTCAGGCGGACAGAATCAAAGAACATTTTGGCACAAAGCGTGTTTATGAAGTTACGGGTCAACCCGAAATAACGGCTACGTGGCCAGCGGCAAAACTTCTTTGGATAAGAGAGAACAAGCCCGAAATACATAGCCGCATCAAAAAAGTCTTTTTGCTTGAAGATTACCTGCTGTATAAATTAACGGGTAATTTTGTGACCGAAAAAACCTTACAGTCTTCTACGATATATTTCGATATAAAAAATGACTGTTGGTGGGATGAAATGCTTGATTTCATCGGTGCTAAAAAAGAGTGGCTACCAAAACTTTACGACAGTGGTGTTAGCGTTGGTGAGTATAAGGGCGCGGCGGTAGTGACCAGCGCCATCGACCAGATTGCAGGCGCTATAGGCGCGGGTATAACCGATGCATCGGTTGTAAGTGAAATGACGGGTACTACGATGGTGGTTTTTGCGCCTACCGACATTATGCCTGAATTTAACCCAGAAAGTATTGTTCCTTGCCATAAGAATTATGACGGTAAATACTGTTTGTTATCATGGACGCCTACAGCCGGAATTGCATTAAAGTGGTTTAAAAACAACTTTTGTGAAAATTTCAGTTTCAGAGAATTGGATGAATTGGCAGAGAAGGTATCGGCAGGAAGCAATGGCCTTGTATTTTTGCCCTACCTTTGCGGTTCGACAATGCCCAAATATAACCCCGATGCCAAGGGCGCATTTTTAGGGCTTACCATGGAGCATACAAGGGCACATGCCGTCAGGAGTATTCTTGAATCGGTTGCTTGTATGTTAAAAGCAAATCTTGATTATTTAGGCGTCACCTGTGAACAGATTCGTTCAATGGGCGGCGGCTCTTCAAGTCCGCTTTGGTGTCAGATAAAAGCAGATATGACGGGTAAAGAAATTGCAATACTCGAAAATAATGAAACCGCCTGTCTTGGTTCTGCTATACTTGCAGGGGTTGGCATAGGCATTTTTAGTGATGTTAAAACAATTTGCAAAAAAAACGTTAAAATAAAGAAGGTATATACCCCGTCAGGTACGGATTATACTGAGTGTTATAATAATTTTCTAAACGCCGAGAAACAAATTGTTTAACCGTTTCAAATGTAAGGAATGAAGAAAAAATGAACAATGTGCATTTTGAAAACAGAAGTGTCAGCAGACATTTTTTCTGGTTTGTATGGTTTATATATGTGATAGTGTATATGACCAAAAACTGTTTTAGCGCTGCAATGGCTTCGATTGTTTTCGAGGGTGTTATGACCAAATCACAAACAGGGCTTATAACGGCGGTATTTTATATAGTTTATGCGCCACTTCAAGTGGTTGGTGGCATTTTCGCCGATAAATACGACCCTGAAAAATTAATAAAGTTTGGTTTGATAGGTGGCGGAATTGCAAATCTGATAGTTTTTTTAAATCACAACTATTATGTAGTGCTTGTTACTTGGATTTTTAATGCTGTCGTACAGTTTGCTATATGGCCGTCAATTTTTAAAATCGTTTCATCACAGATAGTGAGAGAAGATAGAAAAGATTCGACATTTTACATTTCTTTTTCTGCCACTGCGGGATTATTGCTCGCTTATCTTGTTGCGGCGTTATTGCCTAAATGGAATTATAATTTTTTGGTTTCTGCCATTGCTCTTTTTATACTTGCGGCGGTTTTACATGTTGTAACCGGACGAATAGGCAATTATATGGTTCCTGATGATAAAATTGAGGAAAAAACAGTCGACAGTGTTACCGAAATCAAAATTCCGACTTTTAAACTGTTCTTAGAAAGCGGCTTTTTTATATTGATAACGGTAGCATTTATACGAACCGTGGTTGCAAACAGTATGAAAACTCTTTCGGCTACTATGCTTATGGAAACCTACAGCGGAATATCCCCTTCCCTTGGAAACCTGCTTAATATGTTTATCATAGGCGTGGGTGTTGTTGGTACGGTGCTTGTAAAGAAGGTGCTATATCCGAACTACATTAAAAGCGCACCAACAGGCATAGCAATTATGTTCGGTATTTCTTTGCTTTCATCAATAGCATTAATATTTGTCGGTAAACTTGATATTGCTATTATTGTTATTGCTTTGTGTGTAGTAGCGGGATGTCTGAGCGCGGCAACACTATTTTCAACTTACTGTAATTTGAGATTTGCAAAATTCGGCAAGAGCGGCACCGTAGCGGGTATAATGAACGCCGCAACATCGGTAGGGGTTGTCGTTAACAGTTACGGTGTTGCAAAGTTTGCCGAAATGTATGATTGGAAAACGGTTAACATCGGATTTTGCATTTTATTGGTAGTGGGGTTACTGCTTATTTGCATAATGATACCTTTTTGGAAACGCTTCAAAAAGAAATATCATGCTTATTCCCCGCATCCTGTTAGTAATTTAAAATAAACGCTCAAATATATTTAAAGGAGATTAATTATGGGTAAAATAGCATTTGTTGGCTTTGGTGAAGTTAATACGCCTATTGATATTATTATTAATAAGTGTAAAGCCGCCGAAGAATCGCTTAAAAACGAAGGTTTGGACCTTGTAAGCGTATATCCTGTTACAGATGATTACGAGGAAAAGGATATTGCTAAAGCATATAAGGCATTAGAGGGACAGGATTTCGACTGTATGGTGGTTTGTATTGCAGGTTGGATTCCTACCCACGCGGTAGTTAAAATTACCGAAAAGTATCGCCATATTCCGATAGTTTTATGGGGCCTTTGCGGTTGGCGTGAAGATGATAGAATCGTTACTACTGCAGACCAGGCAGGTACTACTGCTCTTCGGAAGACCTTTAAAGATTTAGGATACACATTCAAATATGTGTATGATATTATCGGAAAACCGTCTAATTCAAAAAAGGTTGCAGATTATGCCAAAGCAGCTATGGCTGCCAAAGAGCTTCGCTTTGCGCGTATAGGTATGGCGGGCTACCGTGATATGAATCTCTACGGTACACTTTATGACGGAAGCTCGTTAAAAAGAGAAATCGGTCCCGAAATCGAGACCTTTGAAATGCTTGAAATAAAGCAGAGATATGATGCTATCACTCCTGAGCAAAAAGCGGCGGTTATAGATAACGTTATGTCAAAATGGAATTTCTTGAAACCTGCAAAGCGCGAAGGTATGGAAATGGCGGCGGGATATTATCTTGCTATAAAATCTCTTATTGATGAACGCGGATATAAAGCTATATCATTAAAAGACGTTGACGGTATGAAGAAACTTTTAGGTTTCCCACCGGCTCCTATATTTATGTTGCTTGCTGATTGCGAAGGCGTGTCTACAATACCCGAAAACGATTGTCTCGGTAATGTGACCCAACTTATTGTAAGGGCGCTTACAGGTCAGTGCGGTGCATATTTAGAGTTCTATGAGTTTTTTGAGAATAGCGTATTGGCAGGTGTTCCCGACTATATCCCGAAGGAAGTAACAATGGGTGAAACAACCGTTATCCCTGCGGCTTTTGGTGAGTTATCGGAAGGCATACTAAATGTTTCAAAAGTAAAAACGGGTGAACTCACAATGTGTCGCCTGTTCTTTGAAGACGGAAAATATTATATGCATATGCTTAAAGGTGAAGGTAAAACACCACCTAAGTGGGAAGAAGCAGGTTGGACACAGCCCGCTCCGCAATTACCGGGCCTTGAGATATTTATAGATGATGTAGAAAAGTTCGCACAGAACGTTATGTGTCAACATTACATCATTTCCTATGGTGACAACACCGAAATCATTAAAAATCTTTGTGAAATATTAAAGATTGAAGTAATTTAATATAACAGGATTGATTTTATGTCGCAAAAGTACATATCTTTTATTTTTGATGATGGGCCTAAAGAACCAATGTGCAGTATGATAGATAAGATATCGGCTTATGGTTGGAGTGCGGGGTTCGCTATCATTGGAAAAATGATTAACGATGGAACGGAAAAACAGCTACAATATGCTATAGACTGTGGTTTCGAACTTATCTCTCACGGATGGAATCATATTAATCTTACAACTTTGGATTCTAAACAAGATATTGCCGAAGAAATGTATGAGCCGATAAAAGAAGTAAAGAAACGAGTGAACTATGATATTACTATGGCGCGCCTGCCCTTCATCACTTATAATGACTTAGTTATGGAAGTTATGACGGAATTAGGGTTGCCTTTATTAGGCAGGGGCGTAGAAGGCGGTAGAGATTGGTCGAAAGACGCAACAAAAGAATCTATATCTTCTGCTGTTTTAAACTCGGTTTCCGACGGTGCGATAGCTTGTCTACACGTAACCGAAAATACGTTAAAAGCATTAGATATAATTTTACCCGAACTTAAGAAAAGAGATTATACTTTAGTCACCGCAAAAGAATTGTTTAAAATTAACAATATAGGTAATATACCTCTGGGAAGGGATATTACAAATGTTAAATTAATACGGTGAAAATTAATTTCAATAAAGGAATTATAAATGGAATATGTACTTCACGCTGTTGGTATAGTCGCAACATAGCTTTGTAGATACATTTTATTTGTTTAAAAAGTATGGTTGCTCTTATCACTTGGCGGATAGAAAAGAAAGAGAAGACTCATTATGAGTCTTCTCTTTTAGTATAGACCTTAAGAACGGCAATCTGCTATCGGTGTAAAAAGTGATAACAAAAACAACAGCGAAGCAAAATCGCTCCGCTGTCGCTATTGTTACATTTCATAAAGTATTAGCCCATACTAAGAATATCAAATGGGAATTCTTCTCCCCACTCATCCGTAATACTGCTTAAAGAACGGTCGCTTCTTAAGGCATCACGAAAATCACGTATTATATACGAATCTCTTCTTGCCGTATCGTTATTGCACTTAGTGGCATAATCATACGCTTTTTCGGCATATTTACGAGCGGACTCTTTGTTATTTAATCCAAATGCAAAAATTCTTGACAGTGCATAACAGTTGGCAAAAAGGGGTGGCATATAATAACTTTCATCACAGTTTAACAAAAGTTCAAGCGCATGAACAACCTTATCAAAACCTGCGGCAGCGCCGCTGTAGTCTCCTTCTTCTAACATTTCTTTTGCAACTTTTAATACACTTAAAGTAATATCGGAACACTGGTTTTCATTACTGCGAACATATGAAGCAGTCCAGGTGAAACTGTCGTATTTGTTTATAGAAGCAGAAGATGAGGAAGAAGGGGGAGTTGTGGTAACAGGTCTTGCCGGTTTTTGCTTTTTCTTAGGTTTACTCTCTTCTTTCTGTTTTTTACGCTCTTCTTCCTGCTTGCGACGTTCTTTTTCCTGTGGGTCAACGCTGAGCCAATATTCGTCGGTTAGCTTGGTGAGGCCTGAAATATATGTTTTCTTATAGAAAAGTTTATTTAAAGCATAAAAGGCGTTAAAAATCAGACCATATAACCAATATAGCAACAACATTACAACGGCAAATCCAAATAACATTTTAACGCTAAACATTTTAAAAACAAAAAAACTGTAAGCCAAAAATGCTGCTATTAGCAATATAAAAATCAGTTTAAATGGGGTTTTGGCCTTAGGGTCTTCATAATTTGAAAAACACTTAGAAAGGTCGGTTGCTATATTATGTAAATTCTTTGCCTTTTCAGAGGTGGATCCTTCATTAATTTGAAAGTTATTCGGTTTATAGGCAAATTTTACGATTATTGTGATTATTGCAGAAATAACAAGGGGCACAACAAAGGTTGCTACTATTAAAATAGACCAAGAAATATACCATACCATATCGGGAGAAGTGAAAATATTGGAATACCAAAGCCAGAATTTTGTTAAAGGCGCAAATTTGTCAAAAACCAACATATCTTCGCTAGAAGAAAAACTGTATGCAAGGCCATAAACAAGAATTAAACTTAAAAGCACAAAAAGGATACTACCAATGGGGCGAGCTAACTTTTTAATAAGGTCTTTTTGTTTTACCGAAAGCTGAATAGAGGAAATAGAATCTACTGCTTCATCAAAATTTTCGTCGGTAATTTGCTGGGGCATTTTACTCATTTTGAACACTCCTTTGGTGTATAATTACAATTTTATTATACTTTTTTTTATTTATTTGTCAATCATAATGTCTATATAGTGTGATGGGTTATCTTTGCAGTATTATTGAACACTATAAAAATCCGCCCACCCGTACAAATTTACCAATTTTCGCATAATATTGTCTTTATTTATAATACAAATCTCCTTAAAATAAAAGTATAAACTTCGGGGAGGTAACACCATAATATTTGGTGGACTTGAAGTAGGAATAATCAGCTATGGCAACGCCTTCATAGTTGACAAAATTATTTTGTAGGAGTGTTTTAAATGCTGGTAAACCTAAAGGAAATTCTTAAAATTGCAGAAGAAAAGAAAATTGCTATAGGTTGCTTCAATGCACCTAATATTTCCAGTCTTCGCGCTGTTATAAGAGCAGCTGAGGAAACAAAACAGCCAATCGTTCTCACGCACGCACAAATACATGAGGACAAGGGCCTTGTTTCAATGGAAGAGATTATTCACGCTATGATTTGGCATGCGAAAAAGGCGACTGTTCCCGTATGTCTGCATTTGGACCATGGTACCGATATTGATTATATTCGCCGCGGACTCGAACTCGGTTTTACCTCGGTTATGTATGATGGCTCAGAACTTTCGTTAGAGGAAAACATTAAAAATACAAAGAAAGTCGTTGAAATGGCTAGGGCTTATGGTGCTTCCGTGGAGGCAGAACTTGGTTCTATGGGTGCCAGAAGCGGTGGATTTGGCGGGGCAACCGAGGCAAGTATTACGGACACAAGAGTATCCGTTTATACCGAGCCCGAAACGGCAAAAATGTTTGTAAAAGAGACCGGTGTAGATGCCCTTGCTTGTGCATTTGGTACCGTTCACGGTTTTTACAATAAAACCCCTCAGCTTGATTTTGAAAGGGTATCGGCTATAAGAGAAGCAATAAATGGTCTCCCCATTGTTATGCATGGCGGTTCAGGTGTCAGTGATGAAGATTACTATGAAGTGATTCAGCGTGGGGTTAGAAAGGTTAATTATTATACGTATATGGCTAAAGCGGGTGGTCAAGCCATTTCAAACAAGCAATATACACAGTTTCATGATGCCCTTATCGATGCAGAAAACGCCATGAAGGAAAACGTCAAAGAAGCAATAACCGTATTTTCGAATTTATAAGCTGTTTTCCCATCTGGAGCTTATGAAAAACCAATTTGAAAGAATTATTATTCATTTGCAAGATTAATATCCTATAAGTAAAAAACTCCTTTGTTTATAGATAATAGAAGTGTTATCAATTAGGCAAAGGAGTTTTTTCACACGAGGATCGTGTTATAATGAAACAAGAGTGCAATAAACCCTTATAAATACTGCTCTTTCGAGCGATTTTGAAGAAAAATTTTTGACAAAAACAGCATATTTTGAGAAATACGCAGCAAAAGCGAGGTGAAATTCACCTCGCTTTTTAAGTTCTGTTCTTGCCGGCAAATTCGGATGGCGATATTCCCATATATTTTTTGAAATTTCGGTAAAAGGTACTGAAATCGCCGTAGCCACAACCGTTTGCGGCTATAGAAATCTTTTCACCGGAAACTATTAGCTCGGCAGCGCGCTTGATGCGGTAATGATTAAGGTATTCCTTAAATGGCATACCAGTAATGGAATTAAAAATTGTGCAAAAATTTGTTTTAGACATAGCAGAGCGTTGCACAATTTCGGATAGGGTTATATCATCATCAAAATGATTTTTAATGTATTCGATGCTGTGCATTACAATCTGCCGATTTTCTTTGGCAACAAGAGCCGAAGCGTTTTCTTCAAAATATACACGGGCGAAAAGCGAAAGGAGAACCGAAACTGCTTCCTTTACAATCTCATTCTTGCCTGTTTTATTACAGGAGAATTCCGCCATTATTCTTTGGAAAAGGATATTGGTAAAAATCATATCTTCATAAGACAAGGAAATCTTTGGCTCGATTCTTTCCGCCTGTTGTGCTTTGAGATATAACAGAAAATCCAAAATCAGCTTATTCGCTTCTTTGACATTTTGAAAATAATCCGAGGTAAAGGATAACGAATAAAAGTCTACCTCCCCATCGGGTGTTTGGATATAGTGCGGTTGATCTGGTGGCAAAATGAATATATCGCCGGCAGTGAGCTCTGCCGTACTGTTTTCAAGATGATGGGTTAGTTTGCCGCTGATCACATAGTAAATCTGAAAGTAATTGTGGCTATGCAGTTTGAGGGCCTCTTTGGGAGAAGAAATCCGTGTAATATAAAAATCGTTTGTAGCATTTTTGTAATATGACAAGACGAATTTTTTTACATTCATAATTATCACCTTTATAAGTATAACATGATTATGGACAAAATGCAATATCGACAGAACAATATGCATTGATTGTGTGGCGGGTTTTTAATAAAATTAAATTATAATGCCGTCATTAAAAAGGAGGATTATATGAAAATCGTTGCGCTAAATGGATTGTTGGGCTATGGATACAGCGAAGAAGCACTTGAAATCGCTTTTTCGGAAAAGGTGGATTATTTGGGCGTTGATGCGGGCTCAACCGACCCCGGTCCTTATTATCTCGGAAGCGGAAAATCCTTTACCGATCGAGGAGCGGTTAAAAGAGATTTAGGACTTGCTTTGCCCAAAGCACTTGAGCAGAAAGCCCCCTTTATTATCGGAACTGCGGGCGGCGCGGGAAGTGAAAGGCATGTTAAGTGGCTTAAGGAAATTCTTTTGGAAATTGCTAAAGAGAAGGACTTGCACTTTAAATTAGGAGTAATTTTCAGTGATGTTTCTAAAGATTATGTTTTAGAAAAATTTGAAAGCGGAAAAATCGAGAATATGAGCGATGAAATGCCGCTCTCCCAAAAGGATATCGAAGAAAGCACGACCATCGTAAGTCAGATTGGTGTCGCCCCAATTATTGAGCTTCTCAAAAGAGATGCAGATGTTATTATTTGCGGCAGAGCGTGTGACACCGCTATTTATGCTGCGCCCTGTGTTTATGAAGGATACAATGAGGGTCTGGCTTTCCATATGGCAAAGATTATGGAATGCGGCGCAATGTGTTCTGAACCTGTTGCAGCGGCAGACGTAATGCAAGCGTACATATACGAGGATTATTTTGAGCTGCGCCCTGCCAACCCAATAAGACGATGCACGGTTGATCGAGTTGCTGCACACACCTTATATGAGCAGAGCAATCCGTATTTGATTTTCGAGCCCGATGGCGTTTGCGATCTTACAAACTCCAAGTTTGAACAGGTGGACGAGAGAACTGTTCGTGTAAGAAATTCTGTTTTCAAAGAAGCGGAGCAGAAAACCTTAAAATTAGAGGGAGTTAAATGTTCGGGATATAGAACTATCTGCCCAGCGACCATCTATGATAGCGAAACCATTCGCCAGTTTGATAATATTAAAAACACCGTTATGAATTTTGTAAAAGAAAACACGAAGAATACTCTTCCGAAGGGTAGCTATACTGTTTCTTTCAAAACTAACGGCGGCGAGGAGAGTTCGCTCGGAATTATTATGGATATAGTTGGTCAGACGCAGGAAATTGCCGACACCGTTTGCGCGCTCGTTCGAAGCAGAATGCTACACTGCGATTATGAGGGCAGAAAATCCTCTGCAGGAAATCTTGCGTTCCCATTTTCTCCTTCTGATATCCATGTTGGTGCAGTCTATGAATTTTCTATATTCCATCTTGCAAAAGTAGATTCTCTTATTGAAACTTCAAAGATTGAAATGGAGGAGGTTTAATTATGAAACTTATTGATTACACCAAAATTTTGCGAAGTAAAAATGCAGGGCCTCTTTTTATAACCTTTGATTTAATTTTCAATAATAACGAGGATATGCTCTACGTTTCGGAGCGCTTAACAAAAGAACAAATCTCAAAAGCTTACAGTGTGCCCGAAGAAAAAATTGATGTTATTGTTTATAGCGTTGTAAACTCCATAAAAATAACCTTTCCAAGAAAAAACATCAGCGGAAGTCTTTCGGATAATGATATTTATGGCTGTCAGCAGCATGTGCCGCTATCAAATATTGAAATTTAAGGGGGATAACTATGTTTGCAGATAAAGATTACATTTTAAGTTTAAGACACGAAATTCACCAACATCCCGAAATCGGATTTGATCTTCCCAAAACAATTTCAGTTGTAAAGAGGGAACTTGACAAGCTTGGCATAGAATATACCGAAGAATACGGCGAGTCGAGTGTGGTTGTAATTATCAATCCACAGAATAACCATTTTACCATCGGTATTCGCGCCGATATGGATGCACTTTTAATTGAAGAAAAAACGGATTTGCCGTTCAAGTCAAAAATCAAAGGTCAAATGCACGCCTGCGGTCATGATGCCCATACTGCCATGCTACTTGGTACGGCTAAAGCCCTCAAAGCGATGGAGGACAAAATTACTTGCAGAGTTATGTTGGTTTTTCAGCCCAGCGAGGAAGGCACACAAAGCGGAGCAGATGAACTGGTCAAGGGCGGTTTGATGGAAGAAATTGATATAATCATCGGTTTACATATCGAAAACTGGCTTGAGAGTGGGAAAATTGGCATATGCAAGGGGACTTCTATGGCATCGTGTCGCAATTTTGAGCTGGAGTTCTTCGGGCGTACTGCACATGCAAGTCTTCCGCAGTCGGGGAACGACGCTTTGGCAGCAGCAGTAGGTACATATAACGGAATTCAAACTATGCTCACAAGAAAAATAGACCCATTTGCGAGGTACATTTGTTCTGTGGGAAAACTTGATGCGGGAACTACACAAAATGTAATCGCTGATAATGCAAAAATGCTCGGAACCATACGGACTTATGATTTAGAGCTTGACAAAATGATTATAGAAAACATAGAGAATATAGCTCGAAAAAGTGCCGAGAATTTTGGCTGTACATGCAAAGTGACAACAAAGCTTTTGGATGCTGTGGTTTACAATAACCCTGAAATATCCGATCTCGTATTAGCATCAGCCCAAAAGGTAATAGGTGCGGCAAATATTGCCGAAATGCCTATTAAAATGAGTTCTGAAGACTTTGCTAACTATTTATTGGAAAAGCCGGGAGCTTTTATAAGGTTGGGTACTAGAAACGAGGAAAAGGGCTGTACCACACTTCCTCATAATAACGATTTTATGCTTGATGAAGATGCGCTTCCTGTTGGTACTGATGTATGCGTTCAATTCGTGCTTGATAATATGACCGGTATTGATATGGAAAAAGTCTATGC
>CAZSIL010000030.1:0-16613 GCA_964607025.1 uncultured Eubacteriales bacterium
AGGCGTTGTACACCAAACCATACAACGCCAGTTTTATTCGCCTTTGGCAGTTTAAGGGCGAATAAAACTTGAACAAAGTGAGCAACTATAGTATAATTGGGTCGAGAGGTGATTCTAATGAAACAAACTCAAAATAGTTTGCCCGAGTGGTATTGGAAGCACGGACTTCACGATGCTAATATCATTTCAGCAACAAAAAAAGAATCGGGTTGGAATCCGACGGACAATTGCCTAATACTAAAAATCGATTGCGATGGCGCTTTGTTTGAGGCGGATATAACAGAAATTCGCTTTTATAATTATAAAATTAAAACAAGTGATTTTGATATAAATTTACTAAATGGTGGTTGGTGGTTATCAGATGAAATAGTAACGAAAGGCGACCACTATTTGTTAGATTTGAAATTTGATACTGCTAAATGTAAAACAAAACATTTAGAAATATCATTTAGACGAGCAGAAGTTATTAGAGAATAAAACATTTGTTAGATAGATAAAAGGGTTTTAGGTTCTCCTAACAAGTGATATTTGGGCGCCCAAATGTCCTGCTTGTTACGGTGCAAGACATAATTAAAAGCTGTGCAGATAATTTCTGCACAGCTTTTTCTGTCCTTTAGAGTACGGCTCTTACGTCGTGCACTTTTTATTTCACTATTTTTCCTTCTATTAATGTAACCATACAAAAGTTGGGTAGGGGTTGGCTACAAACGGCAGTAACTATTTTACCGTTTCTGATATTGGTATCTTCGAAAATTCTGTTTGCGCCGTCTACTGCAACAGCGGTGTAGGTTTCTATCCATTTGTGGTTAATTTTTCGGAAAACATCGTATGCCGAGCGGTCTATCATATCGTCAACATTTATTTTTTCAAGATTTGCCAAAGCTGTATTGGCATATCGGTAGATAAAATCAACGCCGTGCCCTGCTGTGTTAAACACCGCTTCAATAACGCAGGTGGCAAGCGGCGAATTATCAAGCACCGAAAACCGCTCGTTTATAGTCTCGGCGGAAATGCGTGATGACGGTATCACGTGTTTTTCAAGCTGTTTTCGGTTTGCTTTGTGTTCACCTGCACCCCGTACCCGACCGCGAAATATCGAGCCATCGGACATAGTATAAATATTGCTTTCTATTTTTTCGATTTCGGCGGCAGATATTAAAACGCCTTTGGTGATATTTAGAAAAGCACCTTTAGGCAGTGCATCAAGAATTACCTTGAGTGGCAAATAGGTTGAAATAATTTTTCCGTTTTTTAGGTGCACGTTTGTTTTTCGGTCAAGGTGCTTAACATAAATTATATCGCTAGGAATTAGATCGTTGCGTGACAAAAAACGCACTGCTTTTTGATACATAAATTCACCGCCTTTAGTAGATAATAGCATAATTTGTTGTGTTTTACAACATAAAAGTATGATTAATGCTCATTTTTTACAAAAACACCATATTGCTATTATTGAAAACAGGGTGTATAATTATTAAAGTGTAAAAAAAGGGGGGACCGCTGTGCATTATGAATCAGTAAACGATGCCGCCGCTCGTTTGGGCGTTACGGTACGCGCCGTGCAAAAGTGGGCGCAGGGCGGTAAGATACCCGATGCTACGCGGGTAGGCAAACAGTGGTTAATCCCAACAGATTTTTCGGGTCCCGAAAAAACAGAAAAAAAGCATCAACCCATGCCGCTTTTAAATGCGGTATTCAGCGTGGGACAATGTGAAAAATATATCGGTGAAATCGTTGATAATACCGAGCGTGATATGGCTTTGGCAGAATTTTATTATTTCTCTGGAGAAATGGTAAAATCGGCGCAAATTACTGAAAAGTACCTAAATAGCCACGATGTCACTCTTGCAATTTCGGCAAATGCAATGTACGGATTTGCAAATATCGGTTGCGGACGGCTTCATCTTGCGCAGTACGGAATAAAGAGCGTTTATCAGATATCCGAAAGAGTGCTTAATGATAAAAAAAGCGGCAATAGGGATAAAAATGCGGCGGTGTTTTTCAGAAATGTAATTTCGGTGCTTATGCATATTGAAGATGATGGCATAAAACCACTTTACAACTCGCTGGAAGAACTCCCTAAGGGGCTTCGTATTTTCGGCGCATATCTGCTTGCGCATAAGGCGTATCTAAAAAAAGATTACCGCCGTGCACTCGGCATTACCGATATGGCTTTAGTGTTGCCGGAACATGCATATCCTTTACCGAGAATATATATTCATTTAATAGCCGCTGTCAGTCTTATAAATACAAAACATACCGAAGAAGCAAAGAAGCAATTTGGGATCGCGATAGAATTGGCAAAACCCGATGGACTTTTCCAACCGTTTGCCGAACATCACGGACTTTTGCAAGGTATGATTGAAACGTTGCGTTTCCGTGACCCTGAAACATATAAAATAATAATAAATTTAACCGAGCGTTTTTCGGATAGTTGGCGCAGTATACATAATGAGATCAGCAAAAAGACGGTAACCGCCCTTCTTAAACCAGCCGAGTTTTCTATCGCTATGCTTTACTCTCGCGGTTGGCGCGTAGCCGATATTGCCAAGCATCTTGAAATCTCAGAACGCACCGTTAAGCGTATAGTATCGGATATATACGAAAAACTCGGCATTACAAGCCGCGGAGAATTGAATAAATATATGCTTACCTAAACGCGTTCTGTTCGTTTATGCGAACAGAACGTGTTGTTTTTTATTCCAAAATACAGGCAGTTACTCGCTTTATGCTCAAAAAAAGAGTTTTAAGCATATAAAAAGTGGCACTAAAAAAAGATATTCTTTCCCTTAGCAGAGGTTGTGAGAAGTATTAAAATATAATTGTAAAACAATAGGAGGTAGGTTGTTTGAAAAAGACGATAACACGCACCTTTTGCCTGGACGGCGATATCTGCGACGTTGTTTTTCGCCTTGACGAAACAAGCGGAAAATACTTAGGGGACTATCCCGATTTTGAGATGAACCCAAGATATACTGTGAATGGCTATCTCTGGGCGGAAGCGGTGAGCGATGGGTGCCCACACAATGAAAGCGCAGATCCCGATGTTCAGTATGGGGATTGCGGCTCCTGTAAGCACTTTTTACGGGAAAAATCAGGAGATTTAATTGGAATTTGCACCAACGATAAAAAGCGTAAGGTCAACTGATAAAAAAGTTTTGTGCTTTGAAAGGAAGAAAACTATGAGCAAGACAAAAATGAAAAAATTCTTAGCAGTATTTTTAGCGGTAGTGATTACGCTCAGCACATTGCCGCTAATAAGCGTTACCGCTGCTGCGGCGTCGAAACTTGACGGCATCGTGGTTGATGCTCCCACCATCAAAGAGTGGAAGGAGTATTTAGGCGCAGCGGTCGACGGTTCTATATCAACCGAGCACTCCGGATTTATATGGTCGGATAAATCGGTGTTTGTAGACGGCGGCGCATACGGTACCATTGAGAGTTATTTCCCCGGGCTTGGCGGAAAACTGGCTCTGGGCACAAATAACTTCGGCACCAGCAACTTTTTAGTTGGTCTTTCAACTATTGGCTCTACGACCGAAATAACGGGTTATTCTGTAACTCCCACCGATACAATGTTGGTGCTTGACGTATCCAACTCAATGGATCAATCTCGCTCTATCCCGTCACTTATTACGGCAGCCAACGATGCGATTGAAACCCTTTTGGAACTTAATTTGCATAACCGCATAGGTGTAGTGCTTTTCTCAGGTAATTCGCAGTTTGGCGCTTCGCGGACTTCTACAGGTAAAGTTATTCTTCCGCTTGGAAGATATAAAGCAAACGCGTCGGGCGACTTTTTAACCTATACAGGCACTAATGATACAACCGTTAGCGTGGCTTCGGGTGTCACAAATGAAGAAAACAACCAGACAGTGCCTGCTAATTCGAAAAATACCATAGGCGGCACCTATATTCAGAACGGTTTATATCAGGCATATAATCAGTTTCCGAGCGGTGAAGATACGATAATTGCCACCGATAAAATACAGGCGGGCACACAGCGTATGCCAATCATGGTGCTTATGACCGACGGTGCGCCCACAACCGCTACCGTTAATTACAGTAATGTCGGCACTTCCGACTCAGGTAATGGCGGCGGCACAAATGCTGCATACAGTTTCTTTACTCAGCTTACGGCATCATGGATTAATGAGTCGCTTAAAACTAAATATAACGGCACCGATCCAAAATTTTATACGTTAGGTCTTAACACGAGCAATGATACATCGGCTACAGGTGTATTAAACCCGTCAAGTAACTCAAATGCGGCAAAGAGTTATTGGGATATCTTCTCTGCAAATAGAGTGATAACAATAGATGATGTTCCCAATACAACAGGTGGCGACCGCAACGTTACGCTTAGAATGCCCACAGGTATGACACTTAGTCGCGATTACGTTGATGAAACATGGAACGCATCTTCTTCAAGCGGTCTTGTCAATGCATTTGAAGAAATAGTTGAAGAGATAAAAATACAGTCGCGCTATTACGGTACACTCGTAACTACGGGTGACTATGAAAATGACGGTTTTATCTATTTTACCGATGAAATCGGTACACATATGGAAGTTAAAAACTTCAAAGGTATCCACTTAGGTGAAGGCAGTTTGTACACAGGTGCTCACTTTGCCGAGGATATGGGCAACGGCACGTATTTTAATAACGGTGTGGTTACCGAAGAAGGAAGAATTCTTTATGCTGCTTTAACCGAGCGATTATCAATAACCGAGACACAAGTTCAAACTCTCCTTAATTTAGCGCAACAGAACGGATACATATCTTTCACTGATGAAGATAATTTCAGTAACTATATTGCGTGGTATGCCGACAGTAACAACAATTATGTAGGCGCATACAATCCGCAAAGCAAAGATGCAGCTCCTGTTAATGCTAAACACCTTGTGAAAAGTTATATATTTGAAGGCGAGGTTACAGCTTCCCATGCTAAGAGTGATATGCTTTACGCGCTTATACGTGTAAGAGAAAATCTCACTACAGGACGTCAAGTTCTTGATGCGGCGTTACCGGCATCGCTTCTACCGATGGTTACAAACAGCATTAGCGTTAATACCGATTCGGCAAATTTCACTTCTGAAAACATCACAAGTGTTACAAATAATGCCGACACAATGCACCCTGCGGTATTGCTTTATGAAGTAGGTCTTGATTCTGATATCACACCTTACAACTTAGAAGAGTATGAAACCGATTTATTCAGCAAAAATGTCGACGGAACTTACAGTTTCTATTCTAACCGTTGGCGTGACGATAACGGCAATGCCCCGACCTATAATGTTGACGGTCAGCTTATGTCTAGTGATATACATACAACGGGTGTTAACTATACTCCGTCTTATCAAAACGAGTCTTACTATTACACGAACGATACCATAATTTATAAAAGAAATGGTAATGATTATGTGGCGGTAACATCGGGCGAAACCATTGATACTGCAACAAACGATTATTATTGGATAAAACGGGTTATCAAAAAAAATGCAAACGGTAATATGAGTATTGCTAAGACGTATGAGCCGATAGCCGATGAAACGGTATCGGATACAACAGGCAATATTGTAGGCGTATCGGGTAATTATCGTATAATATTAAAAGGCACTCCGCGAAAGATAGTAAGAGCTGCCGCTGAAAAGGCGGATAATAACCCCACAGGTACAATCAGGTATTCTGAGATTGCGGCGGTCGATAAATTTGGCACCGCAGGAGGTACAGATTACCACGTTTATTTCTTCCACGGTAATAACGGCAAACTAACTGTAGAACCCGCGCAGGGTATCAAGCTTACAAAAACGGTAAGTCAAGTGGTAGACGGCGCAGGCAACACCTTTGTGTTTGATATTGTGCTGTCAGCAAACCGAAATTCCTCGAGCTATCCTTATAGACACGAAAGGGCTGATGGCACTGTAGTGAACGGTGCGGCTATTGTGGATGCTGCAAACACCATTTCCGTAACGCTTGGTGCAGGCGATGTATTCTATATTACAGATATAGAAGAGGGCGTTTCCTACACCGTAACCGAGCGGTATAACGCTAATTATGTTGGGACATCAGCAAATGCTACGGGTACGGTAGCTAAGTATACCTTAAATGCGGTTGACTTTGTAAATTCCCCCAGAGGTTACGGTTCTTTGCTCGTGGAAAAAGAAGTAACCCATCCGTTTGTTTCATTGACAAATGAGCTTGCAACCAAGCCGTTTGATGTAAAGGTAACTATCAAAGGAATTGGCGCTGACAGTGCAACCTATTATGATAGTTTAGCTGCGGCAAACGTATCTCCCACAGCCGTTGTAGGCGAGGAAAATACCTACGAGTTCAACTTTACTCTAACAGACGGTCAGTCGCATATCATAACCAACATCCCCGAAGGCGTGGAATATACAGTTGAAGAACTTAATATTCCAGTGGGCTTTACTTTGCAGAACGGTAACCGCACAGGTACTATTGTAAAGGACACCACAAGCGAGGTTTTGCTGGTTAATGAATATAACCCTGCACCAGTTACACCTAATATCAAGGTTGAAGGCACTAAAACAATACTTCCATCAAGCTACGTATGGGACGACGATGATGTATATTATGCACGGCTTTCTCAAGTAGATTTAACTACAGGCATACCCACAGCTTTGCACGACCATATAATAAGTCTTAATACTAACAAAGAGTATTCTATAGATTTTGCTCGTGCAGGTATCACCTATACGGTTCCCGGCGTTTACACCTACGAGATTTCTGAGTTTAAGTATAACCCAGTTACCGATATAAGCTACGATACAAGCATAGGCCTCTTCCACGTAACAGTTGAGGATAATGCTTCGGGACAGTTGTATGTAAGCGACGTTTCCGCCGTTCAGAATTTGGCGACAGTTACAGGTGATAATACAAACGGTTGGATTGTTACAAAAGACTTTACAAATATTTATCAGTCGTTTGAAGAAACATTTGTCGTTCAAAAGGAAATTAACGGCACAGGCGGTAATGCACATTTAGGCGGTATTATATTCGGTTTGTTTGAGTCGCAAAATGCTACAACACCTATTATATCGGCGATTACCGATAGGAGTGGTAGTGCAAAATTCACACTAAATATAACGCAAAGTGATTATGCTACCGCTAAAACCTATTATGTTCGCGAAATCGAACCCGAACTTGAGGACCGCATAGTCGGTATGACCTATAATACTGATGACTATAAAACGGTAACAATCGATTGGTCAGATGCTACGGCTGCTGAGCCGACTGTAACCTACAAAAATGCTTCAGGCGCCGATATCACCTCTACTACGGGAATAACGGCAATGAGCATTACCAATACCTATGATGATTCCGTAATCAGCACACCCGAAGTTAAATTAAGCGGTACTAAAAAGCTCAAAAATGCCGACGGCACCGACAGAGCACTCGGCGGCAGAGATTTTGAATTTGTAGCTTACAAGTCAAATGCCACCTTCACTGCTAAAACTGAACTTCATAAAGCCGCTTACAATAAGGTAACGGGCGAAATAACCTTCCCCGATATAACCTTTGATGCTGTTGGAACATATTATCTCATCATCGAAGAAGCGGGTGGCACACTCGGAGGTGTCGGATACGATAGAACTCAGTATCATGTTATAATTGGCGTTGAAAAGGCAGAAGATAATAACGGTAAAACTATTCTTAAAACCGATTCGGTTATAATCTACAAGGTCGGTGATACTGCTTCGGTTGCGGCAGATGAGCTCAACTTTAATAACACCTATATAATAACCGATAAAGAAACGGTTAATATTGCAGGTACAAAGCATCTCACAGGTAGAGACATAAATGCTGGTGAATTCAAATTTAATCTTATCGAAACAGAGTCCGATTATATTACGACAGTTGTCGGTGGAATTACACGCAGCGCCGTAAACGGCGCGGCTGATGTAAATAATCACCGCAAAGCAATGTTTACGTTTGATGCGATTGAATTTACAACACCTGGCACACATTACTTTGTAATAAGTGAAGAAATTCCCGCCAATAAAAACGGTATCACATATAGCACTGATACTTATGGTGTTAAGGTTGAAGTAACCGATGATAATAACGGCGGATTAAACACCCCCGTTGTGACTTATATTGACGGTGATATCGAGTTCACAAACATTTATGAAGCAATACCCACAAGCATTGAACTTTCGGGTAAAAAGACGCTCAATAATAAAACTTTAACTGAAAACGCCTTTACCTTTGAGCTTCACGAAACGGGTACTGACTTTGTGGTTGATACCGCGGTTTACGGGGCTCCCGTAACCGATAAGAACGATGCTCAGGGCAACTTCGGTTTCACACTCGATTATGAGCAAGGTGAAGAAGGACATTACTACTATGTGGTTAAAGAGCATATCCCCGAAAATCGCCTGGGTGTTCATTACGACACTAATGAATACAGAATCGAAGTGATTGTTCTCGATAATGGACTAGGTAATATGAATGCTTACGCAGTAGTGAATCTATTTGGCGGAGAGAGCAACATTGCTCTTGATGCAATAGCGTTTATTAACACCTATACCATCAATCCCACCGAGACCACCATTACGGGTAATAAAACACTTGAAGGTCGCGACTTAACCGAAGGTGAGTTTGAGTTTGAACTCTATGAAGCAAATGAAAACTTTGAAAAGCAGGGCGACGCGGTATCTTCTGCTAAAAATATGGCGGATGGTAGTTTCGCTTTTGAGTACACCATCGAAATAGTAGAAGAAGGAACTCAGTATTTTGTGGTTGTTGAGAAAAATACTGCGGCAGAGAATATAACCTATGATAACACGGTGTACGGAGTTAAGGTTATAGCCACAGATAACGGTGAAGGCGAGTTTATAGTGGAAAAAGTTATCAAAAACATTACAAAAGACAGCGAAGAAACCGCTATCGGATTTGTAAATGTTTACACTCCGCCGACACCACCGGAGAATCCCACACCACCGGAGAATCCCACACCTCCAGAGGACACTACGCCATCAGAGGACCCCACACCTCCAGAGGACACTACGCCACCAGAGGACACTACGCCACCAGAGGACACTACGCCACCTGAAGACACTATACCACCGATAGTTGATACGGGTGACCACGCAAACTTTGCACTCCTCATAGCCCTTATGTTTATAAGTGGCGGCGCCTTTGCAGGAACTTTAGCGTTAGGCAAAAAACGTGAAGAAAACTAAAATTTAAAAATCTTCGGGAATTTTCCCGAAGATTTTTAAAATAAGAAGAATTGATAAATAATATTATTTATGGTATAATTATTATGGCACAAGAAAAATATAGGGTGTGAGATTATGAAAATCAGTGAAGATATAAAATATATCGGCGTGAATGATCGAAAAATTGATTTGTTTGAAGGTCAGTACGCAGTGCCTAACGGTATGGCATATAATTCCTATATTATAGTGGATGAAAAAATTGCCGTTATGGATTCAGTCGATGCCGCTTTTGGAAAAGAGTGGCTTGATAATATAAAAGCTATTTTGGTCGATAAAAAGCCCGATTATTTGATAGTTCAGCATATGGAGCCCGACCATTCTGCTAACATAAACGCATTTGCAGAAGAATATCCAAATGCTGTTATAGTGGCATCTGCACAGGCATTTAATATGATGAATAACTTTTTTGGTACCGATTACGGTAATCGCAGAATAATTGTGAAAGACGGTGATACACTAACTCTTGGCAATCATTCACTCAAGTTTTTCACCGCCCCTATGGTGCATTGGCCTGAAGTTATAGTAACCTATGATACCACCGATAAGGTGTTGTTTTCAGCCGACGGTTTCGGTAAATTCGGCACGTGGGATACCGATGAAGACTGGGCGTGTGAAGCCCGTCGATATTATTTTGGTATTGTCGGTAAATACGGCGCTCAGGTTGGGGCATTGCTTAAAAAATTGGCAGGAGCCGAGCTTAATTGCATTTGCCCCTTGCACGGTCCTGTATTAAAGGAAAATTTAGAATACTATTTAGGACTTTATAATATCTGGTCGTCATACGATGTAGAGAGCGAGGGTGTTATGATAGCGTATACGTCGGTGTACGGCAATACAAAACGCGCTGTGGAATTACTCGCAGAAGAACTTAAAAATGCGGGTTGCAAAAAGGTGGTTGTAAATGACCTTGCGCGATGTGATATGGCAGAAGCGGTTGAAGATGCCTTCCGTTACGGCAAGATGGTTCTCGCAACAACAACATATAACAATGATATTTTCCCGTTTATGAATACCTTTATCCACGCTTTGTTAGAGCGTGGCTACAAAAAACGTACTATCGGTGTAGTCGAAAACGGCAGTTGGGCGCCTGCGGCGGCGAAGATTATGAAAAAGATGTTCGAAAACAGCAAAGATATTGTTTTTTGCGAAAATACCGTCACACTGAATTCTGCACTTAAAGATAAAAACAGGGAAGAAATTAAATTATTAGCAAAAGAACTGTGTGAATAACGGATTTACGAGTATTTTAACAAAATTCGGGTAACAAATCCGCATTTCAAAATCGAGTTCGGATTATTCTTGTTACCCTAATGCAGTATAATATATAGAAAGGAGTAATTTTTATGAAATACGTTTGCGAAATTTGCGGTTATGTTTACGATGAAGAGTTGGGCGATCCCGATAACGGCGTTGCCGCAGGTACAAAATGGGACGATGTACCTGAAGATTGGGTATGCCCATTATGCGGCGTCGGTAAAGACCAGTTTTCAGAAGAGTAAGAAAAAGAGTTCAGTTTAAAAAACTGAACTCTTTTTAATATTTATCACAACTGCCGCATATACTGTTAAAACGGCGTGTGAGAATGTTAATAAATTTTATAATTTATGAGTTTGCTCTTTGCCGTTTTTCCATCCTTCGCCAACTTAAAAAGCCGTAAATATCATTAACTAAAAATGCCGCAAAACAAACAATAACTGAGATGTAGCGTATATTTGTAACACTTGCAAGAACCCACAAAATAATTAACACAATATCATTTGCGGCATAAGCTAACGCAAAAAAAGGACTTCGGCGGAATGATAGGTATACCGCTATAAAACTGGTTGTTACCGATAGTGTGCTTGGTATAATGTTTGCCGTATTAAAAAACGCCAGTATAAAGTAAAAAATAATTGTTACTGCGATGCTCAAGAAAAACATAACGGCAGTTTCTTTTTTACCGATACTATTTACCTTCACTTCGCTTTTCCCTTTGATAAAAGGGTTCTTTATCCACTCTATAAGTGCAAAAAGGGATATCGGCAGGGTCATGCCTATATATGTAATCATTTCGCCGTAATAAGCAAAGAAATACGAGATTATTCCATAAAGTAAGCTGAAAATTACCATCAAAAACTGCCCGAACGGATTTCCCTTTGCGCTAAAAATAAGAGATGTAACACCTATGAGTGATGCCGCCAAGGTTAAATAATTTGTTTTGTCAAAAAGTATGAAAGAAATTATAATGAGCAAAGCAGATGAAGCCCAAATTATAATTTCGGTTGTTGTAAAATAATTTACATATTTTCGCATAATTTCCTCCTAAAAAAAGCATCCGTACGCACATCTTCAAAGACCTAACGATGTGCAGACGAATGCTTTTTGCATTTCCTACCCGGTGGCAGTTATAATATTATTAAATTTCAGGTTTAAATGACGGCATCATTTCAAGCTTGAATAAATTCGCCTTGTGTTTTCTGTCTATCATCTCTTTTTTTGCGGCATCCGCAATTTTACCTGTGCGTATATAAATGTCGAGCTCGGCATAGGTAAAGCCGAGATTTTCTTCATCGGTTTTTCCGCAGAGTCCGTCAATTGGAGTTTTATCAACCAACTCGTCGGGAAGTCCCAAAAGACGTCCGATTTCCTTGACTTCGGTAACGGTCAAATTTGCCATTGGCGAAAAGTCGCCTGCGGCATCGCCGTAACGCGTGGAATAACCAACCCAGTCCTCCGATAAATTGCAGGTGTTAACAACCCGTCCGTTATTGCTTTGGGATATGGCATAAAGTGTTGCCATCCTGATTCTTGGCGGCAAATTAACAACCGACTGATTTGAAAGTTCTATCGGTATACTGTCCTTAAGTGCTTTTACCGCATCGCCTATATTTACAACAAAGTGGCGAATACCCAAGGTGTTTACAAGCAGATAAGCCATATCTATATCGTGCTGTTCGCCCTGCGGCATTAAAACACCGATAACGCGCTCTTTTCCTAACGCTTCCACGCAAAGTGCGGCGGCGATTGAGCTGTCCTTACCGCCCGAAATACCCACAACGGCGTTGCAACCCGACCCGTTTTCTTCAAAAAACTGCCTTATCCAAGTAACGCACTCATCCTTAACTTTTCTTGCATCAAACATACAAACACTCCAAATACCTTATTATTTTTATTTTACCACATATGTTTTTAAAACGCAACGGCATAGAGCACAAATCTCATATATTACAGTTTTTTGAATATACTTAATTTAGGGTAATTCTTGTTGCGCTACGGGGTGTGTATATGAAAAAATCATTATCCTTTTGGCAATTTGCGGGTTTTGTGTTTACGGGTATTATGGGTACGTTACTCCATTTTTTGTATAATTGGACTGATACCACGGTTGTTGCGCTGTTTTCGGCAGTAAATGAGTCAATATGGGAGCACATGAAGATACTGTTTTTCCCACTGTTCTTTTTTGCGCTTTTTGAAAGCCGATATCTTGCTAAAGAGTATCCAAATTTCTGGGCTTCAAAACTTATCGGTATTATGGCAGCACTCATGTTAATACCTACTTCATATTACACATATACAGGCGCTTTGGGAGTAAAAGCAGACTGGTTTAATATTTTAATCTTCTTTATTGCCGCCGCGGTGAGCTTTATTATCGAAACTCGGATTATGAAAAACCAAAAAGGTATTTGTATTTCAGCGGTAGCGGCAATAATTATTTTGTGTGCAGTAGCCGTTTTATTCTTTATTTTTACCTTCGCACCGCCCGAAATCCCACTTTTTCAAGACCCATTAACAAAGACGTACGGTTTAACGTAACGCCCTTTTTAGAAATAGGACAAGCGGTGTTTACACTTGACAATGCTTTTCCCATCACTTAAAATTAAGAAGTAAAGGATGAAAACACGAAAAATCCCTAGTTGTGATGAGTTGATTGATATGATGGAAAATAATAAAAATAGGCGTGTTCGTAACGATATATTATTTATAGCAGTATTATTGATTTTAGCGGCAATAGGCGGAATATATCTTCGTTTTTTCCGTACTGTTGGTAATATAGTTATAATTACTGTCGATGGTGCCGAATACGGAACTTATTCGTTATCGGAAGATAGAATAGAAGAAATCCGTACGGGTGCAGATGACGAACAACTAAACCGCTTAGTGATTAGCGGCGGTAAGGCATTTATAGAAACCGCCAACTGTCCTGACGGGATTTGTGCGGCTCATCGCCCAATTAATCGCGATGGCGAGAGCATAGTGTGTCTTCCACACCGCGTGGTTATTACCGCAGTCGGAGATGAAGATAACGGATTAGGGGGCTGAGTATGGCTAACAAACCAAAAACAATCGCTTTTTACGGCTTGTTTATTGCACTGGCGATAATACTAGCATACGTGGAAGTACTGCTGCCACCCTTGTTTCCGTCGGTGCCCGGCATTAAAATCGGTTTACCTAATATAATTATAATATTCTTGCTATATCGCCGAAGCGCCAAGTCTGCTATTATAGTATCGTTAATACGTATACTGCTCGTGTCTATGCTTTTTGGAAACGCTATGGCTTTTTTGTACAGTTTAGTGGGAGGAATGCTTAGCGTACTTGTTATGATTATACTTCGACGTTTGAATTTTTTATCAACCGTCGGCGTTAGCATAGCAGGTGGTGTTGCACACAACATAGGGCAAATTTTAACGGCAATGCTGTTGCTTCAAACCGCAGAACTCGGTTATTATCTTGTTGTGTTGACCTTTAGCGGAATAATCGTCGGTATACTTGTTGGTCTATGCGGCTTTGCGCTTATTAAAAAAATTCCTGCAAATTTGCCATTTTTTAATAATTAGTTGACAGTCTGCAAAAGATATAGTAAGATGAGTTTGCACCTTGAAAATAGTTCTTATATTAACTAATTCGTGTGTGCTTTCAATGGTGCTCGTTAAAGCCGCAACAAAAATAAAATAAGGATTGAAAAAACGGGAGCCGCAACTCCCGTTTTTGTTTACAAAGAACGTTATGAAAAAAAGATTACTGTGTGGCGCGGTGGCAGTTTGTATTATTTTTTGCTGTCTTTCGATTTCCTGCGCACCGCAAAACCTAAAAAATAAATATACAATCAATTCGTTTGATTATTTCGATACGGTGTCGGTAATTACGGGATATGAGAAAAGTCAAAAGGAATTCGATAAGGTGTCGCAAGAGATACTGTCGCAGTTATCGGTTTATCATAAACTGTATTCAATTTATCACCGTTTTGAAGGGGTAGAAAATCTTTGCACAGTTAATGAGTTGGTAAACGGCGCTCACCGCACAGTAAAGGTTGACCGTCGTATTATAGATTTACTGCTCTTTGCTAAAAAGATGTATAACACGACCGACGGTAAGGTAAACGTGGCGATGGGTAGCGTTTTATCATTATGGCATGATTATCGTGAAGTGGGTAAAGATAACCAGAATGATGCAGTATTACCACCAATGGATAAATTGCTACAAGCGGCAGAACATACCGATATTGAAAAAATGATTATCGATGAAGAAAATTGTACCGTAACCCTTTTAGACCCCGATATGAAATTAGACGTTGGCGCTGTTGCTAAAGGATATGCTACAGAGCAAATAGCACTGTATCTTGAAAAAAAGGGGATTAGCGGTTACGTGCTTAATATCGGAGGAAACGTTCGTGCGGTCGGCTCAAAGTATGATGGCACTGATTGGACTGTGGGCGTTGAAAACCCCGACGGAAACGAATATTTAGCATATTTAGAGCTCAGCGATATGTCGGTTGTAACGAGTGGCTCATATCAGCGTTATTATGTTGTAGACGGCAAGCGATATCACCATATAATAAGCCCCGATACCTTAATGCCGTCCGAAGAATATTTGTCGGTATCGGTGATATGTAAAGATTCAGGACTCGCCGACGCTTTATCCACCGCGCTTTTTTGTATGCCGTTTGATACGGGTTTTGCATTGGTGGAAAAAATGCAGGGCGTGGAAGCAATGTGGGTAACCGATAACGGCACAAAACAAGTGTCTTCGGGTTGGAATTCTTATGAAACGAATTAGAAAGGGGCCAAAATTTGCTGGAAAATATTTTGGCGCATTATAAGGCAATCTTGTACCCATTGGCAGAAATTTGCGCCTGCACACTTGAATTGATAGGTATTGTGATTATAGTTATCGGCTCGGCACGTGCATTGGTGCGTATCATCTCTTGTTTGCGAAAAAGGAAACCATTTCACGTGGTTGTCGATTTAGGTAAGGCGCTCTCTTTGGCACTGGAGTTCAAAATGTGTGCCGAAATAATCAATACCGTTATTGTTCATAATTTGGAAGAATTGTCAATTCTCGGAGTGGTAATTTTGATTCGCGCCCTACTCGCATTTATAGTTCATTGGGAAATTAAAAACGAAAAAAGCGAAGAAAAACAATTTGGATAAAACAACCGCTGAAATAAATTCAGCGGTTGTTTTAGTTAAAGAATATTAGAATTTTTTTGTGCTATCACCTTACATATAAAAGAAAATTCCAAACTTAACCCTCAGGTTAAATTTGGAATTTTGGTCAGAGTAGCGTTATAGTAATCAAGCGTAAACCCGCATAAATACTAGGTTTTTCGCAGCCAAAAACAGTACATATCCTTTTGTTACTATAAAATTTTACGCATAAGAAATTCGATGTCTACACTAGAACAAAAGATGAATGCGAAAAACTATTAGCTGAGATGATTGAGGTTAAGAAAGAGGAAATAAAAATGGAAAAATTAAAATGAAATATTTAACAAAACACGACACCATTAATTTCGTAAAGATGGTGTCGGTAAATTTATAATAAAAATTGTTGTACAATTTTACACGAATATGCTATAATACTAATGTCAATAGTTAGGTCGCTCCACGCTTGGTTTATGCGAAAGCATAAATGGATAGCACAATTGTGCTATGTATACCCGGTGCATGAGTCTAACACACTCTCAAACTCTTTCACTATAAGAAAATCAAACCAAAACACCTTGACGGTATGTTTATGATGTTCTTAGTAGGAGTAGTACTAGGTGTATTGTTCTGCTTTTGTGGAACGCGAAACTGTGTTGGTGAAAAATCAGATACGAACCTAAAAATATCACTTCCGTATTTTAACAATGTGGAACGCGCCTGTTTATGCAGGTAGTTAAAATTAAGGAGGTGAACTGTCTTGAAATTTTCAAGCAAAAAAAGCGGTGATGTGAATTTGTTTTCCAACAATACCATCAACGTAAATTCTTCTGACATATGCAATAGCATTGTCAAAATTATTCTTGCTGTAGCATTTTGTGCATTTATTATTGCATTTGCTTACAGACTATTGACCGTGTCTGATAGTGTTTTCTCTTCTATACTTGAAAAAGTGCTTGAA
>CAZSIL010000031.1:0-15282 GCA_964607025.1 uncultured Eubacteriales bacterium
CGTAAATATTATATTCTGCGCTGGATGTTAGGTCTATAACTCTCTTATATGTACGGATACCTTCGGAATTATAGGCATAATTTGTCCTTACGGTGTTATCCAGATTTGTATGGTAGGTTAGCTGTCTGCCTTCCCATTCCATACTTGCTGTATTGCGCCAATTAAGGGGATTGCCTATTGCATCATAGGTAATTGCAGTACCATTGTAATTGGTAAGCAAATCGCCCCAAGAGGAATCGCTATAACCGTAATTTATGGTTTCGATGGCTGTATCGGTATTTAACTGCAAATATGCGGTCGGACGAATCGTAACAGTAAATTTATACTTATTCAGCAAATTGCCTGAACGGCTGTATTCATAAAGATAGGTATACCCTGCGATATAATCGTCTTCGCGGATAAGCTGGTTTAATTCATCATACTCATATTCTGCAAAGCGGGAATCGTTTTTGCGAATTTCGGTTATATTTCCCAGCGCATCATAGGTATAGTCATATACTGCGCTTACACCGTTGGCTGTTAAGGTAAGCTTGGATATTAACGAGGTTGTATGAGGAATCTCGTTTACTAAATATGTATAATACTCATATTCCTGATATGCCCTTGATATAAGGTCAACCAGCAAATCGCTCTTTGTTAAGCGGTCGAATTCGTCGTAGGTATAGAACTGTATTTTGGTTGCTCCGCCCATTGCAGGATAATAGAATCTCGCAACGTTATTGGAGTTCTCTTTATACGCTATGGAATAATTAAAGGTCTCACCGTTAATTACATACTTTGAACCCGATGAGCGACCCAAGGAATCATAGGAGTTTTCAACGTAAAGGGTCGTAACACCCGAAGAATCCTTCTGCCATGCTCGGATCAGTCTGCCCAAGGAATCGTATTCGTAAAGGTGGGTTATTCCGCTTTCGGTTATTGAATGAATACCGCCATTGGCGTTATACACAATAGAATACTTTTCTTCGGTTCCATTGTATAACACTTTGACCAATCTGTCAAGGTGGTCATAGGTATATTCCTCATAATCGCCATTACCGTAGGTTAGCTTTAAAAGCTTACCGTTATAGGGCGCATATTCATAAGTGGCGAGAGTATAACTACCTGCTTGAATGCCTGTTATATTGCCGTAGTTATCATAGGACATTGTATATTCGGTTGAGGAGGTTTGGATGCTTTGAAGTTTGTCGGATGCATAGACATATTCAACATAAGCCTCGGTTGCTTCATCAAATACCGAATCCTCATCTGCATCCAGATATACAGAGGTCACACGTTTGCGTGTATCATAGGTATATTGGGTTCTTACGCTTTTTGCGTTCTCCATATATTTGAGAAGCTTGGTAAGGGTATCATAGGAATAGTTGGTTACAGAGCCCAGAGAATCGGTTATTTGGCTGATGTTCCCTGTGAAATCGTCGGTGTATGTGACAGACGAGGTTATCCTTTGTCCGCCTGTCATTTATGGAATCTTTTGTAACAAGTCTCACAGAATTATATATAAGAGGCAACCCTATTGTTATATAAGATTGCCTCTTTATTTATGGACTACAATCCGGCGGGTTCATAATCGGGCTCTGCGATACATTCAGAAAACGATTTGTAGATTGCTTGTATTTCATCCAACAGTGATTGAGCCTCCGCAACTGTATAAGGAGTATAAACGATTGAATCAGACTGCGCTCCAGTTGCCGAATCAATTACAGTAGAATAAAACAACTCGGGGTTATTTTCATCCTTAACATTATAGTATCTAAAGGTATTATTTTCGATAACAGATTTTATATATTCCCCATTTTCACGATAAAACATTTCAATTTGAATAGTAGGAGAAATTAAATCGTCTACATGCTTTTCAAACATAGGGTTTCGTTCCGAATCAAAATACAGCCACTTGATTATGTCATTCTCATCATGCTGTAACACAACCTTGTAAAACTGAGGCTCGCCGTTTTTATAATACAAAGTTTCAATACTCTTTACAGTTACATTTTGAACTTCTTTATACTCTTCAATAACAGTCGCAACCACGGAATCATCCGATGAATCCTTATAGATGGTTTGGCTCTTAATTAATTTTTCATCATTCTCATTGCTGATATCATACTCACTGCACTGAACCATTCTGATTCCTGTATCAGTATATTTCACGGTGTCCAGCTCAATTGTTTTTAGGTTATTCACCCTATCAAATTCAGCAATTTCCTGATGACGGATTTTTCCGTTGCCGTCATATTCATAAACACTTTCTTTGATTGTTTTTTTATCAACAATTTCTGTAATATTTTTACTTTCAATTATTCCGTTTGCATCAAGCTTTTCTGTTGTTGTTACCCAGTCATTTCCATAATTTGTATACTCTGTTGTAATAACAGCTCGGCTTGACTTTTTTGTTTCGGTCCAGCTTTCTTTGGGCAGGCTATCTTCGGATTCATTTGATTTTTCCGATTCCAATTGGGAAGGTTCGGTACTTGAGTTACTAAATGAAACATCGGATGAATCCTCTTGTTGTCCGTTGCACGAAGTAATACTTAACAACAACATAATTATTATTAAAAATGCTAATATCTTTTTCATAATAGATTTCTCCTAATCCCATATTTCTAAAATACTAAATGTATATCCAATAGACCCACCGCCGTCAACATTCCATCCGAGTGTACCAAATCCAAAGGAACCTCCGATATAATTCGTATGAATAGCCATGGTATTGTACAAATCGGTTGTGTATTCCGTACCGGCATGAATTTCACCATATGTAAATTGTGGACCGGTTGCAACATTTGTGGACACAGAATATCCATGCAAATCAGATGCATCGTCTACTGTAGTTTGACTGGCAAATATATCAACACCGACAACGCTACCGGTAGAAGTTGAAACCGATGCGGAAACTGTTATTTGATGATCGGCTATCTCATCTTCTTCAGTAACTGCGGAATAACTTATTGATATTGAGCCTATGGACACTTTTATCCCAACCGAATTGACCTTTGGAGGTTTACCACCAATTTTTATATAGTATTCTAGATAAGACTCCACAATGTTATTAATGTTTCCTTCGTCGATCATAGAGCCTATAACTTTGCGAAACTCAGTTGCATTAAAAGTAGAAGGATCGCGTCTCTTAAAATCTCCCTGCTTATACGCATGCATATATATCATACGAATTGAGTCTTGATCTTTGTGTCCGGTAGAGTCGCATAACATAACGGGATTGTTACTGCAGTATACAAAAAGATTGTAACTTATTAAGTTATTATTTATACCCAACATACCATCTGCATTCAAAAACCTACCTACTTCGGGGTCGTAGTAACGGAAGTTGAGATAATACCAACCTGTTTCCCAATAGGAAATGTAAATAGGAATCTTACTTTGTTGATGAATGCGCAATTTAATGGGATTGATACCTCAATGGGGAGAAATCCCCATTGAGGCTTTATAACGTTAAGTTTCTACCAGATTTTTCGTTTATACGTTTAATCAATTCGTCAACATTCTGTACTTTTCCTAAATGAACATCATAGTAACAATGATACCCACTTTCTTGCTTATGCTTGCCCCAATAAACTTCATCATCTTGAGCGACAAACAAATCAAATTGTTCAAGATCATGATAATTTATTATTCTTTCCTTTGAAAACAAGGTATCCTTAATAGTTAAATGCTCATCTTCAACTTTGATCATTCCGATATTAAGAAAATAAAGAATCGCGACAGCTAAACTAACAATACAAATGCAAACTTTCATCCGAAACGGCCGCTTGTTTACAATCTCATTATTATATTTGAAAATTCTCTTAAACAATACCAAAAGTTCATTTAAAAACAATCGAATATTTAATAACAACACACAAAAAACACATATTATAAATGATCTTATTCTATAAAAATAAACGTTTTCAATATACAAACCATCCGTTTCATTTGGCAAATAACGTATCACAACAATAAGTGCAATTACTGCAAATAAATAAAACAAATTGGTTTTATAATCATATAAGTTTTTGAACCGATTTCCCATATTATTCATCACTCCAATCATGAGAAATCTTATATTTTACTGTGAACACATTCGTATATATATCTATCGAAAACCATTCAAGTCCCGGATTTGATAATCCAATAGATAACGTTTGTTCGATTACAAAAATAAATTCTAAAGCGCCGTTTTCTCTACCTGAGACCGTATCTGTTATAAAAACGTTACCCTCCAAAATCTGCGAGGAATGGAGCAGAGGTGCAGTTGTGATTTTATAAGCTTCTACTTCGGCACTTAAAATTTCTTTATCATCAACTTGATACATATACTCGAACTCAATTGTTGTAGCACCAATGTCAATAACTTCAGTTTTATTGTAAAAAGTATAGTTTTTTATATTTTGTTGTGGTTCAGATTTCTCTTCATGGGGTTCTGAAGGAGTGTTATTATCAATAATATTATCTCTAACATCATTTGTAGAATTTATAATACTATCAGGTATCAAAAACTCACAGATATCGTTCCATTTATCGCAAACCCAATCCCAAGCATCGGAAAGGAATCCTCGACCACTCGGGTCATAACCTCTTACAGGGTTATTATTACAGTATGCGAAAAGGTTATAGCCTTGAATACCGCCGTTTACGCCAATGATGCCGTCAACATTAAGGAAACGACCGACTTCGGGGTCGTAGTAACGGGAGTTGAGATAATACCAGCCGGTGTCTACATCGTAATAGTAGGAACGATAACGGAAGGGGTTCTTTTGACCAATAGTATCGGCAAGAGAGCCTGTTACGGAAAGGACTTTACCCCAAGCGTCATAGGTATATTCAACAACTACATTACCATTAGTATCAAGGATTCGGATTATATCTCCTTGAATATTCTTTTGGTAAAAATAGGTATTTGTGCCGTCATTGAAACCGCTTACACTACCTGTTTCATCGTAGTTGAAACATAAACAGGAATCTACCTTTTATATTGCAAGCGCGATCCTCAATGGGGATTTCTCCCCATTGAGGTGACAAGAAAATGATACTTCATAACGCAGGTGACATAAGTTGAAATGAAAATTGTGGATAAAATCAATGCAATCTTGTTACGATTTTCTTTGCTTTCTAATTCACTTTATAAATCTAACTCAATCCATTTATTAGATGATATTATGTGATAACCATGGGCAGACGATAAAAAACGCCAAGACTCTTCATTATCTTCGGATGTCACAATAACCAATTGACATTTTCCCATATCAATCCACAAATCATTTTTATCACTCAATGTTATTTTTCGGACAACGAGACCAACAAATGGACTAATAGCAGATTCAAACGTAAATTGCAAATCTTCATATCCATATTCCTGTCTTTTGTGGTTTGAGTATAACACGATTCCTTCCACACAATGAATAGAATACTCAGAAAATGCGCAAAGATTTCCTTTGTAGTCTTCTCGCATTATTTCAGTACCAAAACCCAAATTGTATAATGAAAAATCGGGTGATTTTGTACCATAATTTAAAGTAGTACCAATAATCACAGATAAATAAGGATAAGATTCATTTTGCGATAACTTCATATATTCTCCTCGATCGATACACTATTTACCTAGTAACATACTTATTATTTCTACAATTTCATGAAAATCTAATCCATTACGTGTAATCATATCATGAATTCGTCTCTGCTGACGCTTCGATAATCCTCTAGTAGCATCTCTAAATTGTTTGTTTTGTCTTAAATTATCTCGTGGTGTTTTCCCTTTGTTTTTTCCGATTTTTTCGCGACCACCATAATTACTATCGTCATCATAATCATAATCATCATCGGAAAAATCAGGCTGAGGTAGCGCCTCGGGTTCTTCCATATCTGGCGAATGCTCGACCTCGTGCTCATCTGTATCAGTGACAACTTTAGGTTTCAAATGTTCGGCATTATTTGTCACAATGCTTGTATTATCGCTAGATTGAATTTCTGAAGTAACAAGTAATACTACAAATACTCCACCATAAATAATATCACCACAAGGCAGATAGCCATCTACCATGGTAAGCCACCACATAGACGAGGACCACTGAATAGCTGCATCTGCATTGTATCCATAGCAATCCTTATACATTACAGGATTGTTATTACAGTATGCGAAAAGGTTATAGCCTTGAATACCGCCGTTTGCGCCGATTATACTGTCGGCATTGATAAATCTTCCAACTTCGGGGTCGTAGTAACGGGAGTTGAGATAATACCAACCGGTTTCCCAATCGTAGTAATAACTTCTATAACGGAAGGGGTTCTTTTGACCGATTGTGTCGGCTAAAGAACCGGTTATTGACATAACCTTGCCCCAAGCGTCGTAAGTGTATTCGACAACTACGTTACCGTTTATATCAAGGATTCGAATAATGTCGCCTTGGATGTTCTTTTGGTAGAAATAGGTGTTTGTACCGTCATTGAAACCGCTTACACTACCTGTTTCATCGTAAAGGAAATATAAATAGGAATCTTCCTTTGTTTTATTGTTGCGGTAGTGCTGAGAAAGTATCTTTGTACCGTCAAGAGTATAATCGTAAATATTATATTCTGCGCTGGATGTTAGGTCTATAACTCTCTTATATGTACGAATACCTTCGGAATTATAGGCATAGGTTGTTCTTGCAGTGTTTCCAAGACTAACACGGTAGGTTAACTGTCTGCCTTCCCATGTCAGTTCAACAGTATCACGCCAATTAAGGGGAGAACCTCAATGGGGATTTCTCCCCATTGAGACAACTGTCAAAATCTAAATACTAACTACATTTATTCTTCTGTAGATTGATTGCATCAATACCATAAAATAAAGTATTAAATACGTTTTTGTAATTTAAATATTCACATATTTTAATTATTACCATTGCAAATACAGCTAACACTGTAGGAAAGAGTGATGCAAAATCCAAGGAATAGTATTCCAAACAATACATCTCTAAAAGAACAACTTGAAATAACAATAAACAAGAAAAATACAAAATCGTAAATCTTTGCACGAACTTTATTGTTATAAACGTAACCATTACACGAGAAAGAAAATTATTTTCACAGATTCTTACGATTAAAATAGGTCGAAACGTATTTCTATAGAGGTAAAACTCGTATTTCGGCTTTAATATCATCTCGATACTATTTGATGCATCATTTTTACAGTAACTAAACAAATTGTAATATTCCGTAATTTTTACATTTGAAAGTATTTTTTCTGATAATTGAGTTAACGACAATTCGCTTTCAAATGAAATTTGATATTTGAACAACGACATAGACACCTCCTACTCAAAGATTATAGAGTGCAGCATTTGAATGAATTGTTCTGTAATCTCATCTAAGGATTGGCGCAGTTGGTGCACATCATTATGTTCGTTTATTGAAGGGGGAGAAGAAACTTTATTTTCAGCATTGGAATTTTCTAAAACAGTCTCCGTATACGAATCAACAACGTGAACATCAACCCCTGCACCAACTCCAACAGATATCTGAACTCCATCTAATTCTTTATTTGGATCACTTGCATCCGAAAAACTAATCACATCAAATCCTACATTTCCAACTCCAAATCCTGCAGAAGATGAAGGTCCATACAAATCATAGACAGTATCTGCGCTAGTATATTGAACAGATACACTCGCTTGAGCACTGATTCCTCCAACCATGAAGGTATCATTGCATCCTGGAACAGAATAAGTCCATTGTACATCAAAATTCCAATTATCGTCAATAACAAATCCAATCCCCAAATTGATACCTATTCCAAATACTGCACTTCCAGATATAGAAAAACCTAATGTCCAAGTACCATAGGGGTCATAACCCATTACAGGATTGTTATTACAATATGCAAAAAGGTTATAGCCTTGAAGACCGCCGTTTGCGCCGATAATACCATCCGCATTAATAAATCTGCCGACTTCGGGGTCGTAGTATCTACTATTAAGGTAGTACCAACCTGTTTCGGAATCGTAATAGTAGGAACGATAGCGGAAGGGATTCTTTTGACCGATTGTATCGGCAAGAGAGCCTGTTACGGAGAGGATTTTGCCCCAAGCGTCATAGGTATATTCAACAACTACATTACCATTAGTATCAAGGATTCGGATTATATCTCCTTGAATATTCTTTTGGTAAAAATAGGTATTTGTGCCGTCATTGAAACCGCTTACACTACCTGTTTCATCGTAAAGGAAATAGAGGTAAGAATCTTCCTTCGTTTTATTATTACGGTAGTGTTGAGCAAGTATCTTTGTACCGTCGAGAGTATAATCGTAAATATTATATTCTGCGCTGGATGTTAGGTCTATAACTCTCTTATATGTACGGATACCCTCGGAATTATAGGCATAATTTGTCCTTACGGTGTTATCAAGATTTGTATGGTAGGTTAGCTGTCTGCCCTCCCAAGTCATTTCGGCTGTATTGCGCCAATTAAGGGGATTACCTATTGCATCATAGGTTATTGTTGTACCGTTGTAATTAGTAAGCAAATCGCCCCAAGAGGAATCGCTGTATCCATAAGATGCAACAACCGTATATGCAATTCCGGTAGCAGATATTATATAGCTGTAAGGTGCTGAAAGAAAAGTATATCTGCGTTTTTCAAGCAGGTTACCCGACTTATCATAAATATACACATAGGTATATCCATTGGCAAAATCGTCCTCGCGGACAAGCTGGTTTAAGGAATCATATTCATAACGGGCGATTCCTGCGCCGTCTTTGGATATTAAGGTTATATTACCAAGGGCATCATAGGTATATTCATATACAGTATTTACACCGTTGGCTGTTAAGGTAAGTTTAGATATTAACGAGGTTGTTCTGGATTCACCGTCAACGGTATAGGTATAATATTCATAAGCCTGATATGCCTTTGAAGTAAGGTCAACCAGCAAATCGCTCTTTGTCAAGCGGTCATATTGGTCATAGGTATAGAACTGTATTTTGGTTGCTCCGCCCATTGCAGGATAATAGAATCTCGCAACGTTATTGGAGTTCTCTTTATACGCTATGGAATAATTAAAGGTCTCACCGTTAATTACATACTTTGAACCCGATGAGCGACCCAAGGAATCATAGGAGTTTTCAACGTAAAGGGTCGTAACACCCGAAGAATCCTTCTGCCATGCTCGGATCAGTCTGCCCAAGGAATCGTATTCGTAAAGGTGGGTTATTCCGCTTTCGGTTATTGAATGAATACCGCCATTGGCGTTATACACAATAGAATACTTTTCTTCGGTTCCATTGTATAACACTTTGACCAATCTGTCAAGGTGGTCATAGGTATATTCCTCATAATCGCCATTACCGTAGGTTAGCTTTAAAAGCTTACCGTTATAGGGCGCATATTCATAAGTGGCGAGAGTATAACTACCTGCTTGAATGCCTGTTATATTGCCGTAGTTATCATAGGACATTGTATATTCGGTTGAGGAGGTTTGGATGCTTTGAAGTTTGTCGGATGCATAGACATATTCAACATAAGCCTCGGTTGCTTCATCAAATACCGAATCCTCATCTGCATCCAGATATACAGAGGTCACACGTTTGCGTGTATCATAGGTATATTGGGTTCTTACGCTTTTTGCGTTCTCCATATATTTGAGAAGCTTGGTAAGGGTATCATAGGAATAGTTGGTTACAGAGCCCAGAGAATCGGTTATTTGGCTGATGTTCCCTGTGAAATCGTCGGTGTATGTGACAGACGAGGTTATCCTTTGTCCGCCTGCGGAAAGAGTGGATGATGTGGTTCTGCCGTATTGGTCATAGTCATAGGTTAAGGTTTGGGTAACGCTGCCTACAGTTCGCTTTGCGGTTTCGACCTGATGCTCGGCGTTATAGGTGTAATCGTAGTGTTCACCTGTTACGGCGGTATAGCCTTCAAGGTCAACGCCGTTTTCGGCATAGGTCAGAAGGCTATCGTTACCGTCAATATCTGTAACTAATTTAAGGTTGCCTTCGTCATCATAGGCATAGGTCTGAGCAGGTTCTGCTGTAAAGGCAATATTATCGAAATACATCGCGTTTGCGTTATAATCGTAAAGCACATATATTTCGGCGTAATTTACGTCCTTCTTGGGTACAACTGCGGTAGACACATATTGCCAATTGGTATTATTGGCATTGAAATCCGCTTCAAATTCTTCATTCGTTCCGTCGGTGTAGAACAATTTCGCCATCAAGGAGAATTTGCGGTCATATCTGTGGGAGGTGTCTGCAGAAAGAGCTTCTTCATCGGTCGTGCGGTAGAGATAGACCGAATTTGCCTTTGCCCAACCTGTAAGCATAAAGGTTGTATTTGCGCTTTTGTTAAGCTGAACAGTTTGCTTTATGTAGGTTTCAGCAGAAGGGTTGGCGGACAGTTTGCCGTGGTTTTCTTCCACAGTATAGGTTCCGCTCCAAACAGATGCAGATTCAAAGGAGCCGTTGCAGATGAAATTATAGCTTGAAGGTGTTTCAAACTTTTCAACCTGAACACAATCGAAATAAGCTGTACCGATACAATTGCGAAGCTTCATTTCAACGCGGCAGGTCGTTGCGGAATCGAAGGTTTTGGTGACACTTATTCTCTGCCAGCCGTCCTGAATATTTGTGTTTGTTGTGCCTGTAAGCAATTGGCTCTCATCAGTACCGAACATCACGAATGCGCCACCGTTTGTTACGTCGGTGGTAATGTCAACGGTTTTAACATAAGCCGAAAGAGTATAAGTACCTGCGGATGGGATAGTTATATCCTGATATGCCGCATAAAAACCGCTTGTGCTTTCGGTAGATGTTATTTTTTGGGATCTTGTTCCGTAATAGGAGACGGTTGAATCGGTGGTTCTTGTATATCCCGTGCAACCGCTTGCGATAGCACCCGACCAAGAGGTAAAACTGCTTTCATAGCTGCTGTTGGCAACATAATTTGTGCTGTCATATCCCTTTGCAGAATCTACGGTTATTCTGTTATTTGTTTTTGCGGTAGATTCATAGGGGGTATATTCTTGGTAAGCAACACCATAGGTTTCGGTTTTATCAAGGTTTGTTGTATAGCTACAGATTGCCCTACCGAAGTTATCAAAGAGATAATGAGTCAAAATATCGTCGGTATTACCGTAAGTATCGTCGTTACCGCTTGAACGGATCGTGAATTTCTTGTCGGAATATTCATAACCGATGCTTTGACCTTGGGCGTTGTCGGTTTTTTGAATTATTCTTGAAACGTGTCTAAAGGAGTTATAGGTTACATATTGATAATTTGTTGTTCTGTTAACGCCTTCGATTTGAGAGCTTACGGTGGACAATGTACCGTCGGAATTATAAGTATAGGAGGTGGTTCCAAGGGTCGTGCCGTCATATTTATAGGTTATTGTACGGAGGTAGCCCTCGGTGCTGTTGGAAAGTGTTGTTCCGTTATATGTGGAGGAATACTTATATTCCAAGGTTTCCTTTGTGTTTTGATTATTAACGATTTTCGAAAGAACATTTCCGCTATACACAAAAGTGATTTGAGTTATTTCGCTACCGCCAACGGGTTTGAGTTTAATTGCGGTAAGGCGGTTAGAAGTATCATATACAAACGTTTTCAAATTTCCGTTGGCATCTTCGATTTGGATAAGCCTGCCTTTGGAATCGAAAAGTTTTTCGTTTCCGACATCATCAGCCAATATCTTTTGATCACCCGATACAGTAACGGTCAAGTCATATCCGTCTTCGCTGATGTATTTATTGGTATCTTCGGAATCTTGAATAAAGTAGTGTTCTGTACCGTCGGAATCGTTATATACGTAGTAGAAACGAGAATCTATATCTTTGTCAATCAGCGTTTCTTGAACGCTTAATTTCCAGCCGTAACCGATTTTCATAGCATCGAAATTTGCGGTTATGGGAGAATTGACAGAATCACCCTCGTTAAATTGAGCGTTTGCAAGGTATGTATTGAAAACATGGCTTACGTTTACGGGTATCAAGGAATCAGAGGTTGCCATATCGTCGTGAACTACAACGAGATTGCCGTTAAATCCGTTTACGTATCCGCCGTTTGTTCCGCCTGCGTTATGGGAGGAATATGTCCATAGGTTTTCCAATCCCTTTGTGTCGCGGTATGCGATGATAAGTTGGGGCTTCACATTCTCGTTAGAATTATTTGTATCTGAAGAATAAACCTTAATTGCACCTGTGCCGTAGCCGCTTATAGGGCATATTGCGATACCTTTATATTCTTCTGAAGACTTATACCATTCCTGAACTGCGCGTGTAACATCAAAAGTAAGAAATTCGTTCAATGAATTTGATGTTATGGAAGCATAATCCAATATTTCGTCATCATAAGTGGGTCTGGTATTCCAACATACAGTTTGTGAAGTCCAATCGCCTGTGATTCTCTTTGCGGCAAGATAGACGTTACCGTCTCTTACTAATTCTCTTGGGTGGAAATACAACGCAGCAGAAACGATAGCAGATGATGTGGGTATCGAAGGAAGCACATACGGTCTTATAAGTATATGGCATTCCTTAGTTTCGTCATACATACTGTAACCGGCAATCATAGGGTCGGCAGGATTTATTCCGGGATAATATACATCACCGGGCGTAAATTCCGAAATATGAGCATCCATTGTGTTGTAGGTGTTATCGAACGCTTCAAATGTAGGGTCAATAGTTACAGGGAATACTCTTTCTTCGGCGTTTATCCATTCTGCGTCGGCTGTTACGGTAAGGGTATATTTTTTGCCGTTTTTATGCTCGATAGAATAGGACACCGCGGAAGATGATTCATATTCCGCATCGTACATATATCCGTTAGGGATAATAAGCTGTGTTTCGGCTGTTTTTTCATCGTTCAATGCGATAGAACCGTCTTCCAGAAGGACAGGTATAAGACCTTTGAGTTTCAATTCAAAGGTATATTCATAGCTGTCGCATTTTTCTTTTACGATAATATTTTCCTTAACTGAACCGCCTGAAACGATATATTCAAGGTCGGTGGAAGGAAGAATATCCTTGTAAATCGAGCCGCTTGAAAACTTGTTAAGAGTAGAAGCTGATTCAATGTCGTTGCCTTCGTTTTTTTCCATTGGATCGTAAACTTCAACTGCTTTAGACTTATCTGCACCAACAAGGTGAAGGCTTATTTTGTAATCGCCTTTTGTTATTTTAAGAAGATTAGACGATTGAGAATTATTTGCGAATTTGAATTTAATATCAGAGCTATTTGTTTCGTAGCCCGAAAAGTCTTCGCTGTCGGATGAATCGGCATCTGAGGAAGACAACGTATTATCGTAATCTGTCCATTCGCCGTTTTCATTCTTGAAGTGAATAGTTTTTCCGTAATCAGCGGCTATATAACTGCCGTCGGACATACGGAAAGTTTTTGAAGTTGCGGTTCTTTTATCGATATCTTCGCCGAGAACATAAATCGGAGTTTCGGCTTCAATTTCAGATTCAAGCAAAGAACCGTCAACGATCGTTTGAGTATCTTCGGCATTAGAGCTTAACGCTTCGCCGATTTCAGCAAGTACGCCTTGAGGAATAAACACAAACATCATTACTAAACTGAGTAATAACGATAAAATCCGAGAAGTTGTTTTCATTTCGTAAATTTCCTTCCTTTTGTTTTTGGTTTGAATCATAAAGTTGATTAATTCGATTGAGTATCAAATGTATTTTTTCTCCCATTTTTTACCTCCCTACTCATAAATGCTTTCATTTATGAAAATATCAAAATATTTTTTGAAAATTTTTCGTTTAATATAATATTTGATCTTGTCTTCAAATTTTTATGAATATTGTTAAATACAACCTGAATGGTTATTGTTTACTGCGTACCAAATATTAAAGGCGGCTCTTGTGAGCCGCCCTACCTGTTTATTATATTTATGGCTTTGTGTTTTTTCTTTGAAGAATAATATATCGTCCGCATGAGCAACAAATGTCATCCCCCGGGATCGTTGAATACAAAATCAATCACACTATTCAAACAGCATATCGGATATTGCATTTGCGGTAAGATCGATTTGTTCTTTATTGGTTATAGTCGGAGTGCCGTCCCCCTCTTGGATACCGTACATACCGAAATAGGCATGGCAACCGCCCTGAATAACCATCTCTGTAAAATTATAAGGTAAATTGGTTTTATTTTCATTATATTTTTCGCGGTTCAGCACATTGTCTTCACTTCCGTAGACCGACAGTACATCAAGGCTTGTTGCAGATAGGTCGGCTGTGGAATATGAACCGAGAAGTATCAATCCTTTATAATCATCTATATGGTCGGAAAGATATGACGCTGCCATGGAACCTCCGAGGGAATGACCGCCTATGTACCAATCTTGTATTTCGGGATATTCCTCTTGTATTCCGTCTGCCGCGTTCACATCAAGAACCGCAAGGTTAAAGGGCATCTCCACCAGCACACAAAGGATTCCCTGCTCCGCACAGGACTGCATTAACGGAATATACGCAGTATATTCTACCTTACCGCCGGGGTAGAAAATTAATCCCTTTGTCGCGTTATCGGGTTCGAAAACGATGGTTCCGTTCGGCAACTCCTTCCAAGATGTCCCCTGAGGCAAAAGCTCGCCTATTGCTTTTATATCTGCCCGATAGTAATCACTAAGGTAGATACCGCATCCTGCAACAACGATTAAAATTACAAGAAGAATCGATGTTAAGGTTATTAGTCCTTTTCTTTTTGTTTTATCTGACCAAATGCTCATAATTATCTCTCCTATAGCACCGCGCAACCGCGCATATCTTGGGAACCGAATATTTCTGTGCTTCAAAGCTCGGAAAGTATCTCTGCCGCGTTTGTGTCGGGCTTGACCTTGGGCATTATCTTTTGGATATTTCCCTGTTCATCGATTATAAATGTTGTACGGGCAACTCCCATAGTGGTTTTGCCGTACATTTTCTTTTCCTGCCAGACGCCATAGGCTTCTATGGCGATTCTATCGGGGTCGGAAAGCAAAACAAAAGGAAGGTTATATTTTTCAGCAAATTTCACATGAGATGCCATGCTGTCTTTGCTTATACCGATAACCTCAATATTTCTTTTTTGGAATTCGCTGTAAAGCCCTGCAAAAGCGCAGGCTTGTTTTGTGCAGCCGGGAGTATTATCTCTTGGATAAAAATAGAGAACGACCTTTTTTCCCTTGAAATCGGATAAGGAAACCGCATTACCGTTTTTATCGGTTAATGTAAAGTTGGGAGCTTTGTCTCCCACAGAAATATTCATCATATTTATGACCATTCCTTTCCGCTGCGCTACAAGGCACAAAACAGCATGAA
>CAZSIL010000032.1:0-14509 GCA_964607025.1 uncultured Eubacteriales bacterium
GCGGACTCTCTCAGGAGGAGCTTGCAGAAAAGGTGTTTGTCACCCGTCAGGCAGTCAGCCGTTGGGAAACAGGGGTTTCACATAGTTAGGGAAGCAGTGGTTGAATCAATCCGCGTAATGCATTGCTTCATAAACAACTTATAGCGTTTACATATTGCATTGTGGAAGGTTTTGAAATAAAATGTGATAAAATATCTAACATTAATGTCCCCAAATTTGAAATTGCCGCACTTTATGAGTGAAAGGAGTTGAAAAAATGTCAAACACAACCGAACAGCAGGAATACTTAATAAACGAGTTTACTGAAAATTATATGGAAAAGCTCTTTTATTTCTGTCTGAAAAAGACAAGCAGTAACACAGAGGCTGAGGATCTGACGCAAGATATCGCGCTTAATGTTATAACTGCTTTGAATAAAGGCACCACCCCGACAGACTTTTCGGCATGGGTTTGGCAGATTGCACGCAATCGTTATTCTGTGTGGGCTGATAAAAAACATAAACGTAATGCAACCATAACCGGCTTTGACATCGGAGAATATGAGATCAAAGACGAACGCGAGAATATCCTTGATAAAATGATACACGGTGAACAATTATCACTGCTTCGACGGGAGTTGGCGTTTATTAAGAGCGATTATCGTAATATTGTTGTTGCTTATTACATTGATAACAGAAGTCTGCGTGATATTTCTAATACCCTTTCGCTTCCACTTGAAACTGTGAAGAAACGACTTTATCGTGCAAGAAAAATTTTGAAAGAAGGTATGGATATGGCAAGAGAATTTGGAAAACGCAGTTATAATCCCGAGCAAATTGCATTCGTGATGAATGGTAGAGATGGTAAAAATGGACAGCCTTGGTCTATAATAACGCATTTGATGTATAAAAATATTTTTTTAGAAACATACGAAAATCCACAAACTGCGGAAGAACTGTCACTGGAATTGGGTATAGCTTTGCCTTATATGGAGGATGAACTTGAATTTCTGGCGCGTGAACAGTTGCTCCGCAAGGAAGGCAACAGATACCAAACTGATTTTTGTATAGTAAGCCGAGATGAACAACGTGCAAGATTCGACACCAACAAAAAGACTACAAAGCTTCTGACTGAAAAAATCTGCGCATTAATTGATGCTTATATAAAAAGAGACGGTGCAAAGGCGAATGTTGCTTATATCGGATACGAAGCAGCGAAATGGGCATTGGTAGTACGCGCATTCGATTGCTTAAAGTATTTTGCGTTTGAAAGCAATGATAACAATGATAGCAGTGAAAAAAATACGCACCCGTCACGCCCCGACGATGGAGCTTGGTCATTGACCGGATATGAAACTATAGACTGGCAGGAGCCGGCTTTCGTTGGTCTGCACGGATATCTTTCGCACGACGAAAATGAGGTCAAACAGTATATAGATTTCGGTCAATACAAATTCTTTTACAAAAACATTCAAGAAAAAACGCCAGTTCATTTATCTTGGAAAGAGGTTTACACACTTTGGCTTGTATGCAACAGCTCAACGGAGGCGTGCGAACAAGGTTATCTTAAAAAGATGCTTCAATATGGATATTTGAGAAAGGAAAACGACAAAATAATCCCAAATCTCGTTGTGTTTGACCGAAATGCGCATAATCCATTTAATGAAGCTTTGAATGCAGAACTGTCGGTATTGAAAGATGAGATTTACGCCCTTTTCAGGCAAGCACCAGATATCACGCGCGGGTATATTGTTGAACAGGCACTGACAAACGGGTGGTTGACACATAACGATGATATGATCAACTCGCTAGGTGCATATATTTATTTATAACACAAGCAAAACAGCACCTCAGGCTGTCTTGCATACATTTTGACAGAAAAAACCTGCAAGACATCAAAACCTTGCAGGTTGCTTACTGTCATTATTGATCAATCCAAGAGGTAATCTCTAATGTATCATTACCTTTCGAGCCGTCATAATAATTTATATCACAACATTCACCGCTTATTCTTACAAAAATATTGTCATTTTGTCTTTCAACAATTTCGATCCTATTTTTATAGGTAGGAGTGTGTTCACAATAATAGAAGACGGCATCCTCGTCACTTTCGTTTGCATTTTCAAAAATAACTCCGCTCTTGATTTCGTTCCCACTATTTAGATATTAATCATATTGATGCACAATGTGATTTTACTAGAAATTTTTTCAAAATTGAAGTATTATCGAATACTTGTTTTTGACAGATTCATGTGTTATATTAAACAATAGTATTTAGTATTCTATTTAAGCAGAATCGCAGGTGTATCACATGAAAAACGAGAATATTATATCACGGATAACCGCTTACAGACAAGTACTTGACACCGAAACTTCGGTCGATTCGCTGTCCCAAAACTGTTATATATCTATTATGCAACTTCGTCGAGATTTTTATAGCTCCACCGGATACAGTGTAAACGAATATCTGCGTCGTCTCCGTTTGTCCAAAGCGTTGTGTAAAATCAAAAATTCCGCAATGCCGTTGGATGATATAGCATATTCCTGCGGATATAGTTCACAGCAAGCACTTTGCCGAGAAATTAGAATTTTATTGAATACAACTGCAACGGAATATCGAAACAGTAACGATTATTACCTATTATCCGCACCGCGCGAAAATATACCGTTTTTAACAGAGGTTAAAAGTACCCATATACCTGCAACCCAATGCCTGAAATATTATTGTTCGGTTATTCGCGGCATTGAAAATAAAGCTGTTACATTTTTTTTGAGAAACAATCCCGATTACAGCGGACGCATTTGGGGACGTAACGGCACACAAAAAGGTAATCTTCTTTGCTATGAGTTGTATATAGAACCGTATGAAAACATTAATATCAGCGGATTTGAAAAAGGCGGTCGTTTTAACGGCTATGCTGTAGTTTGTGCTCAAATCAAGGTGAAAAACAACGAAGAAAAGATAAATTCGGCATGGGATTATTTGTATTCGGAGTGGTTGCCAAACAGTATGTTTGAATATGCGGGAATAGCCGACAACACTTATGAAAATCATTATTTTGAAGAATACTATTATGAGGATGCTGCGCCGACACATTTGAAGTTATATCTTCCGTTGGTGCGTGGTAAGAACAACACAAAAATCACTATCGAAGCTTCAAAGACCATTCGATTTCTTGTATCTTCCAAAATAGGCGCAAACTCCGAAAAAGAAGCGAGCGATGCAGTTATTTCTTATTTGTCTGAATATCATCCTCACGCGTTAAAGAACATAAAGGAATTTTACAGCTGTCCAAACGGCGATACATATACCTGCGGAGTGAGAACCGATTTATGTGTTAATATAAGCGACGATATGCGGATATTGAATTATGAGCACAAGCCTTTTGCAATAATGCATCTATCGGGAATATGCGATTTTGATGAAGCCTCCTATATGCTTTTGAATTGGCTTGCAGAAAACAATATAACTGCCGACGGTAAGCCTTTTGCTGTTTATGATACATCCGTGAGCTATGACGATCCTACAATGAAAATATTTTGTCCCATAATAGTGAAAAATGTTCTTATTTGATAATACTTTCATCGTATTTTATGCCATAATAAGTGCAGAATTGACGCGTCTCAAGATTAAGCCTTGAGATTAAAAGAAAGGATAATTATATTATGGCAGTAAAGAAACCCGAACAAACACCACAGGGCTACAGTCCGAAAAAACCTGCTATTGTAAAAATGGCAAAAAATTCGATAGATATCGAAAAAAGCAATGTGCTGTTGCCCTCTGCTATGCTTGAAAATATCGTTTCTCCCGATGAACCTTGGGTTGGCAGTTGCAGCTATTTGCTGTGTTTGACCTCGCTGTTTATGTATCTCGAAAGAGACACCGACGATTATTATCACGATGAATCCATGAAGGTGGATTTCAACGGAAATTTCGGCTTCGGAGATGAAAACAATACCGAGCTTACTTTGCTCAACCGTGAGCGTATCTATAAGGTATTCCTTACCGTTACGGGTATGGGACTTGTAAACCATTGGACCAATGTTTGGCAAAACCAGAATTACGAAAAGGCGGATGGTTTTCTTGAACGATCGATGTTCTTTTGCGGATACGGATATGATATTTTTGATAATATTACACCTGCTTCGGTAATGGAGCGTGTGAAACTATCAATTTGTTCCGATGTTCCCATTATGGCGGCGTATGAAAGCGGTTGGGAGCTTATAATCGGATACGACGAAATCGAATGCGCTCTTATTATACGAAAAGGCGAAGGCACTGTTCTGAAAAAGGATTACACCGACGGATTAAAATATCTTCTCTGTGTTACAGAAACCGGTCTTGAAAAACCGGATTGGAAAGAAATCGTCAGAGGCATTATAGATACCATGGAAACGGATGATTCCGAAACCGGCATAAACGGATATTATAAGGTTATCGATTATCTTTTGGATGACAGTAATTTCAGTAACCTAAGTGATGAAGAGGCAGGTCCGGTTGCAAATTCAATTATATGGGGCTATTTTGTAAGCCATGCGGAAATGCGCGGTTTTTCGGGAATGGGCTTCGAGTGGAGATTCCTTAACCGCTATGAACAAGTAAACGAAATGGCTGATTTATTCTGTCAGCTCAGCTATTACGGCGACCAGCATCATCAGATCGCATGGTGCGGTGACAATATTTTTAAAATGTATGGCGGTGATATCCGAAACAGAGTGTTGAGAGAAAAACTTGCAATAGTAGTTTATTATTTTATAGAAAACGATATGATCATCTGTAGGCTGTTAAAGCAGGCACTAGGGCTTAACACACCCGATGTTCTTGTCCCGAAGGACAGAAGAACCGGGGAGATTTACAGCACTCAAATCAAAGTTAATGAAAAAATTACAGCCGAGGAAATATTGGCGGACATTAAGGTCAAAAACAGTTTTACTGTTGATTTTGATAAGGATCTGAAACCTTATGAAAGCGCAGAACTTACAAGAAAAGACGATTCTGTTGAAATAACAAGCCATAATGATGTATGGGGGCAGGACGGTATAGCAGTTACCAAAAAAGTCAACTATCCGTTTAGGGTTGATATGCGTGCTAAAACTGATAATATGAATATCCATTTGTATTACGAAGAAGCATATATATCTTTCAGACAGCACCCTCATTGCCCCGATTCGCTTTGGATACGAGATCTGCTTCTCGGGTTGTACCTCGGCTATGATGGCGGCGGAATACCTGTCGATGAATTTATTGACATTATATGGATCATTAACAGAGAATATATGGCTGTTATCGTAGATGGTAAGGTACTCCATTACGGCAAAAATTATCCATTTATGCGTGTTATTAATAATAAAACCGACGAATTCCGTTTCGGTACCGCAGAGGGCAGTAAACTTACTGTGGAAAAGATTGTAATATCTGAGCTTGAATAAGTCACAAATCAAATGGAAGGATTCTCAAATGCAATTTGAAAGAAACACTACCGAATTTCCCACAATGGTTCACCGTGATATTTATATGAAGGCGCTCCGCCTCGTTCCGCCGGAGGTATCTCTGGCGGAACTCGAAAAAACAGACCCGGAAATGGCTGCAAGCGGACGTGAATTTTATAATTTTATGCTCGAGTTCTACGGCGATATGTATTGCAATGCGGATGTTTACGGCATAACTTACGGTGCATATGAAACTTTCGCGGCAGGACGTAAGTGGGGTAATATACGTTTGCGCGTAAAAGATGCAGGCGATTATTATGATCTTTCGGGAGCACAAATCGAGTCATATGTCAGATTTATTCACGAGATTGCACTCTATTGCCATATATCTGAAAACTGTTGTTATCTTTCTTATGAGAATTTTGAAAAGGTCAAGGATCTAAAGAGAGTAACAGCGGTTAAGGGTCAGCATTTACTGCTCCCTATCGAGACGGTCATGAAAAATCTCGAAAGAGTGGGTCTGTATTTCTGCGATAACGGATGTAAAATACAGGTCATAAGTGACAAATATCCTAATATGTTCTTATCTGCATCTGCGCTTAGGCATGCGGTAGAAGATACCATTATAAATCCCGTATCCAAAAAACTGAAATATTTCTTCGGCGAATATATCGATACGCTCGAATTCAGGCTGTTGCAAGGAATCTACTACCCTGATTTTGAGGACCAGATACGTTCGCTATCTGATAAAGACCGCGAGGCAGTTATAGCACTGGACATACTGGCAAAGGAATATAAGTTGCGCCCTAATTATAAAGCATCACAGAATGCTTTTGAGTATAAATACAAGGGGCAATATGTTATGGGTGTTTGGACGAATGGTTGCTTTGCTGAACCGAACAGTAAGCATTCATCGTGGATCAGATATGTGAGATGCCGCATTGCAGGTCCGGTTAATTCATCATATCTCGAAAATGTAGAAAAATGCGGCGAAGATTTCAAAAAATATTTCATGCGTCACCTTAATCTGTGCAGCGGATGTACTCCATGGCACTTAGCAGATACAAGCGCTATAAGATATATCTTTGGGAGAAAAGTACGGTTCTGTTCTGCTGATATAGCCGCAGAGTTTGCCGGTTTTACGATGAATGATCTACCTTATATCAGAAAATTTATTGAACTGCGAATTGATCAAATAACACGTAATAAGTAGCACATTATAGTTTCAATCGTTGTTAATATTGTTAGTCATAATCTATGATAATTATCAACTTAATTATAAGAATATATATTAATTTAATTGCAATCTGTAAAAATATTTTTGTTAATAAATATTTTTATATGCTGGCGTTACCATTAATAAAATAAGGAGATAAAATTACCATGAAAAAAATATTTTGTCTTGTCATGTGCTGTCTCATAACCGTTATTCTTAATGCTTGTTCACTATTCGGTGAATCAGCAGTATCATCCCAATCTACTTCGATGACTGATAGTCTGCACGATTCAACAGATAATACCGAAGTCAATGCAACCAGTTCCGAATCGGATAAATCGAAATCGGACTATTCAGAAACCGTTTCCGAACCGGATAACAGTTCCCATTTATCAAGCACCTCTCAAGATATTTCGGCTTCCACAGACGATATTTCGACACCCGATGACCATACGACGGAAAAAACTCTTTTGGCAGATTTGGGTGATATTACGGTTTATATTCTAAATGATGAAAGCTTCAACAAGGGCGAAGATGTGATATATCGTCACGACGATGGGGATATGTATAACATTATGGTCTCATACACTGCTGATGCCGATATCACTGAGTTTCGCATTTTGAATTTTGATGAAAGCGAAGTTCTTTGCATTAGCGGAATAGATGCCGAAGTTGGGGATCTTTCAAAAGGTGAATCTGTGTATTCTAAGCAGTATGTTAACGACGTTACCATAAGCACAGGTTTCTCCTATGTAAACTCAAAGGGGATAACAGAATACTACCATTTTACATGTAGTATGGCCGACGATTCCGGTTTTCATATACGTTCCTATGAAATCAACTGATCTTTTGTTTTTAGACCTGTTATGTTGATGCATGATTTTATGTGTTAATAGAGTTCTTAATATTAACAGAGTATGTTGAATCGTTTATTCAGTGAATAACAAAAGTGTAATTGAGTTATTTTGAAGATCTTGCAAGAAAAAGGATTCAAATATATTATTTGCGATTCTAAATAAAATGATTTTTATAAAAAATGCGGATATAATGTGTTATTCCAATTTGATTTTTTCAAAAGATTATCGGTTGATTCATCGGCACTCGCAACCATATTTACAGCTATATTTAACTGTATTGAGTTATAAAAAATGTGTTGTTTTAATTAGCGACAACACATTTTCTATATTACGTTTGCTTAATTCATGTAATCAGTATTATTAATTGTTTCAAAGAAGGTATTTATATGTTTTTTGATAGGCACCAATCTGATTTTATCAGCGAAAAACAACGGATTATATTTCAATACGGTACACATATTGTCCCGCTTGAAGTTTCACTTGCGGATGTCGATGACAACGAAACCCGTGAGGCATGTGTACAAATATATGATTGCGTTATGGAAATTCTTACGGATATGTACAATAATCCCGAAGAGTATTCCGAACATCCGCGCTGGTATACCGGCTATTATCTGGTGTGTCTTGCGAACTGCGAAAATCCAACGAAAAAACACAGCGAGGAATATGCACGTTATTTAAAGATAATTCCACGTTTCGGTTTTATCTATAATGAAGATATCGGTAGATGGTCAAATGAGCGTTATCCGTTATTGTTTGAATATTTCCCACGATTTACCCAACTGGATTACGAACGAAAAAAATGCTTAGGCGGTTATATAGAACGGTTGGATTTTCGGTTATTTGCAAAAAAAGTCAAGTTGACTATTGATGATATACTGCGTCCCTTGCCCGATGTGGAGCGTGAATACTGCCTTGAAATGCATAACCACGCTTTATCCAAAGGATTAAAGGTACAGATAAAAGATCCATATTGTATTCGATATATCTACAAAAAGTTATACTCATTAGAAATAAGCAATAATCCTTTTCGGATAACTGTTTCATATAGACTTGACAACGGCAAACGTGTTGAAGATCAGTTTGATCGTTTTTTCGATGTTGTGAATGCACAACCGGATAAGGATGAGTTGATAGAGTATCTAAAAGGCGGCATCCGCGTCTGTGATGCTTGTGGCGGAAAGAAAAAACCAAACGAGCGTTGCGGTAAGTGGGTTGAGTTGAACGGATCACGACGACTTATTTCTATGTGTTTGTCTTCCGTAAGTAAATATCGCAGAGGATTGCGTATCACAGATTATAACGAAGATGATATAAGAATATTAAAACGTATGCTTGATATAAGAATTATACAGATCGACAAATACCTAAGCGATTGCGAATATAGGTGAATTCTTGTTTTTATATAGGTTGTCAATTAACTTATCCACATAATATTTCTAATGAGATTATTTTATAACTATTTTATGATGATGGCGATATACTTGGTGTTATTTGTTAGGATTTACGCCTAACTAATTATTTGTATTACAAATAAAGAATGAACTTAACCTTGGAAGAAATAGAGGCGGTAATTATAATATCAAATTAAAATAAAAAGGGAAAGGCAAACGGATAAAACTGTTTACCTAAAAGGAAAAAATCAGTATGCTGAAAGTAAAGCGATTTTGTGGCGTTGAATTATAGTATTTCAAATTGGAATTCATAAAATTTTGGAGGTAGTTAAATGAATCAGCATCTTATCGAGAGCAACTATAACTTGAAGGTATCGGATATAAAGCTGCTTGACAGACATTTTGGAACAGAGATATATGTTATTATCACCGATGCCGGAAAGTACATAGTAAAAGTAATGCCGTTATATTTTGAAAATGCCAATAGCGAGGGTCCAATAACCGAGTTTCTTTTCGAATGTGGATTGAAAGTTGCAAAACTGCTCAAAAGCAAGAAAGGTAATTATGTTATAAAAACGCCTGATTTTCAGTTTACGGTTCAGAACTATATCGAAGGAGAAACTCTACGTATTAACAGTGCTCCGGAGTGGTTTGTGGAAAAATCGGCGGAAGTCCTTGGAAAAGCAACTTTGCTTTTGAAGGACTACTATCAGCTGCCGTTGCGGTTTGGTAAGGAATTTTTCTCTGCAGACGCGGCAATCAGAAAAAAGCAACAGTACATAAATGAGCTTGAACAAGCAAAAGAATCCGGAAAACTGAAAACAGCATCTATTTGGGCAAATCAAATACAACACCTTAATAGAATTTCAGATTTTTATATTGATACCGATAAATAAACCTATACAAACTCACACGGCGATTATCATATAGGTCAGATAATTGTAAAGGACAATGATATGACAGTTATAGACTGGACTTCTGCTTGCCGACTTCCGATCTGCTTTGAGGTCATTACTTCTTATGTATTTGCAAGTCCTACTTGCTCCGGGGGAACTATTGATGCAGATGGATTGAATAGATACATTCGTACTTTTGTCAAATATTTTCCGCTTACGGAGTATGATATCAAAGCAATGCCATATGTGCTCTACTTTTGGCATTGTATGTGTAATTACCGTCCGGATGAATATGCTAATATTGCTGAAAGTTATCAGCCTGTTGCAAATCTAATAAATAATTTACTCAACTGGCTTTATGATCATGTAGAGGAGTTGTCAAGAGCACTTATAGTGTAATTTTACACAATCGGAAACTCATGACGATATTAATGTTTATATTTTATTCAACATCGGTCCACCGAGATAGGGAGAACAAGCCGAAAATAAAAACGATTCCTCGTTAGCAGGAGCTGTTGAGCGTAAGCGAGACCGAGAAAGATAGAGACTGACATCAATCACCTTCGATGACAGTTACCCTAACGAAAGGCGTCTCGCTTTTAGAAATAATAACTATGGGCACTAAATTCCTTATGAAGTGATCTCTATAACACTTCTGTTTTGTAAAAAAATCCGGCAAAATCACATTGCGTTTCAATTGATAAATTTCAATAACCATGTCACAAATTTTTTCGTTTATGTTATAAACCATCAAACCTTAACCTTTTTTTCGCGACTTATAAGTGAAAGCTTTCAAAAGGAAGAACAGGAAAATGCCAAAGAAACAAATTCAGAACGAAATCGAATATCTGCTATCAGTTGCAATTAAAAAATGCGGCAACCTTGCCGATGCACAGGACCTTACACAGGAAACGGTTCTTTCTGCCCTTATCTATCTTGAAAAGGGCGGCGCTATCAATAATCTTCGTCCCTTCCTCAATACATTGATGAACCGTAAGTATTACGATATGCTTCGCCGAAAATATCGGATCCCTACAGTAATTATAGGGGAAGATTTCGATATTCCCGACGAAACCGACATTTCGGACGATATAGTTCGCGATGAAGAAGCCGTGAATCTGCGTCGCGAGGTTGCATATCTTGCTGAATCCTATCGCTCGGTTATTGTGAAGTATTATTTTCATAACCAAAGCGTCAAAGATATCGCCGCAGAGTTTGGTTTAGCTGACGGTACGGTTAAAAGTCGATTGGACTTTGGCAGAAAACAAATCAAGAAAGGGTTAGAATCAATGGAAAAATATCAGGAAAACAGTTATATGACTCAATATTTAGCAGTGCGGAACAGCGGAGTGTGTGGTATGAATGAGGAACCCATGTCACTTACCGAGGGCGACGTCCTCGCACAAAACCTGTTAATTCTCGCATACGATAAACCTCTTGCCGTAAGCGAACTTGCTAAAGCCATCGGTGTAGCTGCCGCATACGTTGAACCAGTTGTCGATAAATTGGTTAACGGCGAGCTAATGAAACGCTTGGGAGATGGTAAGGTGTATACCGATTTCATCATCTACCACGCAAACGATTATGTTAAGTACATCCGCGAAGCTGAAATATTCACAGCAACACATATAGACGCCTACCTGAAACCTCTGAAAGCGGCTATCGATGAACTCAAGGAAACAGCATTCTACAGCGAGCGTCTCGAACGCTTTATGATGATACAAATAGCCGAATTTGCACTCTATCAAAGCATGGAGTCATCAAGAAAACCGCAAATTTTTCCCGACCGTCCCAATGGCGGCAGATGGATAGCGTTTGCAACAATCTATCCCAAAAACTACACTATCCCAAAAGATAAACGTGGAAAATATGAATACGGTCTTTCGGGAAGACGATGCGCAACTGTTGACAGTTATCTTAATTCCAAAGCTTTGAAGCTATATAACTTTGAGACCTCCCTTGACCCTATGTATTGGAGAAAGCATGAGGGCTACGGATATAATTCTTTTATGGATTTAGAGTATAATATGCTTAAATTCTTTTACCTGCTGAAAAAAGATATCCGGCCCGAAACTGTTGATCTTGATGTGCGAATGATAAAAGCCATCCCGCTACTTGAAGAAAGAGGCTTCATCACTACCCGAAACGGCAAACCCGAGCTTCTGATACCGGTTCTTACTCATGACGAAGAACGTGAATTCATTGCAATATGCGAACGTGCACAACATGCATTCGCAGATAATATCAGAGAACACCTTGCCGAGTATTGCCGAACACATGTCAAGGAAATACCGTCACACCTCAAAAGCGTCCCCGATCAAAAGCGTACAATGCCGTATGAACCCGGGGCCATGATGTTCGTTTACGAAGCGATAAATAAAGGCGTTCACCCTCGCGATCTTGGATATCCTTGTCCCGAAACTATCGCTGTATTCGATTGATCGGTATCCTAAGTGTCTAAATCAGCAGTTAAAGCAAAAAATTAGGAGATTTATCATTTTTACATCTTCTATGTATTTGGTGCCTTTTAAGGCGTGGAAATACCCCCGGTTCTACCAGGGGAGGATAAAAAACTTTAGTATATGTAAAATAAAACCTCCATGATATAATGTGTAAAGGTTTGGCGACCGCATTACACTAAAACTAAACGGAGGTTTTATAACTATGTTTAAAAAAGAAAAAAATGAGATAAAAAGTAGCGCACGCTCAAAATACAGATGTCAATATCATATAGTGTTTGCCCCAAAATATCGCCGTCAAGCGATATACGGTCAAATCAAAAAAAGATATCGGAGAGATATGCGAAAGTTGTGTGATCAAAAAGGTGTAGAAATAATAGAAGCATAAGCTTGCACAGATCATATCCATATGCTCGTATGTATTCCACCGCATCTAAGTGTATCACAATTTATGGGATATCTCAAGGGGAAAAGTTCACTAATGATATTCGACAGACACGCAAATTTGAAATATAAGTATGGCTCCCGTCATTTCTGGTGCCGAGGCTATTACGTAGATACATTAGGACGAAACAAAAAAGTAATAGCGGAATACATCAGAAATCAATTCGAGGAAGATAATTCCTCGGACCAGATAAGTTTCAAGGAATATACAGACCCGTTTACGGGTACCAAGAATCAGTAGGCTAAAAAAAGACAGCCGCACGTGAGCGGCTGTCTGTAATTGTAATGCGGTGTCAAACTTCAGTAGTCCCTTTTAGGGATGAAGCCTGTATTGGCCCCTTATAGGGGCTGTGCAAGCCACCGGTTTCACCGGTGGTCTTGACTTAATGATTGACAAAGGCACAGATATATGACATAATACAACAAATGCAGTAAAGATGGAAAGGTAAAGTATGATGAATGTCATTTGGTCAAAGTATATTCAAGGCACCAAAACCTTATATTATACTCGTAAACTACGGTTTGATGATATGTTCGAAAAACAATACAAAGATTTATTTGATTTGGACGAAAACAAGAACTTGAAAATTCTTGAAATAGGTTGCGGTCCTGGTGCCCTCGCAGGAGCACTTCATCGTTGGTATCCCAATGCTGAAATAACGGCAGTTGACCGTGATAGTGAATTTATCAGTTTTGCAAAAGAGAACGAAGAAGGCATTTCGTTTATTGAGGGCGATGCTACTGAACTTCCCTTCGAGGATAATACTTTCGATGTGACAATTTCTAATACGGTGAGCGAGCATATTGAACCCTCCAAATTCTACGGAGAGCAGTTGCGCGTGTTAAGAACTGGAGGTATCTGTCTCATGCTTTCTTCCCGTAAAGGGATCAACCTTTATTCATCAAGTTGTATTACTTTTAATGAATTTGAGCAGCTGTTTTGGAAAAAGGCTGAGCAGCACGATGATTCTATGAATAAGTATGGAGTATGCAAATATCCAATGAGTGAGCAAGAACTACCTGCAGTTATGGAAAAATACGGATTTAGGAATATTCAAACTAGATTTGCAACTATTGATATGACCCCAGATAGTTATAATTGTTCTCCTGCATTAGCTTACGATATGATCAATGCAAATAGACAAACAACATTGGACGGAATTGAAGCAGTATTGCATACTATGCCCGAATATTTTACAGTAGATGAGGTAGATAAAATGAAAAAACTTGTAAATGCTAAATATGATACTCGAATCAAACAATATAATTGTGGCGAAAAACAATGGGACACTAATGTGTCAATTATTATGGTAATACGTGGAATAGCATAGAATAAACAATATTACCTACATGATCGGTGTGAACAATATCATAAAGTATTCTTTCCATGATTCCACCTCCATAAAGATATAAAAAACGGTGCAAATCGAAATCTCCTTCGACTTGCACCGTCATTATCCTAATAACTTATAATCCTATAACAGACTATACTGAAATTTGGGTACGACAATACAAGCCCGACCGATACCAATACATAGTATCTTCGCCGTGCATAGGGACAGTATTAGTATTGAGAACAAAATTCTTAACTGTCATTGCCGTAGTCCTTTCAGAAAGTTTTGTACATTATATAACTTTTATGCGTGTATGTCAATACATTGCGAGCATTTCATAAGTGACATTAGAAAAAAAGTGTACACTTGTTATGCAAGATGATATATATATTTTTCTTGCTTTTTAGAGGTGCGCTTTCTATATTGTAGGCGCATCTTTTAAGTTGAATAAGGAGGAATTGAAATGTGCGCAAAAGCAGTATTGAAAAGATGTTGAGCAAA
>CAZSIL010000033.1:0-13372 GCA_964607025.1 uncultured Eubacteriales bacterium
TTGCTACCGAGGGATTTTAAGTCCCTTGTGTCTGCCTATTCCACCACAGCGGCGTACTATATTGAATTTAAGCACATAAAATATGTTAATTTATTTTGCCCGATTTGTCAAGTGTTTTTTGATAAAAGCGGCGGTCGAAAGTTAAATTTTTCACTTTCAACCGCCGCTTTAAAAAATTTATTTGAAATAGCGAACGGCAGCGCGGAACATATTTATATCATAGTTACCGGGAACGTTCTTATAAAGTCCGTCACCAATACGTTCACTGTGGCCCATTTTACCGAATACTCTGCCGTCGGGCGAAGTGATACCTTCGATAGCGTACATAGAATCGTTGGGGTTAAAGTGAATATCGCTTGTGGCGTTACCGTCAAGGTCAACGTACTGTGTTGCGATTTGACCGTTTTTAGCGAGTTCCATTATTAATTGTTCATCTGCAATAAATCTGCCTTCACCGTGTGATATCGGTACGTTGTAAATGTCACCCACGTTTGTGTATGAAAGCCAAGGAGATTTGTTGGAAGCGATACGCGTTCTAACAATTCTCGACTGGTGACGCGCGATTGTATTAAATGTAAGCGTCGGGCAGTTTTCATCGGTATCGATAATCTTACCGTATGGCACAAGACCGAGTTTAATAAGCGCCTGGAAACCGTTACAGATACCGCACATAAGACCGTCTCTGTTTTCGAGCAAATCGGTTACGCCCTCTTTAATGGCGGCATTGCGGAAGAACGCGGTGATAAACTTACCGCTACCGTCGGGCTCGTCACCGCCCGAGAATCCGCCGGGAATAAAGATTGCCTGACTCTTTTTGATTTCCTCAGCAAACTGTTCTACACTGCGGGAAATACCCTCGGAGGATAAGTTATTGATAACCATAATTTTCGGCTTGGCACCTGCATCGCGAACGGCTTTAGCTGAGTCAAACTCGCAGTTTGTGCCGGGGAAAGCAGGGATAAGAATCTGCGGTTTGGCTACTTTTATAGCGGGAGCGGGATAAGAAAAAGCCGAGAAATTAAAGTTTTGCATATTCTTCTCTTTATTTTCGATATTACAGCTGTAAACGCTTTCAAGCTTATCTTCGTAAATGCCGAGAAGTTCCGATAAATCAAGCTGTTCATTATTAAGAGTTATAGTACCGTTATCGGTTACGGTACCGATTACAGTTGTACCCTCGATATCGCTTGTTGTTTCAAGAATAAATCCGCCGTAGTTGTAGCTGAAAAGTTGCTCGGTTGTTATGCTGTCATCATACGTAAATCCGAGTTTATTACCGAAGCACATTTTCATAACTGCCTCGGCGATACCGCCAAGACCTACAGTATAGGCGGAAACGGCTTTACCGCTCTTTAATGCGTTTGTAACAACATCGAAATTTTTAATAAGGGCATCCGATTTTGGCAGATTGTTATCATCATAAATTACGGGTAGGAATACAACCTTATTACCTGCCTTTTTGAATTCGGGAGAAACAACGTCTTGTACCTTGCCTGTTGTTACGGCAAAGGAAACGAGTGTGGGCGGTACATCAAGGTCTTCGAACGAGCCGCTCATTGAGTCTTTACCGCCGATAGAACCGATGCCGAAATCTAACTGTGCTTTAAATGCGCCAAGCAGTGCGGCAAGGGGTTTGCCCCAGCGTTTGCCGTCTTTTCTTGGATGCTCAAAATATTCTTGGAAGGTAAGATATACGTCTTCGAATTTAGCACCCGTAGCTACAAGTTTTGAAACCGATTCCACAACCGCTAAATATGCGCCGTGGTAGGGAGACGCCGACATAATAAACGGGTTGTAACCCCAAGCCATAAACGAACAGTCATCGGTATGCTTTTTCTCAACCGAGATTTTTTGCACCATTGCCTGTATCGGTGTTAACTGATGTTTGCCGCCAAACGGCATAAGCACTGTACCCGCACCAATTGTCGAGTCGAAACGTTCAGATAATCCGCGCTTTGAACAAACGTTTAAGTCAGCGGCAAGTGCTTTGTAATTATCTGTGAAGGTGCCTTCGATTTCTTTTTCGTAAGACATTGTTTTTGCAGGGGTAATGTCAATATGCTTATCGGCACCATTAGAATTTAAGAATTCACGGCTGATATCTACTATCTTTTTGCCGTTCCAGTTCATAACAAGACGTGGCTCGGCTTTAACTACGGCAACGGGGTATGCCTGTAGATTTTCTTCAGCAGCAAGTTTTAAAAATGCTTGGACGTTGTGCGGCTCAATAACAACCGCCATACGTTCTTGTGATTCACTGATAGCAAGTTCGGTGCCGTCAAGTCCTTCGTACTTTTTGGGCACTGCGTTTAAATCAATTTCAAGTCCGTCGGCGAGTTCACCGATAGCAACTGATACACCGCCTGCACCAAAGTCGTTACAACGCTTAATCATACGTGTAGCTTCGGGATTACGGAACAAGCGCTGAAGTTTTCTTTCTTCAGGTGCGTTACCTTTTTGTACTTCGGCTCCACAGGTTTCAACCGATTGTGCTGTGTGCGCCTTGGATGAGCCCGTAGCACCGCCGATACCGTCACGTCCAGTTGAGCCGCCGAGTAAAATAACAACGTCATCGGGGGAAGGAACTTCCCGTCTTACGTTCTCAGCGGGTGCGGCGGCAATTACTGCGCCGATTTCCATACGTTTTGCAGCGTACCCTGGGTGGTAAATTTCATCAACTATACCCGTAGCAAGACCTATTTGGTTACCGTAGGAAGAATATCCTGCCGCAGCAGTTGTAACGATTTTGCGTTGCGGTAACTTACCGGGAATTGTTTCATTTACGGGTTTTAACGGGTCAGCAGCACCCGTTACGCGCATAGCGCCATAAACGTAAGCGCGTCCTGAGAGCGGGTCGCGGATTGCGCCGCCGATACAGGTGGCCGCGCCACCAAAGGGCTCAATTTCGGTGGGGTGGTTGTGTGTTTCGTTTTTAAAGAGCAAGAGCCACGGCTCTGTTTTGCCGTCAACGTCAACGTCGATTTTAACGGTACAAGCATTGATTTCTTCCGATTCATCAAGTTTGTCGAGTTTGCCCTGAGTTTTTAAATATTTCACCGCAACGGTCGCGATATCCATAAGGCAAATAGGTTTAGTACGACCGAGTTCCTTGCGAACATGGATATATTCATCGTAAGCATCCTGTAAAAGTTTATCTTCAAATTTAACCGAATCAATAACCGTTAAAAACGTTGTATGGCGGCAGTGGTCCGACCAATACGTATCTATCATACGGATTTCGGTGATGGTGGGGTTGCGCTTTTCACCTTTGAAATAGTCCTGACAAAAAGCAATATCATCGGCATCCATTGCAAGACCGTAGTCGCGAACGAATTTTTCGAGCGCGGATCTATCTAAATCGATAAAGCCGTCGAGTGTTGCAACTTCTGTTGGGATTTCGTAGTTGGCTTTTAACGTTTCATATTTTTCGAAACTCGCTTCACGTGATTCAACGGGGTTGATAACGTACTTTTTGATTTCTGTTATATCGTTGTCTGTGAGATTGCCATAGAGCGCATAAATCTTGGCTGTTTTTACAATCGGTCGGTCAAGACAGGAGATAATCTGAATACACTGCGCGGCGGAATCGGCACGCTGGTCAAACTGTCCCGGTAAAAACTCAACCGCAAAGGCAGTAGCCCCCGATAAATCAATTTCATCGGTTACTATATCGAGCTGCGGCTCGGAAAAAACGGTGCCTTTTGCATATTCGAATAACTCTTCGGTAATATTTTCGGCATCGTAGCGGTTAATCACTCTAACGTCGGTTAGATTTTTAATACCGAGAAGTGCCGTAGCATCGGAGAACAATGCTTTTGCTTCGTGGGCTAATTCCTTTTTCTTTTCTACATATACTCTATAAACCATTTATTTCTCCTCCGTTGCTTTTAAAGCCCTTGCGCCTATATCGTTTCGTTTATAAGCGTTTTCAAAGTGTATTTTTTCGGTGAGTTTATATGCCTTATCAATAGCATCCTTAAGTGTGTCGCCAATTGCCGTAGCACCAAGCACTCGGCCTCCGTTTGTAAGCAGTTTTCCATTTTGTAACTTTGCACCTGCTATGTAAACATTATCGGCTATACTTTCATCGATTGAAATTTCATAGCCCTTTTCATATTTCTCGGGATAACCTTTAGATGCCATAATTACACAACAAGCATGTTTGTTTTTAAATTTGACTTCGGTATCTTTAAGAGTTCCAAAGGTTGTGGCTTTCATAACGGTAAGCAAATCGCTTTCAAGTAACGGCAAAACGACCTGTGTTTCGGGGTCGCCAAAACGACAGTTATATTCTATAACTTTAGGTCCCTTTTCAGTGAGCATAAGTCCAAAATAAAGGCAACCCTTAAAGGTTCTGCCTTCCGCGTTCATAGCGTTTATGGTGGGAAGGAAGATAGTTTCCATGCACTTTTTGGCGATTTCTTCGGTATAGTATGGGTTGGGAGCAATCGTACCCATACCGCCTGTGTTAAGTCCCGTATCATTATCTCCCGCGCGCTTGTGGTCCATTGAAGATACCATCGGCACAACGGTTTTACCATCAGTGAAGGAAAGCACCGATACTTCGGGTCCTGTTAAAAATTCTTCAATTACGATACTGTCGCCACTTTTGCCGAACATTTTGTCCTGCATCATTGAGATTACGGCTTGTTTTGCCTCGTCACGAGTGTTTGCAATAATTACACCCTTACCGAGCGCTAAGCCGTCGGCTTTGATAACGGTGGGGATGGGCGCGGTTTCTAAATATTTAAGCGCCGCCGCCATATCGGTAAATACTTCATATTCGGCAGTGGGGATTGAATACTTTTTCATAAGGTTTTTAGAAAAAACCTTACTGCCTTCGATTATTGCCGCTGCTGCTCTTGGTCCAAAACAGGGTATTCCTTTTTCTTCCAGAGCATCAACACAACCTGCAACCAGCGGGTCATCGGGTGCTACAACGGCATAATCAATTTTATTATTTACCGCAAATTCTGCTATTTTTTCAGTATCGGTGCCAACGATGTCAATGAGTGTAGCATCTGCTGACATACCGCCGTTACCTGGAGCCGCAAAAATTTCGGTAATTTCTTTATTTTCTTTTAATTTCTTTATAATGGCGTGTTCTCTTCCGCCACCGCCAACAACTAAAATTTTCATTTATTTATATCCTTTGCAGAGTATTAATGGTGGAATAAGCGCATACCTGTAAATGCCATAGCCATTTTGTATTTATTACAGGTATCAATTACTGCATCATCGCGGATTGAGCCACCGGGTTCAGCGATATATTTAACACCGCTTTTCTTTGCGCGTTCAATATTATCACTAAAGGGGAAGAAGGCGTCAGAACCGAGCGCTACGTCATCAATAGTGTCAAGATATGCGCGGATTTCGGCGTCGGTTAACGGCTCGGGCTGACGAGTAAAGTACTTCTGCCAGTTTCCGTCGGCGCAAACGTCTTCTTCATTGCGGTTGATATAACCGTCAATTACGTTATCTCTGTCAGGTCTGCCTAAAGTGTCTTTAAAGGGGAGAGCTAACACTTTATCATGTTGACGTAAAAACCATGTGTCTGCCTTTGTGCCTGCCAAACGTGTGCAGTGGATACGTGACTGTTGACCCGCACCAACACCGATTGCCTGTCCGTCTACGGCATAACACACCGAATTTGACTGGGTGTATTTAAGGGTGATAAGCGCAATAATTAAATCTCTGACTGCGCTCTCAGGCATATTTTTATTTTCGGTTACAACGTTGGAAAGTAACTCTTTATTAATTTCAAAGTTATTGCGTCCCTGCTGGAAGGTAATGCCGTAAACCTGTTTAGTTTCAATCTCTTCAGGTACATAGTCGGGGTCGATTTTAACGATATTGTAGTTGCCCTTGCGCTTTGTTTTGAGTATTTCTAGTGCCTCGGGTGTGTAACCAGGCGCTATAACGCCGTCAGACACCTCTCTCTTGATTAAAAGGGCAGTGGTAACGTCACAAATGTCGGAAAGCGCTACCCAGTCGCCAAAAGAACACATTCGGTCGGTGCCGCGTGCTCTGGCATACGCTAAAGCCAAGGGAGAATCATCGAGTCCTTCAATATCATCAACAAAGCACGCCTTTTTTAATTTTTCGCTCATCGGTATACCAACTGCAGCTGACGTGGGGCTTACGTGCTTAAAGGATGTAACTGCGGGAAGACCTAAAGCGGCTTTGAGTTCCTTTACCAACTGCCAAGAGTTAAATGCATCAAGGAAATTTATGTAGCCGGGTCTACCCGAGAGAATTTCTATCGGTAATTCAGAGCCGTCTCTCATATATATTTTTGATGGCTTTTGGTTGGGGTTGCAACCGTATTTAAGTTCAAATTCTTTCATTTCAGTTACTCCTTATTTATTTTTGTTTATGATAATTTCAGTCGGCTCGTCTCCATCAAGCGGAATAGCGCGCACAAACAGTGATACCTTATTGTCTTCATTTAAGTTGTTCCATACAAGGTCGGCTAACTCTTCGGCAGTGTTAGGCATTGTAACCTCTTCGGGCTCGCCATAGAAAGAGGGAATGGGGTTGCCATCGCACTTGTAGGTGTGGATGAAGTGCCCGATACCGTTTTCACCCGCATAGTTATAAAAATAGCGGTTACAAGCTGCTTCTCTTCCGTTAGCACTCTTTAAAATTGAGAGTTTATAAGTAAACTCGGTGTTTTTAAAATCATAGTAAAGCGCACCTGAAATTCTTGGTGTAAAGTTTGGCGCATCATCTTCAAACTCACGGGTATAGAGCGCATCTTCAAAGGTTTTACCGTCATTGATAAAATCGTAAATGGTATTTGTCTGGTCACCGTTGGTGATAATATCAACGTTACCACCCTTTGTGGTTAAGTATGGGTTATATATAATAAGATGCGGGTCAGATAATTTGCTTTCATCAAATGCTTTAGTACGCATACCACCATCAAATCGCTCGAATATACGGTTGCGGCTGTTTTCACTTCTGCCCATTATAAAATAGGCAATCATAGCTTTTTTACCGTCAGCCGATTTACCGATAACTATGCCGCGGCCGGGATATGTATTTTCACTAAGTAATGTTTTCAAATCAAATAAAGACATATATTTACCTTCCTCTATTTTAAAAGTTCTTTACACACCTTTTCAACCGAGAGTGGCAGTATTTTCCACTCTGCCGTTTCCATAACACGCTTTTGCAACGTTTCGGGTGTGTCAGTGTCTAATATATCAACGGCTTTTTGCATTATAATTTCGCCGCCATCAGGTATTTCGTTTACAAAATGCACCGTAGCGCCCGTTACCTTAACACCATACTTGAGCGCCGCTTCGTGAACGCGAAGTCCATAAAAACCTTTTCCGCAAAAAGAGGGAATAAGGGATGGGTGAACGTTGATAATTCTTTTTGGATAACGCTTGGTAAAGTTTTCGCTGAGTATTGACATAAATCCCGCAAGGACGATTATATCAATGTTGTATTTATCAAGTTTATCCATAATCGCGGTTTCAAAAGCGTTCTGGTCCATACCGCAGTCTTTTTTTGTGATAACCGCAGTATCGATATTAGCGTTTTCGGCTCTGGTTAGTGCATAAGCATCAGCGTTATTTGAAATAACAAGCTTTATTTCACCACTTTTTATAATGCCGCTGTTAGTAGCATCAATAAGCGCTTGTAAATTAGTGCCGCCGCCTGATACCAGAACGGCAATACTCGGCTTTATCATAAGATTATTTTATCCTCCGATTCTATAATCTCGCCGATGATGTAGGCGTCTTCACCGTTTGCTTTTAATATTTCAAGAGATTTTTCGGCATCTTCTTTTGCCACCACAATGCTCATACCAACGCCCATATTAAAGGTGTTGAACATATCTCGCTCGGGGATATTACCGACCTTTGCAATAAGTGAGAATATCGGTAAAATTTTAACTGCAGATTTATCGATTTTAGCACCCAAACCATCAGGGATACTTCTCGGAATATTCTCATAGAAGCCACCGCCTGTGATGTGGGAAATACCTTTTACTTTAACCTGTTCCAAAAGGGCTAAAACAGATTTTACATAGAGACGTGTGGGTGTGAGCAAGGTCTCTCCTATACTTTTGCCGCCGAGCGCCTCTACGGGAGACGTTATATCGGCATTTTCAATATCGAAAACCTTGCGAACGAGTGAAAAACCGTTTGAGTGTACGCCGCTGGATGCGAGTGCAATAACTACGTCACCTGCCGCCATTGTTTTATTATCAATAATTTTTTTCTTATCAACGATGCCTGTGCAGTATCCCGCTAAATCGTAGTCGTCTTCGGGCATAAGACCTGGGTGCTCGGCAGTCTCACCACCTATAAGTGCACAGCCCGATTGTACACAACCCTCAGCCACACCTGCTACGATATCGGCAATTTTTTCAGGTTTGTTCTTGCCGCAAGCAATATAATCCAAGAAGAAAAGCGGTTTTGCGCCGCAACAGATAATATCGTTAGCGCACATTGCAACACAGTCGATACCTATTGTGTCGTGTTTATCAAGCAACATTGCGAGTTTAATTTTGGTGCCAACACCGTCGGTACCGGCAACCAAAACGGGCTCTGTGATACCCTCAAGATTCAACCCAAAACAACCGCCAAAGCCGCCTACGTCATCAAGGCAACCTTCATTTTTGGTGCGGTTAATATGTTTTTTCATAAGCTCAACGGCTTTGTAGCCCGCGGTGATATCAACACCCGCGGCTGCGTAAGAGTCAGATTTTGATTGCATACTCATTATTTTATTCCTTTCCATTCCAACAGTAAGTACAAAGATTTTCTTCATCTATGCCTATTGCCTTAACAATGCCTTCTAGCGATTGGAACTCGAGAGAAGCAAAATTCAGTTTTTCACAAATTGCTTTTCGGAGATTTTGTCCGCGCTCTGTGGCAGAATCCGCATATTCATCAATATATTCAAGTCCCTTTTCACCTTCGAGTTCAACGATTGTTCGACGGGCAATTAATTCCATATCATTTGTAGAACGCGAGAAACCCAGATATTTGCAACCGAACATAATCGGCGGACAAGCAGAACGCATATGCACTTCTTTTGCACCGTTTTCATAAAGAAAATCAACCGTTTCTTTAAGTTGCGTACCGCGCACTATTGAATCATCAACAAATAAAAGCTTTTTATCGGTAATTAAATCATGTACGGGAATTTGTTTCATTTTGGCAACCCTTTCACGCTCCGCTTGATGTGAGGGGATGAAACTACGCGCCCAAGTAGGAGTGTATTTAATAAACGCGCGTGCAAAGGGCTTACCGGAACCTCCCGAATATCCTATTGCATGGGGTGTGCCCGAATCGGGAACACCACCTACGTAATCTATATCCTGAGCCACACCGTTTTTACGGTCGGTTTCGGCTATAATTTGTCCGTTGCGGTAACGCATAATTTCTACGTTTACACCTTCATAAGAAGAGGTAGGATAACCGTAATAACTCCATAAAAACGAGCATATCTTCATCTTTTTACCCGCAGGGGATAATACAGACAGTTTATCGGGCGTTAACTCCACTATTTCGGCGGGCCCGAGTTCTTTTATTAAATCATAGCCGAGTTTAAAACAAGCAAATGATTCGAAGGCAACACAGTGTCCGTTTTCATTTTTACCTATATGCACAGGAATACGGCCTAGTTTGTCACGCGCCGCAATAAGAGTGCCGTCATCCTTTAAAATAAGGATAGACGCGGTGCCCTCAATCTCATTTTGTGCGAATTTTATACCTTCGCAAAATGAGTTCTTTTGACCTATCAGAGCCGCGATAAGCTCGGTAGAGTTAATTCTGCCCGAAGTCATTGCGTTGAAATGCCCGTTTAGGCAAAGGTATTTTTTTATAAGTTCTTCAGAATTGTTTACAATGCCTATAACGCATATAGCGTAGGAGCCGAGATTTGAGCGGATAAGCAACGGTTGCGGATCATAGTCGCTTATACAACCAATGGCCGATGTGCCGCGCATTTCATCAAAGACGTCGTCAAACTTTGTTCTGAAAGGAGAGTTTTGTATATTGTGGATTTCGCGCTGCAGACCAATATCTTTATTGTATGCCGCCATGCCTGCGCGCCGTGTTCCTAAATGTGAATGGTAATCAGTTCCGAAAAATACATCCGAAATGGCATCTTTCTTACTTACTACTCCAAAGAATCCTCCCATGGTGTGCTCCTTTTAAAATTTTATGCAAAGAAAAGTTTTGACAAGGTCATCGGGTCGATATATTCGCCGTCTTTATAAACGCGCATATTTCCAGATGCAATTTCATCGATAAGCATCACGCTACCGTCTTTATCATAGCCAAACTCAAATTTGATATCGTAAAGGATAAGTCCCTTTTCTTTAAGGTCGTCGGCAACAATCTTAGTGATTTTCTGTGTCATTTCCTTCATATCATCGTACTGCTTAGCAGTCATAACGCCAAGGTCAACAAGTCCGTCTTTAGTTACGAGCGGGTCGCCCTTTTCATCGTTTTTAAAGGTCATCTCAACATATGCCGGTAAATCGGCGCCTTCTTCTATATAATCACTGTAACGGCGGTAGAAACTGCCCACTGCTTTGTGGCGGCAAATAACTTCAAGACCTTTACCGAAAACTTTAGCAGGGAGAACTTCCATAGTGGTGTCTTCAAGGTTTGCGCTTACATAGTGGGTTTTAATACCGGCGGCATTTACCTTTTCAAAGAAATAAATTGACATACGAAGGTTAACGTCACCAACGCCGTCAATTGTGAGACCTACCGAATTTTCACCTGGGTCAAACACACCGTCTTTACCGGTGCAATCATCCTTGAATTTAAGCAAGTAATTGCCGTTATCAAGTGCAAATACATCTTTTGTCTTTCCTGTGTAAACGAGTTTCTTTTCCATAAGTTTTTATCTCCTTTAAAATTATAATTTTGACATAATATCGGCATCTTTTTTGAGTACCGTTTCGGCTGCGGACACACGCATATCATTAAGCTTCTTGGCAAGGTCAGCATCTTCCACTGCGATAATCTGTGCTGCAAGTAAAGCCGCGTTTGCGCCGCCGTTTATAGCAACCGTTGCAACGGGAATACCCGAAGGCATCTGAACGGTGGAGAGCAAAGCGTCCATACCATCCAAATACTGAGAAGCACAGGGAATACCGATTACAGGCAATGTGGTGTTGGCTGCAATAGCACCCGCTAAATGCGCCGCCATACCAGCCGCTGCAATAATAGCGCCATAGCCGTTTTTGCGAGCATTAATAGAAAAATCTCTCGCTTGTTCTGGGGTGCGGTGCGCCGAATAGATATTAACAGTGTAGGGAATACCGAGCTCACTAAGAACTGCGGTGGCCTTTTTAATGATTGGCAGATCGCTGTCACTGCCCATAACAATAGCAACTTTTCTCATATTAATCACCCTTCTTAAAAACTTTATAAAATATAAAAGGGCACACTTAACCCACCTTTTCTACGGTGATTAAATGTGCCCAGACGGTCGGCTTAAAAATATAAATTTTCTGTTCCTTTGTGGTGCTCCACTTAATTTCCGTCAGTCGCAGAAAATGAAAGATTTCGACATATACAGTATACCATTTTGACACACTTGTGTCAAGAAAAGAAGGCGCAAAACCCCTGATTTTTTAACGTCCCGCCTTGGTTTCGCAATAGATACAGCGGTATACGCCTTTTTCGCGATCGGTCAGTTTAAAAATATGCTTGATTTCTTGCTCGGTTGTAGTGATACAACGTGGATTTTTGCATTTTATCACGTTGGTTAAGGTTTCAGGCATTTGGATGCCGCATTTTTCTACCAATGTACCATCTTTTATGATATTAACGGTAATACCCGGGTCAACGTAACCTATTATTTCAAGATTAATGGGTATATTGGCATCAATTTTGATGATATCCTTTTTACCCATTTTTTTGCTTGTTACATTTTTGATAATGGCAACCGAACAGTCGGCATTATCAAGCCCTAATAATTCGTAAAGTCGCATACCGCGGCCGGCAGATATATGGTCAATAACATAGCCGTTTTGAATGGAATCTATATTCATTTTGCTGCCTCCTCTAACAGTTTAAGTATCAGCGCCATACGGATATATTTTCCGTTTAATACTTGTTTGAAATAACAAGCGCGTGGGTCATCATCTATACTTACGCTGATTTCATTAACACGGGGTAGGGGATGCATAATAGATAAGTCATTTTTAGCATTTTTTAGTTTGCTTGGCTCTAAGATATAACTGTCTTTAAGTCGCAGATAATCTTCTTCGTTAAAGAAACGTTCGCGCTGTACCCTTGTCATATAGAGTATGTCAAGGTCGCCTATTGCATCTTCAAGGGACGGATTTTCACAGTATTCAATTCCGTTTTTATCGAGTACATCGTGTTTAACATAGCTTGGTAGCTTTAGCTCGTCCGGAGAGATAAGCACAAATTTAATACCCTTATAGCGCGATAACGCGTTTATAAGCGAATGTACCGTTCTGCCGAATTTAAGGTCACCGCAAAGGCCTATTGTAAGGTTGTCAAAGCGGCCTTTTTCTCGGTGGATTGTCAGCAAATCTGCCAAGGTCTGTGTTGGGTGATTGTGGCCACCGTCCCCCGCGTTTATAACGGGGATAGAAGCGGCTTTAGCGGCTACAAGCGGTGCACCCTCTTTTGGATGGCGCATTGCTATGATATCGGCATAACAACTGATAGTTTTTGCTGTGTCCGATACGCTTTCTCCCTTAGCGGCGGAGGATGAATTTGCCTCCGAAAATCCGATAACACTGCCGCCGAGTTCAAGCATTGCCGATTCGAAACTGAGTCGCGTTCTGGTTGACGGCTCGAAAAACAGTGTTGCCAACTTCTTACCTTTGCATTTATCGGCGTATTTTGCGGGATTTTCGATAATATCACAAGCGGTGTTAATCAACTCGTGTATTTCTTCAACCGAAAAATCGAGAATATCAATTAAACTACGCATATTTTTTCCTTCCTATGCTTTCGCACCGTTTATTTCAAGGTATTTCTTTATTCTTTCAACATTTTCGCGGTTTTTCTCATCTTCTTCGAGATACTCTATGATATCGTATACGTCAACTACCGAGTATACGGGGAATCCAAATTCTTCACCAACCTCCGCCATAGCGGATTTATCGGTTTGACCCTTTTCCTTGCGGTCAACCATAACAAACGTAGCGGCAACTTTTGTGCCCTTTAAGGAGGATAAAATCGCCATACTCTCGCGAATGGCGGTGCCTGCGGTGATAACGTCTTCAACTATTACGATTTCCTCGTTTTCTGTCGGTTTGTAACCTACAAACACACCGCCTTCGCCGTGGTCCTTTACTGATACTCCGTTCACCAAGATCGAAACGCCAAGCCCACCCGTCGCTCTTCCGACC
>CAZSIL010000034.1:0-12945 GCA_964607025.1 uncultured Eubacteriales bacterium
CGCCGGCTCCGACGCCCGCATGAGCGGCTGCGAGATGCCTGTTGTGATTAACTCCGGCAGCGGAAACCAGGGAATCACGCTGGCCGTTCCCATGGCCATTGCGGCACGGGAAGGCGACTATCCGCAGGAGCGGGTTCTGTGTGCACTGGCGGTCTCAAATCTCCTTGCAGTCCACATTAAAACCGGTATTGGGTGTCTGTCTGCCTACTGCGGTGCGGCAAGTGCAGGTTGCGCCTCTGCCTGTGGCATTGCCTATCTGGAAGGCGGCGGACTGGAAGAGGTCTCTCATACGCTGGTAAACGGCCTTGCCATCATTTCCGGCATGGTGTGTGACGGTGCCAAACCGTCCTGCGCGGCAAAGATTGCTATGGCACTGGAAGCCGGACTGATGGGCTATGACATGTTCAAAGCAGGCCAGCAATTTTACGGTGGCGACGGCATCGTATCCAAAGGCGTGGAAAATACGATCCGCAATATCGCCTGTCTAGGCAGTGCCGGTATGAAAGAAACGGATGCCACGATCCTGTCTATCATGACAAATAATTAATAGGAGCGATATCAATGGCAAGCTATAAAGTTCAAAGAAAGCTCGGCACCGAGGGTAGCACGGTTTACTCCTATGCCCCTGCCGGACACAATGACTGCATCTGCACCCGTCTGCATGACGCGGCCGATGTAGATAATGGCAAGATGATTCTGGGTGTAACCTATTTTGTCCCCGGCGGCGGTACTGATTTTGCTTCCAATCCCATGGAATCTATTTATTACATCCTTGAGGGCGAGATGACCCTGAAAACCGAGGACGGCGAGACCGTCCTCCACGAGGGTGACAGCTTCCGCTGCTGCGGTGGTACCGGAAAGTGCGTGACCAACACCGGCACCACGGTTACCCGTATGCTGGTGGTCCTGCTTCCCCCTCAGGCCTGATTTGTTTTTCATTGCGGAAGCTGCCAAGGTTTCCGCAGTACCTCCTCTCTCTATACGCTGAAGCTGCGGAGTCCACCTGGACTCCGCAGCTTCAGTGTATTTGGGAAAGTTAAGGATTCCGGAATATATCACCACAACATAAAATATTACTAGGTCGTGCAGTTATTACAAAGGCATTTATTGTCAAACCCTATACTGATTACTGCCGCACTCTGCCATCACCCCATGCAGCGTCAAAGCTGATGGACAGCACCTTATAGTCCTTCTGCACACAGTAAATAGGCAGCTGACGCTCGGTGGAAGCAGCTCCCACAACTTCCGGACTGGCAGCCACCCAGCACATAAGAAGGGCCGCTGCCGCACATCCGACAGCAGCCAGCACTTTTCGACGTAAACAGATAATTTTCGGCCCTCGCTTCATAAAAAACGACCTCCCTTTGGTACAACTCTATGCACCAAAGGGAGGTATTCATTACAACTGACTCCAAATCTTTGTCAGCACTTTTACAGGTTAAGGTACTCAGTGTTGTAATAGCAGTAATTTCTCTCTTTGCTACACAATAGCCCGCTAATCTTCCGCCAGCCTTCTGTCATTTCAGAACAGGATTATTTTTCTATGCTGACCACCTTTCAAACAATCCAAGCAGTTTAGTCCTATTGGGATCCACTCAACAACCAATAAAGATCTTCAGCAGTTAACCCTTTGACAAAAAATTCCACATCAATTTGATCAATAATATGTTGGAGCCGTTCATCGAGAGGATTTCCGCACAAGTTCTTTTCCATTACTGTCAAATCACCCTTCCCGAAAAAGTCTCCTGAGAAGTGCACCTGTTGAAGAATGTTATTCTCTACAACAATATCCGCGGTCACCACACCTGCGTCACAGCGCTTTTCCCGGCGCAAACTATACGCAGGAACCGAACCCCAATTCCATTCATCTGCAGCGTATTTAGCAGCACAGATACGTTGGGCTTCAAAAACATCTTCAGGTGTCAGTTGATAGGGCTCAAGCGAAAATTTTTCTGCAATTCGGTGTTGCAGCGCAGATTTGAACTGCGATACAGAAACATGGCATGTGGCATGAGCGTTGACCGTGGTGATGCGGCTACGAACAGACTTGACGCCTCGGGATTTGTACTTTTCGGGATTTGGCTTTAGTGCGGCTGCCGCATACTCCAGATTGGAATCTATAAGGATACACCCATGATGAAGAAGTCGCCCATTCCGAATATATTGAGAACTTCCGGATACTTTCTGCCCGCAAATAGTCACATCGTTGCGACCGGTCACTTCGGCAGGGATATCCCAATCGTGCAAAACATCTGTCACCAGCGAAGCAAATGCACTGAAATTGAATTCAGCATTTTTAGAATGATCTACAATTATGGTGTAATTTAAGTTACCAAGATCATGATAGACGGCACCGCCACCGGAAAGACGCCGTACAACGTGAATTCCATTGGCCTTTGCAAACGCAGCATTTACTTCTTCGAAGGTGTTTTGGTATTTTCCAACAATGACTGCACGGTCATTTTGCCAGGTCATAAAGCAGGACTGGTTGTGGGGTAAATGCTCAAATATATACTCTTCCAATGCAAGATTGAACGCTGCATCGGTATATGTATTATCAATATAGATCATTCGACAACTCTCCTTTCGCAAAAGTTATGATAATTATATCACAAGACAGCGGGACTGCCGGGATCAGGCACGACAAACTGCCCTTGAATTTCCGTTTTTGACTACGAGAAAATCAATATCTCCAAAAAGAGCCCCTAGAGTTGTGCAAAATAGATGACAAAAAAACTACCAATCCGCTTTTTTCGTTAATGACGACGAAAAAAGCGGATTAATTCTTTTTTGTCCTGTGATAATATTAACATATTGAGACTACTTGCTGTTAAAGTGAGCACCGTGAATATTTTTAGGAGGCTGGTTTTTATGGACAATTCCAACATTCGGCTTTACTCAGATACTCATAAGTGGATCGTGTTCCGTTCTGACAATACCGCCCGCATCGGTATTTCCGACTATGCGCAGCGGAAGCTGAAGAGCTGCATCTTTGTGACGTTGCCGGACGAAGGTGACGAGGTTGAGTGCGGTGTTTCCTTTGGCGAAATTGAAAGTGTAAAGGTGACCAGCGAGATCATTTCTCCAGTGAGTGGCCGTGTCAGCGCGGTAAACACGGATGTTCTGGATGAACCCGGGCTGATCAACAACGCTCCGTATGAGACCTGGTTGATTGAGGTGACCGACATCACAGACCGGCAGGAGCTGATGGACGAGGTCGCCTTTAAGGCCTACTGCGGCGAATAAACGCGTTATGGAATATACTTACGATTTAGTTGTGATCGGCGGGGGCCCCGGCGGCTACGTTGCGGCCATCCGTGCGGCCCAATCCGGCATGAATGTTGCTGTTGTGGAAAGCCGAGCTCTGGGCGGGACTTGTCTGAATCGCGGCTGCATTCCCACTAAGGTTCTGCTGCACAGTGCCCATCTCTATGAGAATGCAAAAGCAGGGGAACAGTTCGGTATTACTGCAGAGAACGTGACCTTTGATGCACAGAAGATGCTGCAGCGGAAGCAGGACGTGATCACCCAGCTGCAGGAAGGGATTGGCTATCTGTTTGAACACAACAAGATAACGCTGATCCGAGGACATGGCACCATTGTTGGCCCCCACGAAGTTCTGGTGGGTGATGAGCATATTTCCTGCCAGCGCATCTTGATTGCAGCCGGCTCTGTGCCGGCCCGGCCTCCCATTCCCGGTTTGGAACTGGAGGGAGTGCTGACCAGCGATGAACTGCTGGATGCGCCTGTGGATGCCTACCGCAGCCTTGTCATTATCGGCGGCGGTGTGATCGGAGTGGAGTTTGCCACAGCACTGAGCGCCTTCGGCTGTAACGTGACCATTGTGGAGGCTATGCCGCGCATTCTGCCTACGCTGGATAAGGAGATCTCTCAATCCATCAGTATGCAGCTAAAGAAGCGGGGCGTGGAAGTGCATGTAAAGGCCTCTGTACAGCAAATTGAGTCCTGCGAGGATGGTCTGCGCTGCAAGTTTACCAAGGGCACAGAAGAACTGTCCGTCTGTGCAGATGCGGTGCTGGTGGCCATCGGCCGCCGCGCCAACCTGAGCGGATTGTTCGGAGAGAGTATCTCTGTAGAGCAGCGCCGCGGTATTGTGGTCAACGAGCAGTTCCAGACCAGCATTCCCAGCATCTACGCCATCGGCGATGTGGTGGACGGTGGAATCCAGCTGGCTCATGTGGCGTCTGCCCAGGGCTGTAACGCGGTGGACTGCATGCTGGGCAGAGTGCCTCAGATCGACCTGAACGTGGTGCCCTCCTGCATTTACACGGAACCCGAAATTGCCTGCGTCGGCCTGACCTCAGACCAGGCAAAGGAACAGGGTATTCCTGTTCTGACTGGAAAATTCAATATGTCCGGCAACGCCAAGGTAATCATCGGCAGCGAGCAGCGCAGCTTTGTGAAGGTAATCGCCCGCGCGGAGACTAAGGAGATTCTTGGTGTCCAGATACTCAGTGCCAGAGCCACTGATATGATTGGAGAACTGTCTGCGGCAATCGTGAATAAACTCCGCGTAGAGGAGCTGGCTGCCGTGATTCATCCGCACCCCACTTACTGTGAAGGTATTCTGGAAGCCGTAGAAGATACGGAGCGCCGCGCTGTGCACATCGCGCGCTGATATCTCTTATATAACAACGTTGTTTTCTAAAAAAGAAAGAGAGGAGAATGTCGGGAATTGTATCGTAAGCTATCCGCGAAAGAAAAGAAGGAGGTAAAATTATGTCACAGTTAGCACAGACCAAAAAGAAAAATACCGTTTACTATGTCGTGTGTGTCCTTTGTATCCTGCTAATGTTCCTGGGCGGCTTTATTCCCTCTTTTGCCCCCGAGATCACCGTGGCCGGTATGCAGATACTGTCCATCTACGTGGCCCTGATCATTCTGTGGTCCACTATTGGTGGCGTTCTGTGGCCCAGCATTCTGGCCATCGTTGCCCTGGGCATCTCTGAGTACACCAACATCAATGGAGCCATCACCAGCGCTCTAGGCCAGAACGTAATCTGGCAGATTCTGTTTGCCATCGCCCTGACTCAGGGCCTGTCCGCCACCGGCGCCGGTGAGTTTATCGCCAAGTGGTTTATCAGCCGCAAGTTCCTGAAAGGCCGTCCCTATCTGTTTACCTGGATCCTGTTTGTGGTCTTTGCCGTGCTGGGCGCCATCTCTTCCGCCATCGGCATGATCCTGCTGTCCTGGACCATTCTGAACAGCATTGCCGACCACGTTGGCGTCAAGAACTCCGAACGTTATTTCCGCATCATGTCCATCTTCATGGTGGTCAACACCTGCGTGGGTGAGCAGATCATCATCTACAAGAACTGGCCCATGGGTCTGTGGACTGCCTTCGGCAAGATGGCCAACATGGAACTGGACTACATCCCCTTTATGGTCATCGCCGCTGTGATCTCCCTGTTCTTCACTGTGGCCCTCACCGTAATCATTAAGCTGGCCAAGGTCGACGTCTCCTTCCTGAAGACCTTTGACAATACCAAGATCCGCGAGAGCATGGCCAACGAGCGCATGAACAAGGTCCAGATTGGCTTCCTGGTCACTCTGCTGGCCTGCATCGTGTTCTCTCTGGGCACCAGCATCTTCCCCCGCGGGAGCGTTCTCTACACCTTCTGCAACAAGGTGTCTCCCGCAGGCGCCTTTGCCGTTGCCGTTGCCGCTCTGATCTTCCTGAAGAACAAGGAAGGCAAGCCCCTTCTGGACTTCCCCAAGGTCATGGGTTCCTCTCCCTTCTGGTCTGCCTTCATGATCTGCGCCGCTTCCATCCCTCTGGCCAACGCTCTGTGTAACGAGGCCACCGGCTTCACCGCATGGATCTCCCGCGTGCTGACCCCCGTGTTCCAGAACAGCTCTCTGTGGGTCATCTACTTCATCATCATCTTCGTCACCCTGGTACTGACTAACATCGCCAGCTGCTCCGGCGTCGGCTTCATGATGCTGCCCATCGCCGTACCTCTGGCCACTGCCGCCGGTGCCAACATGTACCTGGTTGGTGTCTGTACCATCTACACCTGCCTGTTTGGCTTCATCCTGCCCGGTTCCTCCGGCCTGTCTGCTATGATGTACGGCATGAAGGAGAAGCAGTCCCTGACTGTCAAGGAGATTCTGATTTATACCAGCATTCCCTGCCTGATCTACCTGGTCATCGCCTGCATCGGCTTTCCCCTGCTGGATATGTCCGGCATCTTTGGCTAAAACAAAAAAGGAAGGATGGACGAGCCTTTTGGCTTGTCCATCCTTCCCGGGATTTATTACTTCGGATCACAAATTGTAGAACGGATACAGGAGAGCAGAAACTGATCGTTCTCGTTCAGCTTTCGGTTGGCCCGGTAGAGCAGACAATGCTGCATGGGCTGGAAGGGGTTACCCGAGACCTCCAGCTTCTTCAGGCTGCTGCCCTCTAAGGACGGATCGCGTGCATCACCGCTGGACATACAGAGTGCCACCATCGGGGTGTGCTCCGCTGCCTGGCGAACCAGATTTTCGTTCCCAAGGATGGAAAATCTGGGCGCGATCTTATAAATCTTGGAGTCGTAGTACTCGCCTGTACTGTTGGCGGAAATGGCGAAGTGAGCGTCTTTCAGCTCGTAGATGTCAACGAAACTCCGGGCATAGAAGGGAGACTCCGGTCCTACAAAGAGACTGACCTGATCCTGAATCAGGGGTTCCAGAACGAGATTGGAGCTTTCCGCCTCTTTCCGATAGCTGTCCAGCTCACTGACTCTGGTGCAGCCGATGCCGATATCCACTTCCTGCTCGTTAATGAGCCGGATGATCTCATCGGAAGGCCGCTCCAGAATGGAGAGGCAGTTGCCCGGCAGCTGTTCGTGGTAGCGTTGCATCAGGCTAATGCTGTAGCGGAAGGAAATAGGCGGGGTGGCCACAATCTTACGGATACGCTGGAACCGCGGAGTGTCTGCAATAGCAAGCATTTTGCGGTAGTTCTGCACCACATCTTCTGCCAGACGTACAAACTCTGCGCCCTGTGCCGTTAATGCAATTCCACGTGGCGTCCGCTCAAAAATCGGAAAACCGACTTCATTTTCCACCGACTTGATCGCACTGCTCAGTGTGGTCTGGCTGAGGAACTGCTTCTCAGCCGCAATCGAAATGGTGGGAAAGCGGGCTGTCATGACGATATAATCTAACGTTTCGATTTTCATCAGATTCACCTGCCTACTGTTGATAAAAAAAGTATACCACCATTTTTTCAGTTAGGTCAAGGGAATAAATCGCACGAGACATGGAGGGGATTCACTGTGCGCTATGCAATCATCGGATTTGGCTGTGCGGGCTATCACGCCGCGAAGGCCATTCGCGCGCAAGACCCTAACGGCGAGATCCATGTTTTTGAATCAGAACAGCATCCCCCGGCCAACCCAATGCTCACCACCTATTATGCCGGTGGCGCACTGACGGAGCAGCATCGTTTCCCCTTTGGCGGACTGGAGACCGCTCAGAAGGAACTGTCTCTGAACCTCCATATGGGACAGGCAGTGCAGCGCCTTGATGCACAGCAAAAGCGCATCTACACGGAGGGCGGAGAGGAGTACAGCGCAGACCGCGTCCTGATCAGCACCGGTGCCTACGCGTTTGTCCCGGGTCTCCAGGGCCTGCCGGATCCCAGAGTGTATACCATGCGTACCGTAGCGGACGCAGATTTGCTGAAGCAGCGGCTTGCTCAAAACCCGGTTCGAAAAGCTGTGGTGGTGGGAGCCTCCATGGTAGGCATCAAGGTGGCTGAGTTGCTGTGGAAAGCAGGGGCAGAGGTCACCATTGCCGACGCGGCAAAAAACCTGTTTCCTCTGGCGGCCTTTGAGCCTACCGCCCGGATCATGGAGCGGAAGCTGGAGGAGCGGGGGTACCGCTTTTTATGGGGTGCCGGCCTGACCGGGATCACGCCGAAGGGTGTGGTATTTGCGGACGGCACCGAACTGGAAGCAGATCCGATCTGTCTGTGCATTGGTGTGCGGCCTGACCTCAAGCTGATTCAAGGACAGAACATCACCGTCAACCGTGGTATTGTGGTAGATGCCAGCCAGCAGACCAGCTGTCCCGGCATATATGCGGCCGGAGACTGCTGCGAGGCACTGGAAGTGCAAAGCGGCACCACCCGGATCGTAGGCCTGTGGGCCAACGCCGGTATGCAGGGCCGTGTGGCAGGCTGCAGTATGGCCGGCGGCACCGAAGAATTTCCCGGCGGGCTGCTGCACAATATCACTCACTTTATGGATATGGATTTTATCGGCCTGGGCGATATTCGCAAGGCAGGAGAACATATCCGATTTGAAAATCAAAAAGCGAACATTTATATTGATGCGGTGGTTGACAACGGGCGACTCCAATGTGTTAACCTGTTGGGGAACTACGGCATCAGCGGTATCCTAAAAAGTCATTTCCTCAAACAGTTGACAGAGACGGAACCGGCACCCCTGCCCACTGTGCAGAAGGCCATTCTGCTGCATGCAGGTGTGGACGAGAAATTCCTGAGCCGGATCGGAGGATGAGCGCAATGGCAAATGTAGAACAACTGACAAAAGCGAAGATCCCCTGCCCGGAAACAGGCATTGAGATCAAACACTCCATCTGCGATATGTGCACTCCCGGTATCCACTGCGGCGTGAACGCCTATGTGAAGGACGGGAAGCTAATCAAAGTGGAAGGCACCGACGGCTTCCCTGCCAGCAACGGTAAGCTGTGCACCAAGGGCGCATCCATGCGCCAGTACGTCTACCGTGAGGACCGCCTACAAACTCCTCTGCGCCGCGTAGGCAAGCGCGGAGAAGGCAAGTTTGAGCCCATCAGCTGGGAAGATGCGTACCGGGAGATCGCAACGCGGCTCAACAAAATCAAGAATGAGGACGGACCGGAGTCGGTAGCCTGGTTTACCGGCTACAGCAAGTGGTACCGTGCCTGGCTGCACCGCCTGACCTATTCTTTCGGGAGTCAGAATTACTGCACCGAGAGTTCCTGCTGCAACACCGCCACCGGCATGGCGTGGAAGTCCATTGCCGGCCGGGGATTTAAGGGTGACGTGGAGCATGCCAGCGTGCTGATCGGCTGGGGCTGCAATACCCTGATCAATCATCACGTCATGGCACGCAGCCATGTGGCCTTTAAAAACCGGGGCGGCAAGGTTATCATCATTGACCCCAGAGTAACTCAGACCAGCCAGCAAATTGCGGATATCCACCTACAGATCCGCCCCGGAACGGACGGCGCGCTGGCCCTTGGTATGGCAAACCTTCTCATACAGCGGGGTTGGGTGGACCAGCCGTTCATCGACCGGTATGTCCACGGCTATCCGGAATACTGTGCGTATGTAAAAGAGTTCACCCTGGAAAAGGCCGAAGAAATCACCGGAGTCAGCAAGGAGCTGATCGAAGAAGCTGCCTGGACGATTTCTCATTGCGGGCCTGTAGCAGGGTATTTCCCCTCTGCTACTGTCACCCACCATATTAACGGCTTCAACAATATGCGGGCGATGATCTCCCTTCAGGTACTGACGGGTAACATTGACCGCAGGGGCGGCGACATTCCCACCTATCCTTCTTTGGTCTACCGGGAATTTGCCCACCCCAGTCGCGAGAAGCAGTTTATCAACGATGTGAAGCCCACCGACTGCAAAGAGCGGATCGGCGCAGCCCGCTTCCCCGTTTGGGCCGCCATGACGGATGAAGGGCAGGCCATGGATCTGGTACGCCAGATCAAAGAGGGGAAACCCTATCCCATCCGGGCACTGTGTGCCTTCGGCATGAACCACCGGATGTTCCCCCAGCCCAGTCAGGTACTGGAGGCCATTGACCAGCTGGACTTTGTATTTGCAACGGAGTTGGCCATGACCGAGGTCTGCAGACATGCAGATATCGTGCTTCCGGCGTGTACCTCTCTGGAGCGCTCGGAGCTGAAGCCCTATGGTCCACGGATCATGTGTACCAAGCCGGTCATTGAGCCGCTCTATCAGTCCAAGCCAGACACCGAAATCATCTGTGATCTGGCCCGGTATTTGGAGTTGGATGACGAGCTCTTGAAGTCCGGTTATGAGGAGACCATGCGGTATCTGATTGCAGACGCACCCACCACGCTGGAGGAATTGCGTGAGGCGGAGACTCCCGTGATGCTGAAGGGCGGTGCGGTCCACCAACCCGGCGAACTGCGGGAAAAGGGCTTTGAAACACCTACCGGCAAGTTGGAACTGTACTCAGAAAAAATAGCGGCCTGTACTGTCGATCATCCGGAACTGAGTCCCCTGCCGCAGTGGCGTGACTCCGCCGATTCCGTGGACCGGGAGCAATATCCCTTTACGCTGATTGCCGGTGCCAGACTGCCCAATGGGCTTCACACCCGCACCCACACACTGCCCTGGACCCGCAGCCTCAGACCAAGCGCCGCTGCGGACATCCACCCGGATGACGCTGCTGCTCTTGGAATCACCGAGGGAGACATGATGGTCATCACAGGGCAGAGCGGACAAGTTCGTGTGGCAGCTCACCTAACTGCCGCCAACCGTCGCGGAGATATCTATCTGTATCACGGCTACCGGGAGGCGGACGCCAATGAGCTGGTAGGCCAGACCCACCTGGATCCCTACAGCGGTTTCCCCGGCTATCGTCAGGTTTGCTGCAGCATTCGGAAGGAGGAAACAACATGAGACTGTTTCTTGACTTCGATCCCAGGAAATGTGCGGCCTGCGGAGCCTGTGCGGTAGCATGTATGGACCATAACGACATTGACCTGCAGAAGCAGGAACCTTTCCGGCAGGTTTACTGTGTGGAGAGCCGGCCCAACGGCACGGCGTTCTTCCAGAATTTCTCTATCAGCTGCATGCACTGTGTAGATGCACCCTGTGTGCTGGCCTGTCCTACCGGCTGCATCTACAAAGACCCGGAGACTGGTCTGACCCGGTATGACAATACCAAGTGTATCGGCTGTCACAGTTGCGCCATGGCCTGCCCGTTCGGCGCACCGTCTTTTGACAGCCGCGGAAAAATGGTCAAGTGCGATGGCTGCGCAGTGCGTTTGGAGCACGGCATGCTACCGGCCTGCGTCAAGGGTTGTCCCTTTGGGGCAATCTCCATCCTGACGGAAGAAGAATATCGAGCCAAAAAGCGTGAGGAGTCCCTCAAGCGTTTAAGTGAAGAAATCCTGTAACATCAAATTTATAAAGAGAAAGGTTGTATGATTTATGGCTAAGAAGATCATCATTTACGGAAGCAAGGAGTGCTCCCGCTGCCACGACGCCAAGGAAGTTCTGGACCGTGAGGGTATCCGCTACGGTTATGTGGACATTCTGGAAAGTTTGGCCCACCTGATGAAGTACCTGAATATCCGCGACGCTCACCCCGATGTCTTTGCCGAGCCCATCAGCAACAAGAAGGTCGGTCTGCCTGCTTACGTGGTGGATGATGAGCATGTTTACACCGGCGCCATTGCCGAGATGGATCTGGATCTGTTCAGATAAGGCGGAGTGCTCGTTGCTGTACATCTGAACGCAACACCTATCTGAATAGGAGAAATAACCATGGAATTTGTAAATGACTACAACATCAAAGAGGCGTTCATTGGTGTGATTGTGGGCTTCAATGAGGACCCCAGCAGCCGCACCGGCTATCAGGTCATCATGTATCTGCGCGGCAAAGAACGGGTACTGGATGTGACGGAGGAGGCCTACCAGATCCGCTGGACGGAGCGGTACTTCCCCTATCCTGTTCTGGGTGAGGTCATTTTCCAACTGAAGTTTGACGAGAACGGCATTGTAACGGAGTTCGTCGACATTAACGACATCAGCGGAGGAAAGAGTCCTATTAAGACCGGGCTGGTACTGGGTACTTGCTGCATGTTCCGCAAGCAGATTACGGAAAACACTCCCTGCTTCGGTGACATTCTGGACATTCAGGGCGATACCGTAACGCTGGTCAACTTTGATAAGTACATCGAAAATGGCGAGATCGGTCACTGTGTCTACGGCGGCGCCATGCCCGAGCCCCATGACGGCATGAGTTTCAAGCTGGCCAAGGATGTGAACGTGTACTTCTGGGACTGGTCCAGCGCAGACGATGTGTTCCACCGCTGCAGCCGCGAAGAGGCTAAGGCACTGCACTTTGTGGAGCGCTTCACTCTGGGTAAGCCCGAGCTCATTCTGGAGCCCCAAAAATGCTACTGGGTCAGCTTCCTGTCCACCAGAGGCAACGAAAACGAGATCGACTTCATCAAGGTTTTCTGGCACCGTCATCCCGGCTGGAAAAACTGAGCTATGCAGAACACTCTAACGACAAGCACCCGTAACGAGATTTATCTGCGGATCCTTCGGGAAGAGCTGATTCCTGCATTCGGCTGTACAGAACCTATTGCTGTGGCGCTGTGTGCCGCCCGATGCATTTCGGTTCTGGACGCGCCTGCGGAGGAAGTGGTGATCGCCGTCAGCGGCAACATCATCAAAAATGCCAAAAGCGTGATTGTTCCCAACACCGGCAGCATGCGGGGAATCCCTGCTGCCGCCGCCGCGGGTATCGTTGCAGGGAACTGGACGTGGGGGCTGGAAGTCCTGACCCACATTGACGAGCGTGGTGCTGAACAAATTCGTACCTTGCTTGATCAGATCCCCTTCCGGTTGGAACTGCTGGAGACCCAGGAAGTTCTGGATATTCGCATCACCATCAGGGGAGGTGGCCACACCGCCTGCGTACGCATTGCCGGACACCACAACGATGTGGTACTGGTCCAGCGGGACGGCCAGGTGCTGGAAGACAGGCAGGCCTGCCTTGCCGACCCTGTAGTACGTCAGGCTGGCCGTGAGCTGCTGACGGTGGCGGACATTCTGGATTTTGCCGATACGGTGGATGCGGAACTGCTGCGCCCCATTCTGGAGCCTCAGCTTCGCAATAACCTTGCAATCGCGGAAGAAGGCATGGAAAAGGC
>CAZSIL010000035.1:0-11006 GCA_964607025.1 uncultured Eubacteriales bacterium
CTTTAAAAATTCTCCGGGGGAAAATTTGAAAATTGAGGTTCAAAAAATCCTAGCGGTAATATGTGATATTTAAACAGGCTCATGGAGTTAGTTCTAGGGTTTTACTCTTTCTTTTTCTCCTTTCGGTAAAAAGACTGGCTTCATGGGTTTGTTTAAATGTCACATAAAGTGTTCAGAAACTATATGTGAACCAATACTGCAAAGGCTAAAAGTGTATTAGAAAAATATTGAAAGGAGTGGAAACATGGGTAAAACCAAGACGGTTGTTTCTGCTGAGCCTAGAATTAGTCGTCCTGCGATAGACCCAGATGCGCGAGAAAACCAATTAATTGCACTTGCAGTTGATTTGGTTGAACAGCGATTACGAAACGGAACTGCTTCTTCACAAGAAACTACACATTTTTTAAGATTAGGCTCATCTAAAGCGAGGTTAGAACAGGAAAAGTTAAAATTGGAAAACGAATTAACAAAAGCTAAAACGGAATCTATCCATTCACAGCAACATGCAGATGAGATGTTTGATAAAGCTATCAAAGCAATGCAAAAGTACAGTGGTAATGGTTCAGTTATAGACGATGAAGAAGAGGTTGATTGGTGATGAGAACATATTCCGAATTAATTCTACTTCCAACTTTTGAAGAGCGTTTTCAATATTTAAAACTTGGTGGAACAGTTGGTCAAATTACTTTTGGATATGAAAGATATTTGAATCAACTTCTTTACGGTTCTGATGAATGGAAACGATGTAGAAGAAAAGTTATCACTCGAGATTTGGGATGCGATTTAGCATGTGAAGGATATGAATTACAAGATAAAATTCTTATTCATCATATGAATCCAATTACCGTAGATGATATTTTACAAAGAAATCCACGAGTATTTGATTTGGAAAATTTGATTTGTACATCTCACAATACTCACAATGCAATTCACTATGGAGACGAGAATTTATTATTACGTGCTCCAATAGTTCGGACAAAAAACGATATGTGTCCATGGAAACAATAAATTAGGAGGGAATTCAATCATGAAATCTTATAATAACGAAAAAGAAATTTTGGAAACTGTTGAAGAGGAGATTGCAGTAGAAGAAAACACTACTGAATCGGTTGAGCCTTCCACAGTTTTAGGTGTAGTTACAGAGTGTGTCAAACTTCGTGTTAGAAGTACACCAGAAATCGCTGACAATGTTCTCGCAGAAATAATTTTGGCGAGCGAGGTATTAGTAGATTTGAAAGAATCAACTGATGAGTTCTACAAAATTACAACCGAAGCAGGTCTTGAGGGATATTGTATGAAACGATATATCAACATTGGCGATTAGGAGGAATTGATATGGAGAGTATTTTAAACTCAATTAAGAAATTACTCGGTATCGCCGAAGATTATGACCATTTCGATTCGGACATCATCATGCATATTAACTCGGTATTCACAACATTAACCCAGCTTGGTGTTGGACCAGAAGATGGATTCTCTATCAATGATGAAGCTGAGAAATGGGAAGATTTTTTATCAGAAGAAAGAATGATTCATAGCGTAAAGTCATATATGTTTATGCGAGTTAAACTGATGTTTGATCCACCTTTGAGTTCTGCCGTTATCGAATGTACTAAAGAACAAATCAAAGAGATGGAATGGCGATTAACGGTTGCGGTTGATTCCGCAAATACAGAATCAGAGGAGGAAATTCAAAATGGCGAATAATTTACGACATCACGGCATCCAAGGACAAAAATGGGGTGTTCGAAGATTCCAGAATAAAGATGGTTCATTAACAGCTGCTGGTAAAAAGCGAGTTAAAGATACAAGTTCCACAGTTAAAGATGAACGTAAAGAAGCTTCTAAAAACCGCCGCAATCTCAGTGATGCAGATTTAAAGAAGCGAATCGAAAGAATGAAATTGGAGAAAGAAATGAAAGACCTTACAGATGCAGATCTTTCACCGGGTAAAAAATTTATTAGTGAGGTGCTTTCTACAAGTGGTAAAAGAGTTGCTACAACAGTTGTAACAGGTGCCGCATTATATGCTACCAAAGCAGCTCTTGAAGGAAAGATTGATCTTAAAGAAGCTGCTAGCTATTTAGCACCTCGTCCGAAGAATAAATAGAACATTTACACTTCTTCTTCATCGTTGGATGGAGAGGCGGCACCAATATTAGAACCCAATGTTGCACTCATTGCAGCAACAAGTCCTAAAGCAACTGTCCCAGCGATACCGACAATTTTTAGAACGGTATTTTTGGATTCCGTATCTTTCTTATCTACTAACATTGCGATATCTTTCATCTGTTCTAATATGTATACTCGTTCATCAAAAGTGAGGTTATCATCGTCTGCCATTTTCTGTAAGGAAGACATGACTTGATTATACATATCGATTGATGCTTTTGTTGATTCTGAATTAGAAACAAGAGCGTTTTCCAAAATGGATTTATATTCTTTCATTACTTCGAGAGAAGTCGAAGCGAAATTCGGAAATTGTTCGAGAGCTTTTTTAGCTACTTCGGCATCCATTTGTGGTAGAAGGGACGCAAATGCAATTATCTTATCTTTAGATAGGTGACGAAAATCTGGAATATCCAATTTCTTTAAGACTTTTTGTTCACTAAGGGTTCTATTCATAGCAGACCTCCAACATATATTTCTTATATTGTATCACGGTTGAGAAATTAGGTCTACTAGAGAGAAAGGAGAAAATTAATATGGCACTATCTAATACTGCCGTACCACGTTATTACGGTCAGTTTAGAGAAGCCGTATTACGTGGAGAAATACCGGTTTGTAAAGAGGTTTCGATGGAGATGAACCGAATCGATGACCTGATAGCAAATCCCGGTGTTTGGTATGATGATGAGGCTGTTGAAGGATGGATAGCATATTGTGAAAATGAGCTGACGTTAACCGACGGCTCTGACTTAGTGCTATTAGACAGCTTTAAATTATGGGGCGAGCAGGTATTTGGTTGGTATTACTTTGTTGAAAAGAGTATCTATGTACCGAACAAAGAAGGTCGTGGTGGTCATTACGAAAATAAGACCATTAAGAAACGACTAATCAATAAGCAATATTTGATAGTAGGTCGAGGGGCTGCAAAATCAGTATATGATTCCTGTATGCAGTCATTCTTTGAGAACGTTGATACCTCAACCACACATCAGATAACAACCGCACCGACTATGAAGCAGGCTGAAGAGGTTATGTCGCCGATTCGAACTGCTATTACTCGTTCCAGAGGACCACTATTCCAATTCCTGACAAGTGGTTCTTTACAAAACACAACAGGTTCTAAAGCTAATCGTACAAAATTGGCAGCTACAAAGAAAGGTATTGAAAATTTCCTTACTGGTTCTTTGATAGAAATTAGACCTATGAGTATTAACAAATTACAAGGTCTTCGAGTGAAAGTTGCTACTGTTGATGAGTGGCTTTCTGGAGATATTCGTGAAGATGTAATCGGCGCTATTGAGCAGGGAGCATCTAAAGTTGACGATTATTTAATAATTGCAACTAGCTCGGAAGGAACTGTTCGAAATGGTAGCGGCGACACAATCAAAATGGAGTTGATGGACATCCTTAAAGGAGAGTATATCAACCCACATGTATCTATTTGGTGGTATCGATTAGATTCTATTGATGAAGTAGGAAATCCGGATATGTGGCTTAAAGCCAATCCGAACCTTGGTAAAACGGTTACTTATGAGACATATCAGTTAGACGTAGAAAGAGCGGAAAAAGCTCCGGCGGCTAGAAATGATATTTTAGCAAAGAGATTTGGTATTCCTATGGAGGGATATACTTATTACTTTACATATGAGGAAACCCTACCACAAGAAAGAAAACGAAGCTATTGGCAGATGCCATGTTCTTTAGGCGCAGACTTATCACAGGGTGATGACTTCTGTGCTTTTACTTTTTTATTCCCACTTTCAAATGGTTCTTTCGGTATTAAGACCCGTAACTATATTACATCAAAAACCTTGATGAAACTACCAGCAGCTATGCGTTTTAAATATGACCAATTTCTTGAAGAAGGAAGTTTGATTGTGTTAGAAGGTACTGTTTTGGATATGATGGAGGTTTATGATGACCTTGATAATCACATCGTTGAACGCGGATATGATGTTCGTTGTTTTGGTTACGACCCATACAATGCACAGGAGTTTGTAGAACGATGGATTGCAGAAAATAGTTCATTCGGTGTTGAGAAAGTTATTCAGGGTGCAAAAACAGAGTCTGTTCCTCTGGGTGAATTGAAGAAATTATCTGAGGATAGAATGCTACTATTTGATGAAGAACTTATGTGTTTTGCTATGGGTAACTGTATTACATTGGAAGATACCAATGGAAATCGAAAACTGTTAAAGAAGCGATATGAGCAAAAAATCGATGCGGTTGCTGCTATGATGGATGCTTATATTGCTTATAAACATAACAGAGATGCTTTTGAGTAAGGAGAAAAATTATGTGGAAACCTACGCGAGAAAGTATTAGTCTGTATCATCATGGTATTCTCGGTCAAAGATGGGGTGTACGTAGAACTCCTGAAGAATTAGGTAGACATGTACGCTTCAAACAGAGTAAAATGTCAATAGATGAATACAAACACGCTTGTGATTTATGGAAAATGTTTCCAGAAGTGAGGAAATTGCCAGACCCTAAAAATAGAGTATTGTCGAGTTTCTCTACAAATCTAACAGCTGAAGAGAAAGAACAGAGTATGGTTCATACACATTATAATAATCATTTGTATACCGCAATCAACAAAGGTAATGAACAGTACAAGATTATTAAGTATAAACATATACCCGGTGCTCCGAGAGATTGGTTGGATGAAATCCTAAGCGAAGTTGTGGGAGATGATTGGAGGGATTATGATGACGAATAATTCACGAGAGATTGATAAAGAATTGGCTTCTTTAATCTATAAACAAACAAACAATGAAAACTTTACACGTAACATATGTATGTTTATGGACACAGATGAGCAGAAGCAAGAGCTGATTAATTTTATCAAAGAAAACAATCCAACATTAACCGAAATCAATCATCGCTCGTTTGATATAGTGATGTTTGAAAGTAAATAACATAACAGAAAAGTTTTAGGGAGACTTCCAAAAGAGGTCTCTCTTTTCTTTTGTCCAAAAATTGAAGGAGGAAATTCAAAATGGGGTTTAGTGATAGACTTTATCACGCATGGAATGCGTTTTTAAACAAAGACCCAACATCCTATTATCGAAATGTGGGTGCTGGATATTCTTACAGACCAGACAGACCTAGATTATCTCAAGGAAATGAACGTTCTATTGTAACTTCTATATTTAATCGAATTGCATTGGATGTAGCATCTCTGACGTTTCAACATGTACGTTTGGATGCCGAGGGAAGATTCTTAGAGGTAATTGATAGCGGATTAAACGAATGTCTTACAGTAGAAGCCAATATTGACCAGTCGGCACAGGCCTTTATACAAGATGTCGTTTTATCGATGTTAGATGAGGGATGCGTAGCAATTGTACCAGTTGATACGACAATCGATCCGACTAAAAGCGGAGCATTCGATATTAATTCGATGCGCGTTGCTGAAATTTTGGAATGGTATCCAAGACATGTTCGGGTTCGTGTTTACAACGACCAAACTGGTTATAAGGAAGACAAAGTTGTTCCTAAAAGTATGGTTGCTATTATTGAAAATCCTTTGTATGCGGTTGTCAATGAAAGAAACTCAACGATGCAGAGATTGATTCGTAAACTGAATCTTTTGGATGTTATCGATGAGCAAAGTGGTTCTGGAAAATTGGATTTAATTATTCAGTTACCTTACACCATTAAAACAGATGCAAGGCGTCAACAAGCCGAACAACGGCGAAAAGATATAGAACAACAGTTGTCCGGTTCTAAGTATGGTATCGCATATACCGATGGAACCGAACACATTACACAGTTGAATCGTGCAGTTGAAAACAATCTAATGTCGCAGATTGAATACTTGACGAGTATGGTTTACGCCCAGTTAGGAATGACAACCGGTGTATTAGATGGCTCGGCTAACGAATCAACAATGACGAATTATTATACTCGTACTGTTGAACTAATTGCATCGGTTATTGTTGGCGAAATGATACGAACTTTTCTAACCAAGACAGCGAGATCTCAGAAGCAATCTATTATGTTCTTTAGAGATCCGTTTAGATTGATTCCAATGTCTGAATTTGCAGAAATCGCAGACAAACTTACTAGAAATGAAATTGCAACTTCGAATGAGGTTCGTCAGGAAATTGGATGGAAGCCGTCTAAAGACCCGGCAGCAGATGAACTTAGAAATAAGAATCTTAATCCTGCGGATTATTCTCCTGCGGTACCTACAGAAGCAGATACAACTGCTCAAGATGCAATTGTTAACGAGTTATTTGACAGTCTGGAAGCACAAATCGACAAGATTATTGCTAACCATATATCAGATGATGAAGAGGGTGGAGAGGAGGATTCTTAATGAAACCAGAACTTCGACACTATGCATCTAAATATTATGACCCGGTAAAAGCACATGAATATTATATGCGTACTCGTGAGTTAAAAGGTCGGCGCTCAACAAGTAAGTTATCAGACGAAGGTAAAAAAGTTTGGAGTTATACAAAAGACCAGATTAAAGAAGAAAAGAAATCGGCCGTAGCTGCTGAAAAAGAAAATCAAGATGAAAAGATCGAGGAATTAAGAGCTAAGGCGACCGCTACCAGAGAGAGCATATCGGCAAAACTGAAGGAGCTTAATGAAAAACTTTCAGAAAAAGCATTAGCAGAAAAAGAATCTATTAAGGAGAAACAAAAATCTGATTTAGAGAGTATTCGTGAAAAAGCAGCAGATGATACTGAAAAAGTTGAAGAAGAATTGACGTCTGCCATTGAGCAATTGATGGCTGAAGAGATTCCAAAAACTCTTTCAAAAGAAGAAAGAGCAAAGAGAATTGCAGAACGTAATGAAAAAATTGCTAAATTACGTTCAGATGCGTCTGCTGAAAAAGTAAAAGTTAGCGAACAACTAGCAACAGATGAAGCGGCTACAAAGGAAAACGCCGCATCTTCGAAAGAGAAAGTTATTGCTGATACTAAAAGTCAGAGAGAAGCTAATTCTGCTTCTATATCGGCTGAAAGGGAACAATGTGCTACTGAATTGAAAACTTCAATTGCCGCGGCTAGAGAAGCGTACAAAACAGCTAAATCAAACTTGGATTCATCTTATGAAGAAATCTATCAACAAGAGTTTGATAAGATAGCTGCCCAGTATGCAAAAACTTCAAGTGGATCTACGAAGAAATCGTCTTCTTCTGGATTAGATAAATATCGTATCAAAAAATAATAAAGGAGGACAAGCAAAATGGATTATCATTTTGGTGGCTGGGCTACTCGTAATAATCTTTTATGCTCTGATGGTAGAACTATCATGAAAGATGCATTTAAGGTTAACGATGGTCAGACAGTTCCATTGGTGTGGAATCATCAACACAACGATCCACACAATGTTCTGGGTCATGCATTATTGGAAAATCGTGATGACGGCGTATACGCATATTGCGAATTCAATGATACAGAATCTGGACAGAATGCTAAGTTATTGGTTGAGCATGGCGATGTATCTGCATTGTCAATCTTTGCTAATAATCTGAAGCAGCAAGGCGCAAATGTGTTGCACGGAATTATTCGTGAAGTAAGCCTTGTACTTGCCGGAGCTAATCCTGGAGCATTCATCGATTCCGTAATGGTTCACGATGACGAATCCGGAGAAGCAGCGATTATCTATACCGGCGAACCTATTTCTTTATGTCATGCTGATGCTGCTAAGAAAGAAGAAGATGACAAAGATACAGCTGATGAGGCTGGAAAAGAAAAATCAGAAGATAAGTCTAACGATGAGAAGGACAAAGATTCTGATACAAAAACAGTTGCTGAGGTGTACGGAACACTTAATGATGAACAGAAGAATATGGTTGCCTATATGGTAAAGGAAGCTCTGGAAAATCAGAAAGATGACGACGATTCGTCCGGCGACAATGAAAATAACAATAATGATTCCGAAGGAGGAGACAAATCTATGAAACAGAACTTATTTAGCGATGGCAAGCAGACTTCCAAAGATGTTATTTGCCACGCAGATCAGATGGCGATTCTTGAATTGGCAAAGAAGTCCACTGTAGGTAGCTTCCAGGAAGCAATGGCGATTTATGCTGAGGAACATGAACTCCAGCATGATGCTGTAAGCAGCGGCTTTGTATCTACAGGCGATGGTAACGTTACTAATCTTTTCCCTGAGTATAAGGAAGTAAGACCGGGTGCACCTGAACTTATCACTAATGACCAGGGTTGGATTACTGTAGTAATGAATAAGGTTCATAAGAGCCCTATTTCCAGAATCAGAACTAGCCAGGTTGATATTCGTAACATCGAAGCTCTTAGAGCGAAAGGATATCAGAAGGGCAAACAGAAGAGTCAGACTGGCAACTTCTCACTTATAAGACGTACAACTGACCCTCAGACTGTATATGTTAAGAGTGCTCTTCACAGAGATGACATCGTTGATATCAAAGATTTCGACTACGTTGCATATCTGTACAGCATTGACCGTATGCAGCTCAACGAAGAGTTAGCAGTAGCAATCATGCTTGGTGACACTCGTGATGATGGTGATGAAGGAAAGATCTTCCCTGATAAGATTAGACCTATTTGGTTAGATGATGAACTTTACACTCTTCATACTGACTTGGATCTTGAAGCAGCTAAGACTGAGCTCCAGGGCTCTAACACCGGTGTTAATTTCGGCGAGAACTACATCTATGCGGAAGCTATGATTAACGCAGTTCTCTACGCAAGAGAGAAATACAAAGGTTCAGGTACTCCTGATTACTTCTGTACTCCTCACGCACTCAACGTGATGTTACTTGCTCGTGACCTGAATGGTAGACGTATCTACAATTCTAAGTCTGAACTTGCTTCTGCTTTGAATGTAGGTGATATCTATACAGCTGAGCAGTTCGAAGGTAAGACCAGAACAACTGCCGACTCCAAGACTAAGAAGCTTCTTGGTATTGTTACCAACCTTGCTGATTACTCCCTTGGTGCAACTAAGGGTGGCGAAGTTACACACTTCCATCAGTTCGATATCGACTTCAATCAGGAGAAATCTCTGCTTGAAACAAGATGCTCTGGTGCTCTTACTAGAGTATACTCTGCAATTGCTATCGAGCAGGATGTTACATCTGCATAATCGAGTATTAAATTGACGAACCGAAGAGGTTCTTTTTTATGCTCAAAAATAAGTAAGGAGAAATTTCAAAATGGCAAAATTTTATGGGAATATCGGCTATGCACAGATGGTTGAGAAAAAACCCGGTGTGTGGAAAGAGGAGATTGTCACTTATCCATACTATGGAGAATTGGTTCGTAATACCAGACGACTTCAATCTTCCGACCAGCTCAATGACAATATCAATGTTGCGAATGAGATCAGTATCGTAGCCGACCCATTTGCCAATGAGAATTTTTACTCTATGCGATATGTCGAGTTTAATGGTGCTAAATGGAAGATTAGTAACGTCGAAGTTCGATATCCGAGATTGGTACTTACATTAGGAGGTTTATATAATGGGAACAAGACTTGATTTACACGCTTTATTGGTGTCGATTTTGGATAGTCTGAACGTATATTATCAGCCACCTAACAATCTTCATATGGAATATCCAGCTATTGTATATGAAAGAGAAGACATCGAGAATGCCTTTGCAAATAACAATGTTTATGCGCAGGGTAATGTTTACTCGGTTACAGTCATCGATGAAGATCCGGATAGCGAAATCGTTCAGAAGGTATCTAAGCTTCCGACTGCAAAATTTAACCGACACTTTACATCAGATAACTTAAATCATGATGTATTCACACTTCACTATTAAATCAAGGAGGACAACAACTTATGAAACTTGAATGGGATAAGGCCGGTGAACGACAGTTTGAAACCGGTGTAAGTAAAACTGTATTATATCCTCAGTCTACTGATGGAACTTACCCTAAAGGTGTTGCATGGAATGGTATTATTGGTATTACCGAAAGCCCTTCCGGTGCAGAGCCTACAGCTCTTTGGGCTGACAACATGAAATATGGTAACCTTATGTCTGCTGAAGAATTCGCAGCTACTATTGAAGCTTATATGTATCCGGATGAATTCAAAGCATGTAACGGTGAAGCTACTCTGAATGGTATTAATGGTATTACTATTGGACAGCAGAAACGTCAGACATTTGGTGTATCTTACCAGACACTTATCGGAAACGATATCGAAGGTGACTCTGCGGGTTACAACATTCATCTTGTATATGGATGTCTTGCAGCTCCTTCTGAGAGAAGTCATCAGACTGTTAATGATAGTCCTGAAGCAGAGACTATGTCTTGGGAAGTATCTACAACCCCTGTTACAGTAACGGGTGCGAAACCTACTGCCCATTTGACAATTAACAGTACAACTGTAACTGCTGAAGTTCTTGCTGCATTAGAAGCGGTTCTTTATGGTTCTGAAACCGAGGAAGCTCGTTTACCTTTACCTGATGAAATTGCAACTATCGCAGGAAATGCTGTAACAGCAGGTTAATAACAAATACACAAAGAGGGTCGTATTCAGGGTGATGGGCTGGCGACCCTTTTTCTTTTGAAAGGAGAAAAACATTATGTTTATTAAAACAATTAATTACACAGATTACAACGGAAACACAAGAACAGAAGACCATTACTTCAACCTTACAGAGGCTGAAGCGTTGGAATTGGAAATGTCTACTAATGGTGGATTTTCTGAAAGAATTAAGAGAATCATCGCTGCTCAGGATACTGCAACTCTTGTTAAAATCTTCAAAGATTTAATTAAATTGTCTTATGGTAGAAAGAGTTTGGATGGTAGAAAGTTCGAGAAGTCTGAAGAAATTTTCAATGAATTCAAAGACACACAGGCTTACTCCATTTTGTTTATG
>CAZSIL010000036.1:0-10972 GCA_964607025.1 uncultured Eubacteriales bacterium
ATTTCGAGTATAATAAAACATTTAAAAGGATGTGTAAGAATGCTATTAAAAAACTTAGAAGTTTAAATGCAAAGACTGGACAACTTATAATCTTTTGCCAAAATGAAATTGCTGAGGCTATACATTTTTAAGAACAGTATTATAAAACAACGGTTGAATCCATATACGAAAAATCCACAGGTGCAGTTGTTTATACCGTATCAGATGGTAAGATTAAATATCTGTTTATAAAGTCGCAAAATGGAGATATCGGTTTCCCTAAAGGACATATTAAACAGGGCAAAAATGAAGAATCTACCGCTTTGCGTGGCACGGTATTAGAAAATATTATTAAATTTACAGGAATAGAAAAAAGACGTAGCAATTAAAGCTACGTCTTTTTTTATTTTGTAATATGTATCAATTTACTAAGTTCTGAATCGTTTTTTCGCCTGGAAACCATATCTTTTCTGAAGGTGTTTGGAGTAGTGCCACTCATTTGCTTGAAAAATTTGCAAAAGTTTTGCGAGGAAGAAAGACCTATGCGTTCGGCTATTTGTTCTCCGTCTAATTCAGTGAAACGTAAATAGTATGTGGCTTCTTCATATCTTCTGTTGCGCAAATATTCGTAAAAGGTTGTATTTAAAAACTCTCGAAATAAGTTTTCTATTTGATTTTTATTGATGCGAAACATTGAATACAAAGATTCTAGGGTCAGTTTTTCATTCAAATGTGTATCTATATATGTAAGAATCATTTTAAATTCGCTTGAAATAGCAACTTTTATACAGGCATCATAAGGTTCTTCTATATAAAAATTGTGATAAACACGTTCTAGTATGTTAATTATATCAATGAAATATGAACGTGCTCGGCAAGACCAATACCAATCTTCTTGCTCTTCAAGATTTTTCGTAAGGTTGTTAAAGGAATATTCCACTTTTTCTAATGTATCCTTGCCAAGACGGATGCACATTTTGCTTATGTCATCTGTAAGAAAAGGAGATAATTGAAAGAAGGCGTGCTGCTGACACAGGTGTTCGTAATGGTCGCTACGAAGGGTACTTATGAGCATATTTATATTTAAAAATCTAGGGTCAAATTTAATGATTCTTACTTCTGAACTGCTGTTTGAAAGTATTTTGACGGTTTTGATTTCATCTAAACATAATACCGCCGGCGCAGGTATATGACAATCAATATCATTTATTCTGGCTGTTATGCTTCCGTTTTTTATGATTATAATACAAAAGCAATCATTTGATAAATATTCAGGGTCAAACCTATCCAAATAATACGTTTCTACCAATACCGTTCTATTTACATCTAGTTTATCAATTGTTCCAACAAACATATCTTTGTTTCCTTTCGATTATTTTTGTGCGGATAGGACACAGAAAATATTATAATTCGTGTTTGGTGTTCAATAAATAAAGTGAGAGTCTTATTAAATTATTAGAAACAAAATATAATCAGTTGGAAACAAAAAGTGAAATGATTCCGCAAATACACATATTAGTGCCGATTGGAAACCATAATGAGATCTCTGTGTGATATTATTGTCGTATAAGAAGAAAAAACCAAGATATGTGTTACTAAGGTGACAAAAATCATTTTATTTGCGTAAAAAGATTGAAGATTATTGTATGTTGGTTTTTGGCAGATTCATAACGAGCGTTTCCTAAGAAGTTAGAAAGGAGAATAAAATGGATAATAACGTATTTATGGCTAGTTGCCCCGTATGCGGTAGGTCGTTATTTAAGGGTAGGCCGGATTCATATATTGAGGGTGGCTGTCCTAAATGCAAAAACTATTTACAAATATCTTACACCACAAACGGAGTTCAAGCAGTTGTTTGTGAGCTGAAAGACGAAAAATAAAATACTGTATTGCCGAAGAGATAAGTTGGACTTGTTAAGAAATCAAGAAGAACCTGGCAAATTGATGTTCAAGAAACATTGATTTGCCAGGTTCTTTTATTTTAACACTGATAGTACTTGTCAGAGTTGAGTTGTAAAAATTCATAAGAAAGGAGGAAATGCAAATGGGAACAGCCGAACGAAGAATGGAAATAATGCGCATATTATTGAGACGCAGATACGAGAAAATCACACGTTTAGCAGAAGAGTTCGGCGTTTCCAAAAGGACAATTTTGCGAGATGTTGAAGCACTTAGCGTTACAGAGCCAATTTATACACGGTGTGGTAGATATGGCGGGGGAGTTTATGTGACGGATGATTACTCGATAAGCAGAATGTATATGACTGAAAAAGAACTGTTATTGTTACATAAACTATCTGAAATTGCAGATAAAAGGATTGGTTGTGAATTAAGCGCAGAAGAGAACAAATTGTTGAAGTCGATTATTTTGCAATATACAAAACCAAAAAATATAAAGGAAATTTAGTGTGGCAGAAAAGGACAAAGAAATGTTGAGAATTTCATACTGTGATTTTGAAAAAATAAACCAAAGCCAGAGTGCTTTTTTTATAGGAAACAGGCAAGAAGGAGGTGAAAATGATGCAAAATGTTTTGAATGAAATTGCAAAGCTGCGCTTAGGTGCTCCTATTGTTATTGATTATCATAATAGTAACCGTTATCGCCTTGTCGTTAAAGAAAACGACGGAACAAAGACGGCATATTATTTTAGCAGTCCAATTTATAATCAAAAAACACGTAAGCTTGTTGATATGAAATTTTGCGAAAACGGAGATACAATTTGTGCCATTGGAAGTAATGCTAATATTAGCTTGTCGCAAAAACTTTTAATGGAAAACTCTGAAGGATCTGTTTCTTTAGAGCTGTTTCAAAAACCAAGGTTGGTTTCACCTTGGGAAGCGAGATTGGATTCTTGTATTCTTTCACCGACTACAAACGGCGTTGCGGTAAAGTGTGATATTGAGAAATCTCTTGTAAATACGTTTACGATTGAAACCGCACAACCGTATCTCAACGTTAGGGCGAATGATCGGTGTTTTGTGCTTATGAAAGAAGAATTCAGGCCCTCGGTTATTCTGTCTTGTGTGGGATCATTGGATGCTTCTGGAAATGTTATTGCTCCTGCTAAAATCGAGTATCAAAAGCTTACCGACAGGAAATATAAAATTACTGTTTTGCCTACAAGTCCTATGGCTCTGTCTGTTCTTTTTGAATTGAATCTATATGAGAATAAACTGTTCCAAGATACAACAGTGGAGAGTGCTAACCCATCTGTGAATAATGCTTTCGGCGTAATTGGATTTATTGGAAATTCATCTGCTTACGGAGAACAATGGCTATATTCGCGATTGGATTATACTCGTATTTCTGAGGTGATGGACAAGCGTGTACATAAAATCGTTCTTCATATGCCTAAACTCAATCGAAGCAATGTAGAGGTGAGTGCTTTTAAGGTGACTGCTCGTTTCTGCAGCTTTGGTTCCAATTGGTATAACAAGATTTCAGACGGTACGCTTGTGGCGGACTCACTGACAATGAACGGATATCAAAGCTTGGATATTACCTGCTTGCTTGTAGATCCGCGAACAAGGACTATTTCAAATTCGGAAGGATTTATTTTGAAATCAAAAATTAAGGGGAGCGGTTTTTCCGTGCTTGCAACCGGTGACAGTTGTTTTGCTCCTCAAATTTTGGAAGTTAATTATAGGTAAAAACTATTTTGCAGAATATTTTAAAAAAGCAAAAAATGATTTTAACACTGACACTGGTTGTCAGGGTTAAATTTTATACTTGAAATGCAGTTGCTAATATATTAAGGGAGTGAAAAAATGACAAAACCAAAATTACAAACTCAAGAAAAATATTCCGGCGATTTTCATTTAGCAAAAATCTTAATACAGATTCTCGCGCCGGACATATTAAAAAGAAACGATAATGCATCCGGCATAGTTATGCCGTGACAAAAAAGGAGTAGATTATGCAATACAATAGTGATGTTGTGTATAAGTCAGCAATATATTGCAGATTGAGCAAGGACGATGAGCAGGTAGGAGAAAGTGTAAGCATAGAGACTCAAAAAATGATGTTGATCGACTATTGCGAAGACCATAAATACGAAATATACGATATTTATGTTGATGATGGATTTTCAGGCTTGAATTATGATAGACCTGCATTTATAAGATTACTTAATGATATAGATGCCGGCAAGGTCAATCTTGTCATTACTAAGGATTTAAGTAGACTGGGCAGAGACTATATTCAAACAGGCTATTTTACAGATATTTACTTCAATAAGAAACGTGTAAGATATATTGCTGTGAATGATGGGATAGATACATTATGTAATAATAATGATATCGCACCATTTAAAAACATTTTAAACGATATGTATGCGAAGGATTTATCCCGTAAAGTAAAATTAGCTAAGCGGCAACGAGCAATGAAAGGGTATTATATGTCAGGCCAACCGCCGTTTGGCTATAAACCTGATCCGAACAACCGAAATCATCTAATTATTGACGAAGAGGCCGCCAATATTGTGAAAATGATTTTCAAACTTGCAGAGGAAGGCAATAGTTTTCTAGGTATAAGCCGTAAATTAACAGAGCTCGGAATTATTACTCCTGCAGCGTATAAAGTCAAAAACGGAGACACTAGGTTTATTCGATATCTAAATAAAGAAGATGCACTTACAGCTTGGTCATATCAAACGGTTAGAACAATACTTTTGGATTCGGTATATAAAGGTGATATGGTTAATCATAAAACGGAAATAATTAACTATAAAACAAAAGAAAGTGTATTGGTTCCACCAGAAGAATATATCATTGTTCCAAATCGGCACGAAGCTATTATTAGTATCGAAATGTTCGAAAAAGTTCAGCAAATTTTACGCTCGCGACATAGGGGAAAGAGACATAACTATGAGAATATCTTTAATGGGAAAGTATTTTGTTCTGAATGTTCAACGCCAATGACTCTAATTGCAATAAAAAATAGAAAAGGAGTAAAAAAAGGGTTGTTAAAATGCTTTAAACATTATACTAACCCTGAAGAATGCACACATTATCATGCGGTACTTTACGATGACTTGTATGATGAAATACTTGCAAGGATCCAACAGCTTTTTAATGAAGTCAAAAATTCTCAAGTTTTTGAAGATGTAAAGCTAAAACTTTTAGAGCACAAAAGAGATGAAATGGCAAAAGAAGAGAAAGATAAAATACTTAAAGAGCTTTCTTCAGTCAAAAAAAGCATTTCAGATATTCGTAAAGCTTCAAATAAAAGTAGTTTGAGCCCGACATCAAACTTGCCGATGTTAAATGATTTAATAAGCAAACAATGTGAATTGACACAGCGTTTGACTTTAATTGAATGTGGTGAAACAAATTATGATATTGACAAAAAGGAAATAGATGAATTATTAAACGATTTTTTTGATATTAAAAATATTGACGAAAATTTAGTATCCCAATTAATTCAAAAGATAGAGGTTGGAGAGACTCTCGTAACTGAAGACGGACCAAAACGCGATATTATAATAACATATTCCTTTGATAAAAATTTCGGGTGAAAAATAGGCAGACGGCAATAAAGTCCGTTCTGCCTATTTTTCTGCTTTACATAAACATAAAAAAAGAATATAATATAAACGTAAATGCTTTGGCCCGTTTATTATATTACTAATAATTAGTTGTTTTATAAATGAAGATAGCACTTTGTTAATGAGATAGGACTCTACTATGTATCCAGTCGTTATTACGATCCTGAGATCGGTCGGTGGATCAATGCTGATGAAGTGATAATGCTCACAATTACCAACGATATTGTGTTGGGATTGAACTTGTCTTCACATGTATTTAATGATCCTGTTAATCAAAAGGATAGTACTGGATTTATTGCTCATGCAATAATAGGAGCGATTACGGGGGCATTAATATCTGCGCTATCTTATTTCGTTGAATATTGGCTTGGAATGAGAAATCTCAACTGGTGGGCTTTTGCTGGTATCGTTGCCACTGCTGCCGCTTTAGGTGCTATTGGTGGTTATATTTCAGGGTGGGCAAAATTTGCAAAACTAGCTAAACATGCGCGCCTTCCGAAATTGTTCAAAAAGTTAAAAAGTCCAATTGTAAGAAATATTGTTACATGGGCGGTGCGAGGAATTAAGTTTGTGATAAATAGCTTTGTGAAAAAGTTGTCCAGAAAACCGGGCGAGAGCTGGGTGAAGGCTGTTCGAAGATGGCTGAACATATAATATTAGGAGCGCAGGAGAGTTTGATGAAAAAAGTATTTTTTTGGTTTGCGGTAATTGCTTTGAGTGCGTTGGTTGTTGTTTATGTATCGTGCTTATTTGCTGCATGGAACAATATTCCTGTCTGGCGGGTAATTGTAAGCATACTTTGTTGTATATTGAGCGTTATTGCGTTTATGGCATTGCTTTTTTCGTTACACATCAACAATATTTCAGAATTACTTAGCGGATTCAAATTTGAAATGTTGCAGATTGCTCTAATTTCTAGTCTTTTATCATTTGTAATTATCACGGTTTAATATTGTGACTAGTACTTTACGACTATAGGAGACATGGGGACGGTTCTCTTGTCTCCTGAACGAAACCGATTTTACCTCTTTCTTAAAAGGGCGGTAGGCGAAAGTCTACCGCTTTTTATTTTTTTAATAAAATTTTAAAAAAATTTTTTAACCCTGACAAAAACTGTCAGGGTTATTTTTTATAATTAAAATGCAGCTGCAAAAAAACAATATATTTTTAAAAAAGAAAGGAAAAAATTATGAAAAATGAAAAAATTGGTGCGGAAGAAATTTATCTTGCGCCCGAAACAATTTCGTCCGATGAGACACACAAAGAAAACGATGCACTCATCGACAAGAAAACTGATGAGGAGATTGCTGAAACGGTTAAAACCGAACCTAAGAAAGCTTCCCGAATTAGTGAAATCCTTGACCTCAGAGAGAAGGACCGCAAGGTTTATCGAATGAGTGACGGATCGGAACAGGCGGTGTTTTATCCCGAGACTGTTCACGTGTTCGATGAGAACACAAATACTTTTGATGACGTAGATAATACTCTTGTCGAGGAAGAGGACGGCAGACATTTTGTATGCGGTAAGAATCACTTTATTGCTAAATTCAGTAAAGAAGAGGAAAATGATGAAATCTTCTCGGTTGAGAGCGGTATGCACCGCGTTACAGTATCTGCAAAGAAAAACAGCAAGCAGAGAAACAAGGGTGTTGCACCCGAACTTTGCAAAAAGACCAGGGACGGTGCCGAAAGCTTTGATGTGCTTGTATTCGCAGACGTTCAGAATGGCTCTGACTATGAGTATTCCGTCACAGGCAACGGTGTTAAAGAAAATATCGTTGTAAAGGACAAATCGGATATTTACCGATATCCGTTCGTTATTCGTAAGGAAAACGTTACGGTTGATTTTGACGAGGCTAATAAGCGTATAGGTTTCATCAGCAACGAGACGGGAGAAGAGGTTTTCTTTATTCCCGCCCCTTTTATGACAGATGAAAATGGCGAGGTTTCTACCGCGGTGTCTTACGAGGTTAAAAATACCGCAAACGGCGACATGATTCTTAATGTTGTAGCAGACAGTGAGTGGATGAACACAGAAGGACGCGCGTTCCCGGTTGTGATTGACCCTCAAATTCAGGTGAGCGGAAGCACAGCTATGACTACATACAGTTGGGAAGACGATAACCTTTGCACTGCTTCTTTGCACTCGATAGGTACAACCGAAAAAGCCGGCATCTGCATTGCTAATCGTATGTATATGAGTTTCAATATGCCTACGCTTCCTCGAAATCCGAGAATTAAAAAGGCGGAGCTCAAATTCTATCAAGCCTCCTATACAGGTGAGGGCGGAGAATGTTCTAATTTCGGTCTTTACCGTGTGAACGATGAAATCAGCACGGGTGAATATACACCTGTACATAGTTCTGATTTGATAGATTTTGCGAATATACAAACCACCTCTGAAGATGGTGAGGTTGTAAGCTATACATTCGACGTAACCACACTTGTAGATATGGTGAATAAGGGTGAGACAAGCATCAATAATCTTGTTCTCAAGATGACGGATGAGACACTCAAATCTTACAGCAATATCGTACTCTACGGCAGTTCTTACGGCGGTGCTTATGCACCTCAGTTTATCATTACCTACGAATCGAACTACGGTGTAAATACCTCATATCGTACACATACTCATGAGCTCGGCAGATTCGGTCAGGGAAGTGTTGACCTTCAGTGCGGAAACTTGATGTTTGAGTCTGAAGACTTTGCTTGGGCAGGTAACCGTATGCCTGTTACAATCAAGCATCTTTATAACAGTGCGTTGCTTAGTTATCAGTATACCGCTAACAGCAGTATCAAGCTTCCTGTTGCTGATTTTTCTGCAATGAATATAGGTAACGGTTTTAAGCTTAACATTATGCAGAGTATGGTATATGTTGATGAACTGCCTGTAGAATGGACTGCTAAAGAATTAGAAAACGAAAAAATGCGCTTTGACGGCTATATCTTTACGGGCGAGAATGGTGAAGAAACCTATTTCAAGATGAATCCCGAACAGGTAGTAGACGTGAGTGATTCTGAGAGCTACAACCTTTATGCAGACGTGGATGGCGGTGATATGCTGTACGATCCCCAGCAGCGCACGCTGAAGCAGGGCGAGGATGTTTATCTGTTTGACGATATAGGAAGACTTACTAAGGTGACTGATTCGTCAGGCAACCATATGGATATTACCTATACCGATAACAAAATTACATCAGTTACTGACGGTGCGGGTCGTGACTTCTGGTTTGCTTATAGCACAGACGGTTTCCTTACCTCTATAACTGCGCCCGACGGAAGCAAGATTTTATATACTTATTCCGATAACCTGCTCAGCACAATTACTTATCCCGACGGTAAGAAGGCGTCTATTACCTACAGCGCTAGTAAACCCAAAACGGTGTTGTTGCTTGACGAGGAGGATAACAGCGTGTACAAGGTAGTATATGCATTTATTGGCTCCCGTGTTTCAAGCATGAAAGAGTACGGATCAGATGGTTCTATAGGCGTAAGCTCCAGCTATTCTTATTCAGTAGCATCGGGCAGAACTATTGTGAATACTGCCGAGCAGAAGGACGTCGACGAGGGCGAAACTGCCAATAACATAATTAAAACTGTTTATACCTTTGATGATGATGGCAATATCGTCAGCGAATACGTTTATTCTGAGGATACCGGAAACACCGGTGTAGAAGGTGGGGGAAGCGGTATTCATCCCTATTCGAGTGACGGTGGTGTGGGTGTTGTGAGCAATATCAACAACCTCATTACCGACCACAACTTCGAGTCTCTTGATACGTGGTCGGCTATGACGGGCAACAGCGAGGATTTTGAGTTCAATACGTTTGAAAAAGAATCCCGCGTAAAGTTCGGCACTAAGGTTTTACGTATGCAAAGCGTTCAGGAAAACTCCACTGAAAACGGCATTTATCAGGCGACTGATACGCTTCCTGCTGGTCAGTACACGTTCTCGGTATATATGTCTGTAGTATCCTCTTTCGAGGGTACTGATGCGGGTGCGTTTATCCGTGTTATCGATGACTCGGGCAATATTCTTGGTGTCAGTGAATTTCTTTCCAAGTATGATAGCGAATATACCAGACTTATCGTTCCTTTTGAACTTGCCGAAGCCAAGAGCGTTCAGGTGCAGATTCTTGTAAATGGTAAGGGCACAGTATATGTCGATGCCGCACAGCTTGAAAACAATCCCTATGCAAACGCATACAATATGCTTGAAAACGGCAACTTTGAGAGAGAATCTTATGGTTGGAGCGAATTCTGCGAGCCTGTATTTTCTACCGATACTAAGTTTAATATGAGCCGTTCGCTTATGATGACAGGCGACCTTGAAACTGTTAATTGGATGTCTCAGGAGGTAGAGGTTAAGCACAGCCGCTCGACCCGAGAAACCTTTACACTTTCAGGTTGGGCAAAGGGATATGGTTTGCCGACCCATAAGCGCTACAACACAGAAACTCCTACTTTCAGACTTCGTGCAGAAATTAAATATTACGATACAACGTATAAGGAATACGGAACCGAGAAATTCAACGCTGACTTCTCGCCTTGTACTGAGGAATGGCAGTTTGCATCGATTCAGTTCTCAAAAAGCAAGTATAGAACTGTTAAAAATATTACCGTATATTGTGACTACTCGTATAACAGCGGTACAGTTTACTTTGATGATATTCAGCTTGTCCGCAACAGTATTGAAACCTATCTTCCTGCAACGGATTTTGCCTCTGAAACAGATGACGAAGTGAACGTAACAGAGGAAGTATCAGAAGAAACCACAGATACCACTCCTACTTTTGAGGAGGTGAAGGATGCCTTTGGTAATGCTCTTACCGAAACTACCTTTACCGACGGCGAATTTGGTACTATCTACCGTGCATTTGGATTTACTCCCGATTGCAACGGCGCCGAAAATGCAGGTAACGACCTTATAAGCGAGACCGATTCAAGAGGTAATATTACTACATATACTGTTGATGAGGAAACTTCTCGCAATGAAGAGATAACCGACCGCTGCGGCAACAAGACTGCATATGAGTATGATGCTACGGGTAAAACTACCAAGGTTACAAGCAAGGATGCTGACGGTACCGAGCTTGCCAACGTTTCCTACACCTATGATGCATTTGATAATATGACCGAAATCGTTCGTGGCGACGGTATGAAGTATGTCCTTGCATACAACCAGTTCCACAACCTTGAATCTATCGGTGTTGATGGCAAGGACGAAAAACTTGTTAAGTACACCTACAAGAACGGTAACGGCCGTCTTAAGCAGATGACTTACGCTAACGGCGATATTATGAAAGCTACCTATAACAGTGTAGGTCAGATGATTGCAGAAAAGTGGTATAACTCTTCGGATGAACTCACCGCTCATTACAAATATGTCTATGACGGACAGGGTAATATCGTTCGTTCTATTGACATTTTGGCTCTTAAAGAGTATA
>CAZSIL010000037.1:0-10619 GCA_964607025.1 uncultured Eubacteriales bacterium
ATTTACATTTTGCCGCCGCCAGTCGCCTAAATCAAGCGGCACATGTACCGTTTGTTTATATTCGCCATAGGACGTTTCATCAAAAGATACAGCGGTGGTGGGATAAAAATAATCGTCTAAATGAACCCCGTCCACCGAATAGTTTTCAATAATCTCCCTGACACCCTTTAATATAAGTTTTTTTACTTCGTTTTCGGCTGGATTCAAATATATACCATTTTCTGTTATACATACATTTTTATCGTTTTCTGTGTTATCATCTGTAAGCCACTGCTTTGCAGGACTGTCAACGGGTAAAGTGTTTATATCATTACTCACCATCGATACCCTATACGGATTTATCCATGCGTGTATTTTTATACCACATTTATGCGCAGCATTTACCATATATTCGAGCGCATCACCATTGTACGCTTCTACGTATTTGCTTTGCGGATAAATTTCACTTTTATATACCGCATCACAAAAGGGACGGACGTGGACGAATATATTATTTATACCCATATCCTTGCATTTTTCTATGCATTTATCAAACTCTTCTTCAAAGTTTTTCTCTGCAAAATTGCCCAATTCACTATATGTTAACCAAACCCCTATCATTTCTCCTTTTTGCTCAGGTGGGTTGTCGTTTTGCAGTGTCTTTTGTTTGCATCCCGTAAACAATAAGCAAAATGTAATTACAAATACAAGTATCCTTCTCATGCCGTCCCTTTCTTGCTATACCGTTTCTTTATACATAAACGTTAGCTTGTTAAGTTTTATATTGCCGTACGCTCTGATTTTAACGCTAATCCCTAAGCACCTTACAAGCGGTAAAATTTTGTAATAATACGATGATTTTTTGCCGTTATATTTAATATTTATGACAACATTTTTAACAGTATCACCTGTTTCGTTATCAAGTTCTATAAACACATCTCGCTCGGCAAAAACGCCTAAAAATAATTTTGTGAATAATTTTTTATCATAGTAGTTATTATCATAAAAACATCCCGTTGTGAGTGTGCTTTCGGTAACCTTTCGCTGAATTGCAAGCGCGGCATCCAAATATTCATCGATGCCATCTTGCCCACTAAGTGAAGCCATATAATAATACGCGCTGTCCTCAATAGCGCAAACCGTATTCACAGAGTTTTTACCTGCATACGCGGCTTTTACCAAAACCGCATCGGGAAATTCCCAGTAAAACCACGCCGCCGCAGTTACAAATTCTCGATTGGTTTGCAGCAGTGTACCAGATAAATCCAGCACGTAAACCTTGTTTTTCAAAAACAGAAAATACTTCCTGTTACAATAGCAAGATGCGGCAGCGGAAAAATCCTCGTTCTCTAAATTCTCATCTATTGAACGCGACATATGATATACAGCCACCGCGCCGTAATCACTAAGGGCATTAAGTGTATATACCTTGTTGTCACTGTTTGCCCATACCAAACGGTTTTCGCAAAGTGCTATGGTTTTGGGTAAATCACAACCTATACTGGCATGTAGGTGCGTTACCGAAAATTTATTAGATGCACAATCGGCACAATATATTTCCTTTTCCTTAAAAATTACCAAATCCTTATTCTGACGCGCAAGTCCCGTAATTTTTTGTGATGGGTTGCCAACCAAATAACTGTTGCCCTCGGGAAAATAGAGTGGATTATCCTTTGCGCTCACACAAATTCGCGATGGGTGATATTTATTTCCTGCGAGGCATAAATATGCTCCCGCTTCGCGTGAAGAATACCAAATACTCTTATCCATAGATGCAAATTTTATATCGTTTTCGGGACTTTTTATTCTGACTGTAACCACGATATTATTATCTTTATCGGCAACCAATGGCGGTATAAAATTTTTAAATCGTAAAAATCCGCCCGATGGCACAAAGGTTGCATAAATTATTTCTCCGTTATGAGTTATCGTTTGCGATGTGTTAGTGTTGGGATTTACTGTAAAAGAGAGCACTTTGTCTTCCTCTAAATAAACTTTACAGTTAAAATACTCAAGATAACCTTCCTTAATAAGCCCGGGAGGAAGTTCGAACCAAGTCGATACACCGTCTGATGTATAGGTGCATTTAAAAGAATTATTCAGCATATTTATCGGCTCTTTATAAGATGGTTCAGGAAGCGTCATACCCGATTGACTGTAAAGATAACCCCTGCCGTCAACCATATATTCGGGTATATACATATCATCGGGATTAATTGTAATCCACTCGTTGAGTTCTGCGCTGAGTTCATACATTTTAAGAGAATATGCTTCTTCTTTGTTTTGAGCGAGTGCATTATGCACACTCACAAGCGCATAAACTCCGCAACCTAATTTTTGAGTTGCCGAAAACACGGTTATAGACTCAGGACGATTATATTCTTTGTTTGATGAGCGAGTGAAGTTAAGCGGTGCTATCTTTAACGTCTTTCCGTCTTCACTTAATAAATAGAAGTTATAAACCATATACTGTGTTGGCTCCTCGCTCGAAAAAACTGCAACTTGATAATATTTACCATTTAAGAAAACCGATGCATTGCAAATATCGGTTTCATTAATATGATTCTCATCTTCGTTATAAAAAGATTTGCCTTCGGTAAGTTTCATATTAGGACGGTTAATAATGGCATCCGCCGAATATATCATATTCTTACAGTCGGCAACCGTTGTATCTTCTCTCAATAAATCCATACCACTGTTAAAACCGTCGACCGTAAACTTTTTTTCTTTTTTAATTTCAAGTTTAGGATATTTCATAAAGTCCCCCCTTAACGCGGCAAGGTATCACAAACCTGCCCTAAGGTTGACTTAGCGCGGGTTCTCATAGAACTATAGACGTTGGCGAAAAACGCCTGTTTTTGTGTATCCCCCAAAATCAGAGCCAACCACATAGCCGTACCGTTGCACAGCGCCGACTTTGAAATGGCGGACAACTCAATGTTTCCGCTTAATGATTTAATATCGGAAGCGGTATCGGATAAATCAAGTATAACCTTGTTTAAGCAACACAAGAAATTCTTTTGAAATGCATCGGAATTATTAAGATTTTCTCCATAATCGTTAATACCTAAGAGAGTTACTGTTTCGTTATAAACTTCCTTTACTGTCAACATCTGTCCCCTCCATTTCTTTAATTAATTCGCTGATATTCGGTATCATACCCTTTGGCAGACGCTTTAGGTATTGAATCGGTGTTATAGCACCTTTACTGAGCAAATTATCCAATACACTCACCGTTGTTTCTTCACTAAACGATGCGCCTGAAGAAATCTCGGCAGTGGTGTTTATAATTAAGTCTTTATAGCGCTCACCCTCAAAATCCAAATACCACACTCCGTTTTGGTCGTTAATCTTTATACGGCGGTGTCCGTACTGCATAATCCAAAATTCCGCCCATATACGCGATACCTCTTCAAGAAAAGCAAAATATCTGGTTTCCAGCATTGCAAGAGGTAGTTTTGCAGCATTACGAAGTTGAATTATTGCTGAAGTATTATCAGGATTAACGTCCCCTAGCGCCGCCGCATTAGCGCCATTTTGCGCTAAGGTATTGCTTATAAGCGGCTCTACAATACCTGAAAAGTTTCCCGCATTATCGGGTGGAGATACATACCTGATGGCATTTGCAACGTCATCCGATGTACCGTAAATTTTGACTATTTGTCCCGGGTCATTGGTGATTTCACCGTCAATTATATCCCCGTTTACCACCATTGTCGGCATACCCGTAGTCATTGCCGACCACACACCCGATGTTATCATACGGTTTATGGCTATCTGATTTGGTATCAAATAAGTGATTTCGCTGTCGCCATAACAACTGTTGTTTCTGGTTTCCCAACAGAATTTAGCCAACGGATATAACCTGACGCCTATATCCCATTTATCCCTTATTACCGCCTTCTCGGTAACGCGACAGGCATAAATTTTATAATTGCCCTGTTCGTCGTATTCTTTCCAAAGTCGAGTAAGCACCGTTATTTTTTCGTCAACCCCATAGTCGTTAATATCGAACTGTGGATTTTTAGAATACTGAAGAGATTCTCTTAGAATCTCATCGGCACTTTTCTTTGTAGCAATAATAATATATGGCTGTTTTTGTATATCTTCTATATACGGGTCGCCAAAATATACGTTTTCTATTTGTAACACCTCGGACATAATATCGCCTCTAATAGCAACCTTTTTGGTATCATCGGCGTAAAGTCCCGTAGAAATGTTAGGGTCCCAATATGTATATATAATACCTGTTCCGCCGATATAGGCATTTTTAAGTGCTTTTTCGGCTAAAATGCCAAGTTTTAATCGCTCAGCGGTTACCTTTTGATAGTCATTAAGTGCCGACATTACAAGTGCTACTTCTTCGGTATCGGTAAGATGCGCGGCAGGAACACTTTTACCCGCCGACAACTGTTTTCTGTAATCATTAACCTTATCGCGAATCCCCAAGGTTTCGGGCACACCTTCGGCCGAATAAGAAATACTGATGGGGCCCGATAAAAGCACCGACATTTTATAGTCACCTATACGCTTGATTATATTGTGGCGTACAAGCGGACGGTCATTCGAGCATTTAGCACCATACCATTGGTCACCTACGTAAAATCGCTCGTTGATTTTATTTTGCTCATATAAGCCCTTAGTGCCTATACTGTTTTTAGATTCAACACCTTTCCTATATTCTGCATATATCTGTGTCGGACTGTAATTCATTTGTTTATCCCTGCTTTCCGATAAGTTCTGCACCCCGAAGGGCGCAGAACCGTTTAAATTATTCTACAGTAACTGTTGCAACATCCGAAACAACTGTGCCGATACCATCTACTGTAATTTTTACAAAGTAGTAATATTCACCTTCTGTAAGTGTTTCATCAAGCGCTAAACTTGCAGAATTCTCACCTGCAATTTTAACGGCATCATTACCTGACGCATCAGCGGCTTTATACCACTGATAAGTAAGTTCTGCACCGTCTGCCACGGCAGTAACGGTTAATTCTTCAGCGATATTGCCTTCGTTAACGGTTACACTTTCGGGCTGAGCGGTAATAGAAACTTCGGGAGATAACCAAGCCCAGATAGCATCAAGGCCGCTTTTCTTTACGAAAACATCGTAATAGATGCGGTAATCAAACTTATATGCATCGGCATCTACGTTCTGTTCGGGTGTGAAAATACGCATATTTTCGGTTTTGCGTACAAGGTGTGCTCCTTTCTTTGGGCAAACCATCATATAAACCGATTTGCTGTTGTCTGCAGGTACGAATCCACCTGCTGCACCGTCTTTGAACTCATAAGCGGTTCTCATACGCTCCGCCATAACGGGAATAAGCGCTACACCGTTTATGGAATTTACACGAAGATTAATATCACCTTGTTTGAAATCGCTTACAATAATCTGACGGGAAATCTCGGGAGTGTTCTGCAAAAGTGCATAGATACCACCATCGATAAACGCTACAAGTTCCTCATCGTAGCCAACTTCTTTTTGTACCTCTTTAATAAGTGCGCAAAGTGTTTCAAACGGGTGAGTGATATCCCCCGAAATTAAGTTGCTACGAGTAGCAGCAAGTCCTGCGAGTTTAGAGATTACATAGGCATCACACTCGGGAACAACCTTTGTGCGAACGTACTCGCCTAAGATTTTACCTGCAAGATTTGCAACACCTGTTTCGTCCATATCTTCGCGGTCAATCTGCAAAGAACGGGCGCGGTCCATCTGCATTGTGTAAGATGTGTTAGATACTGTAATTGCACCGCGGGTGAAACCTGTATCGCGGTTGTAATCGGCTAATCCCTGAAAATTAATATCGGGGATAATAACCGTTTTGGCGCCTACGAACTTTTTGCCGAAAGCGTTATCGGCAAAGAAACCGGTAGCGCTTTTCTGTGAAAAAAGCTTATCAAGCTCAGCCGAATATTTTGTCGCTGTTTCCAATGAATTGATTGACATATTATTTTCTCCTTTTTAATTCCAGAGTCCTTTTATGAACTCGTTATTTATTTCGGACGTGGTATCACCGCGCCCTAGTTGTGAACCTACACTGCTCTTTGCGATTCTCCCCCGCTCTTCTATATGCCGTTTGGCTTGGCGTGTTTGCTGATGGAGGTATCTTAGATACGCATCAAACAAATTTCCACCCTTGATTTCTACTGCGTCGAGAACCGATGAAGGTACATCATCCTTCGATTTAATTTCAGGAAACTCACTCATTAATTCCGAGAGTCCTAAAATTTCATCGGCTTGATTTTCCCCTTCAAGCTCAATAATACGGTCTACCAACTCGCTGTTTCCCGAACAACTTTCCATTAAGTCATTTTTGTGGGCATTTCTTTTTTGGTTTTCGAGTTCGGTAATAAAGTCGGTAATATTCTTGCCACCTGATTTAGCAAGAACGCGAAGCCGTTCAAGGTCCCCGCTCACCGTATCGTATTTGAGCCCCTTTTGTGCCAGAACAGACGCCTCTTCCATAGACAGTTCGCGCATTTCCTTATTGAATTTTACGCAGACCTTCCAGTCATTTTTTTCGGTACCGATAGTTTTCGGTGTGGTGTCCAAAGCTTCGGTTACGCCGTCAGCCGCGACGGTGTCTGGTAGCGCCGCCGCACCTTCAGTTTGTATTTTACTCATAAAAAATCTCCTTTCTATATAAAGGCGTTACGCCTGTTCACTGCCGTCATAGTTAAAAAAGTCACGATATTCCGCCGATACGCTCATTTTGTTCGCCGAGTGTTTAGGGGCTATTTTCGGTCCTTTTTTACCACTGTAAATATTGCCTAAAATTATCCCTAAAAGGAAAAAGGCAAATCCTGTCATAATTAAAGCTACTATTAACATTAATTCCAACCTCCGTTTATGTCATTGCGCGTTATACCGCTGTTTGCCGTATGTGCCACTCCTTCTTCCCTTTCGGGATGAAAGAGTTTTACGTCTTCAAACGCGTATCTTAGCGCATCCATTAAATGATTATTTTTATCTATGGGTAACGCTCGGTTACCCGCCGTTTTTTTATTCCATACGTAACTTGATAGTTCTTTTAAAGTATTAACGCACTTAGGATTTACGTAAATTTTGTATTCGCAAATATTGGTAATTCCGTTTATAATACTGTCCGCACCCTTCAAGGACGGCATAATGCGGGAGATCCCCAATCTCCTTAGGTCATCGTTGCTTTTTGGCTCGGCACAGTCGGCGCGTATACGCTCTTTTGCATAACCCTTTTTCTTTATCATTTCGGCTATATCTGAATTAAGCATCCTGCATTTATAAAACTCATCGTATATGTAAATCAGTTTATCTATGGGATTAACCATAATGGCAATAAATGCTGTGGGGTCCGACGTATATCCGTAATCGAGCCCGAAAAAGTGCCGCCACTTCCATAATTGCTCTCTTTGTATATTAGGAATTTCGGCTACGTGATTTTCGAAGACCAGCCCATCGGCAATTCCCCAATTACCAAGTCCCGCCACACTGTAACGCGACGGATTTGAATTTTTCATGCTCTCAAAAACCGCCCTATCGGTACCGTCCAAAAACTCGTTGCAAAGATAGTTTGTTGAATAGCACGAAACGTTTTTACTTTTTGTATCAAAAAAACGTTTTTTAAGCCAATGCTTTTCGCTCCAAGGGTTAAAAGTAAGTGTTGTTTGCTTAAAAAGTCCACCAGATACGCGGCCTCTTGGCACCGATAAGTCGAGTTTTTCAAAATCTTCTTCGCGCTCGATTTCAAACGCCTCCTCAATCCACACAAAACACAAATGCCCCGTATTGACTGTCGTTGATGCGAGTTTTAAAACGTCATCAAAACCGCGAAAAAGTATTTTTTGCCCTGTGGGTTTATACACCATTTCCATTGGAGACACTGTATTTTGCCATAGATGCGCAACGTTCAATTTTTCCTGCGCCCATTTAAGTTGAGCGAAGGTTGAGTCCCTGTGTGTATTCATAACCGCGCGGACTACCAATAGATTACTGCCTTTATATTTCATAAGTCGGTATATCAGATTCAGCGCCGTTGTGGTCGATTTTTTGGAACCCTTGCCTCCTTTTAACACTCGGTAGCGGTGTTTATCGTTTCAGTAATCGTCGTAGCCACCACCCACAATATCTGAAATTTTAATTTTTGATATCATCTACTATCATCACCACCCCCGAATATAAACTATCGGTAGCACCGTCCGACACAATAGAGCGCAATTCTTTTATTGCACTTAAATCCCCACCCGCCGCTTTTTTATAAAGCGCCGCCATAATAACGGTTTGCTTAGTGGGGCTTTTGATGTTGAAACCAAGTTCATTTAATTTTTGTATTTCTTCATCACTCGCCTTTTGCTTTAAAAGTGATAGCATTATCTCTTTAAGCGTTTTGCTTTTTGCCAAATCGATTCCTCCCGACTCAAAATGGGCAACCGACGTTTGTTCGGCTCGCCCTACGCCACGTATTATAGCGAATCATTTTGCGACATTCACCGACATCTTTACTTTTTTGACCTATTTTTTTAAAAATTAATGTACTTTTTCTCGGTTTGTGGTAGAATAATCGAGTAGATAACAAAAAAATGAGGTAATTTTTATGGAATACATACTCGCGTCACAGTCACCAAGGCGTCAGGAACTTTTAAAATTAATACTGCCAAATTTTAAATGTTTACCCGCCGATATTGAAGAAATTTTACCAAAAGGTATCGACCCCTTGTTTGCTCCAGAGTTTCTTTCGGTGCAAAAATGTATGCATATAGGCAAAAAACACCCCGATGATTTCGTTATCGGCTCGGACACAGCTGTGTTTTTGGGTGATATAATGCTCGGTAAGCCGAAGGACCGAGAAGACGCTAAAATGATGCTTAAATTACTCTCTGGTAATACGCACAAAGTAATAACAGGTTGCGCATTTTGTAAAAATGGCAAAACTTACAGTTTTTCTGTAACTTCGCTTGTTGAGTTTTATCCTTTAAGTGATACCGACATCGAAGAATATTTAGATACAAATGAATATATTGATAAAGCGGGCGCTTACGGAATACAGGGCTTTGGCTCCACACTTGTAAAACGAATTGACGGCGACTTTTTCAATATCGTGGGACTTCCCGTTTCCAGACTTAAAAGAGAACTTAAAAAATTTACCGAAACAGTAGTGTGATATAAATGAAAAAGAACGATGAGATAATACTCGAAATTGACGGATATGCTTCAACAGGCAGCGGTGTTGGACATTTTGACGGTATGGCGGTTTTTGTGCCACTCACTGCCAAGGGCGACACCGTACGAGTAAAAATATTAAAGGTAAAAAAAGCATACGCCTACGGCAAAGCAGTGGAAATTCTCACCCCTGCGCCCTGTCGCGCCGACCCCGATTGCGATGTGTTCAGCCGTTGCGGCGGTTGTGTTTATAGGCACATTTCTTACGCCGCCGAGTGCGAGATAAAACAAGATAAGGTATACAATTCAATAAAACGTATCGGCGGAATTGATATGCCTCCCAAGTCCATAATCGGCGCTGAAAATATTTACGGCTACCGAAACAAAGCGCAATACCCAATAAGCCAAAACGGTAACGTCGGTTTTTTCGGCACCCACTCACATAGAGTAATCGAAAATGAAAACTGTCTTCTACAGCCCGAAGTTTTTGCGGATATTTGTTCGGTTATAACCGATTGGATAAAAGAAAATAATATATCTATTTATAATGAAGAAACCCACTTAGGCCTTGTGCGGCATATTTATCTTCGCCAAGCCGCCAAAACAAGAGAGTTAATGGCGGTGCTTGTAATAAACGGCGATACCGTTCCAAAATCCGATGTTTTGGTAAACCGCCTCAAAAACCTTTTGGGTGAAAAATTAAAAAGTGTGCAGTTAAACATAAACAAGAAAGACACCAACGTTATCTTGGGAGATAAATGTGTAACTCTTTTGGGAGATACATATATTACCGATATACTGTGCGGTGTAAAGGTTCGGATTTCCCCACTGTCGTTTTATCAGGTTAATCGCGATATGGCGGAAAAATTGTATGAAAAAGCCGCCGAATATGCCGAGCCAAAAGGCAAAACAGTGCTCGATTTGTATTGCGGCGCGGGAACGATAGGGCTTTCAATGGCAAAAAAAGCTAAAAAAATCATCGGGGTTGAGATTATCCCCGATGCCGTACGTGATGCTAAAATCAATGCCGAAATTAACGGCATTAATAACGCTGAATTTATATGTGGTGATGCTGCAAAAGCCGCCGAACAATTAGCAAAACGCGGTGAAAAACCCGATGTTGTAATAGTTGACCCTCCAAGAAAAGGTTGCGATGTGGAATTACTTAACACGATAGCTAACGATTTTACTCCCGAAAGAATTGTATACGTTTCGTGCGATAGTTCCACCCTTGCCCGCGATATTGCGGTGCTTTCAAAACTCGGCTATAAACTTGCCGAGTACACCCCCGTTGATTTGTTTCCACGCACCGCGCACGTAGAGTGCGCCGCACTCTTGCGGCGCATCGATACAAACTAAATTTCCTTTAAATTTTAAAAGCCGTGTTTCTTGACAAAACACGGCTTTTAGGTTAAAATCTTATATAATAATGTATGCCTACATAGTTAAATGGATATAACAAGCCCCTCCTAAGGGCTAGTTGTAGGTTCGATTCCTACTG
>CAZSIL010000038.1:0-10354 GCA_964607025.1 uncultured Eubacteriales bacterium
AAGGCATTGCCAGAAGTGGATTTGTATGCTACCCAAACCGATGTGGAATATGTTGCGCCTACGACCGAGCAAGAAAGAATACTTGTGTCTGCTATTGAAGCAACACTCGGTATTGATAAGGTTGGCATTATGGATAACTTCTTTGATGTCGGTGGGGACAGCTTAAAGGCAATTGAACTTATCTCCAAACTCGAAAAGAGCGGTTACCATACCGATACAAAGACCATTTTTGAATGTGATACTGTTAAAGAACTTGCCGAAAAACTAGCTGTCACAGAAACAGAGCAAGAAGCGTTTGATTATTCGGGTGATATCCCTGCAACCGATGCGCAGATGCGTGTTTATACTGCACAAAGTATGAATAGTGGCAGTACCACCTATAACGTACCGTATGTGTTTAAGGTGGATAATGTTGATATCGACCGTCTGCAAAATGCAGTTAATAAACTTATTGCACGCCACGAGAGTTTGCGTACGCATTTTGAAAACAAAAATGGTAATATTATTCAGGTTATTAACGACCATGCTGAGTGTAATGTTGAAATTTTAGATAGTGATGATATAACGGCGTTTATTCATCCATTTGACCTTGGGATAGCACCACTTTTGCGTGTTGGTGTGTATGAAAACACTATAATGATTGATATGCACCATATCATTACCGACGGCGGTTCTATGCCTGTGTTCTTAAATGAACTCAACGAGTTGTATATGGGCAGAAGTATTGAAAACGCACCTGTTCAGTACAAGCGGTTTGCCGTTCAAGAACAGAATCATACCGAGAGTGAAAAATACTGGTTGTCTGTCTATAGTGATGAAGTGCCTGTTTTAGAAATCAATACTGACTATCACCGTGGACAAAAACAAAGCTTTAACGGCAGAGCAATTTATGATTCTGTAGATATCGAATTACATAATAAAATACTCGCTTTTTGTAAAAAGCAAAACATCACCCCTTATGTGTTCTATATGAGTGGGTTTAATATCCTATTGTCTAAATTCAGCGGTAATGAGGATATTGTTGTCGGTATGCCGATTAGTGGCAGAGATGCAAAGTATCTTGATACCATCGGTATGTTTGTTAATACTATTGCTATGCGTAATAAACCCGTTGGCACAAAAACTGTAACAGAGTTTTTGCAAGAGGTAAAAGAAAACTCCATCAATGCTATTAACCATCAAGACTATCCATACGGCGAACTTATAAAGAAACTGGATATTCATACTCCCGACCGCAATCCGTTGTTTAATGTGATGTTCGCATATCAGAGTGAACAAATGACCGATGTAGTATTTGGTGATAAAAAGGCAAAATTATTGCCTGTACCCATAACAACATCAAAATATGATTTTACATTTAACGTAATGCCTCGTGATAACGATGTTGTTATCATGGCAGAATACTGTACCGACCTCTACAAAGAGCGCACTATGCAGAGATTCATTGATGGTTACAAGCTGATTCTTACACAGATGGTTGATGCTAAAACGACATTGATGGATATTTCCGCAATCACCGACCAAGAGAGAAATAAACTACTCTATGAATTTAACGATACCGCTGTCGATTACCCAAGAGATAAGTGTGTTCATCAGTTGTTTGAGGAACAGGTTGCAAAGACGCCCGATAAGGTTGCCGTTATTGCTTGCGATAAAACTCTCACTTATGCCGAACTGAACGAACAAGCCAACCGTATCGCTCATGCGCTTATTGAAAAAGGCATTGGTGTTAGCGATATCGTTGCGTTTGCTCTGCCGAGAAAAAGTCATCTTATTTCAACAATGCTCGGCATCCTAAAAGCCGGTGCGGCATATTTGCCTGTTGATCCAGACTACCCGCAGGATAGAACTGACTATATGCTTGCGGATAGCAAGGCAAAGTTGTTTGTTACAGAAGACAATATAAAGGAATTACTTGGTAATGAAGTTTCTTCAAATCCTTGTGTAAATATGTCAAGCTGTAATTTATGTTATTGCATCTATACTTCTGGCTCAACAGGTCAGCCTAAAGGTGCCGCTATCACTCACAGTAACTTAGCAAATTTTTGTAACAACAATACTACCAATAATTTGCAACACTACATCTTAGAAAACTGCACGGTTGTTCTTGCTTGCGGTACAATCACGTTTGATATCTCTATTTTTGAAATAATTCTATCTTTTTTGTTGAATAAATCCATTGTGCTTGCAAGCGAAAAAGAATTGACTAACACGAACTTATTAGCTGATTTGATATCGCAAAACAAAATTGATTGTGTTCATTGTACACCGACAAGGTTACATACATACTTAGATAATAGAGAATTTGCAGATGCTTTTAAAAACGTTAAATGTGTTATGTTAGGCGGTGAACAATTAACTGAAGAAGTGTGTGACACCGTAAGAAAATATTGTAATGCCATCCTATTTAATGGTTATGGTCCCACTGAAACAACTTGTGGGGTTTCCTATGGGGAAATTAGAAACGAGGAACAATAAAATGAATTACTTTTTATGTGCTTCGAGCAGAGATTATCAGTTAGCAAATATTATAAAATCAGAGTTTGGTAAACACGGTCGCAAAATGATTACATCAGTTTCTATTGAACCGGGAGAATCGTTTTTTGACAAAATGGATGAAGCTTTAAACAGAGCTGACAAAATTTTTGTCTTGTTAACCGAATATTTGTTTTGTTCAGCATGGATGGACACTGAATTAAACAACATACTTTTATCTCAAAAACACGATAAAATACGTGTTATACGAATAGATAATGCTTATATGCCGAGCTATTTATATTGCTTTGAAACAGTTGAATGTAGCAGTAATAAGATAAATTACAATAATATTATAGGTGATTCTCAAACCGCCATTTATTCTGTATATGATATATTTGAAAAAATAACTTTTGATAAACCAATAACCTTGTTTTGTGGCGCAGGCATATCTAATTGTCCTAAATGGGAAGAACTCTTATGTAATGTTATAAACGAAAAACCGGATTATCTAAAAGATGAAATTAATGAATTTCAGAAATTGTCACCACAAGTTCAAGCGAAATATTTGCAAGTTCTAATGAAAGATGATTTTTATTTATCAATTGGAAGATTATTGTATAGCTTTATTATCAATCAAAGCTCTGCAAAAACACGGCAAGCGGTATCTAACTTCTGCAAAAAGTCAAAAATTTTAGAAAGTGTTATTACAACTAATTTTGACTTATTGTTGGAAGAAAGTTTGCCAAATAAATTAAAAACAATATCAAAAAGCATGGGGAAAGATGTTAAAAGTAAAATTAGTGTTTACCACGTGCATGGTATTATAAAAAGAAATGGAGAAAGCTCTGATATTGTATTCGATGAAGATTCATACAATAAGATCTATGCTTCACCATATGATTGGGCTAATATTATTCAGCTGGAAAAGTTAGTAAATAATATATGCATTTTTATTGGAACATCATTAACTGACACGAATGTCAGAAGATTAATAGAATATGCAAGCAAAATTAAGCCAGATAAAAAGTTGAATTTAATACAAATTAAGAAAAAGAATACAAAGAACAATTTTGTAGATAGAGTCTATGAAATGCACTTAAATTCTATTGGCGTGCAAGTTGTTTGGATAAATGATTATGATGAAATTCCAGAGATTTTAGAATGTATATTAAAAAAAGAGCGTAAAAAGGTGTAAAATGGGTATTGATATTACAATTGGGAAACCAATTGCCAACACACAAATTTATATAGTAGATAAATATATGCACATTAACCCCATTGGCGTTACCGGAGAACTCTGCATTGCCGGTGATGGTGTTGGTGCAGGTTATCTTAATCGCCCCGATTTAACCTCTGAGAAGTTTATCGATAATCCTTTTGGCGAAGGCAAACTCTACAAAACCGGTGACTTGGCTTATTGGCGTGAAGACGGTAATATCGTTTATGTGGGTCGTAACGATTTTCAGGTTAAAATACGTGGCTTACGAATCGAGCTTGGAGAAATCGAAAATGCTATTTGCGGTATTGACGGTATCTCACAGGCTGTTGTTGTGGTGCGTAAAAACAATGAAGGCAGACAACTTATCTGTGCTTTCTATACCGGTGCCGAAGTGGATGCAAAAGACATCCGCAGTCATATCGGTAAGAAACTGCCCAAATATATGTTGCCGCACATCTGCACTCGCCTTGACGAAATGCCTATAACTTCAAGTGGCAAGATTAACCGCAAATCATTACCCGAAGTGGATTTGTATGCTACCCAAACCGATGTGGAATATGTTGCACCAACAACAGAGAAAGAAAAGAGTTTGGTTTCTGCTATAGAATCAACTCTCAGCATAGATAAAGTCGGTATTATGGACAACTTCTTTGATGTTGGTGGCGATAGCTTAAAAGCAATCGAGCTTATCTCTAAACTTGAAAAGCAAGGTTACCATACTGATACAAAAACAGTATTCGATTGCGAAACAGTAAAAGAATTGGCAGACAAATTAACTGTGCAAGAGGTTGAATCTGTTGCCGTTGAATACGGAAATGTCATCTCTGCAACAGCGGCACAAATGCGTGTATATACGGCACAAAGTATGGACGAGAATTCCACGCTTTACAATATTCCGTATGCGTTTAAGGTCGACACTCTTGATGCACAAAGACTTGAAAATGCAGTGAACAAGCTGATTGAACGTCACGGAAGTTTAAGAACACATTTTGAAAACCAAGACGGACACATTGTTCAGGTTATTGATGATAACACAAGAATAACTGTAACAGAACTTGAAAGTGCAGAACTTTCTACATTTGTAACGCCGTTTGATCTCACAAAATCGCCTCTTATCCGCGTAGGATATTATAAAAACACCGTCATTATTGATATGCATCATATTATTTGTGATGGCGGCACTATGCCGGTTTTCTTCCGCGAACTGAATGAACTGTATATGGGTAGACCGCTTACCGAAATAGCTGTTCAATACGGCGAGTTTTCTGTAACAGAACAAAACACGGAAGAGTGTGAGAAGTATTGGCTATCTGTATTTAACGACGAAGTACCTGTACTTGAACTACCCACAGATTTTAACCGAACCGACAAGCAGTCTTTTAAAGGCGATGCCGTCTATGATGTTATTGATATAGCGTTACATAACAGAATTACAGGAAAATGCAAGCAACTCGGAATCACCCCTTATGTGTTCTATATGAGCGGGTTTAATATCCTATTGTCTAAATTCAGCGGCAATGAGGATATCGTTGTTGGTATGCCAATCAGCGGCAGAGATGCAAAATATCTTGATACGGTCGGTATGTTTGTTAATACCATTGCTCTCAGAAGCAAACCAGAAGGCAATAAAACGGTTGCGGATCTTTTAAAGGAAGTTAAGGCAAATTCTGTTGAGGCTATTGATAATCAGAATTATCCTTTTGGTGAATTGGTTAAGAAACTGCACATTGATAACAGCGGCAGAAATCCGCTTTTTGATGTGATGCTCGCTTACCAAAGCGAAGAAATGACCGATGTTATTTTCGGCGACCGAAAAGCAAAACTTCTCCCCATACCTGTAACAACTGCAAAATGTGATTTTACGTTCAATATTCTGCCGAGAAAATCGGGTATTGTTATTCTGGTAGAATACTGTACGGATCTGTACAAACAAGAAACGATACAGAGATTTATTGACAGTTTCAAACTGATTTTGGAACAATGTCTGAATAATAATTGTTATATTAAAGATATTGCCGCAACATCTGCAAAAGAGCGTGATGTCATATTAAACGATTTCAACGATACCGCTGTTGATTATCCAAGGGATAAGTGTGTCCATCAGTTATTTGAAGAACAGGTTGCTAAAACACCTGATAAAACTGCGGTAATTGCTTGCAATAAAACCTTGACTTATGCCGAACTCAACGAGCAAGCCAACAGGATTGCACACTTACTTATTAAAAAAGGTGTCGGCGTTGGTGATATTGTTGCGATAAAACTATCTCGTAAAAGCTATTTATTTGCTGCTATGATTGGTGCTTTGAAATCCGGTGCCGCATATATGCCGATAGATCCTACCTATCCTGAGGATAGAATCGAGTATATGTTGGTCGAAAGTAAAGCCAAATACTGTATTGATGAAGATAATGTCATGGAATTCCTTTCGAGTGAAAACGTTGACAATTTGAATATTACAATTAACCATAACGATGCATTCTGTGCTTTACACACTTCGGGTTCCACTGGCAAACCGAAAATGTCTTTGTTAAAACACGGCGGTATGATGAATTTTATTACTGCCAATAAGAGATTCTGGCAAGGCGTTGATACGGTTGTTTCGACAACTATTGTCACCTTTGATGCTTTTGTAATGGATTCTGTCTTGTCAGTAGCACAAGGGAAACAAGTGGTTTTAGCTAGTGAGGATGAAATATATAATCAGAATCTATTTGAAAAGTTATTCGAACATTCTGACAGCAATATGTTTTTCTCAACGCCGACAAAAATCGAGAATTATATTGAGAGCAGCAAAGATAAAACCTATCTTCCAAAAATAAAGAGTTTTGTTGTTGGTGGTGAAGTGTTTCCGGAGCATTTGCTTGAGCTTATCAAGGATGTTTCGCCAGAAAGCAATGTCTACAACATTTACGGACCTACTGAAACTACAATTTGCGTTATGGTGGATGAACTTGAAAGCAGTAAAGAAATCACCATTGGTAAGCCTATTGCTAATACGCAGATTTATATTGTAGATAAACATATGCAACCAACGCCTATCGGTGTAACAGGTGAACTGTGTATTGTCGGTGATGGTGTTGGCGCTGGGTATTTGAATAGGCCTGAACTCACCGCCGAGAGGTTTATAGATAATCCCTTTGGTGAGGGTAAACTCTACAAAACCGGGGACCTTGCCTATTGGCGAGAAGACGGCAATATTGTCTATGTAGGTCGTAACGATTTCCAGGTGAAAATTCGTGGTCTTCGCATTGAACTTGAAGAGATTGAAAGTGCAATTTGCAGTATTGACGGTATCTCGCAGGCTGTTGTTGTGGTGCGTAAAAATAATGAAGGCAGACAGCTTATCTGTGCTTTCTATACGGGTGCAGAAGTAGACGCCAAAGATATCCGCAGTCATATTGGCAAGAAACTGCCCAAATATATGTTGCCGCATATTTGTACTCACCTTGACGAAATGCCAATGACCACAAGCGGAAAAATCAACCGCAAAGCATTGCCCGAAATCGACCTTGCCAATATCGCAAATGATACAGAGTATGTTGCACCAGAAACACAGATGCAGAAAGAACTTTGCAAGCTGATCGAAGTGGTACTTGGAACCACACCCGTTGGTATTACAGATGATTTCTTTGATTTGGGTGGCGACAGCTTAAAAGCTATTGAATTTGTTTCAAAAGCACATAACGAGGGCGTTTATTTCAATCTGCAAAATGTATTTGATTACCCGACTGTAAAGGAACTTTGCGAATGTATTGAAAACGGCGACAAGCAGGTTATTTCTTTTGCGGACGTTGATTTTACAGAGGTTAATGAAATTTTAGAGAAAAATCAGGCCCAATATATCACCGCACCGCAAAAGTCTAACGTGGGCAATATTCTTCTTGCAGGTGCTACGGGTTATCTTGGTATTCATATTCTTTCTGACTTCCTTGATAACGACAATGGTATAGCATACTGCCTTGTTCGTGGCAAGGATAAAGAAGATAGTACAAAGCGTTTGCAAGAACTGCTTAACTTCTACTTTAGTAATAAATATACTGATATGAGCCGCATTGAAGTTGTTTGTGCTGACTTGCAGAAAGACATGTTTGGATTGCCTGATGCGGAATACGGTGAATTACTCGGCAAGGTTAATACAGTTATTAACTGTGCTGCAAGTGTTAAGCATTATGGCTCATATAAGTATTTCTATGAGGCAAATGTTGAAACCACAAAGCGCTTGATAGATTTCTGTAAATTGTCAGATGCTAAGCTAATACACGCTTCTACTTTGAGTGTATCCGGCAACAGTAACGTGGACGAGTTTACCGGCTATGTTAGTGAAGAAACCTTGCATTTTTACGAAAGTAGTTTATATATTGGTCAGCCACTTGAAAATGTATATGCTCGCAGTAAATTCGAAGCAGAAAAAGCAGTTCTGGATGCTATGTCAGACGGCTTACAGGCAAATATTATGCGTATGGGTAATCTGACAAACAGACTTTCGGATGGCGTGTTCCAGAAGAATCACGAAAGCAACGCCGCCGCACAAAGAATGAAAGGTATGCTTGAACTTGGTCTTTTGCCGGATTATTTGTTGGATATTTATATTGAATTGACTCCTATTGATGAAGCGGCAAAAGCGGTTATGACCATTGCTCGTCACTTTAATACTGAGCAAAACGTTTTCCACATTAATACCATAAAGGTTTTGTACATGGATAAAGTGCTTGAGTATTTCAATGCACTAGGCTTTGCTCTAAAAACAGTCAGCGGTGCAGAGTTTACCGAGGCATTACGTCAAACCGCCAAGCAGACAGATATGGAGCATATTTTTGAAACCTTTATCAATGATATGGACGAAAACGACCAGCTCAACTACGATAGCAATATCCGCATTGAAAATGATTTTACGGTGCAGTATCTGAAACAACTCGGCTTTGAATGGTCGGATATCGGCATCGACTATCTGCGTAAGTATGTTGAGTATTTTAAAAAGATTGGGTATTTAAAATAGAGGGGATTAGCATGAACGAATATCAAATGTTGCGTGAAGAAACAATTGACAAAATGAATAAGCAAGATCAATTAACACAGTTTGCTTATACAACGGTTGCTGCAATTTGGTCATTAGCATTAACGGTAAAGAACGAGTGGATACTGTTGATAGCTTTGCTTATAACCATTCCTATTTCTCTGCGTATTGTGAAGTTGAGGATGGATTGTGCGTTTTTAGCCGCTTATATGTCTGTGTGTTTAGAAAAGAATATAGATATTAAATGGGAAAGTAATAATAAATTGTACTGCGAGAAATATCCTCGCGGGAAAACTCAGGGTGTATTTTATATTTTTTCTAAATTTGATTTTGTTTTCATAACTCTTATTACTAGTTTTTTGTTTTGGCTTATGCGTATGGATAATTTATTGGTTAATAATTGGCTTTTAACAAGCCTGTTGATCTTGTTTCAGCTAGTGATATTAGTGGTTGAGATTTGTGTTGTTGTGCATTTTAGTCGCTTTGCAAAGCATAGAAAGAACTATTGCAATCAATGGGAAAAAATACTACATAAAAACGGTGCAGCAAATGAATAATTATGATTTATACAAACATATTCCTGTTTACACAACCAAAGAATTATTAAATTTTTGTGTAACGGAGTATGGTGAAAAAGAAGCATTTGCTTATCAAAACAAAAAGCAAGATATTTCTGTAAGTTTTTCTGAATTTAAAACACAAGTCAACGCTTTCGGTACATATTTGTTTAACGAAGGTTTTAATGGCAGTCATATTGCAGTATTTGGCGAAAACAGTTATGAATGGATCTTAACTCATTTTGCTGTTACTTGCGGTGGAAATGTTATTGTTCCTATCGATAAAGAACTTGATGCAGATAGTATTGCTGAGTTATTGACTGATAGCGAAAGCAGGGTCTTGGTGTATTCAAATACTTACGCAGATATCGACGAGCAACTGCAAGAAAAGTTGCCTAATATAACCTATATCAATATGAAGGATGTTCCCACTTGTATTGAAAAAGGTAAGCAGTTAATTGCTGATGGATATACGGACTATATTAAAGTACAAGTAAACAAGGATAATTTGGCATCTATCGTTTATACTTCCGGCACCACAGGAAAAAGCAAAGGCGTTATGCTGACTCATAACAATTTCTGCTCTTGTATGTACGGTGCTTGTTGCAATGTGTTGCTAACCGGTCCATCACTGCTTGTGTTGCCGCTTCATCACACCTTTGGTTTAGTGGCAAGTGTATTTGCGGTTATGTTTTACGGGCAATCTATCTACATAAACAAAAGCCTTAAAAAGCTGCCAGAAGATTTTAAAAAGTGTAAACCGCAGCATTTGTTTGCTGTTCCGCTTATAGTTGAAACCTTATACAAAAACGTCTTGGCAACCGCTAAAAAACAAGGTAAAGATAAGGCACTAAAAGTGCTTATTAAGGTTAGTGATGCACTGCTCAAATGTAAAATAGACTTGCGCAAGGTTTTGTTCAAATCGGTTATATCTGCCTTTGGTGGTAATATTGATTTGATTGTTTCAGGTGGTGCGCCAATAGATGAGAAATATATTAGAGCCTTTAAATCTTTTGGCATAACTGTCTTAAACGGTTATGGTATCACCGAGTGCGGACCAATTGTTGCTGTTAACCGTAATAAGTT
>CAZSIL010000039.1:0-8627 GCA_964607025.1 uncultured Eubacteriales bacterium
GTATAGCTCAGTTGGCTAGAGCATGCGGTTCATACCCGCAGTGTCATTGGTTCAAGTCCAATTACAGCCACCAATATGGCCCGGTGGTCAAGAGGCCTAAGACACCGCCCTTTCACGGCGGTAACACGGGTTCGAATCCCGTCCGGGTCACCAAAAGAAAACACCTAACCTTTATGGTTGGGTGTTTTTCTTTTCTTTGATATGAAGGGGTAAGAACCCGTAGGGTTCGTCGAAACAGCCGCGAGTCGATAACTCGCGGACTGTGAAGTCTCGAGCAGCGAAGTTTTTTCGCAAGTCGCCGACCCGCGACTCGAAAAAACGAGTAGCACAGAGTACCCCGTCCGTAAAACTACCCTATCCGTTTGGATGGGGTTTTGTTTATGCTCATCAGTAGGGATAAGAACCCGTGAGTGTGGGCGACGCAGCCGCGCCACCGCGATAGGTTTTTCTCTCTGCCCGTAGGGGCGATTCACGAATCGCCCGTTTTTTATGCACTTTATATTTTATGCGGCACTTTTTTAAATTCCGTCACTCTGTCAGCGCCTCTTTAATGACACTTAAAACATCGCCGCAAATTGTGGTGTCGATTTTTTCTTTTAGGCGGTTTTCAATCGTTATAATGTTAAATTCACAGCCGCATAGGGCGGATTCGATTTTTTCTGAAAGGGAAAAATCCATAGAATCGGTAAAAACCTTAATTTGCGTGATTTTACCGCCCAAAAAGTTAAGATTAATTTCTATTTCTCCCCATGAAAAACGCCTACCCCGAGAAAACGAAAAGGGCGGGGTTTTGCCGTAAATATAATCCCAGCCGCTAAAAAGCAAGGTATTATCTTTAATTTGCTGATTTATAGCGCAATTAAGTATAACCGGCTTGATGCCACAAACAAACTCGGCGGCTTTTATTAGGTAATCTGACATAATGCTTGGCGACAATTCGGGATTAAATTGATTCAAATTCACAACCCTTGCTTCAACCGATTTTACACCTTTGGAACTCAGTTTTTGTTGCTTTGGTGTTAAATAGCGCCTTATCTTTTCGGTATCACTTGAAATAAGTATCGTGCCGTGGTGATATGCTTTGCCTTTTGTGTGGTAAAAAGCGTTTCCCGAAAACTTTTTGCCGTTTGCAAGAATATCGTTACGCCCCGAAATTTCTGCGGGAACTCCCGCATATTCGCATGCTTTTTTTAGTATTTGCAAATTTATATCAAGATTGTAGTTTTCTTCATTGCAAATAAACGTAAAATTAAGGTTGCCTATATCGTGGAAAACCGCGCCGCCGCCAGAAAGCCGTCGCGCAACAAAGCCGCCTTCGGACTCAAGCAACGTACAGTTACACTCTGCCCAAGGATTCTGATTTCTGCCGATAACTACCGTATTTTCGTTCCGCCAAAGGTATAGCCGTAAAACGTCCTTTCCTACGGTATCAAGCAAATATTTTTCGGTCGCTAAATTTTCATAAGGATTTAAAGAATTGCTTTTGTAAATCTCTAAACATGAAACCATAAAATCACCTGCTAATTATTGTAAAACAAATTGCTTAAAAAGTCAATTTCGTGTTGACAGTGGGGTTTTGGAGTGCTAAAATATATAATGTATGAGTCTATATAATTTATAATGGTAAAATATAGTATTATGTAGACGAAATAAGTATTTTTAACAGACAATTAAAAATGTCTGATTTAAGGAGGGTCTATTTTGGCAAACGCAGTAATTATGCCAAAGGCAGGTATAACAGTTGAAAGCTGTATTATCGGCACTTGGGAAAAGAAGGTCGGAGACGAAGTAAAAGTAGGAGATGTTCTCTTTACTTATGAAACCGACAAGGCAAGTTTCGAATGCGAATCAACCGCAGAAGGAACATTGCTCGAAATCTTTTTTGAAGACGGAGATGAGGTGCCCTGTCTTGTAAACGTGTGCGCTATAGGCACAAAGGGTGAGGATTGTTCAGCCCTTCGTCCTGACGGCGCCGCTGAAACTGTAGAAGAAGCGCCGGTTGAAAAGCAAGAAGTGGTTTCGGCACCTGTTGCTGTAGAATCTACCGCTGTTAAGGGTAGTGCGGCTGCAATTTCTCCAAGGGCTAAAAAATTAGCCGAACGCGCAGGGGTTGATGCCTCGGCGGCAACTCCTACAGGTCCCAACGGCAGAATAATTGAAAGAGACGTAAGGGAGATTATGAATAACGCTCCCGCAAAAGCTCCTGTTGCCGAAAAGGCAGTAGAAGCCGTAGACGTAAACGAATACGAAGATATTAAGTTTAGCGGTATTCGTCGTGCTATCAGCGAATCAATGCATAAATCATTGTCCACAATAGCACAGCTTACCCATAACACAAGCTTTGACGCTGCAAACATTCTCGCATACAGAAAACAGCTTAAGGCAATGGGCGGCGATTATGCAGGTATTACCCTTGGTGACATCGTGCTTTACGCGGTATCACGTACACTTCTTAATCACCCTGACCTTAATGCAAATATGCTTGATGACAAAACCATCAGAAGATTTAAGCACGTAAATCTTGGTGTAGCTGTTGATACACCGCGCGGACTTATGGTTCCCACAATTTTCGGCGCAGACCAAATGAGTTTGCTGGAAATTTCAAAAGCCACAAAAGAACTTGCCGCACAGTGTAGAGAAGGCAACATAAACCCCGATAAGCTCTCGGGTGGTACGTTTACCGTTTCAAATCTTGGTAATTTGGGTGTTGAATCGTTTACACCTGTTATAAATCCTCCGCAAACGGGTATTTTAGGTGTTTGCAACATAACCGATAAGGTGCGCAAGGGTGCAGACGGCGGTATTGAGATTTACTCCGCAATGGGCCTTAGTCTTACATACGACCATCGTGCAGTGGACGGTAGTCCTGCCGCACGTTTCCAGAAAGAACTTGGCGAAAATCTTGAAAATTTCACCGTACTTCTTGCTAAATAGGAGGGATAAATAATGGAAATTTTCGATGTATTAGTTATAGGCGGCGGTCCCGGTGGATATCTTTGCGCCGAAAGAGCCGCACAAAACGGCTTGAAGGCCGCAGTTTTTGAAAAGAAGGCGCTTGGCGGAACCTGTCTTAACGAGGGTTGCATACCCACTAAAACACTTTTAAATTCTTCAAAAATGTACCGTCACGCAAAAGAAAGCGAAGCTTTTGGTGTTACGGCGGAAAATGTAAAATATGATCACGCTAAGGTAATCGACCGAAAGGATTCGGTTGTAAATACCTTGGTTTCAGGCGTTGGCGCTACAATGAAAGCTAATAAAGTTACGGTTGTCAGCGAATCTGCAGTAATCAAAGGCAAAACCGCGGATGGCTTTGCAGTTGAAGCCGCTGGTACCGAATACGTTGGTAAACGCCTTGTAATTGCCACCGGCTCTGAAACGGTTGTTCCGCCCGTACCTGGACTTAAAGAGGGCTTACAGAGCGGCTTCGTTCTTACCAACCGTGAGGTTTTGGATGAAAAAACCTTACCCGATAGTTTAGTAGTTATCGGCGGCGGAGTAATAGGTCTTGAAATGGCTTATTATTTTGCAAGTGTAGGCACTAAGGTTACGGTTATTGAAATGATGCCGAAAATCGCAGGTGCTACCGACCCCGAAATTTGTAAAGTGCTTATGGATTCCTTTACAAAACGCGGTATGGAATTTAAACTTTCTTCAAAGGTGCTTGAGGTTAAGTCTAACAGCGTTATCTACGAAGAAAACGGCGAGAAAAAGGAAATCGCCTGTGATAAAGTTTTGCTTTCCGCGGGCAGAAAACCCACAACCGCCAATATTGGTATTGAGTCCTTACAGCTTGATATGGACAGGGCTGCAATAAAAACTGACAGGCATCTTTGCACAAACGTTTCAGGTGTTTATGCAATAGGCGACTGTAACGGAAAATTAATGCTCGCTCACACAGCTTACCGCGAAGCAGAGGTCGCAGTAAACCATATGCTCGGCATTAACGACGAAATGCGTTACGACGTAATCCCGTCAGTTATTTATACCGACCCAGAGGTTGCAAGTGTAGGTCTCAGCAAGGAAGCGGCAGAAGAAAAGGGCATAAAAGTAAAAGAAGTAAAATTGCCAATGTCTTATGCCGGACGTTACCTTGCCGAAACAAACGGCGGCAAGGGCTTTATCAAGCTTGTTGTTGATACCGACAGAAACCGTTTAATAGGTTGTCATATGGTTGGCTCTTATGCTTCGGAAATCATAATGACCGCTACTATGATGGTTGATACCGAGCTTACACCGGCTCGTTTGAAAAAATTAGTATTCCCGCATCCGACCGTTGCGGAAATCATACGCGAAGCTATATTTCACATTTAAGGAGGAATAATTATGCCTAAGAATCTATATGTAGATCCTAATGAAGTTCGTGCTGCAGGAAAGGTTGTTTTTAACGACATCCCTGTAAACCAGTACAACAAAACAATCAAAGAAGAATTAAAATCGGGAAAATATACCAAGGAAGACCTTATCCGTATTTTCCGTGATATGACCGTTTTGCGTGAGTTTGAGACCATGCTTAACCTTATTAAAACACAAGGTTCCTATAACGGTGTTGACCATACATATCCCGGCCCCGCACACTTATCGGTTGGTCAGGAAGCCGCTTGTGTAGGACAGGCGTATCTCTTGGACGAGAACGACTTTGCTTTCGGCTCACACCGTTCTCACTCTGAAATTCTTGCAAAAGCTCTTTCTACAATCCAAAAAATGAGCGATGAACAATTAATGGATGTTATGGAAAACTTCTTGGAAGGTAAGTGCTTACGCGCAACCGAGAAGTTAGGCGAGTGCAAGGATGTAAAGGAATTGGCAATCCGCTTTATTCTTTACGGCACACTCTCTGAAATTTTCGCTCGTGAAACAGGTTTCCATATGGGTATGGGCGGTTCTATGCACGCCTTCTTCTTACCCTTTGGTATTTATCCGAACAACGCAATCGTTGGCGGTTCAGGTACCATTTCCACAGGTGCTGCTCTTTATAAAAAGATTAACGATAAAAAGGGAATCGTTGTTTGCAACGTTGGTGACGCCGCTATGGCTCGCGGTCCTGTATGGGAAGCTCTTAACTTTGCTGCTATGGACCAGTATAAAAACATTTGGGAATCGCATACCGACGGAATGCCTATTCTTTATAATATCTTTAACAACTCTTACGGTATGGGTGACCAGACTCGCGGCGAAACAATGGGACAAGACAGAATGTCCCGTATCGCTTCAGGTGTAAGCCCCACACAATTCCATGCTGAAACTGTAGACGGTTACAATCCTTTGGCAGTTATTGAAGCTATGGAGCGTAAATTAGAGCTTCTACGTAATGGTAAAGGCCCTGTAATGCTTGAAACCATTACTTATCGTCATTCGGGACACTCTGTTTCTGACCAAAACGCATATCGTACCAAGGAAGAAATGGATGCTTGGAAGGCAGTAGACCCGCTTACAACCTACCCTGCAAAACTTGTTGAAGCAGGTGTTCTTACTCAAGAAGAGGTCGATGCTATATTAAAAGAAACCTCTGAGCGTATGACCATGATATGCAAGGCAGCCGCTGACCCTGAGTTCAGCCCCTATTGTGATTTCAATAAGGATCCCGCAGTTGTAGAACGCCTTATGTTCTCTAACGAAAAGGTTGAAAAATTTGATGATCGTGAGCCCGAATATCTTGTTCCAAAGGACGAAGCAGAAGCTTATAAGAAAATTAAGAGCAAGGTTCGTAACAGTGTAGATGCAAACGGCAAACCCGTTTCTAAGATGAAGATGTTCAACCTTCGTGACGCTTTATCCGAAGTTATTTATGACCGCTTCTATGAAGACCCAACCCTTATCGCCTACGGTGAAGACTGTCGTGACTGGGGTGGCGCATTTGCAGTTTATCGCGGTATGGCGGATGCTTTGCCGCATAGCCGTATATTCAACTCTCCTTTGGCAGAAGGCGCTATTGTTGGTACTGCAGTTGGTTATGCTCTTTCGGGTGGACGCGCATTGGTTGAGCTTATGTATGCCGACTTTATCGGTTGCGCAGGCGACGAAATCTTCAACCAAATGTCTAAATGGCAGGCAATGTCAGCAGGTATTCTTAAAATGCCTGTGGTTCTTCGTGTATCGGTTGGATCTAAGTACGGCGCTCAGCACTCACAAGACTGGACCGCACTTTGTACACATATCCCCGGTCTTAAGGTTTGCTTCCCTGCAACACCTTGGGAGGCAAAGGGTCTTATGGAATCCGCATTAAAGGGAACCGACCCTGTTGTATTCTTTGAAAGCCAGAGAATTTACGATGTTGGTGAGCAATTCCATGAAGGTGGCGTACCTGAAGAGCGTTATGAAATTGAATTTGGCGATGTAAATAAGGTTCGCGACGGTAAGGATGTAACAATTATTACCATCGGTGCTGCTCTTTACAGAGCTATGGACGCTGCAAAACAGTTAAGCGAAAAATACGGTATGGAAGCTGATGTTATCAACCTTCATTCATTGGTTCCGCTAAACTATGAAAAGATAGCTGAGTCTGTTCGCAAAACAGGAAAGGTTGTTCTTGTGTCTGACGCTTGTGCTCGCGGTTCGTTCTTAAACGATGTTGCTAAGAACATTACCGAGCTTTGCTTTGATGACCTTGATGCACCGCCTGTTGTAGTGGGTGCTCGTAACTGGATAACACCTCCGTTTGAATTTGACGAATTCTTCTTCCCGCAAGCCAGCTGGATTCTTGATGCAATCAATGATAAAATTGTACCTCTTCCGGGTCACGTATCACAAAACGGTTGCACCGAAGCAGAAGCTTTCCGTCGTGCAAAGCAGGGTGTATAATCGAATTAAAAATCATACCTTTTTAAACTAGCGGAGTTGTTACTATGGAATATATTTTAGATACAGCGGATGTTGAGGCAATAAGATATTGCAATGAATTTTATCCGTTGGCGGGTGTTACTACTAACCCTTCAATAATAGCAAAAGAAAACGCTGACTTTTGGAAATTAGTCAGTGAAATCAGAAGTATTATCGGTCCTAATAAGCTTTTCTTTGCTCAGACAGTTCAGAAAACTGCTGATAAAATTATAGAAGAAGCAATTCTTCTTAACGAAAAATCGGGTGGCGAGTTTTGCGTTAAAATCCCGATTAGCGAAGAGGGCTTAAAGGCAACGATGGCGCTTAAAAGATTGGGCATAAAGGTGCTTGTTACGGCAATTTTCACACCCGCGCAGGCGCTTATCGCCGCAAAAGCGGGCGCCGATTACGTGGCTCCTTATGTAAACCGTTTGGATAGCATTATCGGTGACGGCTGTAATGTTGTTGCAGAAATCGTTGCCCAGTTTAAAATCCACGGACTTTCTTGTAAGGTTTTGGCGGCAAGCTTCCAAACTGCTGAACAGGTGCACAAATGCGCCACGGTTGGTTGTCATTGTATAACCGTTTCTGCCGATATTTTAAAGGCGGTAATAGCATATCCTATGACAGATGCTGCTATTCAGGGCTTCAATAGAGATTGGCAACGTGTTTATGGTGATAAAACCATTCTTGATTTTTAATTAAATCTATTTAAAAACTCCTATGGTAGTTTTTTCTACCATAGGAGTTTTCATTTACAAATCTTCCAAAACCGTTATCTTATGCATTAATTTCTTTTTGCCGTTTTTCTTTAGTTTCATAATGCCTATGCGGTCTTCTATTCGCTCGGTTGTATCGATAGTATCGGGGAATCCCGCCCAGGGCTCAAGGCATATATACTCACATCCCGGCTTTGACCATATTACAAAGTAATTAAAGCCCGGAAACTCGATTTTTATGCGCTCTCCGTTTGTTCTGTTTCGGAGTATTACACTGCGCGACGCCATATTTTTAAACACCAAGGAATCATTATCAAGAAAGCGTTCAAGCAGTGGCAAGGTCTTTGAAAATTTTGTAATTTGTTCGGTGTTGTTACCGATAACACCCTGTTCCACCAAGCAGTTTATAAGCGACTCGCGGCGCGGGAACAAAACATCATAATTCTCAATCGAACCGCGGCAACTGTATCCTTCGTGTGAGCCAATGGAAAAATACATTTCACCATCGGTTTTATTTCGTATATCGTACTCAATAATAACGCTTTTATGCGAGATAGTAAATGTTACGCGCAGTTCAAACTCAAACGGATACATAGCGAGTGTTTTCTCTGTTGAACGAAGCAAAAGGGTTACACTCTTTTTACTCTTCTTTTCAACTTCAAATTTACTTATATTTGCAAAGCCGTGCTTTGTGCACTGATACTCGGTGCCGTCGTACGTATATTTTCCGTTTTTAAAACCGCCGCAAAATGGGAACAATGTTGGGGCTGCACGCGGCCAGGAATTTTCGTCTCCCTGCCATAAAATTTCCCTGCCTGCGCATACGATACTGCGCATTTCAGCGCCAACTTTATCGATTTTTACGGTTATTGATTTATTATGTAACCTTATCATCTTGCCACCGTCCGTTAGTTTTTTCTTTATCATAACATAAATTGTTTTTGAAAACAATAGTTTTACGCTGTTGTTTTTTCTTGTAACGGCGCTGAAGAAGGTACTCTGCGCCGTCATTTTTTCGAACATCAAAGCAAAAAATATCCCATCACCGCTTTTGCGGTGGTGGGATATTTGGCGCGCTGAAGAAGATTC
>CAZSIL010000040.1:0-8625 GCA_964607025.1 uncultured Eubacteriales bacterium
TCCTAAAAAATCAAAAGTTGCAGCCGCCCCTCCAACAACAAGGTGTCTTCCTGCGATATATTTTACTTTTGATAAATTAAGTGCTGTCCTACATGGTGAAAACTTAAAATTCAAATGAGACAAGAATACCTCTTTTATCACATCATTCACTAACAACAAACAATTGCTTTGTTCCATGTAGCGATTTAAGATAATAATTCCGTCATCAATATATCGCTTATAGAGTATTATCCCATACTCCGAAAACTTTTGGATTAAGCACCGATCAAAGTCTTGCGCAATGATCTCACATAGTATATTTGATGTGTTCAATCCTGCAAAAGTATATTTGGTCGCATGTACAAAATCTGACAATAACTGGTCCTGATATCGTTCAAGTGTAGCTTGCTTGATATACTTATAATAAACATACTCGCTGGATATAGAATTGAAGAAGTCACAAAAGTCGAACTTGAATATAGTATAATCCGACATATCTTTAAGTGCTGATGTAGTGTCAAAAAGGGTGCGAATATACTCATTTCTGTTCGGATAAGATATATGAAATTTCCTGTCAAGCATGCGCTTTATATAAATACATAATAGTTCCTCAGGAGAAAAGGGCTTATACATGATAACCCTACGATGTTTTCCATTCTGGCTTAAATTCAACCGCACAAATGATTTGAAATCGAATCTATGGTTTTCATATGCGTCAATTGCATTAGTTACAATAGCATCAAGTGCTTCTTCGGTTTTTTTCTCATGGCGAGGTAGTATCGAATTTTGATATTCAGCAATACGCCTCAACTCTTTATTGATCTCCATGATACGGCCTCCCATTTGTTATAAAAAAGAAAAGCCGCATGGATTTTCCATACGGCTCACCTTGCAGGCACAAAGCCTACCGTTAATTAATAAATTTTAATACAATCGCTATTAATTAATTTAGCTATATTTTTAATAATACACCTGCATTGGACAAACAATCATCTAGAATTACTCTAAAATTCACATAATCATTCAAGCTGTTCTTCGCAGAATTCTTTGAGTACAGGAATATCATTAACCGCAGTTTCCCATATTACTTCTCTGCTCATACTTCCATAGCTGTGAGCAACTAGATTCCTCATTCCTTTTATCGGACCCCACTGAATTCTCTTTGCAGTTTTTTCTTTATATTCTTGGCTAAGTCTACTGCTCAGTTCTCCTATTTGCAAAATACAAAAAGAGACCGAACGCTGATAGTCTTTATCCTCATTAAAAACTTCAAAGGAATTTCCATATCGTTCAATGGAATTTTGAATTTCAAGACAATAATCTTTGATATGTTCGAGTATCTGTAAATCAGGCGACTTCTGCATAAAGTTCAACCCTCTCTTCAATGACGTTATTCCTGAAATATGCTTCGCTTGGCATCTGCATTTCCTGCTCAATAGAACTCAATGTTATAAGGTCGATTTCTTTACCAAAAGCTTCTTCAAAAGCACAATAAACAGCACCTAATTGGAAAAGGCTCTTTATTCCGGAACCTTCAGTATCAATAAGAAGATCAATATCACTTTTTTCATTTGCAGTGCCGCGAGCATACGAACCAAACAGATAAACCGCTTTAAGATTATACTCTTCAGCTATAGGAAAAACTATGTTTTTTATTTCTTCTATTGTATAAATCATGTTCGCAACACTCCTTTCTACTTATATTTCTATTTTACTATTATTATTTACAAATGGCAATATAAATTTTCATTCAGACCAAATTCTTTATTGCGTACCTCCGGTACAGTGATTAACCAATTGCAAAAAATATAAATGCACTAAAATCTCTCAATATTCTCCTGTTTCGGAGTATTTTCTCATTATTTTAACATTTTATTCCGATTTCGGAGCGTTTTTAGAACATGACGATAAGGAAGTAAACTCTATATTCTGCCATTCCTTCGGTACCGGGGTTAGCTTCCTTAATAAAACCTTGCAATAAAATAAGCACAGCTGTAAATTTGCAACTGTGCGAAGTCTCTCCATTGGCTTGCGAAACGGGTTTTGAGATTAGACGTAAAAAAGGAGATTGCGAGTACGTTAAATTGTTTATGTAAGTTATCTATAAACAGTACACTCATTCTCGCAATGCGTCGGCTCCTTTATCGCAAAAATAAATTTTATAAGGCTCAACAGAAGGAACGTGACGTTCCATCCGTAGCAAGCGATTGTTTCCCGAGTGCTCTCTAAAATTATTTTTGTTTCAATAATTGCGACGATTATCCCCAACGCACCGAAGAAAGTCACTGCAAAAACAATTGTTTTTCTGAGAAATTCCGGCAAAACTCCTGTTTCAGAACAAAAAACGGCCAGAATCGTCGGAAGGATCACGAATCCGATGGGTGTGAAACGATAAAGATAGAATCCGGACACAGTTATTCCGGATTCCGTGTTCAAAACCGGAAGAAAAAGCGAAGCCGTTGCCACAAGACAATTTATAAATACCGAAAGTCTCATTTTTTCTCTATTCTTCTTTCCATAACCTCGAATTCATTTTTGTTGATGATAGCGTGCTCAAAAAGCATCCGAAGATGCTCAATATCTTCTTCCGTATGCGCTGGTTTTTGTCTTTCGCTTAATTTTTTCATAAGTTTAATACAGACAGCAGGTACTGTTGTAAAATAAAGCGAATTGATTTTCATTTTCTGTCTCCTAATTTTTAAGCTTTCAGCGGTGATGAAGTCACCTTCGCATCCGAAAAATGTTCCATTGCGTATTTTATCATTTTGGGTTTGCCTCTTTCGTGATTCGAATGGATGTTGATGTGCTCTGCCTCGATTTTGTTTTCATACATATAAACCAGAACGTCGTATCCAGTTTTCTCTTCGCCGAGGTTGTAATCCAGACTGATGAAACTCAGCTTTTTGAAAACACTCATAAGGAAAACGCAATCTTCGTAAGTCCTTACGCAGTTATATCCTTTTCCTTTCGGAAAAGGGCGGGTATCATCAAGAATAAGTTTCATCCCAAGTGTCTCCTTTTAAAATTCCCTTGCTTTGTATCTAAATAATACATAAGCGAGGAGACACATGTCTGTCTTTATGAAATTATTTTATGCAGGTGACAAACATTTCTGTGCCGATTTTGGCTGAATTAAGAATTGTTGTGACAACCGCTGGCATTTTGCCTCGAAGCATTCTTTCAAGGTTTATAGTGCTTTTCAGAAGTTCCATTTCTTCTTCGCTAAAATCCTCATCCGAAGTCCTGACACAAATTATAATGTGCGATACTTCTTCCATCGCTTCGCCCGCTCCGGAATCGTCAAAAAGACGTAGGATATGTTTCTGCATTTTCTCGGTCAGTTTTTTAACGCCCGGTTTTCCTCCAAAAAATGCTTTGGAGGAATAAAGAATATTCCCAGGTCCGTTAAAAGAATGGTTCTCCTCTATATATCTTTGAAAATCCCGTCTTTCGTCTTTCTCGTCAAGATATCCACATATTTCATTAATGATTTCATAGAATTTATTTCTGAAATTTTCGGACTTGGTCCACCTTTTCAAGTCCTGTGCAGGTTTCCTCATCGACGAATTGAATCTCAACTGTCTTTTTAAAGATTTTTCCTCGGGTTTCCTCACAGCGGAAAATATCTCCGCCTTCTTCATCGGTGCGAATTTCCCTGAAATCGCAGTAATCCACCCAGACGTTGCCGAAAGCTTCGATAAGGAACGAGCCTTTTCTGAGTTCAATATTTTCGAAACTGCATCTTGGAAAGTTTCCATTCTCGATACTTATCAATGGATCTGTCCAGCAGGTGCTGTTGCAGAAATGAGAATCCGAAAAATCCGTGCAATCCGCCGAGATAAAACCGGTTCCGTCAAAAGTGCAATCATCTACTTTGCTTTCACTGATATTAAGTCTCACGCAGTTTTCAAAACCGCACTCCGAAATTCTCGTGCTTTCGATGAAAAGTTCTTCGAAATTTCTGAAAACAACGTTTTTAAGGATTTTTCTCGGTGCTTCAACGCTTATTCTGCAATCACCATAAGTCCTATCTTCTTTAATAATTCCGCTTTTGAGTGCCTCCTCTTTTTTGTTCCAATCCAAAACAATCCATTCCTCGTTTTCCTGCATAACAAAAGTCCCCCTCCAAAGATATAATTTTCAGTTTGTACTGAAATTATATCGTTGTAAGGGGACATAAGGGTGTCCGTATAAATAATTAATTTAAAAAAAAGTTATTTATATCCTGCTTGCTTCTCAATATTTTCGATGATGGTACACCCACATATTCAGCTAATAAAATAGAACCGTCAAATGCAATATTAACGTCGCTATCAAAAGCCAAATCTAAAATTGATGAGTACTTTGCCAATTCTTTCTTTATCTTATCAACAAACTTATTATATTCATTGCTTAATTTTGCTTCAAACTCTTCTATTTCTTTTTTATACTGTTCTATTAATTTCATTTCTTTTTCAGAAAGATAATTTTTTCCAATTCCATAAACAAACATTCCCACAGCATTACCTATAACCGCACCTAAAACCGGAATAGGAATTAGTGTTTGCCCAAGCAAAGAAGAAACGGCACTTATAGTCGCATCCAAACAAACTGTTTCTGAATTCATTATAAAATCCTCTTCAGAAATGTTTCCTTTCCTTAATTGGTTGGCTTGTGCAGTAACTCCAATAACAGCAGAAACAAACGAGCTTGCAACCGTTCCTGGCGTAGCAGTAAAATTTGTCATAGCATAAACCGATATGCCTCTAACAGCACCTGTTCCGGTCCCTTTCGCCGTATCCAGCCCAATTTCTCTCCAATCTTCGGTTGTAAATTCATGTATTTTTTTGCCTTCTTTTCTTTTTTTTGAAACTCCAAGACAAAAACTCACACCGCCTTCTATGGCTGCAGAAAAAACTGTAACTTTTACTCCTTCCTTAAGCGATGGTTTACTTCCTTGCTGAACTTCGTTTCTCCTTTTTTCGTCTTCAGTTCGAATGTTTTCTTCTTCTTTGTCAATGGTTTTATTTATTGTTCCTTGCTGTACATCTGCATAATCAACAACCGTTGGATTAACTTTTTCTGTAAAAGAAACACCATTTTCTTGTTCCCATTCTCTAATTGCTTTTACAAGATTCCATTCTTTAGTTGTTAATTCAGATTGCGGCTTTTCAAGACACTCTTTTATTCTTTCAAATTGGTCCTTTGGAATTTCATACTTTCCACCATTTTTTAAAAAATCCGGGTATTTATTAAGGTGCTCTTTAATAGCAGAAAAAGTTTTATTACCAAGTTCACCATTATAAAATTTTTGCTGGATGGGTTCTCCATTTTTTAAGTAATCTTCTGGAGCCAACCTCCCAACCCCATCAAAAGAATATTCTTTACCGAGACCTTCGATTAACTTTCTAGCATTAGATATATACACCTGGGCATTTTCAGCAATTTCTCCATGCTTTGTAAAATCACTTCCTAAAATATGCTCTGGTGAACCAACAAAATTTTTAAGTTTTGCCAATTCATTTAAAGCATTTTCTAGATTTACATCTTGTTCAGAAAGTTTTTCTATTAATTTTTCTAATCTTAGCTGATTTATCCAATCGACCCAAGCGCCTACAGCTTGTTCCTGAGAACTCTTTACTACTTTTGCGCCGTTCATTTTATCAGCTCCTATTATTCAATCGTTTCATTTAACAGAGCTGCTAAAGCTAATGTGTTATTCACAAATGCTCCTAAAGACAGTCTGTCATCATCTGACAAATCCGAATAGTTTGCATTTTCAAATTCATGCATTTTTTTAAATTCCATTTTGATTTTAATTAATAGTGAAGATGTTTTCTGTTTGAGTGAATTAAGCTTTTCAACTGTTTTTTTGAGTTCATTACTTGCTTTCTTTATTTTTTGAGTTTCTATTCCAGCTTTTTCTGCAATCTTTTTATTTTTTCCGCTCAAAGCAAATATAGATATTCCGGTAGTTACACCTGCAATACCCCAGCCAATCGGTCCAGCCAATGCAAGCAATGCGTGACCTCCAGCCATGCCAGCCCCTCCAGCCGCAAGGGCACCGCCCCCAAGCCACGCTAATGCTGCGTTGGTTGCCGCTGCACCAGTTAACGTAGAAATTGCTACCCCCGTTGAAGCGGTTCCAAAAGTTGTTGCTATCCACATCGCTGCCGTAGGTGCAAGACTTGCTATTGCTGCTCCACCAGCAACTCCAGCTGCCGTACTTTTTCCGGATTCCACTGCACTCTGATAAGCTTCTTTTGCATATGATTCTGTATCATTGAATTTTTTCCTATGTGTTTCAATCTCCAACAAATTTTTTTCAAATTCTTTAGGGTGGTTGGCTATACTGTTTATTAACACTTCAATTTCTCTAATAAGTTCTATAGAATTTTTACGTTTTTCATACAAGTCTTTGCAACCATTTTCCAAAGATTTATATGTTTTATTGTACTCATTTACTGCGCTTTCATGGGTTCCCAACGCCTCTTTTTTTGCTTTGTTATAAAACATTTTATTTTCCTCCAAAATTTTTGATTTTATTTTAAACTCGTTTCCAAGTTTAGTGCAAATAGTTATTTTCCATCTTTCCAATCTCTTCCTTAATCTCCTCCACGAATTCCTCCGGGCTTACGACTTTTATCCAACTACCCTGACTGAGTAGCCACATTTTGATTCCGTCGCCGTAGGTTTCCGCTTCGATTAGGAATTTCCCTTTTCCACGCTCGATAATTTTTGCGGTGGGAAGTTTATCAAGAACAGCCTGCACCGATGGTCCTGTGAATTCAAAACGGATTTTTCGGAGTTTACCAGGCCACATAAAAAGGCTTCGCTCCCGAAGTTTTCCTTCGTCAAAATCCGGTGCCTCGTCAAGAGTAAATTTCTTACGGTGCTCGGTTATATGTTTAATTCGGTCAACTCGGAAATAAAACGGTTTTTCCGTGTTGCAGTCAGTTTTAAAAGCGATAAGGTAAAAATAATAATCGGTAAACATCATCGAAATCGGACGGAGTCTGTGGGTTACGTAAGTCCGGTCCATTTTATAATAATCAATGGAAATCTCGCGTTTTTCCGTTATGCAGTTTATTAGCTGCCAAAGGTTTTCCTGGACGCTTTCACAGTCGTGGCGTACCTCGGAATAGTGGTATAGTTCCTTGCGAACAAGTTCGTTGAGTTTCGGCCTGTCTTCCGTTGTGGTAAAACGCTTCAGTTTATCAACAATTTCCAGAAGTTCAATTTTGGAAAAAGCCCTTGCACCTATAAGGACTTCCACAAGCGCAAAAAGTTCCTTATTTGTAAGAAATTCATCCATATAAAGGCGGTAGCATTTATCCTGATAGGAATACTGTAGTTCCGTGTTTCCTACCAGATCTCTGTGATCTGCAAGAAACGCTTTCAGGTCGTTGAAATTGCGAGTAATGCTTTTTGTTGCAACACCATATTCATCCGCCAATTTCTGTACCGAAAGGTCCTCGCCCCGAAGACCCCTGAAGAATATTTCGAGAAGTCTTTCCTGTTTTGTATTTTCCACTTTTCTGCCTCCAAACGCAATTGTTTTAAGGTCATTATACTATAAAAAGCAGACAACCCTCGGTCTGCATAAAAGTTTGAGTTGTTCATAATAATAATTATAGTTATTATTTTTATTAATAACTATATCATTTTGAAGGCGCTCCATCAAGGAAAGAAAACTTTAATTGCGGAGAACGCATAAAAGAATTAAGAAAAGCAAATTCTCTTTCACAGGAGCGCCTCGCCCTCAACGCCGGAATCGCGACTGCATATCTCGGTCTTATTGAAAGGGGAAAGCGCAACCCGACTGTTGTTACAATCGAAAATATCTGCGACGCTTTAGGCATCAGCCTTGCGGAATTTTTCAGTCCAACCGAATCAATTATAAAAAATGATGATTTTGCAGAACAGATAAGGTGCCAGCTTTCAGGTCTTTCTTTCGAAGAACAGTCTGCAATTCTTCAACTTGTAAAACAAGTCGTCCGCATCCGAGAAATCGGAAATACAAACGACTGATTTAAAAACTATTTTATCAATTTAATTAATTAAAGTATATCACCGCTTGTTGCAAAAATCAATGTTAAAAATGATGTGTTTTGTTATATTTTGACAAAACACACAAACAATAAGTGTTGTGTCAAATTTTAATTGCTTCAAACCAAAATTCATTTCGCTTACTCCCGTTTCTTCCACTCCGAACCCCAATATTAATTTTCGCTTTATTAAAGTCCTTTTTCGAAGGTGCTGAAAAACAAGAAGCGAATAGCCTTTTCCTCAATGATAAAGTTCAGCACTCTTGTTGATTGGCTTTTGGAGAAATAAATATCCAATAATTTAAGAAGGCACCCCCTTAGGGTAGTTGCCTTCTTCTTCAATTTTATTATGTTGTTCTTTCGGTGCAGGGGTTGCCCGCTCTCAAAAACTTTGAAAAAAATAAGCATAGCTGTAAATTTACAGCTATGCTCAAACTTCAAGTAAATCCATTGTTTTTTGTCGTGTCGTGGGTTCGGTGGAACCCTGTACTGTACCCACGGCAAAACATATAGTATCATATATGCCCCGGATACTCCCAACCCCTGCACCGTCCGTGCTCACGCATTGGTTATCGTCGGTATTCCCGATGCTCAAGCCATTCGCCGACTATTGCCTTGA
>CAZSIL010000041.1:0-8073 GCA_964607025.1 uncultured Eubacteriales bacterium
ACCTGCCGAAGCCCGATGATCAAGGCATCGTGGTAGGATGCAATTCATCTGCAACAGGTACGACCGCACTGGTAGACACCGGCGACGTTCATGCACTTATGATCGGTGCTGCCGGCGTCGGTAAGACGGCATACTTCCTGTATCCCAACCTTGAATATGCTTGTGCTTCGGGAATGAGTTTCATCACTTCCGACACCAAGGGCGACCTGTACCGACACTACGGCAAGATTGCAAAGGAACACTATGGATACAACGTCGCAGTCATTGACCTGCGTAACCCCACAAAGTCAGACGGAAACAATCTGCTCCACCTTGTGAACAAGTATATGGATTTGTGGAAAGCAGAACCCGACAACCTCGCCTACAAAGCGAAAGCAGAAAAGTATGCTAAGATCATATCCAAGACCATCATCATGTCCGGTATGGACGGAGCATCCTTCGGACAAAACGCATTCTTCTACGATGCAGCGGAAGGCTTGCTGACCGCATCCATCCTTATGGTAGCGGAATTCTGTCCACCCGAAACAAGACACATCGTATCGGTGTTCAAGATTATTCAGGACTTGCTGGCACCAAGCGGAGTACCCGGTAAAACCCAGTTTCAACTGCTTGTGGGAAGATTGCCCGAAGAGCATAAGGCTCGTTGGTTTGCAGGTGCAGCATTGAACACATCTGAACACGCAATGTCCTCTGTTATGTCCACAGCACTATCCCGTCTGAACGCCTTCCTTGACTCCGAGTTGGAACAGATCCTCTGCTTCGATACTGCCATCGATGCCGAGAAGTTCTGTAGTACGAAATCTGCCATTTTTATCGTACTTCCCGAGGAAGATACCTCCAAACACTTTATGGTGTCTCTGATCGTTCAGCAGATGTATCGCGAGATACTTGCCGTCGCCGATGAAAATGATGGCAGACTCAAAAACAGAGTCATGATGTACCTTGACGAGTTCGGTACGATCCCGAAGATCGAAGGTGCAGAGATGATGTTCTCCGCATCCCGTTCCCGTAGAGTATCTATCGTTGCTATTATTCAGTCCTTTGCACAGCTCCAAAAGAACTACGGCAAGGAAGGCTGTGAAATTATCACCGACAACACGCAGCTCACGGTGTTCGGCGGTTTTGCTCCCAACAGTGAATCTGCACAGGTGCTGTCCAAGGCTCTCGGTAGCAGAACGGTACAGTCAGGATCCGTGAACCGAGGTAAGAACGATCCGTCACAGAGCTTGCAGATGATCGAACGAGCCTTGCTCACACCGGACGAGCTGAAATCACTTCCCAAGGGAACCTTCGTCGTAATGAAGACAGGCTTTCATCCCATGCAGGTCAAGCTAAAACTCTTCTTCAAATGGGGTATCGTATTCCCGAAGGAGATCTATGTCGCCCTTGATAAGGGCAACCGAAAAGTGTCTTATGCAAATAAAGGTGATCTGGAAGCAAAGCTCGTTACGCTTTATCCCACACAGAGCGCAGGAGATATTATGACCGAAGAAGAGCAAATCAGACACAAGGCGTTATATCATAACAAATATTTCAAATCAGTTCAGCACAGAAAACCGGGACAAAAAAGCAAAAAAGCTTCAGGTGATAGTATGCCGATATCGCAAGAACACTTTACCGCAGAAGAAAAGGAAATACTGTTTAATTCACAAGGGGTGATTGTTAATGAAAGACTTCGAAACCATATATAAAGATGATGTTTCTTCAAAAGCGGTGCTGATATATAGATATTTAAGAGATCGGCAGGGAAGACACGAATACTGCTTTCCATCACATAAGACTATTGCACGCGATAATAAGTGCAGTGTATCTACCGTTAAACGCGCAATAGCGGAGCTGGTTGTAAAACAGTATATTTCAAAAATAAACCGCCGACGAAAAGACGGCGGTAAAACTTCAAATGCGTATGTTTGTAAATGAATTTTTATGGACTATCCCATAGATAACAATTGTCTAACATTAACAATAAAAGTTAAACTTTGTAATTTGAAAGAAACTCATCAATTATTGAATCTAATTCACATACCGGTGTATTGTTGACATTACACTTAATCGCTAATGCTTGGGCGGTAGCAATATCTCCGGTAAGGTCTGTGACAGTGCGTATTACTATAGGAGGCAGCTCGGTTATATCTAAAACAGCGATGCCGTATCGTACAAACTCCGTATCTCCGAAATAAACATTTTTCACAAGTATATATTTATGTGGTATCATCGTTTTCTAACCAGGCTTCCTCTAACTTTTTTCGAAGAATATCAAACAGGGCTACTTTTTGCGCGTTATCTTCAAGAACATAGATGATATATATTATCAGAGTCACCGCACTGCATAAAGAAAGTCCTTTTTCTATATCGGCGTATGAACGGTCGTCCATCGCAAGTTTTTCTGCCATTTTCTTCTTCGTCCACTTGTTTTTAACACGAGTTTCAGATATCTGTTTGCACAAATGCTCCTTTATCACTATGTGCGCAGTTTTCCTCATATTCAGTCCTCAATTTCTGCTAGCAGACATATTTTACCATTTATTTCGGAACTGTACATGAGGTGCACCTCCGGTTTTGCGTAAGATTTTATTCTAAATAAATGCCTCCCAAAAACAGGAGGCATTTATACGTTATGTTTTTGCAATAGATTATAATGAGAAAATTGATTTATTAAACTATAATCACTTAACGCTTTTAGTTATATTTCTAAATTGCTTTGATGTAGCCATAAGATCATCTAAGAGATCTTTGCTTATATGGACATTGTTGCCGTGAATGATGTAGTTTCTTACTTCTCTGGCGTTATTTAATTTTGAGTGTAAATCGGAATCAATCATGCATATAGTCTTAAGATAATCAATACATTTTGTGGAGGTCAATTGATCATCATTAAAATGAATGAAGTTTGCCTTGGCTATATCCATTACATCCTTTTCCAATTCGTTGTACGCTTTTAAATATTCAGCCGTATATTCTTTTGACGATTCCGCATCTGAAGCAATCTTCATTTTGATAATAGCTTGATTGTTTGCTTTGATATATTTGTTGGGATTTGTTACCTTGTAAACAAAAGTCAGTACAGATGCTACGGTCGTTAAGGCAAATATACACATATTGCTAAAAACAACATCAACTAACTTAAAATTCAAGAAAGCACTGTCCGTATCTTTGTCAATAACAATATTCCACATGCAGAATGCTATAGTTATGAATACAAGTAAACCATTAAATATTAAAATTGCTCTATAAGATAATTTTAGCAGTTTAACAATATCTGATAAGGTTTCGTCTTGCTGAACCTCTCTGTTTAATTTATCTTCAAGAAAAACATAAGCCGCAATGGTTATACTATATAGCGTTGCACAAACCTGTGCAAGTGTAGAAGATAAATAAAACAATTGGTCTTCATTTTTAATATCAGGTTTGCCAAACAACAAACTAGCTAAAAATGCAAGCAAAATTATGCATGAGAAAAACAAGAACACCCAGGATTTTATTCTCATTTTTGAGAATTTAGTAAGGTAAAATAAAAATCCTAACAACAAAAAAACTAAGGAAATTATAATAGCATATTTCATTCATTTATCCTTTTATTAGATTAAGTGGTACTTTTGTATCGTGCGGTTGCTGGTTAATAAAAACTGCATTAACCAGCAACTCGTAAGTGTGCCGCATATTCGAGCTCAAAAGCGCGGTAAAATGCTTTTTCAACTTTTTCTGAAAGTATGTTCGATTTGTGTTGGTTATTGATCGCAGAGGTATGCGAAATAATTGTCCATTCTCTCTTCGCTGCCGTCTGAATATACAACCGTAAATGAAACTATGTAAACCATACCTACAGCATTATACTCTCTGTGATATAAAGCTTGATTTGTGTCCGATATTTGATAATTTACTATATCAACAACGCCTGGTTTGTCAGCATAGTATTCTTCAATTCGATCTACGGCACCATAGAGATAATCATCTAATGTGAGTTCCGGAATGTTATCAGGAACACAATCGTGATGATACATTCTATAAGGGTTACCGTATTTATCTACGTAGAATTGAATAGATTTAATCTTAAAACTATTTGCGTAACAATCGAAAGATATGATATATGCATCATTCATCCAAGGCATAATGTCGGATGTATAACCATCCATATTTTCGCTTGGGAATAAAATGTCTATATATTCCAAGCAAAGATTTTTAATAGTATCGCTGTCAACAATTTCAGTTTTGGGGTTCATATATTTTTCTAGTTCGGTTCGCTTTAGATGAAACTTCAAAATTTTCCCCGTTTCTTCATCACAAGTTACTTGGTAATTACCATTGCCATATTCAATCCCCATGTACTTGCTGCGAGTGGAATATTCGTTCTGGAAATACGGCATTGTGAACTCAACACCGAAAAAATTGAATGTTTTAGTTTCTCCAACTCTTGTTTCATCCACATATCTTTGCAATGTAGTATCACTGTCAATTTCATTTAGTTTTGAAATATGATATTCATCCGACGTTGGTCCCACCGAGTGACCGACCAACACGGGAATAGGGTCGCCTACGAAAACAAGCTCGCTTTCTTCCGGCACGGATTCGTCGCTTTCGTCGGTGGATTCTATGCTTTCATCGTCTGTGAACGATATATCTTGTTCGCTGTTCACAGCGCTTGAAACCGACGTACCAAATTGGTTTGTGGGTCTAACTGTGCTGTTACATCCTACTAACGATAGTATCAATAATAATGATAATAAAAAGGTAATATTTCTCATTTTCGTTACTCCTCTTCAGTTAAATAAATGTCTGTATTTCCAATTATTTTTGCTATTGTTTCTGCGGCTGTATTTACTTTTTTTCCATCTGCATTTTCGATAGTAAAATCACCTTTTTCGTATATCGCAGCTTCAAAAGCCGCTCCTATTGTTAAGTTGTCGGTGTATATCTTTGCCGGTCTGTCTTGCTCATCTGCTCCTATGTAATATAGACCGAGATATTTCATAAATAACTGTTCAAACTCATCAGCATCGAAGTCAAACACCGGTTTGGTAAATCCGCCGACCGCGCCTGCACCTTTGTATAGCGTTGCTTCCACCATATTTAGTGTTCCATCATAGTTATATATTGATGATGACGACGTGACGTCATCTGAGTTTGAATTATTCGGATCGGCTGCACCGGAGCAGCTTGTGTAAAATACGAGCTTGCAATTGCTGAAAAAACCATTATGCAAACTCATAATATCATCTTTGTTTACCGAAGATTTATCACCCAAGTCTCCTGAATTCCATAATGAATCTGTGGTTATTTGTGAATTTGGAATATTGTGATTTACTTCGATGCTTGTGGATGAGCCATGTGTAACTATAAAAACAACTTCTGAAGAACGAACCAAGTCGAAAAAACTGTACGTAGTGTTTTCTAATAAGTATGTGTTACGATAGGTATCTCGAATAAAAGAACCGGCTTCTAGAAAGACATCATCTTCGTCCAATCCGCGAGAGACTAACATTGTGGTAAAAGGGACGCTATTATTAACGTAAATATCAGCCTGAGTGATTTTAATATACCTTCCATAAAATTCAGGTGGTGCATATGTTGAAGGCTCAGCTGGTGAATTACATACTACATAGATATATTTTGTGGTATGTATATTTTCATTCTCTTTATAATAGGCTTTGACTTTAATTTTTCCGGTTGGATGATATTGGTCAAGGTTAGGAGTGCTGTCTGGCGTTTTCAGAACACCCGTTTTCTTGTCAAAGTTTAACTCGCTATTAACATAAGTAGTAAATTCTCTGTCATATTCCTCGTAAGGTGAGATATACTCTATAATATCATATTCTATATTTTCGTCGATAGCGTATTCCTTACCATCTATTATTAGTTTAGCATTCAAATCTATTGAGTCATTTGGTATATCATTATCAATTTCATTGTCTTCAAATTCAAACCAAACTATCTCAATATTATCTGGGACAGTAACTAGGATTTGACATTGGTACTTATCGTTGTATTTGTATTTAGCAGTAATAGTGGTAGTACCTGGCGCTTCCGCTTTTATGACACCCTTCTCATCAATAGTAGCAATTTCGGGTTTGCTTGATTCAAATTCAATTTGACCGGCGCTTGGAACAATGTTTTCTCCTATCCACAAAGTTGCCTTAGCAGTATATTCTTCACCACATTCAAGCACAAGGTTACCGTGATACATACAAACCATAGGTGTGAGATCGGTGTATGTGAAAACAACGTAAGGTTTGTTTGTGTCACTTTCCGTAGATGCAAATGTTTTTGCATATTCAGCGGAAGATAGATTTTGAGCGCGTATCATAATGCCTTTCGCCAATTCATCGGAATTATTTTTCCAGGAATTAAAAGCTTCGGTGATATCAAAACTGTAGTATTGATTAGTGGCGCTTACAACTGTACTCCCCAACGTTGTACCTATATCGTGGTACCCGATGTTCAAACATGTAGCTTCTACCTCAGTCCAGTTTCCTTCACCTGCATGTTTGTGTATGAGTAGTGTGTTTTCTGTAGTGTTGGACGAATTATTGTAAAGGTATAGCTCAACTCTGGTTACATTATAATACTGGTTTGTTACTGCGTAGTTATTTAGAATTGTTGGAAATCTGAAATACATACGTCCCGCACCCAGTTGGCTGTCGATTCCGACCTTCAAAGTAGTGGAACCGCCGTGGTAGCCCGAAGTTTCGGTAGAGTATACGGTAGCGTCCAGTATATTGGCAGCAGTTAAGTTATTGGTCATTTCAAACGTAGGATCGATAGTTACGGGATATTGAGTAGTTTCAGTTGTCAAGAACGAACGGTCGGCATGTATGGTTAAAATGTATTTGTTATCAGTTTCTATATCTTTTAATGTCATACAACCTGTGGCTGTGTTACCTGCGGCATCATAAATGATAACATCACTGAAAGAACCGCAGATTTTGCCGGTCAAAGGGTCGGAAAGATAGTATTTTCCAAAGAATTGTATAACGGAATATCCGTTTGTTGTAAGCAAAAATGAAAAACTGTCTGTGCCGGTGTATTCTTCGAGAATAATATCTTCTTTAACACCGGATAACAAGGGGGTGTATTTTACAGAAGTTTTGCTTCCGAATACACCGTAGTATGTAACTTCATCATTTTCGTTGATCGAATGTGTAACTTTGGCCTTCTTATCAAAAGTATACGGAGTCATGGTGATATTGATGTTATCAACCCCAAGGCTTATTCCGGTGCTGATATCGTTAGGCATGAAAAGAGTAACAACATTATCTTTCATGCGATATCCGTTTTGTTCTCTTGTTAAAGCAGTGCTGCGATCGCGAACATTGCCGTTTTTATCTCTGTACTTGATTTGTTCATCAAATACGTATGCGGTTTTTGAACCGTCTCTGTTTTGGAAGACAACGGTGTTTAAATCTTCTTCCTGCTGGTATAATCTGTGAGCGTGTCCGTTTTTAGAGATGTGTTCATCAGTAATAAATTCGGGAATATCTTCACTTTTAAGCACAGCTGTCTTAAGTTCTTCCAAAGACAAATCGCCTTTAGTATTAATATCTTTGTTGGGAATCCATTCAGTGGGCCTTGATGAATCTAATACCATATTATTCTCTTGCTGTGCCGGTGTTGCTGATGCATATAAAGCCATATTTATTGTGATTATTGCCAGCATTACAAAGCAAAGCACTGATATTATTTTAATTCTTCTATTCTTCATTTCGTCTTCATCCTTTGGTGTTTAATGTAATGATCAATACGGGAGAAAACAATCCCATATCTCCGCTTGCAATATACAGTTCTCCGTTGTTTTGGTCTGCTGTAAGTGCAAATCCTTTTTCAAATTTATAAATAGCATTGGACTTGGTATTGCTTAACATCTCAATAAATAACGGCGTTATGTCTAACATGTAATCACCGCTTTCCGTAACATAAGTTACATCAAGAGGGACTTCATCATAAAGCGGTTTCGTTTTCCACCGTGTGTTAATGCTACACCATTCCTTTGTAACCGCGTGAGCCGATACTGCAACTTTGTCATCCAGAGTGTTTAATGTTCTAAAAACATATTTTACTGATACCACTTGTTCAGGGGAT
>CAZSIL010000042.1:0-7736 GCA_964607025.1 uncultured Eubacteriales bacterium
AACTGTTCTTTTTTGCAGTTCTGAATATGATACTTTCCTTAAGAATTATATCACATTCTTCAAACGTCGCAAATATTTATTTTACAGTTGCAGAACTTTTTTTAATTATAGCCATCAAATGCTGATATATCATAAGTTGCTTTCATAAACTTTTCACTCTAAAATACAGTTTTTCCCTTATCTTACTTTTTATATTATTCTATCCAAATATTGTTTTAGGTACATATACCCACTTCTTAAATAAATTTTATTATACCTTTTCTCCAATATTTGATAAACTAATCAAAAAAAGAAATGGAGCTAACTTTATGAACTTAAAAGAACATACTGAAAAATATCTGCATTATTGTCGTGACCAAAAGAGACTGGATAGCAAAACTTTAAAAGCCTACCGTATTGACCTAGCACAATTCACAAACTTCTTTCCCTCTACAAACGCCTCTGAAATCACTTCTGAATCCTTAGAATCCTTTATTATCCACCTTCATAAAAATTACAAACCAAAAACTGTAAAAAGAAAAATTGCATCTCTAAAAGCATTCTTCCACTACCTCGAATATAAAGAAGTTATTGACCGAACCCCCTTTAATAAAATACAAATAAAATTTCGTGAACCTGTGATTTTACCTAAAACAATTCCACTATTCACCATTGAAAATCTTCTTACTGTCATGTATCAACAGCACACAAATGCAAAAACTGACTACCAAAAAAGAAATGCTCTCAGAGATATTGCTGTCATTGAATTACTCTTTGGAACCGGAATGCGTATTTCCGAACTCTGTTCCCTAAAAGACTCTGATGTAAACTTATATGACCGAACCATCCTAATTTATGGGAAAGGTTCAAAAGAAAGACGTATACAAATCGGAAATGACGATGTTGTACAAATTTTAAAAGAATACAAAGAAAATTTTGCAACAGAAATTCAAAACTGTAATCATTTTTTTGCTAATCAATCCGGCAAACCACTTTCTGATCAGGCTGTCCGAAGAATGATAAATAAATATACTTCTCTTGCAGCGATTGAGTTACATATTACACCACATATGTTCCGACACACATTTGCCACAAGCCTTTTGGAAGCAGATGTTGATATCCGTTATATTCAAGAAATGTTAGGACACAGTTCTATTAATATTACTGAAATTTATACACATGTTGCCATGTCAAAACAACGAGATATTCTTACAACCAAGCATCCGCGAAAAGATTTTCACATATAAAGATTTCGCCCAGCAATCCATAGGAATTTTTTGCTATGGATTACTGGGTTATCAAAGCATTTTTGATAGATAATAAAGAGTTATCCATTGATTTATTTAACACATACAAAATAATTTGTGGCAGATGATAAAATAATGTCTTTGTTATTTATTAAGTATTAGATAACATTATCTAATAGTATTGCTTTGCTTAAATACTGTTTGTCCCATAATTGTGCTTCAATATATTGATGATATAATTCTAATGGTTTCATTTGCCATTGAATCCATTCTGGATCGGATAGTAAATTCTCTAACTGATTTAAAAGATAAATTTTATTGGGTGCGGATGAATAATATACGCCCATACTATCACCAAACGTGAAACTGATTTGTTTACAGCTAATCAAATCTGTATTTAACTGAATTGCTTTAGCACCCATTCCAAAATCATGTTTCAATTGTTGATTTTCACCAACAATAAAATAGAATGGATACATGGAAACAGGACGAGTACCTAATTTTAAAAATGCTGAATAAAGCCATTTTTCTGTTTCTTGTCGACGAGATATATAATTATTGAATTCATTAAATCTGCACAATGCTCGCCCAGAACAATGTGAAAGTTTTTCGGCTATAATTTGTTGTTTGTTTTCATTATATTCTGTAATGCTAGATGTAAATATTTTGGTTAATGACTCGTCTTCAGAGTCTATCAACGGGAAATAGTGTGTTAAAATCATTATTATTACCTTTCTTTAATAATTCAGGAGATTCATATGCAAAAATTTTTTGATCGTAAAATAGCTTATCAAGATATCCAAGATAGTATTAAGCAAATAAATAACGAAATGCCCGTTGCAATTTGGGTTGAAGGGCGTTCAGGAGTAGGAAAAACACGATTCATAGAATATGTTCTTACGCAAGAAAAAGAGCTAAATGTCTTTACGTTTTTAACAGGAGAGATTTTTTATAAGTGCGAACCTGGTTCTATTGATAGCTCATTTGAATTTATTGCTGCAATTATTTTTGTATTGCAAAAGGAAAATCCCGGCTTTTTTGAGCGATTTGTCCAAAATTATTTTGATTGTATTGAACACATTACTTTTTTAGATGCCTGTTGTCTTGTGTTACCACAAATTAAAGGTTTTAAATCCATTGGAAATTTATTAGAAACGAAATATAAAGATATAACTGTAATGCAAAGTAAAATTTCAGATAAACTTGTTACTTATCAACTTATAGATTTATTTTCAGATTTAATTTTAATATTTTTAAAAAAAGCATTCCGTGTAAATAAAATTATATTCTGCATTGATGATGCACAATGGATAGACCAATTATCTATCCGAGTATTTGAAACACTAATTAAAAAAAGCAGACAAAACGAACAAAATCCTATTATTTCTATTTTTTTAAATATTCATGAAAAGAGTGAGTTATCTGATAAAGAAAAACAAAACTATTTAAATTTATATCGTATACTTTCTAACTTATATCCAAATTTAAAAACAATTTATTTAGAAAATTTTGATTTTTATACTACTACAGAGGTAATACAAGATACCAAACGTTATTATTTGATGGAACAAATACAATTTATTTATAAGATTACAAAAGGCAATCCACTAGAATTAGAACACACTCTACGATTTTCAGATGAAAAAATTCGTACAATTATTCAACGTGAAATAATAAATAGTTATAGTTCTTATCAAGAAGATACCTTTACAACGGAACGTATTGCTGAACTCTATTATCAGAAACCAATTTATGCAGTGATTTTAAATATCCTGTCTATATTACGGCATCATATATCAGTTAAGTTACTCTTTCAGTGTACGGAAAAAATATACCTTATACTTTTTCACGATATGTGTATTTTTTTTGATTTTTCAGAAGCATTAGTTTATTTAGAAGAAAAGAATTACATTACTTATATTTCATCGACTAAAGAAGTGCTTTTAGCACATAACACTATTTATCGTATAGTAATAGACTATTTATCACAAAATGGTGATTATATTACCTATAGCAAAATGATAGCTACTATTTTGCTAACAAATGGTTATAATAATTTCCTTAAAGCTGAAACTCATCAATTGCTTGCACTGAAATTGCTTTGTGAAGTTGCTCCACAAGAATGCCTTGAAACGTTTCAACGAATTTATACACAAAATGGTGAACAATTGGAAGCCGAATTTTTTATAGTTGGAGCTGAAGCGATTTGTTCGGATTATTTATGTCAAAGCCAAGATAATATTCAATTTGCGATTTGTAGAATTCTTCCTAAATTAATATCGTCAGCTAATCTTACTATCGCACAGCGATTGTGTCATACTATATATAGAGATATTGAAACTTGCCTTTCAACAGAAAAACAAATTATATTTCTGATTAATTATATAAAAGCACAAATTGATCTTAGTATGGTCAATATTGGTTCAGAATCAGCTATTATTCTTTTTGAAAAACTATATAAGTTAAAAACAAATGATAAAGATATAAGACTGCAAGTTCTTCTGCTTGGTATGTCCACTTATGAACATGTTTTGGCTCATGATAAAATATTTGACTTATTTTCTGAAGCACAATCAATTATTGATACATATAGTGACATACTATCAGATGTTACTATGTCTATGTTTTATCGAAATAAAGGGCTTTGTTTCCCTCATAGTGAATTAAGACATGACTACTTTCAATCATTACTATTTGCAAATCGCATTACTAATGTTATAAAACGTAAGTTACTGTTTGGAACAAGTATGAATAACCTTGGTTTGTCGTATTTTTACAATGGCAATATCAAGTTGGCTGAATATGCTTTTTCTTCTGCTAAGAAACACTTGGATCATGTTGGATATAATACTGCTCGTATTAGCAATAATATTGGAGTATGTTGCTATATGCTACATGATTGGCAACGTGCATATCATTATTTTTCGATTGCTGCTTCTGAACAGACAGAAGGAATTTTTATGAGATTATGCATTCAAACTAATTTAGCACTTGCATTATATACTGTTAATAAACATGATAGAGCCAAGTCTATTTTAGATACTTTAGTAAATGAATATTTACAAGGTAAGTCGCAGTCACAAGATACACTAGTTTATTGTGCTGCAATGATTAATCGAGGATATATTGCATTTCAAGAAAAAGATTATTTCAAAGCAGCAGATTATTATCAAAAATCCCTTTTGCATACCTATCGTTATCAAAATAAAGAACAATTTTGGAAACGTGAAAAAATGCGTGATATCTCTATACAATGTGGAATTAATAATAAGCAAATTGAAACAAACATGGACTTAGCGGATGCATTACAAGATTTTTATAAAAAGCCATATTCACTTATTCCATTTGCATTTTATGTAATTTAATTCACAACACAAGATATTGCATAAATAGAGCAGCACGTATATATAGTCCATTTTTTGCTTGTAAAAAGTAACGGGCACCAGAAAAATCATCCATAAAAGATGGTAACTCAGCAGTTCGTGGTAGAGGATGAAGAATCAAAGTATTAGAGTTAATATGGGAAACAAATTCATTTTTTGATGGTATAAAATCCGTTCGCCGATGGGTTTCATTAAAAATTTTATCAATATAAATAATAGAAAATTTCTTCGCAATACCACATTCCCAAATACTATCCCATGTATGATAATATGTAATGGTAGATTTACCAAGATTATTTTTAACATCAGTAGGAACTTCAATTCCAGCTTGGCATAAAATATGAAAGTTATGTTTTCCCCAAGCAGACATTCCTTTAATAAATGAATTAATGGTTCTTTGACGAGGTGTTCCGACAATCAAAATTTCATGTCCTGTTAAGATTCCAAAATATTTATATATTGTATAAATGTCTGTAAGAGCTTGTGTCGGGTGTTCTATATTGCCACTTCCAGCAGATATAATTGGTATGCTAGCTCCTTGAACCATTTGGGCAGTTTGTAAATCATCAATAGTTCTCATGACTATAATGTCACAATAATTACTAATGATAGTTCCCATATCACAAATTGGCTCAAAATAAGGTGGACCGCTTCTTGTACTATTAATATCTGAACACCCTATATAATGTCCACCAAGGCGTACAAATGCTGATTGAAAACTAAATTGAGTTCGGGTGCTAGGTTGGAAAAAAAATGTTCCTAGGATTTTGCCATCTAAGGCATGATTATATTTGGAAAAAAGTAAATTTCCTTGGTCAGCTAAATCAAAAAGTGAATTTTGTTGTTCTTTTGATACATCAAGTATTGAAATAAGATTGTTTTTTAACAAATAAAACACCTCCTAGTATAATAATATAGTCTAATCAGGGCTACTCAATTAATACATTTCAATATACCAAATAATATAAAAAGGTATTTGCCTTTCATTAGATCTTATCTGCCACAAATTATTTTGTATGTGTTAAATAAATCAATGGATAACTCTTTATTATCCCCTATTCCATTTATCAAATTTATATCTCTACCTATTTTACCACTATTACACTATATTTTTCAATATATATTCTACATTTTTAGTTTTATATTTAAAATGGACCAGCCTCCTTAATATATCCAAGACAATCCCTTAATATAAAACCATATTTTCATTTTCTTTGCTAACAAACTCCCTCAAAAAAAACAACCTTCCTCTCACGGAACTACTTTCACTTCCACTCCATTTTGAAGCAGACCATCTGCATTGGCTGCATACATCCAGTCCGGATTATACACTCCTCGTACCGTAACGGTTCCTTCCTCTATATTTTTCTCCACTACTGTTACCAATACCTCTTTCACAATATACTCCGTCTGAAATCTGCCTTCTCTTTCTTCTATATAATATACACATTCTCCCTGTGTTCCTGTATACAATGCTTCTTTCGGCAAGACAAATCCGTTTTCTTTCCAATCGCCTTCTGCCACTTCCACCTGTGGGAGAAGCTTCCAGTAAATCATCTGGGATACTGCGGTACAGATTAATAATACCACACCAATTCCCAATGCCAAAACCATCGCTAACCGTTTCTCACGTTCCATATCTGTCTCCTCTGAAATTCATACTGTTTTTCACAGCCCTACACGAATCCGTTCATCTCTCCATTAACAGTTGGCCGCCTTCTACCAGCTCCTGCCGGAAATACAAAAGCAACAGTACTGCCGGAAGCATAGAAAGTAACCCACTGTGAAAGCCCAGCGAAAATCCTTCCCTGCCTAAAGAAGCTAAAAATACGCTCAAAGGATACTGGAACACGTCTTTTAAAAATACCATCGGCTGTTCCACCATATTCCATGCATCAATAAAACTTAACAGAAAAACACTGGCAACACCACTTTTTCCTGCTGGAACCATGACCTGCCACAGAATCGTCTGCACTCCTGCCCCGTCCAGCTGTGCCGCATCCATAAGTTCATCTGACACGCTGCGGAATGTAATCCACATCACAACCGTCCCTAATGGTGAAAATATCCCCGGCAGTATCAGTGCCCACACCGTATCAAAAAGCCCCAGTCTATCCAGAATCAGGTAGTTTGGAACCAGGGTCACTTGAAGTGGCAAAAGCAGCATGACAATTAACATTCCAATCCATATCCGTCTACCCGGAATCGGATATTTTGCCAGTGCCATGCCGCCCATACAGCTTACGGCAAGCTGTCCGAAGCTGATAACTGCACAGATTCCAAGACTGTTCCAAAACTTATATAAATATTCCGGCGTACGCAGGAAAGTCAGCCAAAAGCCTTCTAAATTAGTAAAACAACCCCAAAGAAGATAACACACCGGTCCTGTCGCCATTGCCACAATCAGAAAAAGTAACAGACTGCCCCAAAATTTTCTTAATCTTCTCATATACTTTTACGTTCCTTTCTCATAAGCAACAATATAACCAGTGTTACTACTATAATCGGAAGTGCTGTCATTACAGATGCCACCGACAGCCTTGCATAATTCAGGTTCTCAAAATTATTATTTAAAAAATGCTGTAACATATAAATGCTCTCGTGAGGATGCCTTCCACCAAGCAAAAATGCTTCACGGTAAGACTTAAAGCTGTTGATAATACCGATTACTACCCCAAATGTCAAAGATGGTTTCAGAAGTGGCAGTGTAATATACCACAGCTTTTGAAATCCATCTGCACCCTCAATTGCCGCCGTGTCATATAATCCCTGCGGTATCATAGAAAGCCCACCCAATAGAAGCACTGTAATGTAACCGCAGTTTTTCCACAGATACAGTGCCAAAAGCACCCAAAAAGCCTTTGGACTCTCCAAAACTTGTGTAGGAATCAATTGTTCCACCACCATTACAATACTCGCAATCGGCAGTACCATTGGAAGCAGAATTGTATTACTGCATAATTTTCGTCCCAAAAGTGCTTTACGAAGCAAAAGTGCCACACACAATGCAATTACCAGCAAAAGTGGAACTCCAATAACCAAAAATTTTACCGTATTACCTGCTGCCAGACAGAATGCTTCCGAACCTAACACTTTCCTGTAATTCTCTAATCCGGCAAAACGTGAC
>CAZSIL010000043.1:0-7558 GCA_964607025.1 uncultured Eubacteriales bacterium
GTTTGAGGTGCGTGTGGTTATGCCGTGTGGGTTCGAGTCCCATCTCTCGCACCATAGAAGGATCGGTCTGGTATTTCACCAGACCGATTTTTATTCATATTTGACAAAAGCGGCACCGGAAGTGGAGCTTCCAGTGCCGATTTTTTGTATGTATTTATTCTCATCAGAATAAAATTTTTGGACCAAAAATAAAAAACTGGAACGAAAACTGGAATGAAGTCAGGGGCTTTTATCAGCTGGCGCCGATAGATCTGCGAAGAAACTCTCATACACACGCCCTTGATCCATGAGGTCTTTTTCAGATACTTTGGTGTAGATCTTCCGCATTGTGTAAATATCCGACCATCCGCCGGTTCGCATGGTGACCTCTTCAGAGAGGCCCAGGTGATAGGCCAACGAGGCAAAGGATCGGCGAAGACCATGTACACCGACCTCTGGCAAGCCTTCCTTCCTGCAGATCCGGTTTACAGATTGCCAGATCTGATTTGGGTTGCCAGGATAAACAAGGTCATTGCTCTGATCAGCTGACAGCACAGCTTCCCGGAGCTGGGGGAGGATGAAGGGAATGGTCCGGCGGGACGTGGTGTTTTTGTTCTCTTTGCGCTGCACCAGGATATTATCGCTGCCCTGGACGGCAGCTCCGTGGACGTGGATGCAGTTATTTTCAAGATCGATATCTGACCAATGCAGGGCAAGGATCTCCGACCGGCGCAGACTGGACAGCGCCAGAAGGGCGGCTATTTCGCAGCCCTTACCACGGATTGCATCCAGGAACACCGGGATCTGCTCGGCGGTGAGAAATGGCAGCTCATTGGGTACGATTTGCGGAAGCCGGACATTGACCTTCCGGCCGGTGGCTTCCAGGATCACGGAAGAAAGGAATCCCCAGGCATTTTTCAGCGTTTTGGCGCTGCACTTCTTCGCCTCCTGATTCACTGCCCGTTGCCATTGTTCTGGCGTAACGGTTCCTACATCCCAGCGCATGGAAGACTGAAAGCGGGTCCGGGCAATTGCCTGGTATCCCCGGATGGTGGATGGGGATAGCACATTTTCCCTGGCCGTAATGTAATCATTGATGGCACCGGCCACGGTTTGATTGTTCTTCTTCCGGGCCTCTTTGGCTCCGGACTTTATGGCCATGGCTTCCTTGCTGCAGGCCTTGGCGGTAGGCTTGGTGATGGAGATGATTTGCCCATCAACCTGTATCCGGATGTTCCAGGATCCGGAGGGCAGTTTTCGGGGTTCCGGAATTTTCATTTTTACCTTGCCTTTCCGGGGCATTTCTGCTACTATAAAAGGGCAGAATGTCCCTATCTTAGTCGGTTGAGGTGTTCTGTGTCGTCCGTCTCAGGGGTAGGAGCCTGGGACGGACTTTTTTATTTTAACGCACGCGTGTGTTATGAATCGCACGCGTTGCATTAAAGTTGTGATAAAGTTGCGATACAACCGCTTCGGGGTAGGAGTCCCGGGGCGGTTTTTTACTTTGTGTAGGTGAAGATGATATTGGATCCAGACCAGAAATCGGGAGTGAAGCGGATCTCCAGCTCCTGCCAGCCCTTGTCGGCAGAATAGCCAATGATACCGTTCATCTTCTTTCCTGCTGCTACGGTGCCATCAAGCTGAGTCTTGTTGGAAGAAACGGTAGCGCTCAGGTCCATCATGGTGGAATAGTCATCGATATAAGCCTCGAAGCTCATGAGGGAGCTGACAGCAATATCGGAAGCAGAATTATTTTCAATGGTAAATTCGCAAATGACGAACACCTTGCCGGATTCGGGGGTCATGTAATTACCACCGGTGCTTTCGGTAACATCCACCAGAGTGACCACAACTCCGCCCAGCTCCACCTTGTCACCGACAGAGAATTTGTTGTTTAGGGGCTGCACTATGGCAGGGGTGCCGGTTTCGCCAACCTTCTGAGGTTCGGGATCACCGACGATCACACCAAGGATCAGCAGAATGCCGAAAATCAGCAGAATGGTGCCCAGGATGGGGTGCTTCTTTTTCTTCTTTTTCGGAGTTGCGGAGTATGTGGGAGGGATGTACGGAGTATAAGCAGGCTGCTGGTTGGATTCGTCATAGTTTCGGGGAGCGGTTGGTCTGCCGCACTTGGGGCAGAACTTTACGTCTGGGGTAATAGGTTGGCCGCAGTTGATACAGTTTGGAGCGGCTATACGGGAACCGCACTCCTGGCAAAAAACAGAACTGTCTGGGATCTCCTTGCCACAAACTTTGCAAATCATGTTTATCTCTCCTTGTTATGATATTGATTTTAGACGGTACTCCGCCAGTTCTACACTAACTCCCATGAAGTCGGCGGCCAACTGGATGGGATAGTCCAGGAAGAAGCGCAGATCTTCATCGTCATACAGCAGATCCACGGCGAAGCGGTTGGCTTCGATCTCCGGCCGGTCGGTGACAAAGTATGTATTTGTGTCGGTAAAGATGCGGTTGTATCCCCGGTGCAGCAGTGCATGGGCAATCTCATGCGCACATACAAAGCGGGCCTCCGGATCCGGAAGGTCACTGCTGACATAGACAACGTGCCTGCGCTGCATCCGCTGGTAAAAACCACGGATGCCGGTCAGCGGTGCGCGGATGACAACATAGCCCAGCTCCTGGGCGATGCGGAACGGATCGCGGGTCCCGAATTTGCGTACCAGGGATGCCGCGATGCGCTTCTGTTCCATGCGTTATCCCTTCTTGTTTTTGTTGGGGTTATAGGTTTCCTTATTGAGCAGCTTCACGGCCTTCAGACCCAGTTCGATAGCGTTACGCATACTCTGCCGGGCCTCTTCGGTCATGGGATCGCCGTCAAACATCAGATCGCCGGAGTGCTCCAGGTCGGCCATGATGGCTTCCAGGCTCTTTGCAATATCGCGCTCATCCTTCTTTGTAAGGGTGGGCGCTTTTTTGAATTCAGAGGTGTCGTTGATTTCGGCAGCACTACCGATGTAATCAGCGCGAAGGAACGGGTCATTCACATTACCTAACAGGTAATCGATGGTCACACCGTAAAAATTAGCAATTTTAATAAGCATCTCTGAATTAGGTTCGCGAAGACCTTTTTCATAGTTTACATAGGTTGTATAAGGTATTTCCAGCTTTGACGCAACTTCACGCATAGTCATATTACGTTCCAGTCGGAGGTCACGGATTCGATTCATAATATCACCCCACAGTTAATGTTACACATTTTGAGTAAAATGTCAAGATGTATTTTCGCGTTTTGGGTAAAAAGTACAAAATGCAGATACTCATTTTGGGTATTATTTGACTTGCAATTTACTCAGAATGGGTATATAATCACCGTGTACTCAAAACGGGTAACACAAACGGAGGTGATAATTTGAAATATCCGAATATTGAGGCGGAAAGAGCAAGAAAGGGGTTATCTATGGAAGCACTGGCTGCAACTCTTGGAGTTAGCCGAAAGACTATCTACAACTGGATCAATAGCGGAAATATTCCGCAGTCGGTGCTGAAACAGATGACAATTCTCTTTAACTGCTCTGCTGATTATCTGCTCAGCAAAAATGAATCTTAGAAAGAGGTTAACAATGAACTTACGCGCTTTAGAAGAGGTCAACCCCCAGAAGGCTGCGTTTGTTGCCAGAGAAATCGGCGTGCCAACGGAAGTGTTAATGGGATGGCTGATCGACGAGAAAATTCCGAGGTCATATGCCCTGAAAATGGCTAAGCTTTTCAACAAACCTGTTGAGAGCTTTACAAAGGGACTGTATGAACCTCCGCAGTACAAGCGTAACCGGCAAAAACGGGAGCGATGCTGACTTGCTCGCAGAGTAACACAACTTCCGTCCAATAAGCCGGACGGAAAGAAAGGAGGCAACAATGCCCAGGATCAGACAAAATGCGGAAGCCTATGCCCGGAAGGACTTCCAGAAGGCCATCGGCCGGGCTCAGGTGGATGCCGATCTGACACAGAAGAAAATGCTGGCTGAGGCATCCGGGATTCCCTACACCACCCTATGGCGCCGGATTGAGAACCCGGAGGAACTGAGCCTGAAGCAGGTCCGGCAGCTGCTGACTGTGCTCCCTATCCCGGCGGAGGCCCTGCTGGCCTTTCTGGGATACCAGACAAAAGAAATCAAAACTATCAAGGAGGAACCCCATGGAAAAGGAAATCAAAAAGGATCTGATGGAAGATCCTGAGGACCTGGGACTGCAGGCCGTCATGGGCAAGCACTTTCAGGATCAGACGCAGGAGGCTGCGGCGGCCCCCAAAGGTGAGCAGAAACAGGCTCCAGCCGAAAAGAAGAGCTGCAGGAAGGTCATGGATGCCGCATGGGTACCTGTGAAGGCGGAGCCCACAGATATCCAGCGTCTGGCGGTCTGCGCCAAACAGGCGGTGCTTTATGGCGGTATCAGCGCTCTGCTGTTCTGGTGGCAGCAGGCAGGATGGCTGGCCTCCAAAGCGGCGGTGCCCAGTTTCATCGTCCTGGCACTGCTGGCCGGTCTGAAGATCGGCAGCTGTATGGCAGAAAAGAGGTGATGGAGCCCCGTGGCAGATGATCACAAGCATAATCCTTACTGTCTGCCCTGCATCTACTACGCACAATCCACCATGAGCTGTGATTACATCTTCATGGAGGACCACTCACGGCCCTGCCCGGCGGGAGCCGGATGCACGGCCAGAATTATAAAAAAGGATGTGAAAAAGAAAATGGGTAAGCCCAGATGGGACATCGCCCTGGGTAAGCAGATGTGGGAGCAGGGTATGAGCGACAGCCAGATCGCCAAGCATTTCGGCATCGCTGCCAATACCGTGCTTTACCAGCGGCGCAGCTACTGGGAGAAGGGAATTGCGGCTCCCGTCAAGAAGAAAAAGGAGGAGACCGAAGTGAAAAACCGTAAGGAGGACGAAGTCCTGGAGAAAATGGAACCCAGTGCCCCCCCTGTGGACACTGTACCTGTAGTGTTTTCCACAGAAACACCGAAGGTGGAAGTGAAGCAAGAAACTTCCAAACCTGCTCCCCGGCCGCTTGACATCTACAAGGTGCTGGAGGAAGCAACCGCAAATATGCAGGGAATCACCGCCATCTGCACGGCGGAAGCCATTCTGCAGCTGTGGAACTGGGACAGCAGGGAAGATCTGCTGAAGGCCCGCGGGGCCATCGATTACTTACTGAAAAAATTGGAGGAAGCCAAATGAGTCAGTTTATTTATAAGAATGACGGCAAGCAGGAAACACTGGTTGCCACCGGTGATCTGGGTGATGTCTGCGCCAATATCGGCTATATGATTCACCGCATCCATGACGGTCTGAAGAAAAATGCCCCGGAAGCAGCGAAAGCATTCCGGACCGCAGTTGTCCGGATGGTCACGGATCCCGATGCTGGAATCTGGAAAGATGCCAAGGAAAATCCCGGAGAAGTTCTGATCACCCATGTGCAGAATGTCAAAGAAGAATAAGAAAAGCCGCTCCCCGGTGGCCAGACCGGGAAAGCGGCATCGGTTAGAAAACCACTACCATTTTACCTTTGTGAAAGGATATTGTCAATGGAATCCGTAAAAATCAACACTTTGGAGCTTGAGAATGTCAAGCGCATCCGTGCGGTGGCCATGGAGCCTTCCCCGGCCGGACTGACGGTGATCGGCGGGGATAACAACCAGGGGAAGACCAGTGTCCTGGACACCATCGCCTGGGCCCTGGGCGGTGACCGCTACAAGCCCACCAATGCCACCCGGGACGGCTCTGCCATCCCGCCCAGAATTAAAATCACCCTCAGCAACGGTCTGATCGTGGAGCGCTCCGGTAAGAACAGTGCCCTGAAGGTCACCGACCCCAACGGCCGGAAGAGCGGCCAGCAGCTGCTGAACAGCTTCATCGAGGAGCTGGCGCTGAATCTGCCCAAATTCATGGAAAGCCCCGACCGTGAAAAGGCCAACACCCTGCTGCAGATCATCGGCGTCGGTGACCAGCTCCGGGATCTGGAGCGGAAGGAAACGGAGGTCTACAACCGCCGCTGGGTGGTGGGCCAGGAGGCTGACCGGAAGAAGAAGTTCGCCCTGGAGATGCCTTTCTATCCCGATGCCCCCGATGAGCCGGTCTCTGCCCTGGAACTGATCCAGCGGCAGCAGCGGATCCTGGCCATCAACGGTGAGAACCAGCGGAAGCGGCAGCACAAGGATCAGCTGGAAGCCCGGGCTGTACAGATGAGCGATCAGATTCACGAGTTGGAAAACAAGCTGGACGACCTTCGGGCAATGTACCTGAATCTGCTGAATGATCTGGAGGCTGCCCGGAAGTCCGCCGAAGATCTCCATGATGAATCCACCGCTCAGATCGAAGAAGATCTGCAGAACATTGAGGCCATCAACATCAAGGTCCGGGCCAACTCCGACCGGGAGCGGGCGGAGCAGGAGGCTCAGCGGTACCGGCAGCAGTATGACGATCTCACCGGTGAGCTGGAAGACACCCGGCAGGCAAAGGTGGAACTGCTGAAGGGCGCCAAGCTGCCTCTGCCCGGTCTGGGTGTGGAGGAAGGCTGCCTTACTTACAAGGGCAAGCGCTGGGACGGCATGAGCGGCAGCGATCAGCTGAAGGTGGCCACAGCCATTGTCCGGGCCCTGAATCCCCAGTGCGGCTTCGTGCTGGTGGACAAGCTGGAGCAGATGGACCTCGTGACCATGCAGGAGTTCGGCGCCTGGCTTCAGAGCGAGAACCTGCAGTGCATCGCCACCCGGGTCAGCCGTGGAAGCGAATGCACCATCATCATCGAAGACGGTCAGATCGCCGGGCAGGCTCTGCCGGAGCTGCCCCAATTCAATAACAACTGGAAAGCAGGTGTTTTTTAATGCAGATCATCACAGGCGTGATGCCGAAGGCCACCAAAGCGGTGCTTTATGGCCCCGAGGGCATCGGTAAGACCAGCTTTGCAGCCAAGGCTCCCAACCCTTTGTTCATCGACACGGAGGGCAGCACCACCCGCCTGAATGTCCGACGGCTTCCGGCTCCCCAGAGCTGGGCCATGGTGCTGGAGCAGGTCCAGTGGGTTATCTATAACCCCCAGGTATGCAACACTCTGGTGGTGGACACGGCGGACTGGGCACAGCGGCTCTGCACCGATGCGGTGTGCGCCCGTCTGAAGCTCAGCGGCATCGAGGATCTGGGCTATGGTAAGGGCTATGCCTATGTCTACGAAGAGTTCGGCCGGCTGCTGAATCTTCTGGATCAGGTCATCGACCGGGGCATCAATGTCATCGTCACCGCCCATGCTGCCATGCGGAAATTTGAGCAGCCCGATGAAATGGGCAGCTATGACCGTTGGGAGCTGAAGCTGAACAACTCCCAGAAGTGCAGCATCGCGGGGATGGTCAAGGAATGGGCCGATATGGTGCTTTTCTCCAACTACGAAACCATTGTGGTCAAGAACGAGAACAAGAAGGGCAAGGCTCAGGGCGGTCAGCGGGTCATGTACACCACCCATCATCCCTGCTGGGATGCGAAAAACCGTTTTAGTCTCCCTGAGAAGCTGCCCCTGGACTTCGGCCAGGTTGCGCATTGTTTCCTCAACCCGGCGGCACAGATGCCCCC
>CAZSIL010000044.1:0-7472 GCA_964607025.1 uncultured Eubacteriales bacterium
GAAGATCATGGCGTAAATGTCCATAAGGATCACGCCGGTGAAGTAGAACAGATTCTTGTAGGCTGCCAGCAGTTCACGAAGCTGTGCGTCGTTTCTGCCAACGGTATTACTGTTGATAACGATGTCGCTGTCGAAGGACAGAGGAATGGTATTTTCGAACATGTAGTGGTTCACAACGAAAATGGGTGCATTATCGCCCTCTGCCTTCCACGCATCCAGCTTGCTCTTCAGCCAAGCGAAGGAGTTATCGGAAACATAGATGGTATGACGGATGGGGTCGACATCGTTGCCTGCGATGGAGTAGCTGCCATCGTCATTCAGCACCAAGCCGGCATTGCCGGTCTGCTTCATGTAGTCGGTGTTGATGGCCAGGTAATGGATGCCGTTATAGGTGGCGGCGAAGTGATAAGGTGTATAACCCTCATCGGTTTTGGTGGTCTCCATCATCCACTCCAGCTCAGTTGCGTTCTTGGCAACTTTCGCCAGAATTTCCTTCATATGCTCCTCGTACAGCGGAGCTGCGGTCATATAGTTGGCAGAAGCGGAGGAATAGTAAATGTCGTGGTTGCCGAAGACATTGATGAAGAAAGCGTCATCCAGACCGTAGGTTGCGGTCATCATGCTCTTGTAGGTATTGTAAGCGCCGTTGACGACGGTGTCGGTGGGCTTATCAGCAAAGTCACCTGCGCTGAGCAGGGTATCGATGTCGATACCCAGGCTGACCAACTGAGAGGTAACCAGCTTGAAGTTTGCTTCCGTACCGTTGGCACCCAGGTGGATGTCAGACAGCAGCAGGACCGTATTGTTGGCAGCGCTCTCGGGAGCAGCCAGGAATTCTTCATACGCGGTACGCAGGGTGTTATACTGATTTGCCAGCTCCACATATTCGACCGGGGTCAGGCTTTCGCAGGCGGTAACCACCGTCTGCAGAGTGGACAGCATTCCTGCCTTATAGGAATTGTATTCCTTACCCAACGCAGCAACACGTTCTTCGATCTGGTTTGCCAGATAACCGATGCGCTGCTCGTAATAGTTTGCCTGAACCTCAATGATGTTCATAGCGCCGCTGTACACAACGATATCATCGATGTAAGCGTTATTCAAGCCATACTGGCCCAAAACGTCAGCACCGAAGGACAGCTTGTTCTCGCCCCAGGACTCGCTGGCGTAAGCGCTGATGCCGCTGGACTGGATCAGTTCGCCATCCACATAAATGGAGTAAGAGCCCTTTCTATCAACAGAAACTGTCATATAGTGCCATCTGTCGTCGTTGCCCTGCCAGTTGCCGTCGGTATCCATATGACGGCCGCTTGCACTGGTGGCGCCGCCGCCGATAAACTTGTAGTGGGACATCTGATACAGGGACATACCGGTATGGTCAGCGGTGGTATCGGGCTCGTAGACATTCTGGTTGGAGAAGATCAGACCGCCCATTTTATAGTTGTAGATCAGGTTATTGGTGCCCGCGGTGGTAGAGTGCGCACTACGGGACCACTGGTCACCGCCGCCCAGCTGGGACATATACCAGAAGCCTACGGTGTAGTTTTCCGTCCGGATATCATGGCCGCTGTCACTGAGGTCAATGGTAAAGTAGTTCTTTGCCTGCTGACCAAAGGCGTTGGCGATATACAGTGCGGTACCGCCGTCATAGCCGTAGCCCTCAACCAGACCGCAGTCGATCAGGCTGTTGATGTAGTCCATGGTGGGATTGGTAACATCCAGGTAGTTCTTATAAGTATGGCTGTCGACCACGCCGATGGGATCGGTCAGCAGCTCGCCATACAGGGAAATGGAATTGCTATTGCTGGAGGTGTCGGTAATACCGTTTTCGAAGTCCACCTTGGCAATGACGTTCAGATCCACATACTCAGAGTTTTCGAACAGAACATTGTCGTCCAGGGTGATGGTATAGCTGTCCTTGGTAACGCCGATGTTCAAGCTGGGCAGGATATACAGGTCGGTGTTATCCACAGAAAGGGTCAAAGTGGTGGGAACCTTGACTGTACAGATCACATCGGGGTAATCAGTCTGTACGGTGGAGGTGGTGACGAACAGCTTGCTGAAAGCAGTCAGATCCACGCCCAGAGAGCCTGCGTAGTCATAAACACTCAAGACCTTGCTGGTGGCGCTGAAGGCAGGCTGGCTGAAGCCGCTGGGGAGCGATGTCGCACCAAACAGGTTGACCGCCTGGAATGCATCCATTCCGGGAATGGAAATGCCCGTGTAGCCGAAGTAGCTCAGCGTACGGGTACCCACAGTCACATAGCTGTTGGACCATTCACCAAAGATGGTGGACGCAATGCTGAAGTCGGACTTCATGTTGACAACAAAGTTGCCCATCTTAGTAGCAGCCGCAATAGATGTATAGTCGATCATCTTATTGATGCTGCCGCCATTGAGGTTATAGGTGATGGTTCCAGAAACGCTGCCGCCGCTTCTGGGGGTATCATACAGGACCTTGACATAGCCGCCGTTCATATTCACTGTAATATCGCCGCCGTTGGCGCGACCGGAGCCGGGGGTCACGCTGCCGGTGATCACCACAGTGCCGCCCAGGGTAAGGGTAACATCCTGGGTGATGTCGCCCTTGTAGCCGCCAAGCAGGATCTGCTTCCAGGAGCCGCCGTACATTTCCAGAGTAGCGTTCTTGCAGTCTTCACCGGCAAAGCCAACATACAGCGTCAGCGTGCCGCTGCCGGAGGTAGTGACCGTCTTGTCAATGTACATATTCTTACCCAGATGCAGGTAGACCTGTGCGTCACCGACCACTTCGATATTTTCCAGACGGGTGTTGATGCCGAAGGTGAAGTGTGCCTTGGCACCGTTGAAGATCACCTGTGCGTTATAGTCCACATTGGTTCTGGGATCCAAAGAAGTCCAGGTGATCGTGCCGGTCTTTGCAGTATTGTACAGGGTCTTGTCAGCAGAAACGGTAACATTACCAACGAAAACGATGGTGCCGCCTGCGGTATCATCCAGCAGACCATAGGCACGCTCCAGCGTCTTGACCGCATTGGCAACGGTCGTACCGTCCTTGGAGTCGCTGCCATTGACACCGTCGATGTAGACCACATCGGTGGTCGTGCCGCCAAGGAACTTAACGGTGCCGCCGCCAGTGGAATCCACAGTAACACCGGCGCTGTTGGCATCCGTCTCACTGGAATAAGCAGACAGCGTCAGGATGCTGCCGGTTTCCGCCTTAATGACAGTGCCGGAGGGCAGCGCATTGGCATACATCATATCCGCATTGCCGACCACATTCAGATAGAAGGGAGTCTTAGTCGCCTTGGTGGTATCGGTGTAGCAATCGGAGTAGCTGCCGAAGGAGGTAGCGATGGAGTCAGCAAAGCCGCCGTACAGATTGACGGTAACGCTGGGAATATAGTAATTCACGCCACTGGTGGCTATGGGTGCCCAAGCGCCCATGGTGCCGCTGATCAGATTGACGGTAATGGCGCCAGTCTGGCCGGAGCTGGCGGTGGGGGTGTGCATGACCTTGTCCACATTGCCGCCATTCTGGGTGTAATGGATAGCGCCCACATGACCCTTATTGGCACCGAAGAACAGTGCGCGGATATCAGCAGTGCCGCCCACGGTCAAGGTCACATCGCCAACGGTGTTGCTCTTGATGTTGGAGCCTGCGTAAACAGAGTCGTAGTAACCGCTGTTGATGGTCACATTGATGGCGCCACCGGTGGAGGTAGAGCCATTGTAGTCAGCGCAGAACAGCTTCAGCGTACCGGTGGAGGTGATGCCCTCGCCCAGAACCAGCTTTGCGCCGGAGTAGACATACACAGTGCCTGCAGTGCCGTCCAGAACGATATTGTTCAGCTCGGTATTATCGCCGAAGTAAACATAGATGCCGGAGCCGAAGGCAACAGAAGCCTTGTCGGTGATCACAGGGGTAGTCTCTTCCACAATGTTATCGCCGGATTCGCCGCCGCCGGGGTTGACGGTGGTTTCAGTCTCGCCCTCTTCACCGGAATCCTCTTCAGTGATAATGCCGGTGTAGTCCACATTGCCGTAGACGGAGGTGATGGTCACCTTGCCGGTGATGCCATAGTTGCGCAGATCAGCCGTTGCGCTGACGCTCAGAGCGCCGCAAACAACGATGGTGCCGCCAGCAGTCTTGGAGTTCGCCGCAATGAGGGAATATGCCTTGGTCAGGGTTGCAACGGCAGATTCGGGGGTCAGGCCGTCCGCACTGTCGCTACCTGCGTTCTTAACATAAATAACAATGGGTGTGCCGGTATCCTCTTCTCCGCTGCTGCCGCTGTCAGCGTACAGAACGGTGCCGCCGGTGGCAGATGCGCCGGAGGTATAGCCAACGGATGCGTTGACGACGGTGCCTGCGGGCAGAGCACCCTCGTTATAAGCAGAGAGGGTCAGGGTACTGCCGGTCTTGGCGTTGATGGTAGAGCCATGGGCAGGCAGCGTGCCGTTATAGGTAATGGTTGCGTTCTCCGCGATATTGATGGTAACAGGGGTAACTGTAGTGCCACCGCTTTCGGTCTTACAGTTGGTCCAAGTGCCGAAGGAGGAGGGCAGAGTGGTTCCGTTTGCCACATTGATGGTGTAACTGGGAATCACATAATTGTTGCTTGCGCTGTAAGGTGTCATCTCAGTAACAGTGCAGCCGTTCAGATTCAAAACCACCGCGCCGGTGCTGCCGGAGCTGGCATTGGGAGTATGGGCGATCTTGGTCACAGTGCCGCTGATATTTGCGGTCAGTGCGCCGGTATGGCCCTTATTGCCGCCGGTAACCAGCAGGCGCAGGGTAACTCCGCTGCCCACAGTCACATTCACATCGCCCGCATAGGTGCTGGCAACGCCGCTGCCCATAAAAATGGTGTCATAGCTACCGCTGGAAACGGTAACGGAAACATCCTCGGCGTCTGCGGCTGAGCTGGCAGGATCGGAATCGCAGGCAAACAGCTTAAATGTGCCGGTAGTGGTAATGTTCTTGCCCAGCGTCATGTTCGTGCCGGTATAGAAGAAAGTCGTGCCGGAGGAAGCGTTGAGGGTAATATCGTGGATATAAGTATTTGTGCCGAAATAGATGTATACACCGGAACCAAAGTTCAAGCCCGCATTGTTGATGGCATAGATCTCCACCATGCCGGTCACGCCGAGAGACTCCAGATCCGTGTTGGCAGAGACAGAAACAGCGCCGCAGACAACGATCTTACCGCCCTCGGAAGCATAGTTGGTCGCCAGATACTGATAAGCTTCTTCCAAAGTCTTGAAAGCAGCGCCTTCACTCTGACCGTTGCCGGAAGCGGTAACGCTGCCGTTGACATAGACGGTGTTGGAGGAAGCGGAGGGTGCGGCGGTAGTCGTAGTGGGAGCTCCAGTAGTGGGAGCTTCGGTGGTGGGAGTAGTGGACTCACCGGCACCGAAGGTCACAGAGCCGGTAGCGGTAACGCCGCTGGGCTGTGCGGAGATATTGGGAATGCTCAGGCTGGCGCCGGAATTGACAGCGATGCTCTGATCGGACAGACTGGTGCCGCTGTAAACGACTGCGCCGGACTCGACCACGATGTTATCATAAGCAGTGAAGTCGATCTTGCTGTCCAGAGTTCCGCTGAAGTCCTTCAGAGTCAGGGTGGAAGCCTTGCCGGAAGCCAGAGTGGGGATGGTCACAGAGAAGCTGTCGCCCATGACGAAGCTGCTGCTCATGTTGACGGTATAGTTACCGGTCACGGAGCCGGCACCTGAATCGCCGGTGTAGGGAATGATACCCTTCAGGGAAGTACCGCCGTTGTAGTTGACGGTGACATTGCCGGTAGACAGACCGGATGCGTTGGGTGTGGAATAAATAGCGTTCACATCACCGCCGTTGACGGTAATGGTAACATTGCTGACACCCTTATCGTTGGTGGCATCCCAACCGCCAACGGAAATAAAGCTGGTGACATCAGCGGTACCATCAACAACGATCTGGCAATTGCCGGTAGCGTATCTGATGTTACTGGGATAAATGTACTTGAAAGTACCGGAATTCAGTTCGATATAGCTGTCAACAGTGGAGAAGTAGGAGCCGCCCAGCACACGCAGTCTGGTATCCGGGTCTGTAATGGTAACGCCCTCGCCAAAAATCAGGCTGGTGTTGGCATGGAGGCGGAAATACTTGGAAGAAGTAGATCCCTCGATAATGCTGAGCGTAATATTCTCAAAAACGGTGGGACCGCTCAAGTCAACATTACTATTGCCTGTATTTGAAAAATGCAGCACACCGCCGGAAACACCATAAGCAGAGGATGTACCGGTGATGTAGATGGTGCCGGTATGGGCATACTGCGTTGCGATCGAACCGCTCGAAACAGTACCCGCAACGATGATCAGGCCGGCCGTAGAGGCATTGTTCGTTGCCAGATAGCTCAACGCTTCTGTGATGGATGTTGTCACGGTTGCGCTGCCGGCAGTATAGCTGGCGCCGTCGCCCGCGACGATGACCGTCCGCTCAGCGCTGATGGTAGGGATCACGCTTGCCGCGGATGCGGTGGGGATCAGATTACCGGGGATCATGGACAGCACCAGTACCAGTGCCAAAACCATTGCCAGAATCCGATTGCTGATGGTTTGATGATTCATACTCATTCTCCTTCGCTTTCTTGTTAACTTGCGCTATTGATACAGCACTCCAACCTAACTATTACATTGTAAATGAATTGCTTTTTTAAATCAATTAGCAATATGCCAAAAAAGTGCAGCTCCCCTTTGTGCAATTTTTCGGATACCGTTTCCGCACCCAAAAAGTGGAGCGGTTTAACAGGAAAACCCTCCGGCAAGGCCGGAGAGCGCAACACTATTTTCCAGTGGATCCGAAGCCGCCGGTGCCCCGGCAGGTATCTGTCAGTTCCTCCACTTCTTCATATGCGGGGGTCAAAACGGGGGTGATGAGAAACTGCGCAACCCGCTCGCCGTGCTCTACGGTCTGGGGTGCCTTGCCGTGATTGAGCAGCACCACTCGGATCTCTCCCCGGTAGTCGCTGTCGATCACGCCCACCTTGTTGGCAGGTGCCAGACCCCGTTTGGCACCCATGCTGCTGCGGGCAAATACCAGCCCCGCGCAGCCCTTGGGCACTTCCAGGGCAATGCCCGTGCCGATCCAGGCGGTTTCACCGGGCGCAATGGTCACCGGCGCTTCCAAGCAGGCATACAGGTCAGCCCCCGCTGCCTCGGCAGAGCCGTAGGTAGGGAGCGTTGCGTTGGGGGAAAGCTTTTTCACACGAATCGTACTCATATCCATTGTTCCTTTCTTATTTCCGGCCCAGCTTAGAAAACCAGCGGAAGGTCAGGGGCCAGAGGATGCCTGCCGTCACAACGATCAGACAGTAGCGCACCGCCCGGGCGATCAGTTCGCTGCCAAGCAAGGCGATCAGCACGCCCCGCGTGCCCTCTTTCACCGCAAGGACCACCGCCAAACCCAGCACCGCCTTGAGGATCTGTGCCCACCAAATAGCAGAAGT
>CAZSIL010000045.1:0-7441 GCA_964607025.1 uncultured Eubacteriales bacterium
AAGTGAATCTCCGTTGTAGTTAATGTTACGCATCAAACTTCGCGTAATGCTCGTTTATTGTTAAAAATGAATATAGGGGTATAGCTCAGCTGGTAGAGCATCGGTCTCCAAAACCGAGTGCCGAGGGTTCGATCCCTTCTGCCCCTGCCAAAAAACAAAACACCGCTTTTGCGGTGTTTTGTTTTTTGATAGAGCTTAATTGAACCCTTGGCACTCGGAGAGTGCCGGGTGAGGTTGCGAGCGCGTCCGGTGGACGATGCAGCGAGCAAAACCGTATCGTTAATCCATCCGATTTAATTGATTATTTCTATTGCGAAATTCGTTAGGTGTACATTTAAAATGTTTCTCAAAAGCATTATAAAGACTGTTGGAAGAATTAAAACCAACATTTAGGGCAATTTGCTCAATTCTTAAATCGGTGTTAATAAGTAACTCAGCGGCAGTGATAACTCTTTTTTGGATTATCACCGAATAAAACGGCATACCGAAACGCTTTTTGGCAATTCTATCAAGTTGCCTGCGGCTAATAAATAGTTTCTCAGCCACTTCTTCTGCATTTATGTTTTGATAGTATCTTCCCGAGATAATATCATCAATAAGTGTCAACAGTTTTACATCCTTAACATCACTTTGGTAGTGTGTGTCTGTTAGAGTTGTAGTTTGCTTTAATGTTAAATCTGATATTTCGAGCAACGCTTTGGCAAATGCCAGGGCGTTTATATAAGGCGCGGTTTTTTGGGGATTTTCGATAATATTTTTTATGATTTCACAAAAATCAGGACAATTACGGCAAATTATTGGCTTAAAGCCAACCATAAAATGCCTGAGACGTTTATACACATCATAAAAATACTTTTGGTTGTTATGATTGCATGTAAATCCTACCGCGAGAGCAATCGAGTTTTCTTTGGCTTCCTTAATATGAAATAAGTTGGGTGGTATGATTATTGCATCGTTTTCTTGCAACAAAATCGTTTCATTGTCAAGATGAATAAGGGTTTCTCCTTTCAGAGCAACAAAAACCTCCGAATAGGCATGGTCGTGCAGCAGATTATTAAAATTTGCCTTAATTTTCGCTTTAGGAACGGCTAAACTCCATATTACCCCGATAGTAACATTTTCTATGTGTGCCCAAACATCAATATAGTTCTCGTTTAACTCCATAATAACAACTCCAATTAAATATTTTACAAATTAAATCTGATTTGTCAATATTTATATTAACAATTTAGCCATAAGATTTTTACAATGGCGAATTACAATATTTACTTTAATTTTTAGTAGTGATATTCTTTGTTATAATCTGGTTTTAGGAGATGTTTTGTGTGCAAAAGGATAAAGATAATTTATTTCTTACGGTTTCATTACTGATTACAGCGGTACTTATAACTGCTGCGGCAATTATTTTCCATCAGTCTTTTCTAAGAATTATTCCGCTTTACGTTTCTTTGTTTGTGGGAATCCTTCAATCAAAGGTTAATCGTTACTCTTTTTTAATAGGCGGTATAAATTGTGTAATTTACTCGGCAGTATACGTTTATTACGGTATTTATGGCACGGCTGCATCTACCTTTTTTATTCAATTTCCGGTGCAAATTTTTTCTTTTATTAACTGGGGACGTCATAGTGTTGGTAACGAAGTTACATTTAGGTGGTTTACACCTAAAAAAAGAGCCATTCTTGCAACGGTAATAATTAGTGCACAATTAATTCTATTGTATTTTTTACATAAAAGCGGAGCGAAATATGTAGTTTTAGATAGTATTATGACAGTTTTAGGTATTGTTACCACAATCCTTGCATTTGTTCCGTATATTGAATATACCATTTCTCAGATTTCTGGTGCTATTTGTTCGTTGATTCTTTATATATTAATGTTAAAAGAAACACCCGAACAGGCAACCTATTTGGTTTTCACTGTTTTCTCATTAATTTGCATCTTTAAATCAGTGTTAAAGGCGAATAAGCTGTATCGTGTTCAAAGAAAAATCGAAAATGAAAATTCAGAGAATTGTTAAATTAAGTACTGACCACCCATTATCATCGGATAGTGGGTGTTATTATATTTAACAATATTATATAACATTTTGTGACTTTAAAAAGAATATGTTGACGTGTTATGCTAATAATGTTATGATATAATAAAAACAGTAAAGGTACTTAACTATGGTTGAATTGCATATTGGAAAATCAAAATATAAACTTGTGCGTATTGTTGAAGAAAAGTTCAAAACCGACATTAGCGGTCATAGACACGGTCCGCAAAGCTATGAAATACACTACTGTCTAAACGGTGTTGGGGAACTTGCGACAGAAAATGCTTACTATCCGTTAGAAGAAGGCGTTCTTTACATAACTGGGCCTAATATTTGGCACAGTCAGTTGGTCAATAATACCGACACATTGTGCGAACTTTGTCTTTATATTCAGATTATTTCGAGCGGTAACGATATACTTTCGAAAAATTTCAACAGTACACATTTTTGGATTGGATCAGCTAACAATCAAATAAAAAACTTTTTTGAGTTTTTGTATCACACTCTAAACAAAGATTCTATCTACTCAAAAGAGATTCAGAAGCATTTAGCAGAGCTAATTATAACCGAGCTTTCGCATCTGTATTCCGCTAATTTTGTCGCCGCTGGAAACGATATTCCCGATGATAAAAAATTCATCATTATAGAAGAAGCTTTTTTGTATGATTATGCAAATATTACTATTGATGAGTTGGCGCTAAGAATCGGCTTGTCGGTTCGACAGACGCAGCGTATTCTAAAACAATATTACGGAGTTACTTTCAGGGATAAATGTATAAAATCCCGTATGGAAGCAGCGCAACTCTTGCTAAAAAAAGGGAAGAGCGTAAATCAGGTTGCACGCGAAGTGGGATATGCAAATACGCCTTCTTTTATCAGAGCATTTAAAAAACTATATAATAAAACACCAACTAAGGTGATAAAAACTCAGTAAAGGAGCAGTGATAAGAAAAAACTTTAGGAAATGTAATAACAAATTTTTTAGGCGCATTAACAAAAATATATTGATTATTGAAAAGGAGTAATTTTTATGATGTATCCAAAAATTGGCATAAGACCCGTAATTGACGGACGTTGGGGCGGTGTTCGCGAAGGTCTGGAAGTGCAGACAATGGGACTGGCTCAAGCCGCAGCTGACCTTATCAGCAACAACCTTAAATATCCTGACGGCACACCTGTTCAATGTGTAATTTCTGACACAACAATCGGTGGCGGTGCAGAAGCCGCTAAATGTGAAAGACAGTTTTCTACCGAAAACGTTGTTGCAACGTTAAGTGTTACACCTTGCTGGTGTTACGGCTCCGAAACCTTTGATATGAACCCTAATACCATTAAAGCGGTTTGGGGCTTTAACGGTACTGAGCGTCCTGGTGCGGTTTATCTTGCCGCCGTTATGGCAGCATATGCACAAAAAGGTCTTCCTGCGTTTTCGATATATGGAAGAAATGTTCAGGATATTGATGATAGAACAATACCGGAAGACGTTAAGGAAAAAATTCTTCGTTTTGCGCGTGGTGCTATCGCTGTTGGTTGGATGAAGAATAAATCATACGTTAATATCGGTGGAATTTCCATGGGAATTGCAGGTAGCTACTGTAATGCCGATATGTTCCAAAAATATTTTGGCATACGTGCTGAATGGGTTGATATGAGTGAGATTTTAAGAAGAATCACTCTTGAAATTTACGACCACGATGAATATGATAAAGCACTAGCATGGATTAAAGAAAACTGTCCTGAAGGATTTGATTTAAACGAAGGCAAGGATCTGCCCGAAATTATTAGAAAGTCCAAGGTTGTTAATCCCGATAAGGACTGGGAATTCATTACAAAAATGACCATAATTATCAAGGATATTCTTTATGGTAATAAAAAACTTGATGATATGGGTTGGCACGAAGAAGCCCTTGGCAAAAATGCAGTTGCTGGTGGCTTCCAAGGTCAGAGAAACTGGACCGACTGGCTCCCAAATGCTGACTTTACCGAGGCGATTATGGCATCCACTTTCGATTGGAACGGTCCTAAAACACCCACACCGTTTGCAACCGAAAACGATACACTAAATGGTGTTGCTATGATGCTCGGAACTCTCGTATCTGGTAGCGCTCCTTGTTTCCACGATGTTCGTACATATTGGAGCCCTGAAGCTTGTGAAAGAGTTACGGGAATTAAGCCCGAAGGCATTGCTAAAGATGGATTTATCCACCTTATCAACTCAGGTGCGACCGCCCTTGATGGCACTGGTGCCAGCAAAAATGATAAGGGCGAGGGTTGTATGAAACCTTTCTGGGAAATGACAAAGGCAGATATCGCTGCTTGTCTTAATGCAACCGATTGGTGCAGAGCAAATTATGAATATTTCCGTGGCGGCGGTTTTTCAAGCCACTTCCGTTGCAGAGCAGAAATGCCCGTTACAATGCTTCGTGTTAACGTGATTGATGGTATCGGCCCCGTTATTCAGATTGCTGAAGGATATACTGCCGACCTTCCTGACAAAGCGCACAGTGTTATTGATAAACGAACCGACCCATCTTGGCCTACAACTTGGTTTGTTCCAAATCTTACGGGTGAAGGTGCATTTAAGGACGTATATTCTGTTATGGCTAATTGGGGCGCCAATCATGGTGTAACGGTATACGGTCACGTTGGTTCAGACCTTATTACTCTTGCTTCAATGCTTCGTATTCCTGTTAATATGCATAATGTTAGCAAAGATAAAATATTCCGTCCGCATTGCTGGGCGGCATTTGGAACCGAAGACAGTCAGGCGGCTGATTACAGCGCTTGCGCAACCTATGGTCCGATTTACAAATAAACAAAAAAAGGATGATGTTTTTACATCATCCTTTTTTCTATATAGAACGCAATTATTTTTCCGAAAAAAAGTTGTTTAATGTGTCATAGTATTTATCAGGTTCCGTTAAGAAACTAAGACCGTGTCCCGCACCTTTAACGGTTATAATTTGCTTTTTGGAAACACAGGCATCATAATTTTTTCGGCTCATTTCACACGGAACAAAATCATCAGCTTCGCCGTGGAAAAATATAACGGGAACGGTGCATTTTTTTAACGCTTGCTCGGCGGAAATCTCTTCGATATCAAATTTCCCGTAAATTTTTGCTCCCATTTTAACAAAGAAAAATGCGAGATCTGTCGGCAAGTGCATTTTTTTGATAACACGTTTAATTATATCTTTTGCTGAACTAAAACCGCAGTCGGCTAAAATTCCTATAACATTTTTAGGAAGGGAACAGCCGCCCGCAATAAGCACTGTTGTAGCGCCCATAGAAATTCCTGTAAGTATAATCCTAACATCATCGCCAAAGAGTTTTATCATAAAATCAACCCAGGCAAGACAATCCTTATGCTCTTTTATGCCGAAAGTGATGACATTACCTTCACTTTTACCACTGCAACGTTGGTCAACAATTAAAGCATTTCGGCCCAATTTAAAGCAACGCTGAACACCACCCGCCAAATCACGTTCGGCTTTTCCGCGGTAGCCATGGAACATTAACTCTATCGGTGCATTTGGATTACACTCATAATATTTTCCGTAGAGGTTTAAACCGTCAAAAGATTTTATACAAAACTCGGTATGTGGAATTTGTGCGGTTTCGTTGATATAGGTCAAAATTTTGTTATGATACGGCTCATAGTCTTTGCCCTTTGGCAATACGGTATTATTGTTAATTTCTTTTCGCCGTTTCGATACATAAAACGCTATACGAAAGCAAATATATGATATTATGAAAAAGGCAAGAATAAGAATAAAAACAACCGAAATGATTATCCAAAGTATTTTCATTTTTATTCACCTACATTTTAAGAACGTATCCTGCCATAATTCCCACAACTGCCGAAATGCAAATAATGATTATCGGATGAACCTTTTTAAGTGCTAAAACAGTCATACTTAAAAATAAAACTAATGAAATATAGAATTGCGGTGTTGAAAACACCGAAAGCGTTATAGCAGTAGGGAAGAATACGGTGGCGCCAATGGACACGACCGCCGAGCCGATAAGTCCAATAACGGCGGGTTTTAGTCCCGACATACAGCCGACAACATATTTGTTGTCCTTGAATCTTTCAAAAAATGCCGCAATAACCAGTATGATTATAAACGACGGCATTACAACACCGAGAGTTGCGCATATACCACCAAGAAGTCCACCCATTTGTGTACCAACATAGGTAGAAATATTTATAGCAAACGGACCGGGGGTGCTTTCGCTAACAGCAATAAAATTTACAAGTTCTGTATTACTAAGCCAACCAAGACGCTCAATTTCGGATTGTATAAGAGGAAGCATTGCATAGCCGCCACCTATAGTGAACAAACCGATTTTAAAAAATGTAATAAATAATTGGAGAAAAATCATTTCTTAATTCTCCTCTCTGCCAATAAGGATGATACAAGACCGATTACGGCGCATCCGATTATAACAATCAGCACATCAACATTAAATACAGTTGCAAGGATAAAGGCAAGAGCCGCTAATATATATGAAAGAGTTTTTTTAGGGCATACCTTTGCCATACTCCAAAATGCCTTAATAATCAGTGCTAAAACACCTGCGCGGATGCCGAAAAATGCATATTGTACCGCTTTAATATCCTGAAATTCGGTTAGAATTAAGGAAATGAGAGAGATAATTATAAATGACGGAAGAACCACACCGAAAGTAGCAAAGAACGATCCCCAAAAACCTGCTATCTTGTAGCCGATAAAAGTAGCTGAGTTAATTGCAATAGGGCCGGGTGTCGATTCGGAAATAGCGAATACGTCAAGTATTTCTTCTTCGCTTATCCAGTTGCGATTTTCTGATACTTCTTTTTGAATTAGCGGGATCATAGCATAACCGCCGCCAAATGTAAAGGCGCCGATTTTAAAGAAAACACCGAATAGTGTGAAAATCTTTTTGAAGTCAAATTTATGTTTCATAGAACATTCCTTTCTATAATTATATTTTAAGAATATTAGAAGAAATTATAAAAGACCGCCGATAGTTTCGGCGGTCTTTTTTGGTGCGGGTAGCAGGACTTGAACCTGTACCGAGTTGCCCCGACTAGAACCTGAATCTAGCGCGTCTGCCGATTCCGCCATACCCGCATATTAAATTGTTTTAATTGGGCAGCCGCGCTCACGCGTGACTCTTGCGGTGCCCGAAATTTTTTAGGTCTTGGTGCGACCAAAAATTTCGACCGCGGCGCCTTTTTAACCAACGCTTTATCACCCACAGGGTGCGCTCGGTTAAAAACTGCCGATTCCGCCATACCCGCATATATTTAAGTAATAAGTAATAGTGAATAGTGAAGAAGTTTAGCTTAAAATTTTGAACAAATAATATTATATAGATAAAATTAAGCGGTGTCAAGCGAAATTAATTCTAATCACAAA
>CAZSIL010000046.1:0-7279 GCA_964607025.1 uncultured Eubacteriales bacterium
AAGCCTGCTGACACTCCTAAAAAGGAAGAAGCCAAAGGCCCCATTACGGTGAGCGGCAAAGATAAGGTTGAAATTCCCATTGAGCCGAAAGGCAAAGCTGAAGATCCCAAAGCCGCACCTGCAGCAGATCCCAAGAAAAAGGATGCTGCGGTAGAGCCGCCCAAGGGTGTGAAAATCACTCAGATTTTCGCTGACCGTTTGGATAAGCCTACGCAGGAGGACTTAAAGAGCCTGCCCATCCCCCAAGAGGGCGAAGGCTTTTCCATGCGTCTGCACCCGGCATACTTCTTTGAGTTCTTGAATCATCCGTTCTCTGTCAATCGTGAAACCGATGACTACAGAGAGCTGTATGATTCCATCAAGGAAAACGGTATCAATGAGCCGATCAAGGCCCGTCCCCGTGAGGGCGGCGGTCTGGAACTGATTTCCGGTCATCGCCGTCACGATGTTGCGATGCAGCTCAATTACCCCGTCCCTGTTGTTATCGTCCAAGCCGATAATGACAGCGCACAGATCGAATGTGTGGACGGCAACCTGCACCGAAAGGATATTCCCACCTCCGAGCTGGCCCGAGCCGCCAAAATGAAGATCGAGGCCATGACCCGCAAGGCTGGCCGCCGCACCAAGATGGAAAAGCTCACCAGTCCCCAAAAGCGCACCGACCAAATCGTTGCGGAAGAAATGGGCTACAGCCGGACACAGCTTACCCGCCTTGTCCGTATTGATTCCCTTGTCCCGGAAATGAAGCAGATGGTGGACAGCAAAAAGCTGCCCTTTAATGTTGCCGTGGAGCTGTCCTATATGAGCGAGCCGGAGCAGCGGGATCTTGTCAGTGTTATGAAAAAGGAGCAGACCGTACCTTCCCTGGCACAAGCTCTGCAAATGAAGGAGGCCAGCCAAAAGGCAGCACTGGCAGCAAAGGAAGCCGCAAAAGCACCCAAGCCGCCCCTGCAGGTTGTTTCCACTCCCCAAAAGGCCGACCAAGCTACCACCGCTGCCCCCGGTGCCGCCGATCCGAAAGCTGCGGCGACTACTCCCGCACCGACACAGCCTGCCTATACACCTCCTGCACCTGCCCCAGCGCCCAAGCCGCCTGCCCCGGTGGATGCAAAGAAATTTGCGTCCATTATGAAGAACAAGCCGGAACCGGAATTGAAGGTCACTTTCACGGGAGCCGAGCTGAAGGACTTTTTCCCGGACAGAACACCTACTGTCCCGGAGGTCAAGCGGACGGTTTTTGAAGCACTGGAAATCCGTAAAAAGGCAATGGAAAAGCAAGCAAAAAAACAGGACATTAAGAATCCTGCCCGGTAAGGGAGGTCTGCTATGGATGTTTTAGTTGTCGAGCCGGGATATGCCCCCTACGAAAAATCCATCAACGGACTGGATGAAATGCAGGCTACTGTTGGAGGACTGATCCAGGCAATCTACCCTTATGAGGAGCAAGTTGCCATCGTCTGCAATGAAGAAGGTCTGCTGCATGGTCTGGAATTTAACAGAAGCGTCCCCGGTGGATATGGCGGTGTTGTAGGCACATTTTTTATCTGCGGATTGGGAGAGGAGGATTTTTGTTCCCTTACCCCGGAGCAGATGGAGAAGTATCGCAAGGAGTACCACAAAGCGGAAATTTTGATTGGTGCCCGAGGGAATGAGCCGATCACCATAAAGGTGGAGCCGAAGCAAAAGAAATCCCCGGGTGTGCCGCAAAAGCCACCCAAGCGGCCAGAGAGGTAATGCCTATGGATGATACCAAGTTTGAATTTACCGCATTTATCGAGAATCTGAATCGCCGCACCCGTGGATTCCTTTCCGGCGCACATCTGACCTTTCCTACCACAACGGAGCTGGTACAGGCCACTTTGAATATCATCGGTGTGGACGGTCTGCGGAACGAGGAAATCATCGTCACGGACTATACCATCAGCATCCCCGGTCTGCGCTCTGTGTTGGGTGAGTATGCAAGCATTGACGAGCTGAACTACCTTGCCCACCGGATTCAAGGTATGACCCCGGAGGAACAAGCAAAGTTTGTTTCCGCTCTGAAACACGGCGAGTATGCTGACGGCCTGCAGGATGTTATCAACCTGACCTACAATCTGGATTGCTATGAGCTGATTCCCGAGGTCACGACCTATGAGGAATACGGGCGGTATCTGGCAGAATGTCAGCGGGATTTTCAGCTTCCGGCCAAAGCTGCCATGTACTTTGACTATGCTTCCTACGGCGAAGATTCCGCTATCAACGAGGGCGGCGAGCTGACCCCACAGGGGTACATCTACAACACTCAATCCCACTTTGAGGATGTGTATGACGGCAAGAATGTCCCGGAGGAATACCGGGTATTCAAGTACCCTATGCAAATGAGGGCAAAGCAGAGCAAGCAGCCGAAACCGCCCAAACCTCCGCAGCGGTGATGCCTATGAAGAACCCCACAGACGAGCGGCTTGCGGAACTGACGGACAAACTGGAAAACGGTATCAAGGAGCTGTACGCCAGCGGCAAGTATGCGGAGTATCTTCATGCCATGTCCAAATTCCATCATTATAGCTTCGGCAATGCCCTGCTGATCCTTTTCCAATGTCCTACCGCAACCCGTGTCGCAGGCTATACGACTTGGAAAAGGGATTTTGGGCGCAATGTGAAGCGCCACGAAAAGGGTATCCAAATCCTTGCCCCCTGTCCTTCCCGGCAATATGTCTGGAAAGAAGTTACCGACCCCCAGACGGGCAAAGTGTTGTGTAACCCGGATGGAAGTCCCCGCAGAGAAACGCAGCTTGTCACCGTCACCCGTTTCAAGGTGGCAACTGTCTTTGATGTGAGCCAGACGGAGGGCAAGGAGCTGCCCACCTTGGGCGTTACTCGGCTGACTGGTGATGTAGAAAACTTTGCTGCCATCTATGACAAGCTAACTGCCCTTTCCCCTGTGCCGGTGGAGATCGATATTTGCCCCGGCGAGGCCAATGGCTATTTCAGCTCTATGGAGAATCGCATCGTTCTCCGGCCCGGTATGAGCCAAATCCAGACCGTCAAGACACTGGTGCATGAGATTGCCCATGCCAAGCTGCATGATGCCAAGAACATTCCCCCGGAGGAACGCAAACAGCGCCGGGAAAAGGAAGTGGAAGCGGAAAGCATTGCCTATGTGGTATGTCAGCACTTCGGCATTGACACTTCCGAATACTCCTTTGGTTATGTCGCAGGTTGGAGCCGGGGCAAGGAAATGAACGAGCTGAAATCCTCACTGGATCAGATCCATTCCACAGCCGGAGAAATCATTGCCGCTCTGGATGATACCTGTATGGTACACACGCAAGTCAAAAGCAAACCCACCCCACAATTCGCAAGATAGGAGGAAACTATTTGAACATAATCAACGCAAATTTACACCGCCTGCCCCATGTGACAGTGCTGGGTATCCCTGCCCTTATTACACCCCATAAGGTCAGCCGGGCCACTGTCCATCTTGGCATTTACTGCTATGAGCTGAAAGGTAAAGGCAATGCTCTGGAATACCCCATGATCGTTGCCGATGAAGTCCCCGATACCGAATGTGTCGGCACCCTGCTGACCCTTGCCCCGATGCTCATGGAACGGGTACACCAGCTTATGCTGCTGCCCGGAGACATTGAGGAAACCGAGGATAATCGCAGATACACCCCGGCTGAATTTGAACGGATGTATTTCGAGGGGTAATACCCGCACAGCGCAGGCCGGAGGCTTGCGCTGTACGAGCAAGTATGGCATTTTGCCGTCAAAATGCCGCTTGTTAGGGGCAGGCCCCTAATACCCCACGAAAATGCGTCCCAAGTTGGGACACAATTCCACGATATGAAAGGGTGTGAAATATGGCACCAGACTTTTCCCCTTGGGGAAAAATCGATTGGAGCGAAACCCTGGCACCCGGCTTTGAAATGGTTGCCACTCCCAGTCATGGTGGCATTATGGTGTCCAGGGATGCTTCCTTTATGCTGTCTCCCGCTGCCCGGAAATGCGGCGCATGGAACGGCGGTTATCTCTGCTTTGAAGAAGATGCCGCTGAAAATGTGGTATTGCGGGAGCTGCTGGATATGAAGCTCTGGCAGATCCCCGACCGTATCAAAGACCGGGCAGCCTTTGTGGAGAACATCGATCAGAATATCCAAAAATACAATCCCGGCTACTGGAGCGCAAGAGAAAAGCGGTTGTCCCAAAAAGACAAGCCGCCCCAACGACCAAAGTTTTCTACTGTTCGGTGAGCTATGCGGCAGAATGTAAAAAAGCAGACTGTCCGGCTTACCGCAGAAGAATACACCCACCTAAAGCAGCTTGCCGCAGAAGCAGGTATGCCTATGGAGCCGCTGATCCGCAAGCTGATTATGGGTGAAAGGCTGCGCCCTCGTCCCCCGGATGCCTATGCGGATATTCTCCGGGAGCTGTCAGCCATTGGCAACAATATTAACCAAATCGCATACTGGGCAAATGCCACCAAGGGTATATCCAGTAGTCAGATCCACGATGCCGCCGCTCTTGTACAGAGGGCATTTACCTTGGTAAAGGAAAACCTGTAATGGCCTATGACAAGATCATCCCCATTAAGGGCAGACTTGACCACTGTGTAAATTATGTTCTCAATCCCGAAAAGACGGATTTGGGCCGGGTGTTGGAATACATCGGCAATGCCGACAAGACCATTACCCCGGACGGCAGAGCGGTTTTAGAGACTGCTATCAACTGTCAGCTTGAAACCGCCTACCGGGAAATGATGGACACAAAAAAGCGGTGGTCAAAGAGGGGCGGTGTACTGGGGTATCACTTGGTACATTCCTATGCCCCGGGTGAAGTGACCCCAGAACAGGCTCATGCCATTGGAGTGGAATTTGCACAGCAACTCCTGCAGGGCAAATATGAGGTTGTGGTATCCACCCATCTTGACCACGACCATATCCATAACCACATATTGTTCAATTCCGTTTCCTGCCTGGACGGCAAAAAGTACCGGGATAATTTCAAAGCCTATTACGGTGATATTCGTGGCACTTCCAATGCTGTCAGCCGCAAGCATGGCCTGTCCGTCATTGAGCCGGAGGGTAGCGGAAAGCATTATGCCGAATGGGATGCCCAGCGCAAAGGTAAGCAGACCGTCCGTGGTCTGATAAAGCAGGATATTGATGCCGTGATCGAACAGTCCTTCACCTATGCCAGTTTTCTTTCCGGACTAAGGAAGCTCGGCTATGAAATCAAGTCCGGTTCCAATATTAAGCACACAGCCGTCAAACCGCCGGGAGGTGGATTCTTTGCCCGTCTGGACAGCTTGGGAACAGGCTATACAGAGGACGATATAAAGCGGCGGCTGTCTGCATCCCGTTCCGGCTCTGCACCGAAAACACAGGCCCAAACCCAAAGCAAGCTGCCTAAGCGATACACCTATTCCCGTGGGACAGTCCCACGCAGGGGTCAAAAATTGAGGGGATTCCGGGCCTTGTATGTTCACTATCTGTTTTTCCTTGGATTGCAGAAACCGGGGCCGAAACGGAAATACATTCCTTTTTCTGTTCGCAAAGAAGTAACCAAGCTCCACCGATACAAGGCGCAGTTTTCCCTATTGCAACAGTACCGCATTGAAACGGATACCCAGCTTGATATGCTGAAAGACGCTCTGCAAGCTGAAATCGATGCTCTGACCGGGCAGCGTAAATCGCTGTACAAGCAGAGCCGTCAAGGAGAGGAAGTCAGCGGCCAGATCGATGCTATCAATGTCAAGCTGCGGCAGCTCCGGCAGCGGATAAGGCTATGCGACCATATCGCAGAGGATGCGCCAAGGATCAAGGCACAGTTACAGCAATGTGAACAGGCAGAAAAGGAAGCACAGGCAAAATCCAAAAGCAAACAACGAAAACCGAAAGGGGGTTATGACCTATGGCAGATGTAAGCGGCGAAGCTGCTGACCTCGTTGTAAAGGAAGCAATGCAAGTCTCCGAAGGTGCTATCAAGTTAGCCGGAGTGGGACTGAAAAATATCGCTGCCTTTCTAATCGCCATATCCAACCAAAACAACAAGGTGGTAGGCAAGACCACCGCCAAGCGGCTGGCCCGTGACCCCGCTCCGGCAGAGATCATCCACCTCAAAAAAGAGGACATCGGACGATTCCAGAAACTTGCCAAGCAGTACGGAGTGCTGTATTTCTGTGTCCATAAAAAGGGCGCAACGGATGGTATCACCAATGTGGTATCCAATGCCAACTACGCACCCCAGCTCAATGCCATTATGGAAGAACTGGGCTACCCCATCCCCCAAAAGACGCAGGAGGCAGAAACCCCAAAAAAAGCAGTCCCCCGCACTCAACCCGAGAAATCCTCGCCCGGGCGAGAGAATGGCTCGAAACAGAGGGCGGGGACTTCGACGGATGAAAAGCCATCCGTCCGGGGGCGGCTGGCAGCTCTGCAGGCCGCATCACAGGGTATGGACAAACCCAAAGTACCTGTCCGTCAGCAAACACGATAGGAGGAATTTACCATAGCAGATTTATCAAAAATCATCGCCAACAAAGCACAGGACGATGCCCAATGGAAAGCACAAAAGCAGGCCGAGCGGGAAAACATCGTCGCTATGCAGGATGCCGGGATCATTGAAATCTCCACCAACCCGGAAGCCTATGCCCGGTATCTGGCAATGCAGGGTGACAACCCCATGTACAGTGCTGGCAATATTGCCCTTGTTATGATCCAAGACCCGCAGGCGACTATGTTCGCCACCGCAGACCGTTGGAGAGCGCTGGGGCGCAATGTGGCAGAAATGGAACGCAACAACGGCGTTCAGATCTTTGCCCGTTCCCCTCTGGGCAAGGGGTACACTCTGACCGATGCCTATGACATTACCCAGACCACAGGCCGGGATGTAAAGCGCATTGAAATCAAGAACAACACCCCCGGAATGGAAACCGCCCTTGCCACTCTGCTGAACTACTCCGTTGTTCCGGTAGTTGTGGACAATGACTTGACTGTACCTGCTTTCTATGACAGCCGGAATATGGAGCTGGCAATCCAACCCAACTTCCCGGACAATGAAGCATTTGCTGCCATTGCCACAGAAATCGCACAGGCCCGGTTCCACAACAAGGGCATCAATACAGCATACAACCGGGAAGAATGTACATTGGATGCGGAAAGTGTTTCCTACATCCTTTGCAGACGGTTCGGCATTGACCGGGATACCCCGGATCTTTCCAACCTCGGAGAACTGTATGAAGGATGGGATGCCCAGGATGTACGGGCGGCACTCACTTCCATCCAAGAAATGAGTA
>CAZSIL010000047.1:0-7184 GCA_964607025.1 uncultured Eubacteriales bacterium
ATGGTGCATATAATAATCATACAAGCCCTTAATTATTCCGAAAACCTTTGTCTCCTCGCTTTTTGCCTTAGGGTTGCGATAAACACTTTCGAATAAATAATCGTGCAAAATATCGTAATATTTTTCGGTCTGCTTGTCCATCATAATTTTATCGCCACTATTTTTTATAAGCGAAAAAACCAATGTATTAATTCTTTTACTTTTGGTGTTACCGAGATGCAAAACGGCTTCCTTTGGAATATCATCTTCGGTTATAATACCACCGCGAACGGCATCATCAATGTCATGATTAATATATGCTATCCTATCAGCGAAACGGACAACTTGACCTTCTAGCGTATAAGCCCAATCATTTTTTGTGTGGCACAAAATACCATTAAGCACTTCATCGGTCAAATTAAGTCCCTTGCCGCCCTTTTCTATTACTTTACATACCCTGACACTTTGAGCATAGTGTGTAAAATTAAAAGACGCGAGTTCGTCGAGTGCCCTTTCCCCAGCGTGACCGAACGGCGTATGGCCTAAATCGTGCCCAAGTGCAATCGCTTCGGTTAAATCTTCGTTAAGTCGCAATGCCCTTGCAATAGTTCTTGCAATCTGCGCAACCTCTAATGTATGTGTTAAACGGGTGCGATAATGATCGGATTCGGGCGCCAAAAAGACCTGGGTTTTATGTTTTAAACGCCTGAAAGATTTTGAGTGAATTATCCTGTCGCGGTCCCTTTGAAAATCGGTGCGAATTTCACATTTTTCTTCGAAAACCGCCCTACCGCGTGACTCACAACTAAGAGTCGCCTTTTTAGATAAAATCAGTTGTTCTCTTTTTTCAAATTCTTCTCTTAAATTTGACATAAACCCTCCGAAAAAAATCCTTATATCTATATATTCGCTAAAATAAACAAAATTACTTTATTTTTTCAAAAAATTTAATAAAACGTTTTCTTGGTTCAATTACAACATTACCTCCAAGCGCATCGACAACAGCAGTAACAAACTCTTTTTCATAGCATTCTTCAAAAGCAACATCCATAACAATATTTGTCAAAAACACGGAATTTACAGTGGCATTATATTTATCCGCAATTTTCTTAACGGTATCGAACTGCGAGTAATTACAGGTTATTCCAAAAGAAACGCAGTCACGCAATTCATAGAGTTTTGCTGAATCAACTGCCGCCGCCGCGCAAGAAGAATAAGCGCGAACAAGTCCGCCCGTGCCAAGCAATACGCCACCAAAATATCGTGTGACAACCACAACAACATCCTTTAAGTTTCTACCCAAAATTACATCTAGTACAGGTTTACCCGCCGTGCCGTGCGGCTCATTATCATCAGAATACCTACAAACATTGCCATCGGATAAAACAAATGCATAAACATTGTGCTTGGCATCCCAATACTGTGATTTTAAGCTGTTTATAAACTCAAATGCCTCTTCTTCGGTTTCCACGTGCGCCACAGTTGCTATAAAGCGAGAACGCTTTTCGGAAATTTCGGCTGAACACTCGTCCATTATCGTTAAAAATTTCTCCATTTTACACCTCAAATAAAAGAAAACCGTAACCAAAAGCGGTTACGGTATACTTTGAAAAACTGCTTATTTGTCCAAGCCAAAACGCTTCTTAAATCTATCAACACGTCCGCCTGTATCAACAAGTTTCTGTCTTCCGGTGAAGAACGGATGACATTTTGAGCAGATATCCAAATGAATATCCTTCTTTGTTGAGCTGGTTTCAAACTCTGCTCCGCAAGCACACTTAATTACAGTCTTTTCATACTGTGGATGAATACCCTGTTTCATGGTGTCACCCCTTTCAAAAATTCGATAACATAGTGATGATACCACAAGTGCTTTCAAAATGCAAGTAAAATTTATATATTTGAAACAATTTTTTTAATTTTTTCGTAAATTTCTATCGTTTTAAAGCGAATTTGAAATTTTTGCGGCTGAGTTGCAATGTTTGCGGCGCCGTCGCTTACATAATTGTTCAGTTCATCACAGTCTGCCGCAGGAACACATAGTGACGGAAACATAACGCACCACCAGTTTTTACCTTCTGCTTTTCCTATTTTAACTATCAAAGCATCATATACACCCGCGGGTAGCGTAAATTCATCATAAACACGTGTATTAAAATGAGATTTATCAACGCAAACGTCTATTTTATAATCGTATCCTGCGGCATTTACGGTATTTTCGGCAATTTTTTTAATTTCATCTATAGAACTCACTGCCGCCGCCTTTGCTTCACTCAAATTTGTGCATTTATCAAAATTTACTGTGTTGCTTTCAAGTATTGCATCTCTTACGGCGAGTTTGAGTTCTTGGTCAAAATCTTTGTCAGAATTAGCAAGAATATGCAATCTTAAAACATTATCTCGCAGGTCTTCGCAGTTTGCTTCAAAGCCTGTGACAGATACCGAAGCACAAATAATCAGCGCTATTAAAAAAGATATTCCAAGCCGTTTAAAATTTATGTGCATAAAAAACACTCCTTTTTATTTACTGCAAGGTAAATATTGACAGGAGTGTATTTTTTTATTCAAATATAATAGCATTTTTTGTCGGTCGTGTTAAAAACGCCTCGATATTGTTATTTTTTAGCATTTCAACACAGTCTTTTGCGGAAAATTTATTATCGAATATTGCAAAATGGGTAGGACCGCTGCCGCTTAGTGACACACAAAGCGGACTGAATCCCTTTAAAATATCGGTTGTAATTTTATCGTCCCAAGCAGCCGAAAAAGCGTTGGCACAGTTTTGGGAAATAACTGTTAAATCGCTGTTTTTTATGCCGAGTAGCATATTGGCGGTATCAACAAATATCGGTTTATCGTTGTTATCAATTACCGAATACATATATTTAGTGGACTTTTTCTGCTCACGTTTCGCTAATACTATGAAACACTCGGGCAAATCAGCGATTTTTTCACAAATTTCACCTATACCGTTTACTAAAACAGTACCGCCAAACAAAAAATACGGCACGTCAGCGCCAAGACAAAGAGCGAGTTTCAAAAGTTCATCTTTACATATTGGAAAATTGTAAAGTTTATTAAGACCCAATAAAACCGCCGCGGCATCGGCACTTCCGCCACCAAGACCTGCGGATAAGGGTATGTTTTTAGTAACGGAAATTTCGGCACCGCCTACTGCCCCGCTTTTTTCAAAAAACATCAACGCAGCTTTATGGCATATATCATCCTGATTTCCAAGAGATGAGTTGGAAGAAATGACTTTAATACCTTGCTCTAGTTTGTCAATTGTTATCTCGTCACAAAGGTCAACCGACTGCATTACTGAATTTATCAAGTGATAGCCATCTTCTCTTACACCAGTTATATCAAGCGACAAGTTAATTTTAGCAAAAGCTTTAATTTTTAACATCTATTTACTTTCCTTAATTTCTTGCAAAAATTCACCGATACGTCTTAGCGCTTCATTGATATGCGCCACCGAATAACAGTATGATGCGCGAACAAAACCTTCGCCGCCTAAACCAAACGCAGTGCCGGGGACTACAGCCACGCGTTTTGAAACGAGCAGTTTTTCGCAAAATTCATCACTTGTCATACCCGTAGATTTAATTGACGGAAATGCATAGAAAGCACCTTTCGGCTCACGGCAGGTAAGCCCTAAATCATTAAAGCCCCGAACTATAATTCTGCGGCGCGCATCGTATTCTTCGAGCATAGAATTAACCGCCTCATCGCAATTTTTAAGCGCTTCGATAGCCGCAAACTGAGACGTTGTCGGTGCACACATAATGGCAAACTGGTGAATCTTCAAAATGTGTTTAATAAGTTCTTTGGGTCCGCAAGCGAATCCCAAACGCCAACCCGTCATAGAAAAAGATTTTGAAAAACCGTTAACAACTACCGTGCGTTCTTTCATACCGTCAATTGAAGCGACTGACACGTGCTTTTCGCCACCAAAGGTAAGCTCAGAATAAATTTCATCCGAGAGCACTAAAATATTTGTGTTTTTGAGAACTTCGGCAATTTTTTCAAGGTCTTTCCTTTCCATTACAGCACCCGTAGGATTGCAAGGATAAGGTAAAATAAGCATTTTTGTGCGCGGTGTAATTTTTTCGATTAGTTCGGCGGCGGTAACTTTAAATTCATTTTCCGCCTTGGTTTCAATTATAACGGGTACTCCGCCTGAAAGACGGGTTATCGGCTCATAGCAAACATAACTCGGTTGCGGAATAATAACTTCATCACCTGAGGAAACAACCGCGCGTATGCACATATCTATAGCTTCACTTCCTCCAACAGTTACCAAAACTTCATCGTCGGGATTGTAGTTAAGTGAATATTTACGCACCATATATCTTGAAATTTCATTGCGTAACAAATCAAGCCCCTTATTAGACGTATAACGGGTTTTACTTTGTTCTAATGAGCGAATGCCTGCGTGGCGAATATTCCATGGTGTTGGAAAATCTGGTTCACCAACACCTAAGGATATAACGTCATCCATCGTTTCGGCAATATCAAAAAATTTACGGATGCCCGATGGCTTAATATCCTTTACACTTTGATTAAGTAATTTTTCGTAATCTATCACAGCGAGAGTGTCCCCCTGTCATCAATAGAACTACCTAAAAGCTCAACGTCCATTTCTTTATAACGGCGAAGAACAAAATGTGTAGCCGTTGAAATCACCGAATCTATGGTTGCTAACTCTTTAGCAACAAACATTGCAACCTGTTGGAAGGTTTTACCTTTAACAATAACGCATAAATCATAACCGCCCGACATTAAATAGACCGATTCAACTTCCTGATATTTTGTGATTCGCTCGGCAACTTCTTCAAAACCCAAAGCCGCCTTGGGTGTTACCTTTAATTCTATTAAAGCCGATACATAGGCGGTGTCCAACTTTTCCCAGTCAATAACCGCTTTATAACCACGGATAAGTCCCGCCTGTTCTAAGCTCTTAATTTCTTCACAAACGGTATCGGCAGTAAGCCCTGTCATAGTGGCTAACTCATCGACCGTATATCTTGCGTTATTATTGAGTAATCCTAATATTTTTTTGTTCATAAAAGCATACCGCCTTTCATTTTTTACCTTAAAAGATATATTAACACATTTTTTTAAAAAAATATAGTATTATTTTGTTTACTTTAAAAATTTGTTGTGTTATTATAATGATTGTAGTTAGTCAAATGTTAAAAAAAACATTTCGACAAGCCACTTTTTAAGTGGCTCTAGCAAAATTTAATATCGTTTTAGGAGTGTTAAAATGAAGGCGGTTATTACTGTTGTCGGCAAAGATACCGTTGGTATTCTTGCAAAGGTTTCGGCTAAATGCGCCGAGTATAATGTAAATATTGCGGAAGTATCACAAAGCATATTGCAAGGTATGTTTTGTATGATTATGATTGGCGAAGTTGACTCTTTAAAAGGCAGTTTCGGCGATTTTGCTGATGCACTTTCTGCCTACGGCAAGGAAATGAATTTGAAAATCAGCGTTATGCACGAAGATATTTTCAACTCAATGCATAAAATTTAGGTGATAAAATGATAGATACAAAAGATATACTTGAAACCATACGTATGATAGAAGAGGAAAACCTTGATATACGTACTGTTACTATGGGTATTTCCCTGCTTGACTGCATAAACCCAGATATTGATATTGCATGTGAGAACGTCTACAACAAAATTGTAAACAGCGCAAAAAATCTTGTTCCCGTTTGCACAGAAATCGAACGTGAGCTTGGTATACCGATAATAAATAAGCGCATTTCGGTAACACCTATTGCTATGATTTCGGCGGCTTGTACTGAAAAGAATCCCGTAAAGTTCGCTTTGGCGCTTGAAAAGGCGGCTGGGACCGTAGGTGTTAATTTTATCGGCGGATATTCAGCCCTTGTTGGCAAGGGTTTTGCTGCGGGTGACATTGAACTGATTGAAAGTATTCCCGAAGCATTGTCACGTACCGAGCATATTTGTTCTTCGGTTAATATCGGCTCTACAAAAGCAGGCATTAATATGGATGCGGTAGCGCTTATGGGTAAGGTGGTTAAGAAAACCGCAGAGCTTACAGCAGACCGCAACTGCATAGGAGCCGCAAAATTAGTGGTATTCTGTAATGCACCCGAAGATAATCCCTTTATGGCGGGCGCTTTCCACGGCGTCGGTGAAGCCGATAGAGTTATTAACGTCGGTGTTTCGGGTCCGGGTGTGGTCCGCGCCGCTTTGTCTAAGAGCAAAGGTCTTGATTTAACGGGTGTTTCCGATTTAATTAAGCGCACTGCATTCAAAATCACACGCGTTGGTCAGTTGGTGGCGCATTTAGCGAGTGAACGGCTCGGAGTTAAAGCAGGTATAGTTGACTTGTCGTTAGCCCCCACCCCCGCCGTTGGCGATTCGGTTGCGCATATACTTGAAGAAATAGGACTTGAAATGTGCGGTGCCGCAGGCACTACCGCCGCACTTGCAATGCTTAACGATGCCGTTAAAAAAGGTGGCGTTATGGCTTCATCCAAAGTCGGTGGACTCTCTGGCGCATTTATCCCTGTAACCGAAGACGCGGGTATGATAGATGCGGCTCGTTGCGGCGCATTAACTATAGAAAAGTTAGAAGCAATGACCGCCGTTTGCAGTGTTGGTCTTGATATGATAAATATCCCCGGCGACACACCGCCCGAGGTTATCTCGGCAATAATAGCTGACGAAGCGGCTATCGGTATGATAAACTCAAAAACCACCGCCGTTCGCGTGATCCCCGCAATCGGCAAAGGTGTTGGCGAAGAGTTATCTTTCGGCGGTTTGCTTGGCAACGGCCCTGTTATGAAGGTTAATACCTACTCCCCCGCTAAATTCATAAACCGCGGCGGACAAATCCCCGCCCCCATCCAAAGTCTTAAAAACTAAATTTAATGACCTGAATTTGTATAATACAAGTTCGGGTTATTTTTTTGTTGAAATTTGAAAAATTGTATGCTATTATGATAGTGCGAAACTAACTTAATATTGTGTGAAATTGGGTGTATTTTTCTTTTTGGGGATAAATGCGCCGATTACTCATAACCTATAAGCAGTTATGAATTTGATAAAAATGCAAATTCCGGCTGTTTGTAGGTTTGTGCATTTGCACCCATTTCACATCAGGTTAGTTTCGCGACTATCGGAGTTTGCGTTTTTTGTGCGGTCTACTTCGGTAGCCGCAC
>CAZSIL010000048.1:0-6976 GCA_964607025.1 uncultured Eubacteriales bacterium
GATATTGTCTTCTTTGAAAGCTGCTTTAAGTTTACTTTCATTGATACTACCTCCATAATATCATAATTATACACGTATAGTATACTACCGGTGTGATACATTTGTCAAGCAGTATTTTTTATAAAATTTGGCGGGAATTTGTAAATTTATGCTCAATAAAAGATAACTTTTATACAAAATACACTATGTTGTTGGTGCTGCGTTTTAGAACACAATTTATAGGAACTTGGGTTGGCGTTTTTACGTTTTGCCACGTATACATCACACAATATATAAAACAGCACCCAAGACAATACCTTTACTGTCATGGGTGCTGTTTCTATTTAATTTTAATTAAGTGCCGATTTAAGATTTTCGAGCTGTTCACGAAGCTCGGTCGGTAACTTATCGCCAAACTTCTTGTAATGCTCTTCGATTTCTGCGGCTTCTTTTAACCATACGTCTTTATCAACCTTTAAGATGCTCTTTAGGGTTTCAATATCCATATCGAGATTTGTAAGGTCAATATCTTCAGGTCTCGGAACGTAACCTATAGCGGTTTCAACTGCGTCTGCCTTGCCTTCACAACGGTCAATAATCCAGTTAAGAACACGCATATTGTCGCCAAAGCCCGGCCAGATAAAGTTACCTTCATCATCGGTGCGGAACCAGTTAACGTTGAAGATTTTAGGCGCTTTGTCTCCGAGTTTCTCGCCCATTTCGAGCCAATGACGGAAATAGTCGCCCATATGATATCCGCAGAAGGGGAGCATAGCCATCGGGTCGCGACGAACAACACCAACAGCACCGGCAGCGGCTGCTGTTGTTTCGGAAGCCATTGCAGAACCTACGAACACACCGTTAACCCAATCCTTTGACTGATATACAAGCGGAGCGCACTTAGCACGACGTCCGCCGAATACGATAGCCGAAATCGGAACACCTGCGCCCTTGTTGAATTCATCCGAAATACAGGGGCAGTTTTCAGCAGGAGCTGTAAAGCGCGAGTTGGGGTGAGCCGCACAGGTGGTTTTGTCGGCTTTGTTGAATTTTGCAGGATCCCAAGGATTACCCTTCCAATCAAGCGCATTTTCAGGCAAGTTTTTATTAAGACCTTCCCACCAAACAGTATTATCATTAAGGTCAAGCGCTACATTGGTGAAAATGGTGTTTTTCTTTGTAGACTCAAGCGCATTGAAGTTTGAGTGAGCATTGGTACCGGGTGCTACGCCGAAGAAACCGTTTTCGGGGTTAATTGCGTAAAGGCGGCCGTCTTCACCTATTCTCATCCAAGCGATATCATCGCCTACTGTCCAAACCTTGTAGCCCTTTTCTTTGAGATACTCGGGGGGAATAAGCATTGCAAGGTTGGTTTTACCACAAGCCGACGGGAACGCCGCCGCGATATACTTAACCTCGCCCTTCGGATTTTGGAGACCTAAAATAAGCATATGCTCAGCCATCCAACCCTCTTTCCAGCCCTGGAAGGAAGCGATACGAAGCGCAAAGCACTTTTTACCTAAAAGTACGTTTCCGCCATAACCTGAGTTCACCGAAATAATAGTGTTGTCTTCGGGGAAATGGCAGATGTATCTCTTTTCGGGGTCAACATCACAACGTGAGTGTAGACCGCGTACCCAATCGTTACTATCACCAAGAACTTCTAAAACCTTGGTGCTAACACGTGTCATAATAAGCATATTGAGCACAACGTAAACCGAATCGGTGATTTCTATACCGATTTTAGCGAGCGGTGAGCCAATCGGTCCCATAGAATAAGGGATGATATACATTGTACGGCCCTTATAGCTATCTTTTGCAATAGCATAAAGTTTTTCGTACATTTCTTTGGGGTCACACCAGTTATTTGTAGGACCTGCCATCTCTTTTGTAGAAGTGCAGATAAACGTACGGTCTTCAACACGTGCAACGTCGTTAGGGTTGGTGCGGTGAAGATAGCAACCCGGTAATTTTTCGTCATTTAATTTGAAAAGTTCGCCTGTTTTAACGGCTTCTGCGCGAAGTTCCTCGCGTTGTTCATCACTGCCGTCAATCCAAACCACCTTTTCGGGCTTTAAAAGCTCCCTCATTTCTTCGAGCCATTTTAAAACGGTTTTGTTTTTTGTCATTTTTGCTTCTCTCCTAAAAAATATTTGAAATACAAATTTTTCCTTATATATTATACCCTAACACCTTTTATAAATCAATACACTTTTAAAAAAATTAAATACAAATTTACAAACTTTTCAAATTTTATTTTTTTCTCAAGAAACACATCCCAACCGCTTGAAAGCAGTTGGGATGTATAAAAATTATTCTTCGAATTCTCTTTTCAGTAATTTGCTGAAATTAGTTATCTGATGTTCGCTCGGCTTGTAATCGGGCTTTGAGCAGCACGGAATAGTAGGTGTTCTGCCATCCGAATAATAGAAGGGAGAAGCTGTATCGTTTCTGTACTTATCTCTGTCTTCTTTGTTTCTGAAATCAGGAATATCATACGGCACACCGAATTCCATAGCGCTTCTGTGACCGAGTATGGCAACGCTTGACATACGGGTAGCAAAATATACGTCGAAATCGGGTTTACGGTTTTCTCTTATGCAGTCAAGGAACTCTCTTGTAACCAAGAAGTCGCCGCCTCTATGACCTGCTTTTTTGATGAACTCAACGTCCTTATCGGTCTCTTCCGGTGTGTAGAAATTATCGAGTTGTCTGCCTTCGGGTATTTCCCAATCGTTGAAGCGAAGCATTACTTTTCCATCGGTACCGCGCACGTTTTCAAACATGCCCTTTGTACCGCACAAACGGTAAGAATCGCTTCTGCAGGCAAATCCTGCGCAACCTGTGAACTTAAATACCGAATCATCATCATTAAGCGTTGTTATAATCGCCGCCTTATCACCCACGTAACTTGCTCTATCGCAATCTTTTGGAGACGGAGAGTATACCGGCATAGCGGTAACTCTTACAGGATTAGCGCCCGTAGCATACATAATGGGGGCTAATGAGTGTGTAACGTAATAAGTACGGGGTAAATATGCACGCCAATGTGTCTCACTATCATACAAACGCTGTATGTTTTCCCACGCGTCTTTCGTAACGCCGTACGGATTACCGCCGTGGTTATATTCACCTTCGGCATACAAGCATTTACCTAAAGTTCCTTCATCATATAAACGCTTCATCTCGCGGTTAAAGGGCATAAACGGATAGTTTTCAGCAAGCATATATATCGCCTTGCTCTTTTCTGCCGCTTCAACAAGCGCTACACCTTCCGCCATAGTAGCATTGGATACGCACTCGGACAAAACGTGAATATTCTTTTCTAAACAACGGATGGCATAGGGTGTATGCTCGTGGAAATAGTTAACCAATATTACAGCATCCATATCGTGTTCAATAAATGAATCAAAATCGGTATAACAGGCAACCGTATCGCCTAATCTCTGCTTTGCTTTCTCTAGGCGTTCCTCCCGCTTGTCACATACAGCAACAATTTCTCCGTTACTGCCAAGGACTTGATTAACGTAATCTTCTCCTCTGCAGAATCCAAAAATACCAACACGAACTTTTTTCATTTTTCTTACCTCCAAGTATTTTTAAATTTTGGGGGAAAGAAGAAACCGCAAATGTTTTCTTCTTGCAAGGGCTTTTATCTTTTAGCGCCCTCTTGTTTGTATTTTAGCATACCGCCGATAAATAAAAAATAGAAAAAATCCATATAAATATTGGATTTTTCCGTTTTTTACTCATAAAAACATTAAAAACAGCTCCAAAACAAGCACCGCCGCACACGTCGCGCCGGCCACTACAGGCAGCCCCACGCCGAAATAAGCGAGTAATGCGCCAACACCCAGTGCTGCGACACCTGACCAGACACTACCCGTCGCTTCGATAATTGCCGGGAAGGTCATTACCGCCAAGGTGACATATGGCACATAATAAAGGAACGACTTTATAGTTGTATTTTTTATTTGTTTGCGGATAAGGGTTAGCGGCAAAACGCGGATAAGATAGGTAACTGCCGCCATTATTATTATATAAATGTATATATTACTCTGCATTTTGCCCATCCTTCCTTGGTGCTATTTTCGCCGCGAGTAAAGATATGGCAACCGTCAAAATAATTATACGTATCCCTTCGGGTATAGTTGAGATAACGGGCATCTTGGCGAATATGAAGCTTGCCGCCATAGAGATAACTACCAACACAGCAACCGCCTTATCGCGACGTGCGGGTGGTATTATAGTCGCCAAAAACATACCGTAAAGCCCAACGCTCAATGCATTTACTATAATTGTAGGCAGAACGTTGCCCATAACAACGCCAAGATAAGTGCCTGTCGCCCAACCGGGTATCGACACCGTCATAGCGCCATAGGTATACCACGGGTCAAGTTTGCCATTTACCGCTACCGAAATGCCAAAGATTTCATCGGTAATATCGAAACCGATAATAAGACGATGAACCAGTCCCGTTTTACTATCAAGTTTTTGACTGAGCGCGCAAGACATAAGCAGATACCGCGCGTTTGCAATAAACTGCATAAGCGCCATCTCAAAGTAACCCGCGCCTGCTGCCACCAGCGTAAAACCTGCATAGCCACCCGCCGATGCATTTGTAAGCATCGCCGTAAGCGCCGCCTGAAAGGCAGTAAACCCCGCATTTTTTGCGGTGATACCCAGCGCAAATGCTACCGCAAAGTAACCGAGTGCTATCGGTATTCCGTCGTGCAATCCTTTCACGTACCACTTTTTGTGCGACATTTTATTGCCACCCTCCTTTTTTTCACAAAACGCATTATAGCAGAAACTTTAGGTTAAATCAATTATTCTTTATTCATCAGCGTAAGCGACCTCATTATTCATTACGAAAATCCGTTTTGATGAATGATAAATAATACAAAAACAAACAAAAATCCGCCCTCTTATGAGAACGGAGTTTTGTTTGGCTCTACTGGCCAAAAAGGAACTGGTTGAAAAGCTTTATTTTCTTTAATTTATATGCTGTAGTTTTTTAATAGCAGATGATTTTATTGCGGTTTCTCCGCCAAAATCCACACAATATCTATAGTAAGTAATTGCTTTATCTTTTTCTTGCAATTTTTCATAGACTTCACCCAATTTATAATGGACAACAAGTTTCCCTAAATTATCAAGTTTTGGGAAAGTTCGTTGGAGCATATTTAAATTATACATTTCAACTGTTTTATAGTCTCCCATTGCCATTGCACGATCACTTTTTAAAATGCCATCGAATAAACTTTTGGATATAATATCTAACTTTTGTTTTTGCATTTCATTAAAAAGAATTTCTGCTTCCTCTTTTTTATCATAGGAAAACAAAAATGATGTCTTAAAAAGATTAGCAAAAGCTTTCTTTTTTTCGGTGGCAATATCAATCATTTCTTCAACAGTGGCAAGTGCATTTTCTCTGTCGTTCAACGAATCATATGCGACCGAAACCAATTGCAAAATTTCAATACTCGGTTCCTTAATAATTAAATTATCTGAACTTTTTAAAAGTTCATAACGCTTTATAAATTCAGCAGGTTTTAGTTCGTTGCGGACAAGTTTATTACCAAGATTTATCAACTTCCCCTTGCCCTCGGCATACCTTCCCCAAAAGATAATAAGTACACAAAGCAAATATAAGATTATGCCTAATATTAACAAGTATTTTTCATTAATGCCCATACTGTTAAAAACAGCCCATAAAACAATAGAAATACTTCCCAACAGAAAATAGCATATCGCAATTACCAATATTTTTCTAAAGCTCTTTTTTGTTAAAAACATATCAACACCGCCTTTTTGCATTATACCACAAAAAGAAAATACCCGCAAGCTTGTATCAAGATCACGGTAAAAAATGAAATATTTGCCTTGTGGCAAATGTGAAATAATTCACTTCGAGAATTGTGAAATTTGATGCTGCGCATCAAGTGAAATGAAATAAATCCACTCACGCCCGCAGGCACTTCACTGCGAAGCAACTTCACGATGCGTTAGCATCGCTTATCGTGCCGCAAGGCACAATTAGTTCGAAAAAAAGAGTCTTTTGCCTGGTAGACAAAAGACTCTTTTTTCGTGCGAAAGACTACCTAAACGGAGCAGAATTGAGGTAAAAAAGCCTAAAAGTAGTGTGAGCGCACTGTTTTACCGCTCCAACTTTTTGAAAATTTCAAGAATACAGTATACTCCGCGCTCCGTCCAATCTTCAGATAAATACTTTATCATATAATCGTACGCAGATTGCCAATCATCAAATAATCCATTTGCATTCAACTTACTATACTCAGGCAAAAAGAGTATTCCTTCTTTGTCACATCCATGCCAACGACATATAAACAAACAATCGCAAATAATGGAAAAACTACCAGAATAATCGCAAGGATATGATATATCGTAACCAATAAATTCGTATCCCTCGGGGTTAGCACGGTTTGTTCCACTATTGCGCACCCAAATCAATTCAAAATTATCGGATTCCTCGAATAAAGAAATAAACTGTAATGCAGTACTTTCTGTTTGCATTAGTTCATCCGCAAAGTTGAAATCATCGAAAAACTTCTTGGAAAGTTGTTTTTGTAAGTCTGTAAGTTTCTTACGTTGTTTATCACCTAAATCAAGTCCCATTCTCCCTGTTCCGTTATAAGTCTTATCAGGTTGATCATCATATGGAAGTGCATATATTTTAAGAGGCTGTTTTCTAAAACGGGGCAATTCCTCAGCATACAGTACATTATATTTCTTTACTGTTACAAATTGGGCAATATCATATATCTCTTTTTCTGTTATACAACCTGTTTCATAACACTCATAGCAAATATTTTTCAATAATTTCACCACCTTTTTGAATATTATATCACATAAGCATCTCTTTTTCAACAGAACACAAAAAACCTCTCTTGTCTTGGTAGACAAAAGAGGTTTCTTTGTTGGTGGAGCATAGGGGATTCGAACCCCTGACCCCCACACTGCCAGTGTGATGCGC
>CAZSIL010000049.1:0-6634 GCA_964607025.1 uncultured Eubacteriales bacterium
CCTCAAGACCATTTTCGAGCATTTCTCCGACCATGAGTTTGAATACATCTTTAAGATCTTCAAAATTTTTTACATCAAGACCTTTCATGATGTTTCGTAAATTTTCTTTTCTTTCTTTTTCTGCTGCCCGTTCTTCGGGACTTAATTTGTACCTTGGCATAATTAAAAGGGGCTGTAGTCAACCCGATTTAAAAAATCGTTTTGCTACAGCCCCTTTATTCAAATTCATTAATATGTCAATTTAATATTACAACTCTCGCACATCGGAGCCATAGAATTTTTCCACCAAAAAGCCTCCAAAGTATCACCGGTTTCTGTGGCCTCAAAATCTATTTGTACAGTATTTGACGGACTGTAGAATTTTATTTCTTTTGCTTTACCGTTTTTACTCAATACAGCACAAACAAAGCCTTCTTCAGTTTCACCAAAAAGATTTGCACTCACATTAACACCGTCAGTTAAGTTTAATTCTATGTGATTTTCATAATCAGTGATTACAATTTTACCCTTACTATTACCGCATTCTAGATAATTTGTATCAATATCCGCAAGCTTGAATTTTTCGGTTGATATTGTTGCTGTTCCCGAGGCAATGAGCTTAAATGTTGCATTTAACACCACTCCGCCACTTGATGAAACAGCCTCACTACCTGCAAAATTTAATCTTATTTTATTTTCTGCATAGGTTTTATTTACGGTCTTTGTAAAGGCTGTAATAATATCTCCCGCAACTGCATCAATCAGTTCCATTTTTGTGTTGTCGTACACAAGATTAAAGCTACCGCCTGCTGCATTTGTATTGGTGGGTATTGACACACTAACTCTTATCGTGTCTCCTACAGAGCCATTTTCTGCAAAAATCATAGGTGTGAATCCTACCAATATTTCCTCTGTAATAGTTATGCTCTGTGTACTGTTACCGCAGTTCAAATAATTTGTATCAATGTCCGCAAGCTTGAATTTTTCGGTTGATATTGTTGCTGTTCCCGAGGCAATGAGCTTAAATGTTGCATTTAACACCACTCCGCCACTTGATGAAACAGCCTCACTACCTGCAAAATTTAATCTTATTTTATTTTCTGCATAGGTTTTATTTACGGTCTTTGTAAAGGCTATAATAATATCACCTGCTGTTGCGTCAACTAACTCCATTTTTGTATTATCATATATAAGGTTAAAACTGCCACCTGCTGCATTTGTATTTGTAGGTAATGATACCGTTACATTTACCATATCACCTACAGAGCCATTTTCTGCAGTAATTACAGGTTGAAAAGTTGCAGCATAACAAATATTACAAAAAGACATCAATAGCACACCTATTACGAGAATACCATTTGCTAATTTTTTCATTTTTTAAACCTCCAGCTTCAGTTAAATGACGAAATCAATCCACTGTCATACTTTAAGATTTGTATTGCATCTACAAAGTCAACGTCGCCGTCGCCGTTTGTGTCTGCTGCTGTTAACTTATCACCTGTGAGGGTGGTAATTCCTGCGTCATGCTTCAAAACAACAATAGCATCTGCAAAATCGACTTCGCCATCACCATTTACGTCACCAATCACTATTTCGTTATCACTTTCACCTGTTACAGTAACAGTACATGTAACTTCCTTGTTTCCATCCGCTGTTGTTGCTGTTATAATGGCAATACCATTTGTTTTAGCCGTTACCTTTCCGTTTTCATCAACTGTTGCAATACTCTCGTTAGAAGATGTCCACACTACATTTTTATTTGTTGCGGTTGAAGGAGTAATAGTTGCAACTAATGTTTCGCTTTCGCCTACATTTAGAGAAATATCACACTTATTCAAAGTGATATCTGTTACATTTACAACAGGTGCATTTACTGTAATAACGCAAGAAGCAGTTTTGCCTCCATCATTTGTTTTTGCTGTAATAGTAACTGTTCCTTCTGATTTGGCTGTTACTAAACCATTTTCAACTGTTGCAACAGTTGTATTTGATGAAGACCAGATTACTGATTTATCAAAAGCATCTGTTGGAGTTACTGTGGCTACAAGAGAAACAGTATCTCCAGCTATCATTTCTATATTTGATTTATTTAAAGAAATCCCATTCACCGGTATAGTAGAATTAATTGTACATTCTGCAACATATCCGCCATCAACAGTAGTAGCCTTTATTTTTGTTGTACCATATCCAACCGCAGTAACAATACCATTTGACACGGTTGCGATGGAGGCATCATCTGTGGACCAAACAAACGATGCATTTGAAGCTGTTTCTGGATAAACTGTAGCAATAAGCGTTTTTGTGTAACCAACACCAATATTAAGCTCACTATAATTTAATTCAATAGAGCTAACGGGTCTTAATACATTTACAACACAACTTGCAGTAAAATTATTTTCCTCTGTTGTAGCGGTAATAGTCGCAGTTCCCTTGCTTAATGCTGTAACCAATCCGTTTTCATCGACTGTTGCGATATTTTCATCAGATGAATTCCAGTTTATAACAGGACTTGATGCGTTATCGGGTTTAATGCTTGCTCTTAATTTATATGTATCGGCTTCATTAATTGTGATTTCTGATTCATAAAGAGCTATTCCTGTTACTGTATAATAATCAAAAAATTCATATGAATATCCATTAGTCTCTGCATATTGATGACCATATGAATCTTTTGAAACATATAATTTCTCAATATCTGTTCCTGTAAAAGCATCTGCTCCAATACGTGTTACTGATTTTGGAATGTGAACACTTAAAAAGCCACAATCAGCAAAAGCTCTTTGAGAAATTTGAGTAATACCCTCGTTAAGTTCAATATACTCTATACCAGAGCAACCACTAAATGCACCATAAGGAATTTGTGTAGCATCTGTTATATAAACCTGCTTTAAAGAAGTAGGAATATAGTATGTTTTGTAATTTGATGAAGAATAGTATTGTTCTGCTTCTACATATTCACCATCACTAAACTTTGTTTGACTAAACAAATGACCAAGTACAGCCTCTGATGAACTTGTGGAAGATCTTGATGAACCAACAAACGGAATAGAGATTTTTTGTATCATTTTATTCCGTATAAACAATCCACTATCTGCAGTTGTAATTCCTTTTCCAATTTTAACATTTAATAAATAATCACTGACAAACAAATCAGGATCCAAACTTGTTACCGAATCACCTATAACAATGCTATTTAATTTGTCGTAATCGTAAAAATTAAAACCATCTAAAGAAGTTACTCCGTTACCTATAATTATATCTGTTAAAGCGGGACAATTTTCAAAGGCACCACTTCCAATATTTATTACACTATCCGGTATCATTAGTTGTTCTAACGAAGAGCACTCCGCAAAAGCACTAATTCCAATTGTCGTTACGCCATTGCCAATTGATATATTGGATAATGATGAACAACGTTTGAACGCATAGTCTCCTATTGTTGTTACACCATCAGGAATTGTTACATTTGTTAAAGATATACATTCATCAAAAGCACTGTTCCCAATTGATATAAGTCCTTTACCAAGTGTAATATTTGATAAAGAGTCACAACAAGAGAAAGCATCAACTCCAATTGTCTTTACACCATCTCCAATTTTAACAGTCGTCAATCTATCCAAATCTGCAAAACTGCCAGCTGGTATTGTTGTTACTGAATCCCCTATGACAATATCAGTCAAATTAATGCAATCCGTAAAATTGAAACCGTTTAATGATGATAAACTATTGCCTATTGATATACTTGTTAAATTGCTACAACCATCAAAGGCAAAATCCTCTATCGTTGTCACACTATCACCTATTGATAGACTTGTTAAAGAAGTACAATCTTCAAATGCATATGTTCCTATTGTTATTACGCTATCTGGAATTATCATACTTGTTAAGGAAGAGCAATTTACAAAAGCGTTACTTCCTATCGCTGTTACATTTTCCGGAAACAACACATTAGTCAAAGCAGATGAGTTTGCAAAAGCACTCGCAGGAATTTCAGTTATATTATTAGATAGTTTTATACTTGTCAACGTATCACAAGATGCAAAGACACCAGCACCAATTGTTTTCACACTATCTGGCAATGTTATACTTTTCAAAGAAGAACAGTCATAAAATGCATGTTTTCCGATTACTGTTACACTATCTGGAATTATCACTCCTGTCAACAAATTACAGGAATCAAATGCATAATTGCCAATTGAAATTAAACTATTAGGAAAGCTAACCGTTTGAATACAATCATAATCATATTGTTGGTAATTAGATTTAACTAAATTACCAAAAGCATAATTACCAATATGAGTTGCACCGCTATCTATTTTAACACTCTTAATAACATCGTCGTAATAATACCAAGGCGGTAGATTAGAACTATCCCAATCGTACATTTTTCCCGAGCCACTTATTGTAAGTGTTCCTTGGCTATCAAGTACCCAAGTTAGGTTATCACCACAAGAACCACTATCAACAACTGTTGATGCACATACATTGGTAACAAGAACAATACCAATTACCAAAATCAAACTTAAAACCAAGCCTAAAAACATTTTCTTCATTTTTAAAATCCTCACTTTCTTAAATCACTGTTTTATTTGAATTTTTATTTATGTGTTTAATAATGCCTGATACAATCTCTTGTCTTTCCATTTCGTTATACTCAATAATTTTATTGATATTGTCCCACTTGGGCTTGGACTTTCTCACCGTTTTTCCGTCAACTGAAATTCGGTCAATAATATTTTCAGAACCTTTTGCAATGACTATATCAGACATTTTATAAGTTTTTATTATACTTATTTCATTATCAAAATTATCTAATTTGCCCGAGAGTCTTACTTCTATGGATAATTCGTTATAATTCAAACCATCTTTTTTAATAACAGTCTCCCAAAATTTTATTGGCAGCTCTTCAAGTCCAAATGAATATCTATAAAAATTCTTTATATCAGGCGAAACTTTAAAACAATATGTATCTTTATTGGTTTCATTTGCATTTTCCGACTTATAATAAAAACAGGTCATTTCACAATGCGCGTTATAAAAGCTATATTTACTTTTGTTTTCTGCCATGACAGAAATAGTAATCTCATTTTCTACTCCCGGACTTGTTCTTTTGCGTATAATCATTTTATCAGCTAAAACAATATCCTTCTTATTGTAATTATAGATAGTCGAAACCGTATAACCGGTTAATATAACAAATAGTACTTGTCCTAAAAACTGATGTGCAACTGTTGCAATATTAGGAGTTACAAACAGTGCATTTGAAATTCCGGCGCCACAATTAAAAGTTTGTATAACAGAGTATAAAAATACCTGTAGTATATTTTGTTCGGTTCCAATTAGTTTATAAATAACGAAAAAGATTGTACTTATACCCAAACAAGCTAACAAGTATAAGCTAAATATTTTTATTAATTTCTTAATCATTTGTTTCCTCCTTGGCTACTATGTCTTAATTAAAATTAAAGTCCTGTCATCAGCGGTGTAAATATTAGTGTATGTTGATATTAGTTCCTCTGCAGATAATGTTTTTAATTCATTCAAAGATGCATTTTCAAAAATCAATTCACACCCATCTGAAGCTAAAAATATTGTTGTTTCAGTATTTACGGAGAATTCTCCGGTTGAAATAAAATCCTTTGCCCCTTCTTGACCATTAATAACACCATATCCGCACATGTGATTTTTATTATTACAAATAATATTCCTAATTTCGTATGCACTAAATTCCCCCTTATGTTCAGCAATGTTCTTTGTTTGCATTTTTGTAAATTCTTTCATTTTGTCTTTTTCTATAATAGCTCCTATACAATCGCCTATATATCCATAAGACAAAATACCGTCTCTAATAACAGCAACAACGCCAACTGTTCCGGAAAGAAAATCACCAATATTTTTCCTGTGTTTTTCGTTATAATGGTGGGCAGCAGTATTTGCTTTGCATATTGCATTATATACATTTATACTATTGTCATTGCATTGTTGGACTAATTCTTCATACACAATTTCCAACACTATTTTTGAAATTTCTGTAGCTGGACTAGGATTAGGATAGAATCCATTTTCTTTATCTCTTGAAACACCATCCAAAACAATATAAATTCCATTTTTGTCATCACAAATAAAACAATCTTCATTTGGTTTATCTACTAATTTTGTGTTTCTTTCGGTATGAAAACTAGATTTAGCCATTTAATACACCTCGCAGTCTCAAAATATTAGAGATTTCACCACATAACAAGAATTATGTGGTGAAATCTCTAATAGATGTAAGTCGTAAGATATGAAGTTTTATGTTTTACACAACAAGTTTTAGACCAATAAACACTTTTGTTGTAAATTGGTCTATTTGCCATGCATACTTTTATGGAATATGTAGAAATAAATAGGTTTTTATGTTCAAATCATTGACTTTTTTCAGAAATTGTGTTATAATTTTTCAGTGATGTTATACAGATTTACCACATAATTCTTGTTATGTGGTATTTTTATTTTCAGCACCGTAGAAGCCCAAGTTTTTGAATTTGCTGTCTGTGGATTTCGCCTGATTCATACGATGTTTGTCAAGGGGTTTTGTGAGATTTTTTCAAAAAAGTTTTTAACACCGCAGTAAACCGAGCTTTTGCATTAGCTTTATGTGTTCCGTTCCGCTTTC
>CAZSIL010000050.1:0-6561 GCA_964607025.1 uncultured Eubacteriales bacterium
GACCGGCCTTGGCGCTGTGGGTGGATGCAATAATGCCCATGCGCACCATGCAGGCTGCAATCTGCAGCTGCTTCTTCTTTTTGGGTGTCATAGTAACCTCCTATTGATTCGGATATGGGAATTGCCATATTTTTACCAGTTTACTCACTTAATAGTATACAAGGAGGCTGGCGGCTTTGTCAACACAAAAAACGGAGCAGTTTCTGCTCCGTTTTTTATAGGATCGGTCCAATGATCCGCTCAGCTTCCGTCGGGGATGGCAGTGGCGAAATAGATGATATCGCTGATCTTGCGCTGATAACCAAAGTCAGGCCGGTTGACCAGTTCATCATTCATGGCAACCACTGCAGTCTGACCGCCATCCAGAGCATATGCCTTGTCGCAGCCCATCTGCTGCATGGCCTGGGCAAATTCGGCCATGGTGGGGACTGTTCTGTATTGCCATTCGGTATTGGCGGCAACCATCAGATAATGCTTGTCGCCCAGCTGGCCCAGACCGGCGCGGGAGTAGTGGTTGTTGATCTCGCCGATGGGGTAGGAGGAAGTTGTATAGGTAACACCGTCTTCCACCAGAATGGGACCGAAGCACAGGGAGAAGCGGATATTGTTTTCATCCACGTACTGCTGCGCTTCCTCCTGGGTCGTGATCTCACCCTTGCGGACGAAATGGAGGTCGCCCTTGTCATCGATGAGACAGGAGTCGATCTCTTCGCCGCGGATACGCCGCACCTGGCCTTCGTATACCACGATGCCGTAATTGCGGAACTGATAGAAGTCGCCGGAGGAGGCCACGACAGCATTGACACTGGCGGACATCTCGGTGGTGATGAACTGCTTACCCGAACCGAATTCACCACCGGCCAGGAACCGGCGGAACTGGCTGGCATGGGCGATCTTCACCTCGCACAGGCTGTAAACACCGTTATTCTGAACTTCCTTCCAGGCGATGGCCAGGATGGTGTCATCCAGGTAATAGCGGACTGTGGTGCCCTGGATGATCTCGGTCTCAGTGCTGAAGTACAGCTCCTGACCATCCAGCAGTTCTGCAGCTTCGTCCAGCAGCCACTGCAGCTCGGAGGGGTCGTCTGCTTCGCCGAATTTGCTCTGGTCAGGCTCCGGAGCCACCAGATCTTCATCCTTCAGCCAGTAGATCTTCTTCAGAGCTGTGCCGACGCCGGCTCCGTTGCCGTTGGAGTTGGTGATGCCGTCAAAAAACTGTCCCAGTCTGCCATCCATCAGGGTGGTCAGCTGTTCCGTGATCTCTACGTCACTCTGCTTGACAATTTCCTGCTTCAGGGGGTTGCCCACATAAAGCAGCATTTGCCCGATCACAGGAACAGTGACAGCCAGACACAAAGCAGTGGCCAGCAGGGTGGCAATACACCGGAACACATTGCGTGCCCTCTGCTTTTTTGGTTTTTGTCTTAGATATTTTCCGGGATGCTTCACACAGAATACTCCTTTCTGTCTATGGGCCTGCGCATCAATTCGGTGCTCCCCGCTTCTTGCCGAGCCCCCAGCTGATCAGAACCAGCAGGATCACCGCAATCAGGGCTGCACTCATAATGCTGTAGGCAAAGGCTGCCTCGTTTCCGTGCCGCTGAACATAGTATTCCATGTAGCCTGCACCGCCAAGACCGGCAAGCATTCCCAGCCAGAGAGCGATCTGCCAGCCGTGGTATTTCCGGGCCTTGACCATCCGGACGGAGAAAATAACCGCCACAAGCACAACGGCGACAGCGCTGAAGATCTGCACAATACTGACGAAACCGTTGCTGCGCAGGAACAGGGAGTCATAGCGGGTGCTGTCCAGGACAGCCTGGGAAGCGCCGTAAAGCAGCAGGAACAGCAGACAAACGTTGCCGTTTCTCAGCTTTTTGGTTCCGTGGCCGATGAGGAACACAAGGAGAATGATCAGGAAGATCACACCTGTGACCATGGCCTGGATCACGAAGGTGGCCAGCCGGTATTCCAGGGCGCCGGAAACGGCGTTGGTCACCGGGTATACCCAGGGAAGCTCCTGGATGTTTTCCAGGATCTGTCCCCGGTCAGATGCGTTGAAGAAGCAGGCCAGCCGGCCGACGGCGATGCCTGCAGCGCCGCCGACGCTGAGGCAGTCCAGCATCTCCGGCAGATTGCGGACAACGTGCAGTACCCGCAGCACGAGGGCTGCCAGGAGGCATCCGGCAAAAACGCCGACCAGGGCGTAGCCGCCGGAGGTATAGTCTGTCATGGCAGCTTCGAAGCTTGCATAGCTGTCAGCCCGGCTGTACCAGTGCACAAGCCGTCCCAGTACCAGGGATGCGACCAGGGCGAGGGGCACCATCAGCGCAGCACCAACGCCGTTTCCGCTCTTTCCGAGGTATGTAGCCAGGAAAAAGCAGATGGCTGTGGCAGCTGCCAGGGTCAGGATGATGCTGCTCCAGTAAATGAAAGTGTCTCCTGCAATAAAAGCAATGCGGTCCATATGTTAACCTCCATCCGGCAATGCGGTGGCAAAATAAATGATATCGCTGATCCTGCGCTGGGAACCGTAGCTGACCTGGTTCACCAGCTGGTCGTTAATGGTGATGGTTGCGGTCTGTCCGCCGTCCAGGGTATAGGCCATGGGGCAGCCCGTTGCGGCGATGACCTCGCCGAACTGGGCCAGGCTGGGGAATACGGGGTAGCCTTTTTCTTTGTTGGCAGTGGCCACCAGATAGTGAAGAGAATCCATCTGGCACAGGGCGGCCCGGGAGAAGTAGTAGATGATCTCTCCCACGGGATAGTCTTCAATTTCCCGCAGCACGCCGTTCTCCACCAGAACGGGGCCGAAGGCGATGGAGAAACGAATGTCGTTCTCATCAATGTACTGCTGCAGCTGCTCTCCCTGGGGGATGCTGCCTGCGTAGAGGAAGTTCAGATCGCCCTCGCTGTCCACCATGCACAGATCCAGACTGTTGTCCTCCCGGTACACTTCTCCCCGGTACACGACGGTGCCGATCTTGCGGTAGCCGTAAAAATCGCCGGAGGCGGCGGTGACGGCGTTGACGCTTGCGGACATTTCCGTGGTCAGGAACTGCTGGGAGGTGCCGTAGGCATCACCTGCCAGGAACCGGCGGAACTGGCTGGCATGGGCAATTTTGGTTTCGCAGAAGGTATAGACACATTGATCGTGCGCTTCCTTCCAGACGATGGAGAAGATGGTATCATCCAGATAATACTGTACTGTGCTGCCGGGGACAAGGGGTCTGTCCGGGTCGAAGTACAGGGTCTGACCATCCAGCAGATCGGCTGCTTTTTCAAGAACCTGGCGCAGAACGTTCGGGTCATCGGTTTCGCCGAAGGCGGCAGGATCCGGCTCCGGAGCCACAGGGTCCATGTCCGACAGCCAGTATACCTTCTCGATGGTATGGATGCCATCCAGCGCATCGCTGAGCAGATTGGTAAGGTGCATATCGAAGCGATCCTTGGCATTTCCTGCGCCGCTGCCCGGCTGGGGAGAATCGGTGTAGCTGCCGGAATACAGCGTCATGCTGAAAAGCAGAAGGATCGTCAGGCAAAGCGAGAGCAGGCATGCTGCCATACGCAGTACGGTGCGAAGGAGCCGCAGCAGGCGCTGCCGAAGCCAAAAGCTGCGCCAGATCGTTTTTATCCGTTTCATGACGAGGCTTACTTCTCCATACCGCCGGAAATGAACTGGATCAGGGCTTCATCTGCCACGATCCACCACTGACCTTCGGTATAGGCCAGATTTACGGTCAGTTCTGTTTCCAGAAGCTGGGCATCCTGGGCTACGGTTTCCTTGACAGCGTCCTCAACCACAGCATCCAGGAAGTCCTGACGGAAATCATTGTTTTCGTCGTAAATATCTTCCATATCCTCAGCCTCGGAGATCCGCTGCTCCAGCAGGGAGCGGGCACGAACCTGCAGTGCTTCGGTGATGGCTGCGATGTCCAGATACCGCAGATGCACATTCTGAGCAACACCGGAGTTGGTTGCGAAGCAATCACCGGTAATCTCGTACTCGATGCTGTCCACGAAAGCATCCCAGATCGCGGCGGTGGAAGGGTCGTCAAATTCACGGTCAGCGCCCAGGTCCGGCGTGCCGTAAATCAGTTCGGATACAGCGGCGTAATCGTCTTTGCAGACGGCACGCATCAGGCTGTCCACCTGTGCGGTGGCATTGACGGGAGTCTTCACGAGAGCGGGTGTCTGATTCAGAGACTGCAGACACAGAAGAACGGTGCCCACAGCAATGGCGGCACCCAACAGTCCGAATATAGCGGAAAAAAACTTGGAAATTTTCATCTGGTCCCCCTTGCGATCCATGGATGAATTATTGAGCTTTAATTATACAAATAATCCACATTCTTGTCAAGTGCTCCACGGAGGGAAGCGAAAGCTGCCGAATGGACGATAAGAAGTAAGAAACTCTTAATATTCTGCGGCCTTGAAAAACCGGCCGAAGCATGGTAAAATAGGGGACGCAAACTTTATTTTTCGGAAATCTGGTGAGAGAACATGAAGGTAAAAAAACGCAGAGGCCCGCTGAAATCCGCGTTGCTTGCGGTGCTGATACTGGCGGTTTTGGGTGCAGCTGCCTGGGGCGGATGGACCTGGTATGACAACAATGTGGACCGCAGCGGCTGGGTAGAGGAAGAGGGTTCCGTTTATTATAAGGATTTTCACGGAAGGTATGTATCCGGCTGGCAGACCATCGGGGAATCGGTTTACTATTTCCTGGACGACAACACGATGTCCCGGTCCTGGCAGGTCATTGGCGGCAGAGCCTATTATTTTGGCGATGACGGAGCCATGCGCACCGGCTGGCAGACCATGGAGGGATCGCTGTATTATTTTGGCGGTGACGGTGTTCTGTATACCGGCTGGCAGGAGATCGACGAAGAGACCTATTACTTCGACAACAGCGGCGCCGCTGTAAGCGGCTGGTTGAATCACGGCGGACAGCGCTATTACCTGGATTCCGGCAAGCCCGAAACCGGCTGGCTGGAAACCGACGGCGGCAGATATTACCTTGGCGAAGACGGTGCCATGTGTACCGGCTGGCAGACCATTGAGGAGCAGCGGTATTACTTCCGTGAGGATGGTACCCTGACTGTCGGGTATGCGGAGCTGGAGGACGGCTGCTATTATTTTGGCAGCGACGGTGCGATGCATACCGGCTGGCTGGAAGCCCAGATCGGAAAGACCTATTTCTATCCCGACGGCAGACAGGCCTTCGGCTGGGCGGAGATCGACGGGAGCCGCTGCTATTTCTCGGAAAACGGTGCCATGTACACCGGCTGGCTGCAGGAAGGGGAGTACCGTTACTACCTGCAGGAGGACGGAACCGCCGCCGTAGGGCCGACGCAGATCGATGGATATACCTATTATTTCTCCCCCAAGGGCATCCATGTGGTTCTGGTGAACCGGAACAATCTGGTTCCGGATTACTATGAGGTGGATCTGGTGACAGTGACCGGATGGCATCAGATTGACGCGGTGTGTCTGGAACCGCTGCAGCAGATGCTGGCGGACTGCAATGCTGCCGGAATCGAGTATGTCTTCAATTCTGCCTACCGGACCTATGCCATGCAGAAGGAGATTCTGGACACCCGGACGCAGGAGTATCAGGATAACTACGATATGTCCTATGAGGCAGCCCGGGCCAAGGCACTGCAGACGGTCGCCTATCCCGGCACCAGCGAGCATCAGCTGGGCCTGGCAGTAGATATTCTGGGCGAAGAAGCCAAAGCCTGGCTGGGAGAGCATTGCTGGGAATACGGCTTCATCCTGCGCTACACCGCGGAGAAGCAGGCCATTACCGGCTTCGTGGAGGAGCTTTGGCATTTCCGGTATGTGGGCCTGGAAGTGTCCATGGACATGAAGGATTCCGGCCTGTGCCTGGAAGAATATCTGGGTGCTGCCTAACCGAATAAACAGCAAGTCCCGGGCGGTATTTGAACCGTCCGGGACTTCAGACCGTCGAAAATCCCCTTTTGGGGCTTTTCGACGTTTTTTTTGCAGTCTGCTGCGCGCATAATTTGTTCGCTGTAGGCGAACAAATTCCACACTTGCAGCCTGAGAAGTGTTTTCGTCCACGTACGCGCCGCGGCCGAAAACGGATTTCGACTTTATTTGCTGCTTATGCAGCAAACTCTGCGAGGCTTTTTCGACAATCTCAAGTCCCGGGCGGCATTTGAACCGCCCGGGACTTTTCTTTATTCTGTCCTGCAGTAGATCGCGATGGCCTGCCGGGCGAATTCCCCGGTACCGGCGCCGCCGGCATGGTCGATGTTTTCCGTCATGCTGCCGCCGCCGGCATACATCTGCCCCAGAGAAAAGAGGATCTGCCTGGAGCAGGTGTAATAATGCTCCGTAATGAAGCTCTGCAGCTGCGTCACCCACTGCTGCACAGGTTCGCTGTCCGGCGCAAGGTCTTTCATGGTGCCAAGCTTCCGGAACAGGCCCATCAGATCATTTCCCAGAGCTTTGTCTGTTTCCTGAGAACGGCCCCTGGATTATTCTTTGTATTCCTGATAAGCATCCGTTTTTCCCCACAGGGCCTTTGCCTGGGCG
>CAZSIL010000051.1:0-6400 GCA_964607025.1 uncultured Eubacteriales bacterium
CCCCTGACCCCCACACTGCCAGTGTGATGCGCTACCAACTGCGCTAATGCCCCAAATATTCAGTTTTCCTACCGAGTAGATATTTTAGCACAGTCGACTCATAATTGCAAGTCTTTTTTATATCTAATCCCTAAATCCTACATCCTAATTCCTAAAATAACAAAAGGGGTGTTTGCCCCTTTTATTATTTTATGACCTTAACGAAAACAAGAATTGATAATACCACGCCGACAAGCGCGTAAAGGTCAACAACAGCTCCTATAAGACCGAACACAAAACCGATAATTGGCAACATACTAAGTAGCCCTATGACCGCGCCGCCCACAATGGCGATAACCGCATAAATAATAAGTGCCACTATAAAATCGTTGGTTTCCTTTGCTTTAAAAGCATGTGGTAAGTATTTTTTTAAAATATCCATAATAAAAACTCCTTTCAAATTTCTATTTTAATTATGTACTCTGATTTTCTAAAAATCAATACCTTTTAATCATTTCATAAATAAGAGCAATTTCTTTATGCGATAAAATGGCAATCCGTTTCACCTGCATGACAAATCACAACCGCAACCGTTGCAACAGTCCGCGCCATGTCAAGCTAAGCAATTCTCTATTTTTTCATAATTACCCCTAAATAAATCGATTTTTATCATTATAATTCAGTGTTTTTAAAAAATCAATAAAAATCGTTCCCCAACGGGTGTTGGGGAACGATTTTTATAGGTTAAAGTTCACCTTCGTGCTTTGTTGCTTTCTTTTTATTTGCAGTTAAAGCCACTTCACCATTAAGGTACATAACTATCAAACCTAAAATTACGAGTATAGTAGAAGCATAAATTATGACGGGTATTATCTGCTTATAGATAAACACGCAAATTGCCGTAGCCGTCTCACCGCCGATAAAGAGTGCCGCAAGATAGCCGAAAAACGTAAGCCCTCCGGCAAACAAACATATCATAATTCCGTAACCGAATACGGTTCTGAGTACTGCCGAGATTTTCTTTGCAATTTCTTTCATTTTGCTTGCCTCCTTACAGACCTAATATGGGCAACCAACCCATAAGAACAACAACTTCAAGGATAAACTGAGCTGCAACCCACCAAAGATTATTCTTAAAGGTTTTGTTGAAGTCAGACTCAGCCAAAGTCATACCTGCATACATACCAAGACCCAACGGCGGGGTGATACCGCACATAACTCCGCAAATACAGGGTAACATTGCAGCCACGAGCAATGGATTGCATCCAACTGCAGCCAAAACGGTTATGAACATCGGTCCAAAAATAACAACCAAAGATGAGCCGGGAATTACCATACCCATAAAGCAGGTTATAGCACAAATGGCAACTACCGTGCCGAGCTTTCCAAAATTCCAACCCATAATAATACTGCCCATTTCTTCGGCAACGTTTAGGTCCCCAAACAGAGAACCTATCATATAACCAAAGACACAAACGCCGATTGCGGGAGCTATGGTTTTAACAGCGTCGCCAAACATTTTAGCAAGGTTTTTAATCTTTACAACCGATTTATCCTCCGCTGCAAAGCAGGCGAAGAGTGCAGATATACCGCCGATAAACAGAAGTGTAGAGCTCGAGAAATACTTAGCGCCGGTTTCCCCTAAGCGAGCAGTAAAGAAATTATCTTTAAAGAAATAGTCCAAAATAAAGGGGAGTATAATTATTACGGGTAAAAGCAAACCCTTCCAACCTTTTTTAAGTGTTTCCTTAATATTGGGAAGTTCATCTTTTGACATTGGTTTTACTTTATAATATTTGCAGAAAGCCCAAACCATCAAAATTCGCTGTAAAACAAACCAAATGGAAATTCCCCACAATATTATCCAGAACTGACCCTGCGTGAGATTAAGCGCGGGATACACGGCTGTAAACGCACCGAGAGCCGCAACAATGTTGGATGACGGCGGAATCATATTTCCCATATAGCTTGAGTTGCTCTCAATATTAGCGGCAAGTTCAGGCGGAAAGCCCGAACGCTTCATGGCAGGGATGGTTATGGCACCCGTTGCCATAACGTTACCGGGGCCCGAGCCCGAAAGCGCGCCCATAAAGGCGCTGGCAACAACTGCAGTGTACCCCGCACCGCCCGTTACTCTACCGATAAGTGACAAAATAACCGCGATACACGAGTCTATTATTTTTGTTTTGGTTAAGATGATTGACATTGCCACAAAAGCGACCATAGAGTAAAGAAGTGACGTTGACAAAGCATCGTCAATATAGGTCAAGACGTTGCCCCAGGTACCTGTAATGGTGAGCAATAATAAAAAACTTAAAAATACAGCTTCATAAACCGGTCTTTTAAAAACAGCAAACCATACAATTATGACAGCCAGCATAATACCAAGATAAATAAGTGATGATGGCATATTGTTTTCTCCTTTCGTTTTCCAAAACGGTTATACGTGTTATTACTAACGAGTTATATTATACCCTTGATTCTATTTTTGTCAACCTTTTTTAATAAAAAAAGCGGAAAAATTTATTTTACTTGAAAAAACTGCGTTTGGAGAGTATTATTATTACAGTAATTCCGTCAACTATTTTAAGAAAGGTTGAAGAATATATGAACACAAGACAGTTACAATACGCGTTGGCTCTTTATGAATCCTTGAACTTTTCCGCTGTTGCCGAAAAGCTCGGCATTTCTCAGCCCGCTTTGAGTAAACAGATACATAATCTTGAAAACGAACTCGGCGTTAAACTTTTTGACCGAAACACAGTACCGCTGACGGTAACTGCCGCGGGTGAGCACTTTTTTCGCGAAGCGCAAAAACTGCTTTACAAGGAAGACCAGCTGCTACGCTCTATGGAAGATTTCAAATCAGGAAAACGCGGCCGCTTGGTTATAGGTATTTCACCCTTCCGATGTTTATATTTAATACCCGATATTATGCAGAAAATTAAGGAAAAATATCCTGACGTGCAAATAGTCTTGCACGAGATAGGTAGCGATACTCTTCGAAAGGAAGCAGCAGAAGGAAAATATGATTTTGCTATAGTTAATCTGCCTGTAGACGAATCGGTTTTAGACGTTACACCTATTTGTACCGACACAATGGTACTTGCCGTCCCCAAAAAACTGGCCGATTTCTTACCCGACGTATCACATATTGATTTTGATGCTTGTAAAGAATTGCCTTTTATTGTGGTTGGACAAACTCAGGAGCTGCGCCGCCTTTTCGAGAAAAGCTGCGCCGCCGCAAACTTTACGCCAAACATCACAATGGAAGTAGTCGGTGTCAGCACCGCCTGGGCTATGTGCCGCGCTGGAATCGGCGCCACCCTTCTTCCGCTCCAGTTTGTAGAGCACATGGGTGCCGATGACAACCTTAAACTGTTTTATCTTAAACAAAATATGCGCTCACGTCAGCCCGCCATCATAACCCGAAAGGGACAATATATTTCGGAATATGCCGAATACGCTATCAAGCTTCTCACAGAGCAATTTGATATATAATTAATACCCACCCGCCAGCGAACTTTTCAATTGGTTTTCGTTATACAAAAATCCGCCCGAAAAATTTCGGGCGGATAATTTTGTTTTATAACGGACAGTCGAAAATCCCCTCGCCCCGCTTACGCGCGTCCCTCTCCCATTTAGGCAAGGGGCGCTGTGCCTGTCCCTACAATATGAAAATTTAATTATTTCATATCCTTAATTGCTGCCTGTGGTGCTATGCACAAAAGGGGGAAATATATACATATTAAAGATAAAACTATAAATTTACTGAATAATCCTTTTTAAAACCGTGCGCTCCGAAAATCTGCCACTTCCCTACGCCCAATCGTTGTAAAATAGCATTTCTTTCCTCTGAACATAATTTGGGGTCTGTATCAACAGATGTCATTAGTATTGGTGCATATCTGTTATATTTTTCCTGTTCAGCCGTAAGACCATGCGTGTTAATATAAATATCTCCTGTAATAGCAATGTGATTCGCATAATCTATTAAAACGATTTCCCCAGGCAGATGTCCGCCTTTTCCTTCATACACTTCAAAATTCAGCTCACCAAAATTATAAAAACCTGTTTGGGTAAGAGGTTTGTCATATGTTTGTGCACTTTCCCAAAGTTTAACAACCTTTTCAGGATTTATCGGCTTGTACTCAGTAAGGATTTTGCATATGTTAATATACGGCTTATGTAAAGGATTTTCCTCGCGGTATCCATCAAGTCCATTATATTCCTTTTCTAGGCACTTCGCTGTTTTTTCATTTGTAATTATCTCATCAAAAATTGGCAAGAGTCCGCAATGGTCTACATCCGCATGGGTGATAAGTATTTTCTTTTTTATAGTACTAAATTCAGGAATAATTTTGTTAAAGATATTAACCATTTCATTTTGATAACAAGCATATCCGCTATCAATAAATAAATACTCCCCATTACTATTTATGATTATAGTGTTGCTGCCACAGGGCGGCTCAACTAAAGTTATTTCAGTGTTTTCGGAAATTTTGTGTGTGCTTATACGTGGTGCAAAGTTTTTTCCTTTTGAAACACTTAAAAGTTCAGCAAACTTACTTATACTGTCAAACGTTCTATAAGGCGATAAACCTTTTTCATCTAATGTTTGCATAGCAAGATTAACATTTATTAAAAGTTCCTGTTTTTCATCTTCGGACAGTCCCATCATTTGTGATAAACCCAAAACATAGGTGTTATAAAAAATACTGTTATCGTAGACGTTCTTAGAGCGGTTATAATCAATAACTCGCACTTTACACAACTTTTCTGCTTGACTTAAAAAATAGGCAATTTTATCAGAATCATCAACATATAATCCCATTTTAAAATATTGATAATCTGTTCCGTTTTCTTGTGAACTAATATAAGAAATATTAAAATTAAATTCACTTATAAGTTTAAGAATATCTGTAACACTTCCAGGAACATCTTTTAAACAAAATTCCAACAAAACAACACTTGTTTTGTTAGAGTTGTCATTGCCTAAGTATCCGATTTTTTCAAGTTCCAAATCCGCTTTTTTAAGTTGTTCTTCTGTGCCATCAGCATCAATAAACAATATGTGAGAATCAATAGCTTTATTATAATTAACTCGGGTTATATTGATTCCCAACGAGGAAAAACACTCACTGGCTTTTAAAAAAGCGCCGATGTGGTCAGGCATAGATGTTATATAGGTTTTTTTCATAGTAATCGTCCTTAAAAAAGAAAAAGTTTTATTATTTAAGACTTATTATATCACATTAGTTGCAAAACACAATAAAAAATCCGCCCGAGTTTCCTCGGACGGATAAATTTGTTTTATAAAGTCAGCAATTACTTGCTTTCCTTGATAGCAGCCTGTGGTGCTACTCGCAAAAGGGGGAATTATACTCTATACCTATTGGCAACTTCCAGTGCACATTTTTTCGCAATTGCAATCTGCTCTGCGGAAACTTCTTCATCAAAGTCGCAGAAGGCATTTTCCAAAACGTCGTTGCCTGTTAAGATTTTGTACCAGATAAGACCGAGGGCGTATCTGCCAAGGCCTAAACTTGCATGAAAAGTGTCTCGATGGACTTGTTCAATCCCATTTTCGAGCATAGTGCCGAACAACTCGCCCGACGGAATAATATAGTCTGCCCGAATGTGTTCTGCTGCTTTTTGATAAGCTTTTACAATATCACAAAGCATATATTTGTAATCACTATACTTTAGCTCCTCATTTAGCCGTTTGCTGCCTTGCTCATATGCCCAAGTTTGATGAACGGCAATTCTAGCCTTGGGAACCAAACGTCTGATATATTCAACTAACCCATCAAGGTAGGGTTGATAAGTATCATAATTTGGCGATTGAGAACTAACCTGCTGAACGGTAATCACATCCCAGTCGCGATTCAATAAAGCTTCTTTCAGAGACACACTAAAACCCGTGCTATTCCCGTTCATTTCAAGCATATATACTCGCTCTTCACTAAGCATATTTCGATAGTGTCTTGAAAGAGGACATCCACCTATATAGAGGTTAAAACAACAAATATTTACACCGTCCGCCTTGGCAATCTGATGCAAGTAGCGCTGTGCGTCTTGTGAAAAGCTGTTGCCGATTGATAAAACATTCATAATGCTCGCTCCTTTTAACTTCGCAGAATAACTTTGTAAAAAGTATACCATATTGCGATGTTTATTTCAAGAAAAATCCGCCCGACTTTCTCGGGCGGATAGTTTTGTTTTATAAAGTCAGCAATTATTTGCTTTCTTTGATAGCAGCCTGAGCGGCGGCGAGACGTGCGATCGGCACGCGGAAGGGTGAGCAAGATACATAGTCGAGACCAATGTTATGGCAGAACTCAACAGATACAGGGTCACCGCCGTGTTCACCGCAGATACCGCAGTGCATTGTAGGACGTACCTTCTTACCAAGAGTAAC
>CAZSIL010000052.1:0-6295 GCA_964607025.1 uncultured Eubacteriales bacterium
TCCGAATCGGCATAAACACCGTTACCCTCAATATTACTAAGCACCAACGTCTGTGTTCCCGAATGCTTTTTTATAGTTTCTCGTATTTCACGTGCGCGTCCAACAATATCCTCATCTACATCGGATTTAAAGCTATCCCACAAATGCTGAAGTGTTTCAAAAAACGCATTATACAGTTCTTCGTGAACATTATCTTTAGAAATATTTCTTACTGCCTTTTTGGTTGTTCTGCCGAACAAAGAATCGATATCTGTATTAAAAACATCTGCGATGATTGGCAAAAGCATAATGTCTGGCATTGTTGTGCCGTTTTCCCATTTAGAAACGGTTTGAGCGGATACGCCTATTATATTTGCAAGCCGTTCTTGTGTGAACTCGGCATCTTTACGAAACTTTGCGATAATTTCGTTCATATTGTTCATACAACATACCTCCATAAGTATTCAATAAGCGCTTATCTTGATTTCATTATATCACCCTCATACAATAATAACAATAACCTTACAAGCGAAAAAAACACTTAAACAGATACGAGGCTGTCTCATTAAGACAGCCTCTTTCGTTTGGTTGCGGGGACAGGAGTCGCCCGTCTGCGGACGGAGCTGTGGTGCGGTCTGACAGTCCCCCGGACTGTCATTCAACACGCACCCTTCGACTCCTCCCATAATTCAAAAACGAAAAACAGCCATCTTACGATGACTGTTTTCCATTTCTGGTTGCGGGGACAGGAGTCGAACCTGCGACCTCCGGGTTATGAGAGGCGTTTTCGAAGTGCCACCTGTCTAACAAAGGCTTAACAAAGCGGGTTTTGGGGTGTTAGTTTTCGACCAGTTAACCGACCTACCACCACAAAAAGCGCCTTTTTAATTTTAAACCTATACTCGTTTGAGCATAATCAAATCTAACTTTTCTGCCGCTTCTATATCCATTTCGGGTAGTACGTGAGTATATGTATTTAAGGTTATATTTACATCGGAATGACCTAACCTCTGTTGTACTACTTTGGGATTAACACCTGCACGAATAAGCGCAGTTGCGTTACTGTGTCTTAAATCGTGTAAGCGTATTTTGGGCAAATTATGAGCATCCAGAAATCTTCTCCATTTTTGGGACATAGAATCGGGGCAAAATGGAGAACCGTCCTCTTTATGTATTACAAAGTTAAGATTTTGAAAGCTACCTTTATACTCAAATGCATCATTCATATATTTAAGTCTTGCTGATTTTAGTTCATCCATAACATCACTACCCAAATATATGTCGCGTACACCTGCTTCGCTTTTAGGTGGCTTTATTATATATCCATCCTCACCACGTACCAGATTATTTCTGACTTTAAGAAGATTTTTTTCAAAATCTATATCATCCCACCTAAGAGCAAGTAATTCTCCACGTCTTAAACCAACCATTACCAATAATAGTATTGGTAAATACATATCCGTATCTTTAGCTGTATCAAGAACAGTATGTATCATTTCGGTAGGATATACATTTGCTCTATATTTTTTGAGTTTCGGTAGCTCTACTGCTTCGCAAGGATTATACGGAATTAGACGGAGTTTAACTGCTTTTTTCATAGCAGCATTGATATTGTTGAAAGCATCTCGAATGTTTTTAGGTGCTAACTCTTTTTCTATCATATCATTAACCATTCTTTGTATATGTTCTGGTCTTAATGATTTTATAAGTATGTCGCCAATAGCAGGTTTGATATAACACTTAATTTTAGTTTTATAACCTACCCTTGTAGTTTCCTCTATGTTTGGTAAATAGTTTTCTAACCATTCGTCCATCCATTCGGAAACTTTCTTATTATTTCTTTGAGTAAGTTTGCCTTGCTCCATTTCAGTAATCATTTTGTGCATAACCGACTTGGCTTCTCGTTTACTGCCCTTAACGTTCTTATATGCACGAATACGCTTACCAGTTAATGAATCGTAACCGCCTTCGATAGTGATTTGATAACTAATACCTGATTTGGTTTTCATTTCTCTGATATTGCCTGTCGCCATAATCATTACTTCCTTTCAATTATTTGGTATATAGGTCTTTTGCTGATTTTTTTCTTAACAGATTTTTGGGGATACAGAGCTTCATTAAGTTTGCTTTCAAGAACCCTGTACTGTCTGCCTATTTTTACACTATCCAATGAATATTTTACATAGTGCAAAGCCGTATCATAGGATATACTAAGCATTTCTGCTATTTCGGTTACGGTTAAATATTTATCTTTCATTTAATAACCATCCTTTCCCTTTAATGATATATATTTATCTTTTTTGAAATTTCGGGAGTATGCCACCTGCCACAAAATGATTTTTGCCTTGCTAATTCTGGCTAAACCAGCACTTGCGGCAGGCGGCAATCGTTTTAGTTTTTACCAATCCAAATTAGATGCGTCGTCTTGTTCGCCTTCGATAAAGTCTTCTATATCGAACGGCATACGTTGTTTAAAACCTCCGATGTCGGATTTATCATAAGCCAGCGATATATATTCTGTGATACCGATGACATCGTCGATTTCGAAATTGTCCGCATCCAGTGCATCCGCCATCGAGTCAACAAATGCTTCATAAAAGAGTGAATTTTCTGGATACACTTGTTTAATGTAATACGAATCGATTTTAGTATCTTTAGGAAGTTTGCCGTTTACTTTTTTATAACACATAATCGCATCCATAAACTTATAACCAACCTCAAGTGCTGTCTTTCCTGTGCTTGTTGTCATAAATCTTGCATACTTTATCTCTGAAAAATAATTACCTGCAGGGATTTCATCGTAAAAAGGAAATTTATATTTACTATACCCTGTACTTCTTAAGCGATTTTCATTTTTATTATTTATCTTAGTCTTTGGCTCAAGTTCTGTTTTGTTTTGTTTCTTTTTCTTAATGTTTCTTTTTATGCCATACATAATATATTGCCTCCTTAATATTTTAATGGGGTTGTTGAAGTGACACCTGACACAATCCTATGTTTTCGTTTGATTTATAAATGCAAAACCAGTTTTACGACAGGTGGCAAAATTCAATTCACGGCTTTCTTGATAATTTTGATATGTGTACCATCTGCGTACGTATCGTCAATATTGATAGTCAATCCTACTGCTGAAAAAGATGCATATTCAGCTCTCAACCTACGGCTGAAATGCGAAGCAGAATTAGGCAATGCCGCCTTATTCGGGGTAGCGTTTCGAATGGCGTTATAAACTTTTGTTACGGTGCCTTCGATGCTTTTGCTGGCAATGCCACACATATAGTCTTTAACTGCCAATACTATGTCGGAATTAGAGCGCGCTTTGTTCAGAGCAGTTATGTTATCTTCGTAAATCCTGCGAAATTCGCTTTCTTCAACACCTAATGCAATAGCAATGGCAAGCATATCAAGATACGACTCCGCCATTCGAGGAAGATGGGAAGGTTCTAAATCATTGATGATTTTCATAGCCGACGACAAAGTATTAAAAATCGCGCCAAGGATATAAGGGCGGTCCTCGTTAAACCTTGTTGCAATGTCGCTATCGGTTTTTCTTTGAGTGCTGGTGATTTTGTGAAGTTTCAAGAGTAAACAACGATCAGCAAAATCCGACTCCGAAGGAGCAATATCAATGCCGTTCATGACGATTGTATTGTGCAAATCAAAAACAGCCATCGAATTCGTGGTGAAATATTCACGCTTAGTGTACGTCGAACCAGTGATAGCTGCACAGAGCACATCAGACGAGTCCTTACTGATGTCCGCCACGTTATCGAAGGCAACGAGGTAGGTATTAGTTAACGTTGTTAAAAGCGCATCGGATTTGTTGGGAAATACTACCGACTCTGCTTTGGACGGATCAAGAATATTTCTTATCATTTTGCTCAACGTACTCTTACCGCATCCTTTTTCAGCCATAATAAGTAGCGCGGAATGGTTTCCGCTGCAAAAAGCTTGTACCAGCCAAGTTGCAAAAAGGATTTTGCTGTCCCTGTCGGTGTTGATGTATTTGTCCAGAATAGACAACAGATTTTCTTTTGTTTCACAAGGTTTGATTTGTTCTCTTGTTTCTGCAGTTGCAATGAACTTATTCTTAGTAGCATTGACAATCTGCCAACCCTGGGAATTTATCTGGACGCAATTACGGTGTCTATCATAGAGGGAATATTCAATCAGCCCGCTTAACAAGTTTCCTGCTGTACGAACTCTTGGGTCAATTCGGTCAGTAATGCCTTGATTGTTGTTATAATCGCTGATGGCTTCAACCACTTCTTTGGCGGACTCGTAGTTTTTGTTGTCGGGAAGATATATAGCGCGCAGAAAACTTTCGAAATAAGGTGATTTAATCGACACAAGCCGATACTTCTTACGGCATGTGTCCTCATCATAAATAAAATATTCAGCAAAGATTTGGTTGCTATCCTCGGTATGAACATAAAATTCAATGCCCTCTAAATTTTTGAATTGCATATCTATTCGTCCTTTCTTTTTATAGGCGGAAAACCGCCCGTATTTGAAATTTTTAGTATTGCAAGATGGTGAGAATTGCATTATAATTTAGGCGCCACAACACAATCACCCTTGCAAACATATTTTAGGACACCATAAGGATAATTGCAATTTGCTTGCTGTTTTATATAGCCAAAGTAGGATATTACACACCGATTTTGCCGACGATGTCCTTGCCAAAAGGCAAATTAAAATAATTTTTCGGAGGACTTTTTATGCCTAAAAAAGGTATCTCAAGATGCAACCAAAAACACAGTTTAACGAAAAATACAGACCGTGAAATAGTCTTCGATTATTTGAATAAATTGAAGCCAAACGGTGCTACCAAGAAACAAATTTGTGAAAAAACTGGTCTTTCAAAAAGTAAGGTTAGACGTCAGTTAGACATCCTTCAAGAGAAACCACAACCATATGGTAATAAAAGTTACTATGTTATACGAGAAGGATATATCTATAAAGTTGAAGTACATAATCAAGATGGTAGTATCATAAATTATGGGAAATTCACACGTACCGCATCTAAAGCTTATGAAAACCTAAAAACTGCTATAAGCGATGCTAATGCATTAACAGCAAAAGAAGCAACACCAGTTAACGATGCGGTTATTCTATACCCAATGAAAAAAAGAGCCAGAAAACACATCAAAGCATTGATAACTGAGTCTTTTGGAACAAATATTAAAGATATTTTTGTTGTTGATAAAGGCTTATATTTGATATTGTCAACCGATGACAAAAATCGTTTTAAAGAAACGAAACAAATCTTATATGAATTATATAAAGAATGTGCAGAGGTATAGCGGAACATAGGTTTTTCCTATGTTTTTATATGTTCCCGTATGACGAGCATACGGGAACATTTTTTACTTCTGTGTTTAGGCTTTGAAATTGCATTTTTCAAGAATCCATTTACTGCGAACACTCGGTGTTAAAGGGTGTAATCCTATCCTTTCTCCGTCGGATATCAAATAAAGTTTGTCTTGATACGGCAAAAGCAGATTTATGACCTGCATGGCTCTTTCTTCAATTCTTGCGTTACTGCTTGAAGCCTTACCCCAAGCAAGTATCGTAGCAGAGCTTGACTCCACTGCTTTAAGAATATACGAATCGTTTGCTTTATCGTTTAATTCTTCGTCCGTTTCGGTAAACCTTAACTTTGAGGTTAATTTAGAATATAGATTGAGTATTTCAACTCCGCCGTAATCTCCAAGCCTTGCTACGTTGTTTACAACGAGAGATGTCGTAGTATCGGTTATGATGTTATCCGATTGGCAGGGATTTAGCATAATAACTGTTATTGTCGGCTTGTCTTTATTCCAAACTCGCCTCCATAAGTAACGATGTGTGCGCTCATCGTTAAAAATCGCCTCGCATTTTATGGTATTCTTTTCGGTAATCATAGTTAATTCCTCCGTTTAGTTATTGATTTATTTTAATATTTCGGGTGGTGTATCAGCAAGCGACGTTACTATTACCACTCCGTAATCGCTACTTACAATAAATAAGGCAGAACAGGTGTCGCCTTGTTGGTGAACCAATTCTGCCTCGTATGAAGTATAGTCAAATAAGCTTTTAATTGCTTCTGCGGTTATGCCGGATGTTCCATATAGTATGTAACCGCCGTCATCCGTATCAATATTTCTATCTGCGCCATATTCATAGGTCAATATACTTGCATAATGATAGACAAGTTTCCTTGCGTCCTCACTCTCGAATACGATATTTCGCATATCATCCACAGTACCTATTTTGTAAATCATATTTATGACCATTCCTTTCCGCTGCGCTACAAGGCACAAAACAGCATGAA
>CAZSIL010000053.1:0-6105 GCA_964607025.1 uncultured Eubacteriales bacterium
TTTCGCAAAATAAAAAAGATTTGCGAAAATTTCTATAGTTTTAAATATAGTTTAAGGGCATACCGCCGACAAAAGCGGTATGCCCTTGATAGTTTTACTATGAAATTGTTTTAATCCCACACAACACAAGCACCACAAATTAGTTTAATATAGAAGTTATAAATGAGATTATTTAACTTCCGTTATAGGTTTCGGGTAATTCACCATGCCAAACCATAAGCTTATAAATGGTATAGACCATTATTTTAACTATTCTACCACAACATTAACCTGCTCGGCACTAACCAAAGGCCTAAGAGTAGTGGTTAAATCACTCCACATAAACATTTTAACATAGTCACCGCTTGCATAAGTGTAGTTCTCAAACCAAACATCTATTCCCGTATCGGAATATCCGCCCACACTTAAAGGTTGAGTTGTTATACCTTTCATTCTACCATCACTGCTATACACTGCAAATACAGCATCGGCAGTAAGTGAATCATCTGTATTATTCTTCGCAAAAGCATTTACTGTTAATTGCTTGTCTACATAAGAATAGTTTAATATGGAGATTTCATAGTCTTCCAAGCCAACTGCACATTCATTTATAAAATAGTCATAGTTGTTACCAACAGAAACCTCATCGGCTTCAACTTCAATAGTAATAAACCATTTTACATTTTCGTAGTCCTGAGGCTTATATGCAAAAGTTACTTCTTCATTGCTACCTGCAGTAAGTGAAGAAACTGTTTTGCTTTGTACAATCTCACCATCAACACTGTCTTTTCTCAAATTAACAGTAATATTGCTTATATCAGAATACCCAATATTTTTAACATCAGCAACAGCATAAGAAGTTGGTAGCATTTCATATACGGATAAACTTTCAAGAGAAATATCACCATTACCAATAGCAAGAGTTACAGAGTTATTATCATAAACATACTCCTCATCGGTGTTTAGTGCTATTTCAACCTTTAAGGTTTCATAAGAGATAGCATCACCTGTGATAAACTTACCAACTACTGACTTTGATTCGCCTGCTTTGAATGTATCTTCAAATACTATGCGATTATTTAAAGTTTCATCTTCGTTATACACATTGATGGTATAACCATCAACAGGCAACTCGCCATTATTTATTACCATAACCTCAAATTTATTTTCAGAATTTAGGGCAAGATTCTTTTCGTCAAAGTAAATATCACTAATTGCCAAATCATAAGATGGGAATAACCCTAATGTATAAAGGCTTGTAATACCATCGGCTTCTGCAGTAAAGGAAGTAAGGATTGTTCCATCTTCTTCTAATATACAAGTCGGATATTTAGCATAAGCACCAAGCTCTGATACAGTAATTACATCACCCCAAGCACCATCCTGATAAAGAACACCTTTAATCTCGGAGCCTGCATCTTCTGAACCTGACCACAGAATTGCAATATTACCATTATCTTCTGATACGGTAAATCCATCTGCAAGAGCATATCTTGCATCTTCAAATACTGTGTATTTTACACTATCTGCAAGATTCATAAAGTGAATGTTGTTCTCGCTATACCAATACAACTTACCATTATTGATAATAGCATTGGAATCCAGAACTTCATTATCTGTAACCTGCTTTTTGGAAGAGCCTATCAAGTAAACTTCTCGGTCATCAATAGTTGTAATATCATCATCTACATCATGAACATAAGCAACATTTAAAGCGTTTTCAGAATACCCAACACTTAAATCTGTTACAGCATTCAGATTATCTTTTAATACAATTTCTTCACCCCAAGCAGAGCCATTATAAACCTTTTTGACGATAGAAGTGTTACCATCTACACCCAAGATATCATTCGCACTATTTTTAAGCCATACAACACTTATTTCATTATTATTTACACTTACTTTAGGCAAGGTGTCAAGAGCATCATTATCTGTTAAAGATACAGGGGCATCAAAGCCATTGCCATTCCATTTAGCAATTACAATTTCGCCCTGCATACCAATCTCGGCAAGAGATAACCCATCATCCATAACAGACTTTTGATTCTGCCATACAAGATATTCGCCACTTACAGACGGATAGAAGTCAGCAGTACCATCATCAGCCACAGGGACAGCCTCCGACCAAGTCCCTTCCTCATCATTATACACCGAATATACAAGCATCTGCTTATTATTAGCAGCTCTTGTATCATTATCTGTAGTAAATATCAATATCTTTTTACCATTAATAGAGAATATTTGAGGTTGAGCCTCTGGATATACACTATCTGCAAGAATAGTTAAATTCCTATTTGTATAATCAGCAGCAAAGAGAGAGATAGGAGGTATATCACCATACCATTCCATAGAATTTTCAAGATAATCTCTTGATTCGCTCTCATATACATTATTTGCACTATAGCCATCATACATATTATTCAACGACAAAAGACTTGCAGAATTTGGTTTAATCCAAGATTTATCTTCATCTTCAGGATAGGTGGAATATATAATTCCATCTTCTGCGTCCAGCTTCCAAATATCCTTACTTACAACCTTTTGACCAAGAATTGTCAGATTAAACTCTGCGCTTGCGCCTATAGTGACTTTTAAGTAGTTTTTAATTTCTTCTTCAAAATTATTTATATCAAAAGTAACAGTAAGGTCGCCTTTTCCTGTAGCATCAAAGCCTGCAACGCTGGGGACACCAATACCCCCGCCAATCTTTGCACCCAAAGTAGCAGAAAGCTGAGATTGTAATTTCGGAGAGAATGTTTTAAAGTCCAAATCCATTACTTTGGCATCCATTTTTCCACCTAGGCTACCACCAAAAGTATAGTAACAGGGAATAACATATATAAATATCTGCCCATTATATGTATAAGATACAGTTGCTTCAAAGCAAACATAGCCCTCAGATAGTTTCAAGTTACCATTCTTATCTATTTCAGCAATTGCATATCCCAAGACATCTATTCCTGTATCCGCTTCACCAGAGGAACTATTTTTAAATACCTTATTACCCCACATACTCATAGTAAGACCTTTGTTTTTAGTCTTATTAGCCACAGACATCCTCAGGTCATTACGGAGTTGCTTTAATGTACGATTTTGCTTGTTTGCCTTTTTGTTAAGCACATCTACATAGTCATCAATATCCTCTTTAAAACTATCAAAGCTGAACTCACCATCTTCCTCTAAATCCATACCAAATACTAAATCCATTTTACCATCTTCCGCCTTTATGGTAATCGGAATAAAATCCAACTTCCAAGTAAGTTCAGTTCCACCAAACACAGGAACAGTATCAGGAATAGTAAAGGCAATATCCTGCCCCAAACTGAATTTATGCTTATAGTTTGCATTTTGAAATGCTTCATTACCAGATGTATCAATAATATTTACTTTTGTTGCAATAGCAGTAGATTTGTTTTTTGCATCACTTTCATCAACTGCAATAATATAGATTGGCTTATCTGCTTCAAACAAAGTGCCAATCGGAACTGCCGAGGCAGTATTATTTAGAGCATTATATTCTTCAAAGATATTATTTTTTTCATCTGTACTTGCACCTTGTGTTAAATATACTTTCTGCTTATCGTTAGGAGTTCCATTCCAATCAATATCTATAGTTATATCCGCCCAAGCAGATGAGCCTTTACCTATATTAACAGATTGATTGATAATATCATAGGTTTTACCAAGATATTTTAATTGAGCAGATTTTATAGCAGGAGCATTGGTACTTGTGCTATTTGATACATCCTTTTCTTTTAAAGCAGAATAATAATTGTAGTGTATTGTTGCATTGTCAAAAATAGTACTATCACCGATAAAAGCTTTCCACTCGCTTTCATTACCACTATAATATATATTAGCTAAACTAGAACAATAGTTAAATGCATATTTGCCTATTATTTTTAGACTATCAGGTATAGTTATACTTGTTAAACTTGAGCAAGCATAAAAAGCATAGTCTCCAATGCTTGTAACATTATTACCGATTGTCACATGTTTTAAGTCACTACAATATGAAAAAGCATAGTCACCAACAGCTGTTACCGTATCTGGAATTTTTATGCTTGTTAGATCATTGCAAAATGAAAATGCATCATTAGCAATATTTGTTACACCATTATCAATTGTCACATTTTTCAAATTGTCACAACTATAAAATGATAAATATCCAATATTTGCAACACTGCTAGGAATTGTTATATTTGTCAATCCACAATTGTAGAATACATAAGATAAATCGGTTACATTATTTGGTATTGCTACGCTTGATAATTTTTCACATCCGTTAAAGGTATAAATTCCCATGCTTGTTACGCTATCAGCAATTGATATCTCTGTTAAATTTACACATTCGCGGAATGCACAATCACCGATTTCAGTAACCCCCTGTCCTATTACAACGGAAGTGATTGCTGACATCATAGAAACCCACGGAGCACATGGTTCGCTCGGAGAATAATAACTATTCATCGGTCCAGAACCAGATATCCATAAAGTACCATTACTATCAAGTGTCCAAGCAACATTACTTCCGCACGTACCGCTTGCAACAGTCTCGGCATTTGCAACAATAGGCAACGACACCATAAAACTCGATATTATAGATAATACAATCAATAAAGTTAATACTCTTCTTTTCATTTATGTAATTCCTCCATCATAATACATTCAAAAGATAAGTGATTAAGCCAATATTATTTATTACTGAGACTTTTTATTTGCGGAGCATTTCCGAGCAATATTGCCAAAAAACATACTGTATAAAAATACCCTAGAACACACTCAGCAAAAGGTAGTGCACCTACACTATTAAAAATATTGTTAATCTTATCAGCATCTTGTGTTATAAAACACAAAAAACTTGATTCAAACAATTCCAGATATTTTGGTATATTATATAGCGATTTTAAAGTTCCTTTTTGAATAAATAACACTACAAACCAATTTGCAATTTCAATCATATTCATAACAAATAGCAATATACTTCGTTTAATAGAAGCCACACGATCTGTTGCAGATAAATTTTCCTCTGATTGCTCACTAGTATAGAAATTATACGTTATAGCAACAGACATTTCATATAGCCTATATACAACTGCAATAACGACAATATTATTCAAAACATTATTACCTATTTGTCGGCTAAAAATTCCGCAGACTATGGAAAGCAAGAACATAATAAATACATAAATATCTGCAAATGTACGAGTTTTATCACTAGGCAAACGCCGCTTTAACCGTTTCTTTTTGTCCAATAAAAATTCTCTTACCCATACGAAAATAGTATTATCATTTAAAAAATTTTATAGTCTTTTTAAATAGAGTCCATAAAAACCCAATATCGGAAAATTTGTTACTCATCCCACACCTCACCAAAACCTTTGGTTAATATTAAAAAATGCGCCAGACAAAGCTGACGCACGAAAAACATACAGCCCTGACGATTAAGGTTGCTAGACACTTAAATTACTTTGTTGCAAAGTCTGTCAGTTAGTATGCTTTTACCATAGCATACGACTTGCAACAAGAAATTATAATAAGCCTATTATAATTTAAGTATCTAACATATCAAGTATATCACAATACCCAGCATTTGTAAATGAATTTAAATAAATTTATAAAATTTGTCTACACACACAAGCATTCCTTCGTTGACTTCCGCTTCCTTTCGTGATATTGTTTGTGTCACAGGAGGTGATGCAAATGGCTAAGTACACATTAGAAGAAATTATGTACGGCGACAAATACGGAATTGAAAGTGCTGTGTTTGTAGAAGTATTAAAAATGGTAGAAGAAAAAGTTGCAGCCAAGACGATACGAGAACAACTGAATATGATTTATGTCAAGCACGCACTGATGACAGCAAAAAGAATGATTGAAGAGGGCGACTCGATTTCGGATATACCGAAACTTGAGTCGCTCTCTTTGTGTAAGGAGGAAAAATAATGCACATACTTGAAGAATTCTGGTATGGAAACATCAACCCAGCCGAAAGGCCATTTCAAAAACAAAGGGGCTTTGATAAGGCATTCAGGATGCTGACTAAGAATGAAGAAAAATTGCTTGAAACTTTAAACGAGCAGGAAAAAGAATTGTTTGATAAATTCAAAGCTTGCTACGATGAAA
>CAZSIL010000054.1:0-4863 GCA_964607025.1 uncultured Eubacteriales bacterium
TCCCGAATATCTACAGACCCGAGGAGGCGATGCATCCCGAGTATCCTTACAACCGTATGAAAACCTTGCTGAGGCAAGCCGAGCTACCGCTGATACGCTTCCACGATCTGCGTCACACCTTCGCCACTCATGCGCTGACGGGCGGCGTGGATGCAAAGACCTTGTCCCGAATCCTTGGGCATACCAACGCCAGCTTCACTGTGGATATCAAAAATCCTTATGAACAACTAAAAAAGTCAAAACAGCTTGATTATGTATGCAAAATGCGACAGTTTGGAGATAGTCTCCTTGCTGTCGCATTTTTTCTTTTGCAATTTACTTGCCAAAATAGATTCCGTTTTTATATTACCTTTTGCAATGTTGAGCCGTGTTTGAACAGAACACGGAGAACTTTCGCAAAAATATTGTAAAATTATAATACAATAGGAGGTAATATCAAATGGAAAGAATTATTACAAATTCAATGATCGGAGATTTTGAAAGCTATCTTCGCTCGGACGAGAAGAGCGACAACACCATTGAAAAGTATATTCGTGATGTAAAGGCATTTTGTGTGTTCGCAGGAGCAAGAGAAATCAGCAAGGCGGTTGTTATGGGGTTTAAGGCTTCGCTTGTTGAGAATTACGAAGTCACAAGTGCCAATTCTATGATTGCGGCGGTGAATGCTTTTCTTCGATTTATGGGATGGGTGGATTGCTGTATTAAGCAGTTTAAGGTACAGAAGAAGGCGTTTTGCTCTGAGGAGAAGGAATTGACGAAAGCAGAGTATATTCGCCTTGTGAACACTGCAAAACAAAAGGGCAACGAACGACTCAATCTGATTCTACAGACAATCTGCGGAACGGGGATTCGTGTAAGCGAATTGCAGTTTATTACGGTTGAGGCAGTGCGCAAAGGCGAAGCGATCGTTTCGTGCAAAAACAAAACCCGAACGGTGTTTATCGTTCGGGAGTTGCAGAAAAAGTTATTGAATTATATCAAGGCCAAAGGTATAACTACCGGGTGCATCTTTATCACGAAATCCGGTAAGCCTATGAGTCGATGCAACATCTGGCGTGAAATGAAATCATTGTGTGAACAGGCAGGGGTATCTCCTGACAAGGTGTTCCCTCACAATCTTCGCCATTTGTTTGCCCGTACATTTTACGGTATTGAGAAGGATATTGCCAAGCTTGCCGATATTCTCGGACACAGCAATATAAACACTACCAGGATCTACATCATCACTACCGGTGCAGAGCATAAACGCAAGATGGAAAATATGCGGCTGATAATATAAAAACCGATACCCACAGTATCGGAAAATAACATAATCGGCATTATGTTGTTAAATATCTACTCACAGGAAATATATACCTAGAAATTATACCATATACGTACAGAAAAAACAACATTTTTCTGTTAACAAATGAGGTTTCGCTAAAAAATACGACAAATGAACATGACAAAAGAAGCCTTTTCGATTTCGCTTTAGAAAAAAGTGCGAAAAGGCTTTTTCGTTATGCTTATTATTAATGAGTATGTATTTTTCCAGACTTGCTTTCAGCGCTCAATACAACATAATGCCGATTATGTTGTATTGGAGCGAGGGTTTGAGGATGAACTTAACTAAACCGCAAAAGTTAATATATGATATGGAGAAGTTTGCCGGTGGGGCGATTGCTGTTATTTGCGGCAGTATGCTCGTATATGGAAAGAAGGACTTGTCTGAGATAAAGAAAGCCGTAAATGAACTTTATCGTCTTAATGATGCTTTGCGTATTCGCATTGTCGAAAATGATGGCGAGGTTTCGCAAACAATATGCGATTATACCGAGCAAGATTTTAATGTGCTTTGCTTTGATAATAAAGCAGAGCTTGATTCTTATGCTGAAAATTATGCAAAGAAACCGCTTGATTTTTACGGTAATCTTTGCGAAATCAATATTGTTACTCTGCCCGAACAGTACGGCTTACTGATTAAACTGCACCATATTATCGGCGATGCTTGGACTTTGTCTCTTCTCGGAACTCAGTTTAATAAACTGATGAACGGCGAAGATGTTGAGGCATATTCCTATACTGATTATGTTGAGAGTGAAAACGCCTATATTCATAGCAAACGCTATGAAAAGGACAAGGCGTTCTTCGTTGAGCAATTTAAGAAGTGTGATGAAGTAACTTATCTTAGCGAAAAGCAGAGTGATTCGCTTAATGCTTACCGCAAGACCTTTGCTATTGATGCCGATCAGACAAGCATTATTAACACCTATGCACAGCAAAAAGGTACCTCTGCCTTTATGCTGTTTTCGGCAGCACTTGCCACTTATATGAACCGAGTTAAGATGAACGCTGAAAAGTTTTATATCGGTACGGCGGTACTTAACCGTAGCGGTGTGAAAGAAAACAACACTGTCGGTATGTTCGTTAATACCGCACCAATGTTGATAGAACTGGATAATACTAAATCTTTTGCTGAAAACCTTTCTGCTATTGAAGATACTGCCTTTTCGGTTTTCCGTCATCAAAAATATAACTATGGTGATGTTCTTTCTACTATCCGCAAAGAGTTTAATTTTACCGAAAAGCTCTATGATGTGATGATAAGTTATCAAAATGCTACCGTTACCGGTGCGAATATTGAGACTACGTGGTATCATAGCGGCTCGCAAAGTGAGAGTTTGCAGATACATATTGATGACCGTGATAACGAGGGCATCTTCCGTGTTCATTATGACTACCTGACCGATAAATTCACCGAGAACGAAATTGAAAAACTGCATCAGCATATCTGCAATCTACTTTTTGATGCTATCGGTAATGATTCAAAGAAACTTTATGAATTGAATATCCTGTCAACCGATGAAAAGCAGAAGCTACTCTATGATTTTAATAATACTACTACAGATTATCCAAGGGATAAGTGCGTCCATCAGTTGTTTGAGGAGCAGGTCGCAAAAACTCCTGATAAAACCGCAGTTGTTGCTGATGATAAAACTCTAACTTATGCTGAACTTAATGAACAAGCAAATAAAATTGCTCATTCGCTTATTGAAAAAGGCGTTAGTGTTGGCGATATCGTTGCATTTGCTCTGCCGAGAAAAAGCTATCTTATCGCAACTATGCTTGGCATTTTAAAGGCAGGCGCAGCATATCTGCCTGTTGATCCTGATTATCCGCAGGATAGAATCGACTATATGCTTGCAGATAGCAATGCAAAGTTGTTTATTACAGAAGGAAACATTCAAGAATTGCTTGGTAATGAAGATTCTTCAAATCCTTGTGTAAATATGTCAAGCAACGCTTTGTGTTATTGTATCTATACTTCCGGTTCTACTGGTCAACCGAAGGGAGCAGCTATTTGTCACAAAAACTTTGTTAATTTTTGTGATAATAATTCCGTCAATAATCTCCAGCACTTTATTGCTCAAAATTGCAACACAGTGCTTGCTTGTGGTTCAATAACATTTGATATCTCGAATTTTGAGATAGTGCTATCTCTTTTGATAAATAAATCAGTTGTGTTTGCAAACGAAAGAGAATTGGCTAGCACAAACTTATTGGCTGATTTAATATTGCAAAATCAAATTGATTGTGTTCATTGTACCCCGACAAAACTGCACACATATTTGGATAATAAGGGTTTTGTAGATGCTTTTAAAAACGTTAAATGTGTTATGGTTGGTGGTGAACAATTAACCGAAGAAGTATGTGACACAATAAGGAAATATTGTAACGCTGCTATATTTAATGGTTATGGACCCACCGAAACCACTATGGGTGTAGGATTTGGTGAAGTCAACAAGTTCGGTATCACCATAGGCAAACCTATTGCCAATACACAAATTTATATTGTAGACAAATATATGCAACCAACTCCTATTGGCGTTACGGGAGAACTCTGTATTGCCGGTGATGGTGTTGGTGCAGGTTATTTGAACAGACCAGAACTCACTGCTGAGAAGTTTATAGATAATCCCTTTGGCGATGGTAGGCTCTATAAAACAGGTGACCTCGCTTACTGGCGTGAAGATGGTAATATCGCTTATGTAGGCCGTAACGATTTTCAGGTGAAGATCCGAGGCTTACGTATCGAGCTTGGAGAGATTGAAAATGCTATTTGCGGCATTGACGGTATCTCACAGGCTGTTGTTGTGGTGCGCAAAAACAACGAAGGCAGGCAGCTTATCTGTGCTTTTTACACAGGTGCAGAAGTTGATGCAAAAGAGGTTCGCAGTCACATCGGCAAGAAATTGCCCAAATATATGCTGCCGCATATCTGCACGCATCTAGAAGAAATGCCTTTGACCTCAAGCGGTAAAATCAATCGCAAAGCATTACCCGAAGTAGATTTGTATACAATTGATACAGATGTCGAATATGTTGTACCCACCACCGCTCAGGAAAAAATTCTTGTTTCTGCCATTGAGGCAACGCTCGGCATAGATAAAGTCGGCATTAGGGATAATTTCTTTGATGTCGGCGGTGATAGCCTCAAAGCGATAGAACTTATATCTAAACTTGAAAAGAGCGGTTATCACACCGATACAAAGACGATATTTGGATGTGATACTGTAAAAGACCTTGCAGAAAAAATAACTGTAACAGAAGTTGAGCAAGAAGCGTTTGATTATTCGGGTGATATCCCTGCAACCGATGCGCAGATGCGTGTTTATACTGCGCAAAGTATGAACAGTGATAGCACTACCTATAATGTGCCGTATGTATTTAAGGTGGATAGTGTAGATGTTGATCGTTTGCAAAATGCAGTTAATAACCTTATTGCTCGCCACGAGAGTTTGCGCACACATTTTGAAAACAAAGACGGCAATATTATTCAAGTTATCAACGATACGGCAAAATGTAAGGTTGAGATTTTAGATA
>CAZSIL010000055.1:0-4629 GCA_964607025.1 uncultured Eubacteriales bacterium
AAAGTTTTGTGATCGGTGGAGAAGTCTTTGCAGAACACTTGCTTGAGTTGATTAAAGATGTTTCACCTGAAAGTGCTGTCTATAACATCTATGGTCCAACTGAAACCACAATCTGCGTTATGGTGGATGAACTGGAAAAAGATAAAGAAATCACCATCGGCACACCAATTGCTAACACGCAAATTTATATTGTAGACCGGTATACGCAACCCGCTCCTATCGGCGTAACAGGTGAACTGTGTATTGCCGGTGACGGCGTTGGTGCGGGTTATCTGAACAGACCTGAGTTGACAGCCGAGAAGTTCATCGACAATCCCTTTGGTAAGGGCAAACTTTACAAAACCGGTGACCTTGCTTATTGGCGTGAAGATGGTAATATTGCTTATGTAGGTCGCAATGATTTTCAGGTGAAGATCAGAGGACTCCGCATTGAGCTTGGTGAAATTGAAAATGCCATTTGCGGTATTGAAGGTATCTCGCAGGCTGTTGTTGTGGTGCACAAAAACAATGAAGGCAGACAGCTTATCTGTGCTTTCTATACCGGTAAAGAAGTAGATGCTAAAGAAATCCGCAGTCATATCGGCAAGAAACTGCCCAAATATATGTTACCGCACATCTGCACACACCTTGACGAAATGCCAATGACTACAAGCGGCAAAATCAACCGCAAGGCATTACCCGAAATTGATCTTCAAAATATAGCAAACGATACCGAATATGTTGCACCCCAAACACAGATGCAAAAAGAACTTTGTAAGTTGATTGAGTTAGTGCTTGGAACTATGCCTGTTGGTATTACGGATGACTTCTTTGACTTGGGCGGCGACAGCTTAAAAGCCATTGAATTTGTTTCAAAAGCACATAACGAGGGTATTTATTTTAATCTGCAAAATGTATTTGACTATCCCACTGTAAAAGCACTTTGCGAATGCATTGAAAACGGCGACAAGCAAGTTATCTCTTTTGCGGATGTTAATTTTACAGACGTTAATAAGATCTTAGAAAAAAACAAGGTTGAATATATCAGCAAGCCGCAAAAAAGTGATGTCGGTAATATCCTTCTAGCAGGCGCAACCGGATATCTTGGTATTCATATTCTTGCTGACTTCCTTGATAATGATAACGGCATAGCCTACTGTCTTGTTCGTGGCAAAGATAAGGAAGATAGCACAAAGCGTTTGCAAGAGCTACTTGATTTTTACTTTGGCAATAAATATTCTGATATGAGTCGCATTGAGGTTATCTGTGCCGATTTACAAAAGGATAAGTTCGGCTTGATTGACTCTGAATATGAGGAATTGCTCGGCGAGGTTGATACAGTTATCAACTGTGCCGCAAGTGTAAAGCATTATGGTTCGTATAAGTATTTTTATGAAGCTAATGTTGAAACCACAAAACGCTTGATTGAGTTCTGTAAGTCGGCAGATGCAAAACTGATTCACACCTCTACACTCAGCGTTTCGGGTAATAGTTTTGGTGATGCTTTTGACGGTTATATCAGCGAAACCGAAAAGCATTTTTACGAGAGCAGTTTATATATTGAACAGCCGCTTGATAATGTTTACGGCAGAAGTAAGTTTGAGGCTGAAAAGGCTGTACTTGATGCAATGTGTGAGGGCTTGCAGGCAAACATTATGCGTATGGGTAACCTGACTAACCGCATAAGTGACGGACAGTTTCAAAAGAACCACGAAAGCAATGCATTTTTGCAGAGAGTTAAGGGCGTATTGGAACTCGGTTTGTTCCCTGAATATTTGATTAAAGATACCAATTATTCTGAGTTTACACCTATTGATGAAGGTGCAAATGCCGTTATGACAATTGCTCGTAACTTTAGTACAGAGCAAACAGTATTTCACATCAACAGTATCAAAGTTGTATATTTCGATAAGTTGGTTGAAATCATTAATCAGCTTGGATACGAACTTAAACTTGTTAATGGCACTGTATTTACCGAGGCATTACGCCAAACTGCTAAGCAGACCGGCATGGAGCATATCTTTGAAACCTTTATCAACGATATGGACGAAAACGACCAACTCAACTACGATAGCAATATCCGCATTGAAAACGATTTCACAGTGCAGTATCTAAAACAACTCGGTTTCGAGTGGTCAGATATCGGCATCGACTATCTGCATAAGTATGTTGAGTATTTTAAAAAGATTGGATATTTGAGGTAAACAGAATGAAAAATATCACGCTTGATACTACAAGTTTTTCTGAACAATTGGGTCTTTATGATTTCTTTAATGTTCTAATATATGGCGCAACCTTTGTTAGTGGCGCATCACTGCTTAGTGAAAGCTTATGTCGATTCTTATGGAATGATTTAACTTTTCAAAAAGGTTTAGGAATCGTTTTGTTGATCTATATAACAGGTATGCTGCTTCAAGAGTTGGGGTCAAAGGTAGATGAATACATCACTAAACTTTACAGGGGTATGCATCAAAGAGTTTTAAAAGGTGAAGTGAAAGAACCATTTGAGAAGGAAACGGGTAATGATATTATTAAAAATCCTGCTGTACTTAAAAAGTATCAAGCTCTTGCTAAAGGCTTATTAAACAAAGATGAGATTAATAAAACCGAAAACATAGATTTTGAAAATGAGTATATTAACGGTTACATATTCTCGATAAGTCAATATTATGTATCAGTCAAAGGAAAAGACAAAAAGGTAGAAAAACTGCGTGCTCTTTTTAGTATGTCTAAAACGTTAATGTCGTGTTTCTTTTTGCTAGCAATTTGTGCAGTTGGTGTATTGTTATTGAATATTGACATGTCTATTGGAATTTGTAGTAATCTCGGATTGCCGATTCACGGTTGTGAACATTGCGTTGATAAAATCATTGTGATCGCTATATTTGCAGGTATCGGTGTTGCGTTCCTGTTTCGAGCAAAGAGAACTATGCGAAATTTCTTGTTAATATTGTTAGGAACATACAATGCGATTTTGGAAGAAGAAAAACAGGAGAAAAAACAAAGAGAGAGTAAAAACGGCGAGCAAGGAGAATCCGCAGATGCATAACTACGATTTATACAATCATACCCCCGTTTACACAACTAAAGAATTATTAGATTTTTGTGTGTCGGAATATGGCGATAGAGAAGCATTTGCTTATCAAAACAGGAAACAAGATATTTCTATAAGTTTTACTGAATTTAAAACACAAGTCTATGCTTTCGGTACACATCTTTTTAACAAGGGTTTTAATGGCAATCATATTGCAGTATTTGGCGAGAACAGTTATGAATGGATACTTACTCATTTTGCTGTTACCTGTGGATGTAATGTTGTTGTTCCTATTGATAAAGAACTTTATGTAGATGGTATTGCTGAATTGTTGATTGATAGCGAAAGCAAGGTGCTTGTATATTCAAACACCTATGCAGACATTGCCGAGCAATTGCAAGCAAAACTGCCCGATATAGCCTATATCAATATGCAGGATATTCCTGAATGCATCGAAAAAGGCAAGCAGTTAATTGCGGATGGATATACTGATTATATTAACGTAGAGGTTGACAAGGATAAGCTGGCATCCATCGTATATACTTCCGGTACTACAGGTAAAAGCAAAGGAGTTATGCTAACTCATAACAATTTCTGCTCTTGTATGTATGGTGCATGTTGTAATGTGTTGCTTACGGGAGCATCCTTATTGGTGTTGCCGTTACATCACACATTTGGCTTAGTGGCAAGTGTATTTGCGGTAATGTATTATGGGTATCCCATCTACATAAACAAAAGCCTTAAAAAATTGCCAGATGACTTTAAAAAGTGCAAGCCACAACATTTATTTGCTGTGCCGCTGATTGTAGAAACGCTTTATAAGAACATATGGGCAACCGCCAAAAAGCAAGGCAAAGACAAGGCGTTGAAAATACTTATAAAAATCAGTGATGCGCTGCTTAAATGTAAAATTGATTTACGTAAGGTACTGTTTAAATCGGTTATTTCTGCCTTTGGTGGTAATATTGATTTAATTGTATCCGGCGGTGCACCGATTGATCCTAAGTATATTAAAGCTTTTAACTCATTTGGTATAACCATTCTTAATGGGTATGGTATCACAGAATGCGGTCCGATCGTAGCTGTCAACCGCAACAAGTTCAATGTTGTTGGTAGTGTGGGTTTGCCGTTGCGATGTAATGAAGTTAAGATTGCTGAAGACGGTGAAGTTCTGGTTAAAGGCGATAATGTAATGCTTGGATATTACCACAATGAAGCCGAAAACGAAAAGGTATTTGTTGATGGTTGGTTCAGAACTGGTGACATAGGTACTATTGATGAATACGGAGCATTACATATCACAGGTAGAATAAAAAACCTTATCATACTTGGCAATGGCGAAAATATCCCTGCAGAATCTATTGAACAAGAGATTTATACTATTTCTTATGTGAAAGAGTGTATTGCCTATGGCAAGGATAATGTTATCGTTGCAGAGGTTTATCTCGATGAAGATGTTTCCGATGCAAAAGATAGGATAAATGATGATATTCAAGTAGTTAATCAGCATTTACCGCAGATTCGAAATATCGGTCAAGTTGTCATAAGGGATACCGAATTCCCCAAGACCACAACAAAGAAAATCAAACGTAATTACGGAGGTCAATAAAATGATA
>CAZSIL010000056.1:0-4311 GCA_964607025.1 uncultured Eubacteriales bacterium
AGCCAAGCATAAGGGCTGTCAGCTCTATTTCTATACAGGATAATCAGATATTATCTCAATCCCAAAGAGATTCCGAATAGCCCGTTCATAGATGTTATATGCGACAGCTCTTCCATTTGGATGTTTTAGAATAAATTGATCCATCGCAACACCGGCGTTGAGTTCAAGAATGATCAATCTTCCGGTTTGTTCCTCTTCGAGCAAATCTACTGTTACGAATTGAGCACTAACGGCTTTCGCAGCTTGGGTCGCAAGAGAATATAGTGAATTTAACAAATTATTATTAGTGATCAGTTCTGGTAAACTTCCACGACTCAGATTAAATTTCCACCCTATCTCCACTTTTTCGCCATCATCTGGCACAGATGCTAGATTCAAACTATGCTTTAGGTCAATATTGGTAAATCCTGAATTGAGGATCAAATCGGCCACGCTGGAAATGCCGTTCCCGACCACGAATGGCCGAATTTTCTTATACGCTAATAAGCACTCACCACAAAGATAAAAAACTCTATATTCAGTACTCGCATGTATAAAGGGGGAAGCAGCCAAAATCTCCTTTTTCCTAAATACACTTAAGATTGCCTGTTCTATGTCCTTAGGTGAAAAACAGAGATGCACATCTTTCCCTTCGTATGAATCATTTGGCTTTATTACAACTCCACCTGCATTTTCGAGCATTTCTTCGCAAATCTTTTGGTTTGTTTTACTTTGACGCTTGAATCCTTCTGTATCAGGTCGATACAACTTGACGTGATGAACAACAGGTATTCTAGCAGAATGTAGTATAGATGAACAAAGACATTTAGAGTCTATTAGTCGTCCGGTAGATGCAGGGTTTTGAGGGAATCTACGACTCCAAATATACTGGGTATTTCCATTGTATGTCAAGGAAATACATGTATTGTCAAATTCTTTATACACGATCCCGTTATTTGAGCATATGTCTCTAATTATTTGTTGATATTCAGGTCCATACATTTTCAAAAACTCCAAAGATGGTGAATAAAATGAATCATACTGCATACGCCGATAGAAAAGAAGACGTTAGTGCCGCGCTAACGCAACTTCTGTCATCTAATGAACGAATTTATTGTTATCGATATTCATCTAGCTATGGTATTACTGCCTTTTTTCATAGGCTCTGCTACTTATTACAAAACACAAGTGATGTAGTATGTTTGTACGCTGAGCTTTCAGATAATTCTCGTTCCCCTGTACATGAAGTAATCAAAAAAATTGTAATAAAAGATGGGAAAATGTATCAGACGCTTCAGTTGTATGCGGACGAATATTACGGAGAACACTCACAAACACTACTTGAAAGTCTATTCCAAGACTTGCCAGCGATGGGAGAAACGTTGGCTCATATAATAGCACAGCCAAGAGCAAATTCAATATATGCAGGCTATTACCCGGACGTAATTAAAAACTTGTTTTTTGAATTGGTAAAAAATGAGCTCTCTAAAAAGAAAGTGATAATATTCATTGATAATATTCAATATGTCGATAGTAGCTCAATCTATGATATATTAGCTTTGACTGACATGCGAAATGTAACGGTGGTTATGTCGTATGCAGAAAAGTCAGATCTTGCAGAAAAAATGTTATTAGAAATTGAAATTGCACACTCACTCCATTATATTGACTTTAGTGAGCCTTCTGCTGAATGTGTACAGGAACTATGGAAGTTTCGATCAAGAACCATATCGAAAGAGGCTGCACTAGGTCTTGTGAGACAAGCTAATGGCGATATTCGGAAATTAGTGTATTCCGCATATCATGGGGAACTTCCTGACAGCCAGGCACATAGTTTGCTTGCGAATGAAATTTTGATAATAATTCATACGCTGCAAGGATGTGTTTCAGTTATCGAACTTTTGTCCATGTTACGCAATTCCCCAACATACACATCAGTTGATGAAAAAATAGTAATCCGAACGGTTCATACTCTAGTCCAAAAAGGATTGTTATCCTCATTACTACACATTGACGGTACGGAGACTTTCAGTGTTAGAGTCAGTAAAGACAATCAACACCTATGGAATTCGCTGCTACCAGAACGAGTTGAAGCTCTTATATATCAGGACATAGTATTTCGTTTTTTGATTTCAAAACCTGATCATGATCTTGATGAACTTAAACGAATATTTGACCTAGCTGCTATTGTTTATCCGGCGCAAAAACCCTATTGGGCACGACAGGTGTTACTTGAAAGCCTACGGATGGGCACGCCAGTTAGCTCTGATTGGATCGACAGCGTAAGAAATATGACCGAACCAGAAAACATATTTCTCTGTGCTGTTGGTCTATTTAGAACGTGGAAGTATGCTGACTCACTAGCTATAATATATCCATTATGGGTAAGATATCCTAATAATCGTAATGTAAAAATACTATACTCTCTGTCATTAAACCGATGCCGCAAACATCGAGAAGCTCAAACCTTATTGAATGAGCTCATTCGCACAAGCGGAAGTGCAGATGAAAAAACACTTCTGCTATCAATAGCGATAAGCAATAGTATTCATAGGGGAAATGAACAAGAAGCTAGAAAAATATTTAGCGAAAACAAGCTGAGTGCTATCAGCTCAAATAAATACGGATACTTCTTGCGTAATGCCGCAACTCTTTTTCAAGGTGATTACGCACTCGATTTGTGGAATGATGCTCTAGCTGCTTTTCGTGATTCCTCCGATGAATATGGAGAATTAACTACAATTGCTAATATGGCACGTATTTATATTCGCAAGAATAATACACATAAGGCAATTAGTTCCTTGGAACATGCATATCATGGTTTGAGATCTTACGGGATTGAGCAGTTACATATCGTTTCCAACAATCTGGGAATTGCATATCTTTTCGGGGGAAACATTCCAAATGCAAAGAAGCAACTGAGAATAGCTAGGGTCGTGGCTAAAAGCATAATGCCGCGAACCTATATAACAATCAATGACTGTTGTGTAATGGTAGAGGAGGGAAATGTACAGCAAGCCCTGAATACTCTAATACAATTGAAAGACGAAGTAGACAAATCATCAATACCCCGGTTGAGTAGGCGATATTATATAGCACTTGCCGGAATATGTTGTATGTGTGGGTACCATCAGGACGCCCGTGTTGCCTTAGATGAATTTGACAAGTTCAAAACAACCGCCTTTATAGAAATTAGAAATAATATTAATAAATATTGTTCAGGTTTAGCAACTCCGCCCGTCACACAGTGGAGGAAATGTTTGTCACCTGCTTTTTTAGAGTATTGGATTTCTAATCCGTTATCCGTTATGTCAGATGATGCCTTGTCGCCTAAGGCTTTCATTGAGTATTGATAATACTAGTTGCGAATGAGACATGCCAACCGATTTGGCAGAAAGAGTGAACGCGGATTGAATTCCCAGATTGCAACAGACATTGAATTCTAAAAAGTTCAGCGTCCCAGTAGAGGAAAGAATATAGTCAATTCTTGTATAGTCTATAGGTTGTATTTGCTCTACAATACTCTGTGAAGCATTTTCTATTATTCTCGCAATACCACTATCTGCTTCAACTGATCTTCTTAGGCCATTCGCAACTTTTCTTTTTTGGTGATATGTAACTACATTTCCTTTTAATGACGATTCCTCTCTGATTGCAGGAAGAATTATAGCGGAATTCTCTTTCATGATAACGGGGCTTGAGAAATAAATCCCATCAACAAATTCTTCTATAATTACATCATCTCCTAAATTGTGCAAATGATTGACTCTTTGTTTTACTTCATGCCAATCAGTGCAAATTGAGTTTTCGTCAATATGCATTGATGAGGCACCATATCGTGGTTTAACAAAGTACGGTCCTGAAAACGGCTCGCGATCTTGAATCTGACCATTGATATCCGCTGTAATCCATTTTGGAGTATGGATTCCACAATAACAAGCCATTATTTTCGCGAGATGCTTGTCTTCAGCCAATGCACGTATATTAGGTCGGGCTCCCAAATATGGTATCTTATAGTACTCAGCAAGTGCAGAGATAAATACTTCAGAATTTCGATATTGAGCACGATTCAGAAGTGAAAAAATGTAATCTATTTTATTATGATTATTAATTATAAACTTAGCGTCATTACCTGTGATCAAATGTGGATATTGATCTCTAATAATGGAATAAACATCATAATGATACTTTGAATATACTGCATTTTCATAATCGGCAGGCATTGGTGTTGAACTGCCTAGAGGTGGTGCGTATTTTGCAATAAATGCTATTGTTGGATTTGAACTCATTGTTTTCCTCCATTATCTAGGATAATATCTGATTATCCTGTAT
>CAZSIL010000057.1:0-4279 GCA_964607025.1 uncultured Eubacteriales bacterium
GCAAAGATTTAGATTTAACAGCATAGTAGGGGGATATAGAAAGAACGGTCGGATTGCTCCGACCGTTCTGAGGAAATTTGCTGTTTAGGACCGTTCGTGCGGCTTGGTTTTGTGCGCTCTTTTGACCATTTTTTAATTTGGAGTTTTATGTTAATGGTCCTCTTGTTTTCTGCTCTGAGTTTTTGCATGTTTAAAGGCACACAGAAGACCCCATGTATTGTACACTTGCAGATTTGTCAGTTTAACGACATTTCTTTTATTCCGCCAAAGGTACAAACAAAAAGTGAATCCTTGAATTCTACAACATCTCTTGCGCCGTATTCTATAGGATACGACTTAACAACAGATTGCTCATTCGAATTGTAAATCATCAAAGCATCCGTTGTGCCAACAAAAGCAATATCCGAATTCTTTTTGGAAGGCTTGAAAAACTCTGGGAATCCTGAAATGAGCGAAAAATCCATTTTATAAGCTTGCTGTATCTTTGAGGGGCGACCATAAAAATCACAACAATGTACTCTCGTTTCTCCCGTTAATATAATACATTCCGTATCACAAAGCATCTCAAAATCGAAAACCGCTTCATCGAAATCCAGTACCTTGCAAATCGTATATGTGTTATCTTTATCTAACCAAATGATATTCCAACTACCTTCACATCGATCCAATCCCAGAAGCAGGTGCCGTTTTATGGGATCCACATACGAAATATATCGGATCCAAAATTTTTCAGGAATAACATCTTCAAATGGCAGAGAAAGATCGCAATTGACCTTTACTAATTTCGATAACATTGTTTCACGATTTTGAAACGGCAACAAGAAAGCATCAGACGAACACCAACACGCTATGCCCTCAAGATTATCATTGTACGGACGCTTTATAGAAAACGGTCCTGTTAAAGCAAAGTCTTCCAATGATAAAATGTGAAAATGGTTTTTGGTCGAAACTAACAAAAGATTCTTCTCGTCAGGAGAAACATATCCATCATAAACATATTTTAATTTTGCTATCTTTTTTATACAAACGAAATCTTGATCGTATATAGAAACCGAAGCCCCTTTATATAAAATGACGTACTTTGAGGTCACTGTTATATTCTTTGAATAGGACAATTCCCTTCTCATTTCGTTTGGTAACACCGCCTGTTTCTCCTTTGTTTATCAGAATTAAAACATTCTACTTGCAGTTTTAAGCAAAGCCCCAATCAAAACCAAACCGGCAATAATTGCATACTTTTTATTGGAACGAGTGCTTTGGGTATATGCACAAGATCGTAGCACAAGTTCTACAGCAGCGAAATACGCATTGGTATGCAAATGTACGTGTAATGTCTTCTTAATAGCCACCAAATTATATGAACTCCACGTATAAACCCCGTATTGCCCTATGAATACTCTTGTGCTTTCTGCGCGCCTATCGCTTTGAGCTACAATATGATGATCTTCATAGCCAAAGTATTTACGTGCACTTTTAGCCCTAGAAATGGTTTCTGAAATGACATTCGTCAAATATCCTATACCCTCAATAGCTCTCTGAATAAGATGCGCAAACAGTTGATTGAGCGCATTTCTAAAATTTCTATCCAATACATACGAAAGGGCAAAACCTGTTACTGCAACCAAAGCGGCGGCAGTTTTCCAAGATACAGTTACACCTGCGGCAATCGCAAAACCCAAACCAAGGTATCCCAGGTAATCTTGACAATTTATGACATTGTTACAACAATAACACATTAAGTTCAAACCTAAAAGTTCATTAACACTGTTAATTAATTCGGGAACATCCGCATTGATAAACCGTCCAATCTCGGGATCATAATACCGGCTTTGCAGATAGTACAACCCCGTCTCCACGTCATAGTAGTATCCGCGATAACGGAAGGGGTTGATATTCGCGATATCGCACCCCGACGTGTCGGACTTGACTTTGCACACGCCCCACGCGTCATAGGAGTAACGTGCAACGACCGCACCCGTGTGATTGGTGATGGCGATGATATCCCCTTGCAGATTCTTCTGGAAGTAGAATGCGTCGCCCTCGTACACGATACCACAAACCGCATCTTCGTTATCGTACAACGGAATCAGCGTATACCCGCCCCACGTCTCACGCAGTATTTTAGTACCGTCCAGTTCATAGTCGTGTCGAGAAGAGTAACTTTGTCCCCTCAGAATTCTCTTGCTCGTGCGAATACCGTTGGCGTTATAAGTATAGTAATGTGCACCGAAGCACTTCAACTGCCGTCCTTTTTCCCATTCGAGATTACGACCGCGATACGCGACGGGATTGCCCTGTGCATCGTACGACATGCTTTCCGTGCCGACGGACAACAGTTTATCCCGCCACACCTCGTCATAGGTGTACTGCACGCCGTTCTTCGAAAGAATGTTACCGTAACTGTCGTAGGTCATGCGGTTGACGATGTCACCGTTCGCCTTTTCGGTCAGCAACTGCCCCAAGGCATCGTACGTATACTCGGTCACACCGTCAACGGAATCGATGGCCTTAGTGATTCTCTCTTCCGCATCGTACTCGTACGCGATGGTGCGACCGTCCGAGAAGGTGATCTCGCTCACCAACTGCGTGGTCGGCGACGATTTGACCTTGCCGTTTTCGGCGTGTTCACGCGTCACCACACCGTCGTGATACGCAAAACGGCGGGTAAGGAAACCGCTGCCAAGTTGCAATTCGTCGAACGTCTTGCGACCGAAGGTGTCCGTCTTCGAGTGGCTGACAATATCTTTGCCCTGAGCCGTGAAGTGAGCGACAGTGCGATCTTCCGCCTTTTCGAACGACACGGTGTGTTCCGTACCGTCCGCCGTGACAAATTGCTTGCGGACGAGGTCACCATCGCGGTTGTACGTATACTGCAACGTATGCAACAAGGTGCGGGCGGTGATGATCTCATTTTCCCCCACCGTCACGGTATACTCTGCCACACGGGTGAGTACACCGTCCTCATAGGTATAAGTATACTCCTTCGAAGACAAAATGTCAATCGAACGGACGAATGGCAAAGGGGCTGCCACATACGCGGCAGCCCCGGTGTTTATGGAATTTTTACCGCACAAGAGAATCTTCTTGTATTCTTACAATTGCCATGTCGTTTTTTGAGATAACAGTTGCCATAGGTTCTGCTTCGAAACAATTTTTTTAAGTCGTTTATATCGTACAGCACCCAAAATTGGTGAAATGATTGGAAAATCATTGGCATCAAACAATAGAAGTAATTTCCTTGTGGAAAAAAATTTTTTAGCATTAGCGCTATAACAATCGACCAATTCTATTTTCGCATTTTGACAAATTACTCCATGGTAGATAATGCCCATATCATCTTTTGGATATGGAGTAAACTCATTTGTAATAGTGAGTTCTGAATCCTCTTTTATTGCCGATATGTTGTATTTACTATCAACAATTATCGCAGTAATTTTAGAAACCCTCTTTAAGATATTATCAGTAAGAGTATTGCCCCAATCCGTTATACTTGGATTATGAACAATTTGGCAACTAATAGAAGACGCTGAAGTCATGACCTTTTTTGTTGAGTGAGCAGTAAGAGTATGTGATACTCCATCAATTATAATGCTAATGTCCTCAGAGTGCCGATTATTGATAATCACAGCTCAATCTCTCCTTAAAATCGTCAGACTTTTATACGCATTTTATCATCCCAGTACCCATCCATTATATCCAACAATGTTGCAACTATATTACCAATCGAGGAAAAGGCTGAATAAATTCTAAACAACAAACTATCGCCAAACACAGCACTTGAAATCTTATTTTTCATTTTCTCCAAAGCACGTTTTTGAGCAAATTTTTTCATCAAAAAGGAAATCAAACTAAGCAGTATTTTTCTACAGTTTTCAATCAAATATTGTCGAACAAACCTAGCAAAACTTTTTGTGTTTGACTTAGCCCATGCAATAAAGACTTTCAAAAGTGTTTTGATAGCAAAATGTGAGATTTTTGAAATCGCAAATACAATAGAATCTATGGCAATAGCAAGAGCAGGCGTTGGTAAACTGATATAGTTTGTACTATATTGAATTCGCAAACTCTCCGTAATCTTGTTGAGCTTGTTTTTAATCTTGTTTATAAATTCAAGACATTTGTTCTTTACGCTGTTTAACGACACCAACCCAGTAGGATCTGCAGAATAAGTCATACAGTTCTCGCAATACAAAAAAGCATTTGAAGTAACTGGGTCATTCAACAGTAAAATCATTTCCGCCTCATCCGCATTGACAAACCGACCAATCTCCGCATCGTA
>CAZSIL010000058.1:0-4156 GCA_964607025.1 uncultured Eubacteriales bacterium
GGCGGACGAAGCAGCCGCAATACAAATGTCAATTTGGGCGACTCGGTTGCAGCAGTAAAGAGCATAGCCAACAAGAGCACGAGCACAGGCAACACGGACTATCTGAACAGGGTATTGCGTGATGTGATTGCAGCGAACAACCGACAGGCGGCAGCCAAACCCACGGTCAACTGGGAGACTTTGCTTGCCCAGTACATCAATCCCATAAAATAAGAACAGGAGGCTTTCGCCTCTTGTTCTTTTACATTTCTTCGGTTGTTATAAGCCAGTTTTCAATTAGAACAGATAAAAGCTCTTGCGTGGTGCAGCCTTGTTTGGCACGGATTTTCTTCACTTTCTCCGCGATGTCATCGTTGAGATACACCACAAAACGGTTGGGCTTGGAACGCTTGGGTACTGTCTTGGGAGGCTTTGCCGCTGCTCCACCGAATCTTTCTATGAGAGCTTTTTCGATAGATGGTAGCAGACACAGACCGTATAGGTCCGGATGGTCGGCAAAACTCTGCTGGGCTTTGGAGTATTTAGGGCAGATCTCCCGGACGGCCATTATCATATCCTTTGTGGTAATTCCAGCATCAAGTCGAAATTGTTTATAGTCCATTTCTAACCTTCCTTTTATTTGTCACCGCACACAGGGCAACGATAGCCTTGTTGCCGCAGAACTCGCAATTTTGGGTTTTAATTGTTTCGTCGTCTGTGCATTTAACCTCCGTCACTTTATATGCAGTTTCCAAGGAATCGCGGCAGGCTTGGCACAGACGCATTGTCTTAAACATCACTGTGGGATCCTCCTTTCCGGGAGAGTGCGCCCGACGTACTCATCAAGGGGCGTTCCAAGGGAATCCGCAAGAAGAACGGCATTGTATAAGCCAGGGAGGCATTTACCCGTTTCGTAGTTGCGTATACTCTGGATATGTACACCGCTTTCCGCTGCCAGTTTTCCACGCCCCCAACCTTTAGCCCGACGAGCATCGATCATACTTTGCGGAACTGCATCATAATTTATAGGGCTCATAGCCGCCTCCTAATTTGGATAACGGGCCTCTTGCACAAAACGCGCCACGGGACAATTTTCATACTTACTTACGCAATACTGGCCCATGTGGATATTTTTCTGTGCTATAGAGCGGAATTTTGTGGTAAGCTTCAGACCGTCGGAATATCCCTCGCAAGTGAGAGAACACAAAGTTCTGTCGTCCGATATATAGAAGGGGCAGCGCACATCAACCGCGCTCCAGAGCTCTTTACGGCGCGTTCCCATCAGAGGGCATCCTCCTCTTCCTCCAACGGGCAGCCATCGTGTTTATTACCGGGGTCTATAATGCGCCGTCTAAGCAGCGCACTTACGCCGGTGCTCTTATGTAATATCCTGCATTTGCAGCATTTGTCAGGGAGCTGCATCCCCTTTATGACAACGCTCATTTGTTAGCCCTTCCTTCGTTCTTAGTATATGTGAATACTCGGCTCGCATAAGCGAACTTTAACCCCTTGCTCATCTGTGACATGAACAGGTATGCCGAACATTGTTAAGTCTCTTGAATACTTGATATATCTTGAACGGAAATTGACGAAAGCCTCATACGACATCACTATCATTTCAGGTGAGTTTCCGCCGTGGCAACACTGATAGTCAGCGAGGGCCGAGTACAAACTCGCGGCCATTCGTTCGGTTAACGAGTTTTGAGCTTTGCCTACAATCACCTTGCCCATTACCTGTGCCTCCATTCGATAATTAGTGTCACCATAAACGATACAGTGAAAAACACAGTTAGAACTTTTTCAAGTTGTTACAGGTATTCATGCTTCAACATCCTTCGGCGGCTCAGGCAACGGCAAAAGCACAGGAATCCACTGTTGCAATGTTACGCCGTGTGATATGAGGTAGTCAGCTAATCGCTCATTGACACAGTTATTTGATAACATATATTTACAAGTGTCACAATCATCACCGAAAGGCCCTTTACCATCAGGGCAAGCCAAGCCGTTTTCTATCAGCTCAATTAGTTTATCTCTCATTCGTCTACCTTGCCCTTTCCGCTTTCGTCCTCAAAAGCTATCTTGTATTTTGTTTTGCCGTACCTCTCACAAGCAAGGTTGAAATACAAAATGTATTCTCTCTGTTCTTCCTCGGTGAAGCCGTTGTTTTCCGCGATTTTGCGCCAGAACTTATGCCACCCGGCAAAGGTGTACCGCTGGCATCCCACAGCAAAACGCCGGGAATCAAACATATAAGCGGCGTATTTAGTACCCTGTATGTAAAGCGGCGAAGTTTCCCATGCATCGCCGGACACCCTTGCATCGCCGTACACCCTTGCATCGCCGGACACCCATGCATCGCCGTACACCTCAGCATCGCCGGACACCCATGCATTGCCGGACACCTCAGCATTGCCGGACACCCATGCATTGCCGGACACATCAGCATTGCCGGACACCTCAGCATTGCCGGACACCCTTGCATCGCCGGACACCCATGCATTGCCGGACACCTCAGCATTGCCGGACACCCATGCATTGCCGGACGCCCTTGCATTGCCGGACACCTCAGCATCGCCGGACACCCATGCATCGCCGTACACCCTTGCATTGCCGGACACCCTTGCATCGCCGGACACCCATGCATCGCCGTACACCTCAGCATCGCCGTACACCCTTGCATTGCCGGACGCCCTTGCATTGCCGGACACCCATGCATTGCCGGACACCCATGCATTGCCGTACTGATCCAGATTGTTTTCACTCTGGACATAGCCGCCAAGATCACCGATTTTGCATACGCCCTCTATGTCCCGGACGGCCTTAATTCTTCTAAGCTCTACCTCACGCCAAAGCTTAGTCTCCTCGGTTAATATGTATTTCTTCATGTTTCTTTCCTTTCTCCGTAATTGCAAAAGCCCTCGTCACCCATGCCGGTTATTGCTCCCCACACACGGCAATGGCGGAAATGTGCGTTTCTTTCCATGTGCATACATTCCTTGCACCTAACAACTTCCACGGCCTCAACCGCTTCCATCGTCATCACTTTGCAGCCCATTCCAACGCACTTTATAACGCTCCACCGCATTCCTCGCACAGCGCGGCTCTATCTATCAAGTCACTCATATTCCCACTCCCCCTTTTTAATCTTGTCATACGGCACATCGTCCCCATCTTTATGCATCTTCCAGAGTATGCAGATAAATTCAAGTGCAAGCCGGAAAAGCTCTTTAAGCCTGTTAATCATATCGCTTCCTCCAGCACCGTGCTGCATGCTTTCAACACAGCCTCCACATATTCCTCATTCTTGAGCATCTCTAAAATGTCCGCCCACTCTGTTGCCTGAAGCATCTCAAGCAACAGCGCTGCAAGATTTCTCAGCCGCATTGTGTGGGCGATGCAGATACAGAGGTAAGTAAGGAGTAGGATCACTGCGCCAGCGAATATGTACAGCCACATCACATCCGCCTCCTTGCGTATTCGGCCATCAGCAGAGCTTCTGCCATGCCGTCATTGTCTTTACGGCAACGTTCGGTGGGCAGCAGAGAAACGTTTGGGAACAAGCGCTTACAAACGGCTATGCTGGAATTTTTATCGCTGGTAACTCCAAACTCTCCTTTCCACTTCCGAGGCGTTACAAGCTCGTATGGGACGGCGCACGCATCAAGCAGTCCGAGAATATACCCAAAGTTTTTGCCGAAGTTAAACATGCTTGTAACGCCCTGGCCGGGCATTGCGGAGACTCTTTCAACGCAACAACGTATTCCTCGCGCAGAAGAACTAATCAGCTCTAATAGTGTGTCACAATACTGTTTCTCATCAAAAGGTTTGATGCAGACTACGCGGCCTCTGTCATTTTCGCCAGCAGTATCGTTAACCTCAACAACCGCCATGGCCCCGGATTTGCCGGGGTCTATGCCTATGTAAATCATGCGTTTACCTCCACAAATTCGCCATCTTTGAGGGTATACCAGGTGCCAGCCTTGATCCGCTCACCGTCAACAATTTCAGCCTTGACGCAAACGGGAACGAACATGGCGCCCTTCCGCCTCCATTCTGTGAGGACGATAACAGAGTTTTTGCCGCCCTTGGCTTTGCAACCGTTCCGACCCAACAGGATAGAAGAATCACCGCCAGCAAGGTTGCTCCAATCACCGCCAGCAAGGTTGCTCCTATCACC
>CAZSIL010000059.1:0-4042 GCA_964607025.1 uncultured Eubacteriales bacterium
CGGAAGCCATAGCAGCCGAGTGAGTCATACCCGAGCAACCGATGGTTTCAACCAAAGCTTCTTCAATTACACCCTCTTTAACGTTGAGTGTAAGTTTGCAGGCGCCCTGTTGGGGAGCGCACCAACCAATGCCGTGTGTAAGACCGGAAATATCTTTAACTTCCTTAACCTGAACCCATTTTCCTTCTTCCGGAATCGGAGCGGGACCATGGTATGCGCCCTTGGCAATTGGGCACATATTTTCTACTTCTTTTGAAATAATCATATATGTACTCCTTTCGGTATTTTAAGTCGTATCAACAAAATTCGACCGTACACAATGATTATATAATAAATTCATTAAAAAAACAATATAAAAAATGTAATTTGTGAAAATTTTATCACTATTGAAAGGCGTTTCATAATATGATATTATATAATCAACAAAAATTGAGGTGTTTATATGAGTTTTAAAGAAATTAGCGCAAAAGAACTAAATGAAAATTTTATAAAAAACATAGCAGATGAGTGGATGCTGATTGCCGCGGGTAACAAAGACGGTTATAACATGATGACGGCTTCCTGGGGTTTTATGGGCGAAATGTGGGGGAGAGACTGCGTTATAGCCGCCGTCCGTCCACAGCGTTACACGATGGAGTTTATTAATAAAAACGATTATTTTACTTTGAGTTTTTACGGAGACAGAAAAGATATTCACAAGGTTTGCGGCTCGTTATCGGGTAGGGACGTAAACAAAACCGAAATGACGGGGCTTAATCCCATATTCGCTGATGAAACTGTATATTTCGGCGAAGCGCGGCTTGTTTTTGTTTGCAAAAAGCAATACGTAGCGCCGCTAACCGAAAACGGCTTTTGCGACAAAGAACCACTCCAAAGGTGGTATAATAATGACCTGCACAATATGATTATAGGAAAAATTGAAAAGGTACTTATAAAAGATTAATGAATACTTTTAAAACGGGGAATATGAAATGAAAAAACTATTAGCGGTTATTCTATATTTTGTTTTAATTTTATCGCTTATTGGTTGCGGTGGTAGAGTTAACGAGGAAGCACCAAGTTCTACCGATTCAAGCAGTATCAAGGAATTAACTGCGCAGGTATGGTTTTCTGATGACGGGGTAACCCTTACAAAGAACGACCTTGAAGCCGCTATAAATCAGGAATACGTTAAACCCAAAAACGTTATAATTATGATTAGCGACGGCATGGGGCTGAACGATTTAAAACTGGCATATAAATTTAGTGATTTTTTGTTTGATTATGGCTTAACCTTCGATAAATTTCCCAATATCGGCACAGCCATAACCAACAATTTAGATAACGAGGTTACTGATTCGGCTGCATCGGCTACGGCACTCGCTACGGGCGAAAAAACCAGCAATGAAAGAATCGGTTTAGGTGGTTCTGGCGAGGAACTTAAAAATGCACTGGAACTCGCAAGAGAAAAGAGTAAACGTGTAGGTGTTGTAACCAATGATTTTATTTATGGTGCAACTCCTAGCGCATTTACAGTACATAATTTATCGCGTGAAAATACCGCGGAGATTTGTTGTTCGTATGTGGACTTTGCACCTGACGTGCTTATTGGTGGTGGTTATAGCAGTTTTATGGCCAATGTCAGAGCCAGTCAAAAACACAGCGATAAGCTACAAAATATAAATATAGCAAGTAGATTTGACCTATGGCAAGACAAACTAAACGAAGATTTAAGGTATGAAAAACCATTTTTCGGCTTTTTTTATCCTAAACTCAATGTTGCGGATTATCAGTTAGCTCAGGCAACAGAGTTAGCGATTAATCGCCTTAAAAATGATAAGGGCTTTTTCCTTATGGTAGAAAGTACAGGTTGCGACAAGGGTGGGCATAGCGGTGATGCCGAGAAAAAGGTAACGGCTGTTGGTGTGTTTGATAAAGCGGTTGCGGTAGCGGTAAAGTTTTGCCTTGAAAATCCCGATACGATTTTGATAGTTACTTCCGACCACGAAACAGGCGGTGTAACCTTGCCGAGTGGAGATTATAAGTTATTCGACGATATATTTACAACTGATAACCATACAGGAACTAATGTTGGTGTATTTGCGCTTGGATACGGAACGGAATATTTTAATGGGAAAACGGTGGATAACACTGATATTGGAAAATTCCTACATACCGCAATAAAAGGCGAAACCTATAAATAATACTAAAACTCCCAAATTTTGGGAGTTTTTTGTTGCAAGAAAAATTCCTTGATGATATAATATTTTTGCTTAAAAAGGAAACAGGTGTAAATCCTGTACGAGCCCGTCGCCGTAAAGCACGATATATCCGTTTTTCTATTTATACGCCGCTGTATAAAGAAAAGCCATTGGGAAACCGAGAAGGCGAAAAACGGGGTGCCGCAGTCGGAATATTTTTTAAGCGAAGTCCCTAGGGTAGAGAGAAAAATTCAAACGCCGTTTTTAAAAGGAGGATTTTCGCTCGTACTGTGTTAAAATACTCGTTAATCCGACAGGATTAACTGCGTTTTATGCCTTATCCGAACAAAAATCCGCTCTTTTAAAAATCTTCGACCTCAAAGTGAGTGGATTTTGTGGGATTTTTATTCAAGTCATGCGCAGTAAGCCCCGTGGCTTACAAGAATGAATTGGCTAAAAAGCACCTAAATATGCCGCTTTGAGGCGGGTTAGGATTTTTCTCGCTACCCTAAACGCGAGTGCCGAAAAAATGGGAAGAAATAAAGAAATAAAAGGAGAATACAAATTATGAAAATGACAGCTTTAAAAAAAGCGTTGTCGTTACTTGTTTGTATCGTGCTTATTGCGGCTATAGCACTTTCTACAGCAGGTTGCGGCGACAACAAAAAACCATCGGGTAATACCGAAAATCCATCATCAAGCCAGACGTCCGAGACAGGTAAAACCGTTAAAGGTGAAGGCGCTACCGTTTTTGATTTTACGGTGGTAGACAAAGAAGGCAAGGAAATCGCTTTTGAAATCCATACCGATAAGGAAACGGTGGGCGAAGCCCTTTTGGAACTTGGACTTATTGCAGGTGAGGAGAGCACATACGGGCTGTATGTTAAAACAGTAAATGGTCAAACACTTGATTATAATACAGATAAAATGTTTTGGGCATTTTACGAGAACGGAAAATTCGCTGCATCAGGCGTTGATACCACAAAAATCGTAACGGGCACTAAATACGAGTTTAGGGCAGATAAATAATGAAACTGAAAATCAAGGAGATAGCGGTTTTCGGTATGCTCGGTGCACTTATGTGTGTGCTCGATTTATTGATGGAAGCATTACCCAACATTCACTTAATCGGTGTATTTATTGTGGCGACAACCGTAGTTTACCGCGCCAAAGCGCTGTTTGTTATATACATATATGTTTTTTCGATAGGGTTAATATCGGGCATCGGTGTATGGTGGGTGCCATATTTATATGTATGGGCGGTCCTTTGGGGCGCAGTAATGCTGTTGCCTAAAAATATACCCGAAAAACTAAAGCCCATTATCTATATGGGGGTATGCGCCGCTCACGGATTTTTGTTTGGTGTTATTTATGCGCCGTCACAAGCATTACTCTTCGGTCTAGATTTTAAGGGTATGCTTACCTGGATAGCGGCAGGAATACCGTTTGATATAATCCACGGGGTGAGCAATTTCGTGTGTGGGGTACTGATAGTGCCGATAATCAAGGTGCTAAAACTTGCCGATAAATAAAAAAAGCGCTTGGCCGTTTTGGTCAAGCGCTTTTTTAAGTGGATAAGTAAAAAACAAGTGGTATTCCGTGCTTTGCACAGAGTGATATTATGCCTTACGGCATAGTGATATTTTTGCTTTCGCAAAAGTGATATTATATCCGCCTTTTAACTGCCCGAAGGGCAATAACACTTGTCGCAAGACAAATATCACTGCGAAGCAATATAACTCGCCGTAAGGCGAATATAACTAAAAAAACTCTTGTTCTTTCGAACAAGAGTTTTTTCTGGCACCCACAGTAGGAATCGAACCTACAACTAGCCCTTAGGAGGGGCTTGTTATATCCATTTA
>CAZSIL010000060.1:0-4036 GCA_964607025.1 uncultured Eubacteriales bacterium
TGTATTAACTCCCCGTTTTTTTGCCACCCGGTTTCCGCGGTAGCGGTTTTTCCCGCGGCGGTGCAGAGAGTCGGTTTTGCCGCCTTGCCCGTTCCGTTTTCCACAACATTTATTAAATATTCCTTTAATCTATTTGCGGTATCTCGGCTTAAAGCGTGGGTTGGCGCATTTGGTTTGTTTTCGGTTAACACCCCTTTATTTACTGTCCCTTCGATAACAGTCGGCATATAATAAACCCCTTCGTTTGCTATTGCTTCATAAAGCGGAATTATTGAAACGGGGCTTAATAACAGTTCCCCTTGACCTATGGACAAATTTGCAAGGGCGGTTGCGCTGCTTTTTAGTTTTTCACGCTCAGTTAAGCTGCCTTCCGTCGTTTTGATACCGCCTAAATCTATTTCTTTCCCAAATCCGAAAAGTGATGCCGTATTATAAATTTTGTCTGCTCCGAGAACTGATGAAATATTATAAAAAAACACATTGCAGGACTGTGTTAAAGCATCGCCAAGATTCACCCATCCGTGCCCCGATTTATTATGGCAACTGAATTTATGACCATCGATTTGGGCTACTCCTACACAATTTATAGAATAATTAGGCGCATCGTTTTCGAGCAATGCCGCCGCAACGCAGGGCTTAAACGCCGAGCCAACGTTATATGGTGAGAGTGCCCTGTTTAAAAGCGGAGAATTTTCATTTTCCAAATACTCAGCGACATTTCCAATTTCAAAATCAGGATTGCTGACCATTGCTCTGATTTTGCCGCTACCAACTTCACACACCACCGCCGCGCCGCAGGATACCGACTTCATCGCCTTTTCGGTGGCTTTTTGGATATCACTGTCTATAGTTAAAGCAATGCCGCTTTTATAGTATGATACATCCCCTATTATTTCGGTTTCAATACCATCGAGCATATTTCCAAACGTATCCTCGGCAAATACGGCGTCAATCGTTTCATTGCTAAAAAGCATATCATCGTATGCCGCTTCAATGCCGCATACCCCGTGATTTTCGGAATCGGTATACCCTATGAGTTGTGAGGGGTAGAAATCACTTATATTGTTATCATAGATTTTAACGCATTTAATTGCAGGGGAATCAATTTCACCATCAACTTCGATGGCTATCGGTTTGCCGGATTTTAGCGTATCGGTTATATTTTTTAACCGCTCATCTTCCGCAAGATAAGCCGAAATTGCCGAAATACCAAGCGGTGTTGGGGATACAACCGCCATGATTTTATAACTGTTATTTGTTATTGCATTAAGATTTTTATCAAATATACTGCCTCGTATATTCCCGAGTTTCAAACGATAGTAATTGCCGTACTGCTGTGCGGCAATTCTATTATCGGTGCCTATTTTGAAAAGGCGTAGGACACCTACAAACATTAGCACCGTTACCATAATAAAAATGAGTAAAATTCTTAAATCGAATCTATTATTGCGCAAAAAAACACCGCCTTTAAGTAAAGTATTACCTAAAAGCGGTGAAAAATTTACATTTTTTTAAAGCAATTAATCTTTAACAAAGATTATTGTTGCGAGTGTATCGCCAAACTCTGTGGTAATAGACTCTCTAACGTTTTCATTGAAGTCAACTCTAGATCCCGTTCCATTATTACCGAGATAGCCACCTAAATACTGAATATAGGTATTATTGGTATAAATTGCGGGATAATTATCGCTCTTTGTTTCACAAAGCTTACCGCCCTCGGAAAGCGCAAATATGTTATCTTTTACAACAATATCCCCTTCTGCAGAGAGAAGATTTCTATGTCGTGACCAACTCTTAATATGGGAGTGAGCACCTTTATCAGGACGTTGTTCGCAAAGACCTTTTCCTGCATACCACATATGGTTACCTGAAATTGTGAAATCTTTTATGTAGTTACCAGTTTCATTATCTGTATCCATAAAGTACTCAACTGAATAATTGCAGTATTCCATTACGTTGCCTACAAAATTAACATTTTCTGCATAAGCTTCTTCATTGAGAGTGTCATGGTTGTACTGGAAGGTCACAGCGGCATCGTAAATCTGGTGGAAATAGCAGTTATTAACTGTGATATCCTTCGCAACACCCCAGACTTCAATACCATTACCATATCGACTACCAGTGCCGTCAGCAGCTGAACCGCCTATCCAATAAAATTCACAATTTTGTACGGTTAAACCGCTGCCGCCAAAGAATTCTACACCATAAGCGGCATAACGGAACACCAAATTATCAATTTTAACATTGTTCTTATTATAAGGTACATTTACTATTATTTCATCGATAGAGAACTCGATATCATCCCAAAGGTCTGTGGGAGCGCCATCTTTAGAATAGAGATATACGCAATTATCTTCGGTATTGTGATAGAAGTATAAATCTTCAGTTAATTCATCAAGCCCGTTTTTCTTAATACCGTGAGCAGTACCACCGTCAAACACGATGGTTCCCACATCATAATTGGTATAATCAAGCGCCGCCGTACACTTATATACGTTTGCTGTGCCGGTTGCTTCCCAAGTAGCATCAGCAAAGTTTTGCGGTGAGCCCAAGATTTCGGGTTTTGCGCCTTCACCGTAGGAAGAATACGTAACACCCGCTTTTGCCGTTAACTGTCCGCGCCAGGTGTCTCCTCGTTTAAAGAGTACAACGTCACCGCTCTTAAGATTAAGAGAATTAACACGTTCTAAAGATTTGATAGGTTTTGCTTCGGATTTTCCATCATTAGTCCACCAAGAACCAATTATCTGCGTTCCGTCATCACCCGAAGAACTTGAAACATAGTAAACATTACCAGTCGCTTGTGCTGGAGCAACTGTGTTTTCTGTTGCTTTGATTTCGTCAATACGCGGTGCTGTCATTTCACTGTAAAGTGCTGCTGCACCTTCACTAGATACAGTCGCCGCATAAGGTATCATTTCGTGATTTCGTATAATGCTGTTACCATAAATAACACCTGTAACACCATCTGATTCATAGGTTATATACGGAATAGAAATGATATATGCACTTGTCATATTATCGGGAATATTGAGCAACACTGCATTAAAGTCACCATAATCATCGGTTAAATCGTTGAGCTTCGTTATATTAATGTTTGCTGCCATAGTGATACAATTGTTAATAGCAACCTTTGTATTGTCTATATCAAAACCATCTTTTAATGTAGGCATAACTGATTTATCAATAAGCAAAGCTTCAGGAATCATAAACACGCCGATACCTGTTAATGTTACTTCAGCGCCATCCACAATTGCAGTGCTTTCTAATTCAGCATAAACATCACTATTGTCTACAGGCGAAATCGCAGGTGAACGGAAAACAAATTTTAATTTATGAGCATCAGCAACTGTCGGGTATTCTGTTGCCGCACCCAAACCATATATCTTGGTTTGATATACGTTTGCATTTTCTTCAAATGCCGCATTAATCTCTATATCAGCCAAAGAGTATTCGCTTGTATCGAGTACATACTCTTTACCTGTTTTTGCATCGGTCTCATTAAGGTACGCTATAACACCGTTAATCTCAAACTCATCGTGCTTAAGATTGTCTGCAACGGTAAGGTGGTATATGCCGTCAGTACCGCTGGGTGCAATAGTAACCTTATCGGTGTTCACAAAATTGTTTACGTTATACTTATCGTATGCTTTAACGGGCAAGGTAAATGAAACATCACTGCCATTATATGTACCCGTAACGGTAATATTGCCTTCCTTGAAGGCAACCGCATACGCAACGCCATCCTCAACAACGACTGCACCCGTTTCGGCTACAGAAGCCGTCCAAGAAACACCATCAACTGTGGGAAGTGTATATCTGCTGTTTACTGTTGCTGCGTCAAAGGGTATAAACTCATTACCATTGGCTATAGCATAAGCGTGTGCTGTAGAGCCTATATAACCATAAATAGTAGCTGTAGCGGGGATAGAAGAAGCACCGAAGGTCATATCGGGATTATATACGTAAACCTTTTCGAGTAAGGTACAACCAGCAAAAGCACTTGCGCCAAGTGTTTCTACAGTTAACGGTAAGG
>CAZSIL010000061.1:0-4008 GCA_964607025.1 uncultured Eubacteriales bacterium
TTCAGCACAGCGCAGGCTCCGGTAAGACCAATTCCATTGCATGGCTGGCTCACCGGCTGACTTCTCTGCACGACGCTGACAATAAGATCATTTTCGATAATGTCATCATTGTTACAGACCGTGTGGTTGTTGACCGTCAGTTACAGAAAGCGATTATGGGTATGGAGCATAAGGCTGGTCTGATCCGCGTAATGGATGACAAGTGCAACTCCGCTGACCTTGCAATTGCTCTGAACAGCAACACTAAAATTATTGCTACCACTATTCAGAAGTTCCCCTATATCGTTGACAGCGTGGCCGGGCTGAAGCAAAAGCGCTTTGCAGTTATCATTGACGAGGCCCATTCTTCTACTGCTGGCAAGGATATGGCAGCAGTCACAATGTCCTTGGGTTCCGGGGAGCAGGTTGAAGCCGATGTGGAAGATATTATTACCGACGAGATCAAGCGCAACGGTAAGCAGGTAAATGTTTCGATGTTTGCATTTACCGCAACACCCAAGCCTACTACGATCCAGTTATTCGGCCGGCTAAACACCAAGGGACAGCGAGAAGCATTCCATGTCTACTCCATGAAACAGGCCATCGAAGAAGGTTTCATTCTGGATGTGCTGCAAAACTACACTGAGTATTCCACCTTCTACCAGATCAACAAAGAAATTGAAGATGACCCCCGGTGCAAAACCAATTCTGCCAAGCGGCAGATTGCCCGGTTTGTGGAGCTGCACGAAACCAATATTGCACAGCGCATCGAAGTTATTGTAGAGCATTTCCGCACAACGGTTATGCATGAACTGGGTGGACAAGCCAAGGCCATGGTCATCACTGCTTCCCGACAGGGAGCGGTCAAGTATCGTCAGGCTTTTGAGGAATATATCAGCAAAAAGGGATATGAAGGCATCCATGCGCTGGTGGCGTTCTCCGGCAAGGTGAAGCTGCCTGATGATGAAACGGAATATACTGAAGTTTCCATCAATGGATTTCCGGAGGATCGGCTCCCCAAGGAGTTCGATACAGATGCCTATCAGGTGCTTTTGGTTGCAAACAAGTATCAAACCGGTTTCGACCAGCCCAAGCTGTGTGCTATGTATGTTCTGAAGCGTTTGAAAAGTGTCAGCGCAGTGCAGACACTCTCTCGATTGAACCGAATTTGTGCTCCTTATGATAAAAAGACCTTCGTGCTGGACTTCGTGAATTCCTATGACGATATCAAGTCCGCCTTTGCTCCCTACTACACCACAACGCTGCTGGCAAACTCTGTCACTCCAAGTGCTATCTACGACTTGGAAGCACGGATTGATGCCTATGCATTGTTTGATCCCGGTGATATCGACAGTGCAAATGAAATCCTGTACTCTGAAAAAATAACCGCCAAGCAGAAACAGCGGCTGACATTCTTCCTTCAGAAAAGCAAGAAGCTTCTGGAGCATTACGACTATGATGATCAGAGAGAGGCGGTATCGGTGATGCGTAGCTTTGTCCGGTATTATGAATTCCTCTTGCAGGTATCCAGCTTCGAAGATACCGATCTCCATAAGAAGTACAATTTCATTGCATATCTGCTGGCGTACATAAACATCAAGCACCCCGGCGGTGGATTTAATCTGGATGGAAAAATCAAGGCATCTAATTTCATTCAGAAAAAGGGAGAAGAACATACCAAGTCCAATTTGGTGGCCAACCCTGTTATGAAACTGCCGACCGCAGATCACTTTGGACTGACCGAGGATAAGGAGCAGCGCCTCTCTGAAATCATAGATGAAATCAACAGCCGCACCGGAAAGGCTTACGATAACGATGTTGTGATCAAGGCAATGCTCCAGATCCGTGATATCCTTATGAAATCTGAGAAACTGAGAACCAGCGCCAAGACCAACACGCAGCAAGATTTTGAGTTCTCCTATTTCGATGATATCGATGATGCTTTGATAGAAGGACTATCCCAGAACCAGGATTTCTTCTCACTGCTACTCTCCAATGATGAAATGAAGCGGCAGGTCTTGGGAATCTTTGCTGGCGAGATTTATAAAAGTTTGCGTGATTTGTAAGAATGCAGCTAGGAATAATTGATCCTAATCATCATCCTAATTATAATCATGATTATAATTAGGATGATGGAATACTCAAGACATTAGAGAAAAACTCATAGTGCAGAATCAAACGGCTTAGGAAGTATATCATGGTTGCTTAAGGGGAAATTTAATAATAAATAATCAAGGACTGAATTTATTGGCTTACAACTTTTAGGATATCATTTATCAGAAAATTGTGTAATTTATGAACGTATTGTTAGTGTTGCAAAGCCTTAAATACAGTTGTATAATGTTTTTTAAGCTGACATAAGGATGTGATGTTATGGATAAGAAGATTGAACAAAAAAACAGAATGACATCTAGATCTGCTCTTGTAACCAAGTTACTTGAATTGCACGGAGATAAGTGCCCACATTGTGGTAGAGTGTTGGATAATAAAACTTGTGTAATTGACCATATCATTCCTATGGCTATGGGTGGTACTCATGAAATTAATAATATGCAGCTTCTTTGCCGAGAATGTAATGTATCGAAAGGGATGGAGCTTTATTCTCTTAAGTGGGACACCATTCAAAAGCTGAAGTATCGTGCGAATGCTGGAATTCCCAGTGCACAAGCTGAATTGAATTATCGCTTGAAGGATCGTGTGGAAATTCCTCTTCCTGGTTTGCATGGAGAAAAGCTGTACTTAACCGGATATACAGCGCTTCATAAAAAAGCAGAGGAACTCAATATCATGTATGAAAAGGTTCCCGTTCATCGTGGTATGAAGGAAATTATTATGCTAGATGCCTGGTCTTCCGCTACCATTGAAGGTGCTAGAACCACTGTTGAAAAAGTTAAGCAGAGCTTCAATAATCCCAGGACAAAAGATGACCGCATGGTAATCAATGCTATCACAGGAAGTAACTATGCTTATGGACGGCCTATTACCAGCAAAAACATTCGCAAATTATGGGATAAGGTTGTAGATGGTGTCTGTGAAAATGAAAACCACAAAGGAACCAAGTATCGGAATGGTATGGTTTATATTGGTTCTAATAATGAGATTATTCACATTCCTGCTGAACATGAACAACTGCCGGAACTGATGGAGAAGTGGTTTGCATATTGCGAAGCAGATACTCCTGATTTGTTGATCCGCAGTTTTGTTGCACACTTCTATTTTGTATATGTACACCCGTTCTGTGATGGTAATGGGCGAACCGCTAGAATACTAAATGCTTCTCTGCTATATCATAACGGATACAAAAAAATGAAGAGCTTACCTCTTGCAAATTCTATCAACAATCAGCTTCGTGGATACTATAATAGTTTGTCTGATTCTGAAACTGTACAGAATGGTTCCATTCTCGGAGATATGATTCTTGGTACCACAACATTAGGTGAAGCAGAAAAGGGATGGCTTGATCTGTCACCTTTTGTATTCTATATGTTGGATGTATTTGAACATTGTTTGACCGATGCAGCCTTGTCCAAGAATATGCTAACAGAGGCGGAAAAGAAGCTTTTGAGCAGAATGAATAAAATAGGTATGAACGCTGAGATTACGACAAGAAAAGCTGCTGGAATTCTCCAGCTGTCCGAAAGCGCAACAAGAGCTGTTTTGAAAGGATTGGTAGATAAAGGATACTTGAGTGTGGATGCTTCCAAATCAACATTCATCTATCGCCTTCAGCAACATTTTGTTGAGTAGCTCTTTTTACTACGCTGTACCACAGACGAGTATTCCGAAAATTGCAGCGCCGCAGCGGTGTGTGACGCATGAATTTCTCCCGTTCCAATGAATGCGGCATTGAAAATCCCCACAGTCTTTCCTCTCCTTATCGGAGGATCGACTGTGAGGATTTTTGCGTTTTGGGATGTGTAGATGCAAACACCGTTTTTCCGGTTTGTATATACAGATTTCAAAACGGGCTGGGTTTTCAAAGGGATGGCAGATTCCTTTGATTCGGGGTTTCCAATAGGGGTGAAAGCG
>CAZSIL010000062.1:0-3789 GCA_964607025.1 uncultured Eubacteriales bacterium
CCGTAACCGCTTAGGCAGCATGACTAACCGTCGTACAGATATTTATACGCTGCTCAAGAATAATACTTAGAAACCGTAAAAAGGGGGGTTGTCAATGCGCCGATTTTTGATGGTTATTTTAACGATTTTGTATCAAATTGGAATAGGGGCTGGTTTTGTATCAGACGAAATCCCCTCTGCAGACATTGGCACCCCTGCCGAAGAAAGCTACACAGAAGATCAAAAAACCTCCTTAGTCCCTTGGGACATGATAATTGTTAACAACAAGTTGTACCTGGGAGGCGGAGATTATGGTGCCAACACAGGTCCCGTTGATGTATGGTGCATGGATTTAGAAACTCACGAGTGGGAAATTTCAGGTACATTGAACGACGAAGCCATTGGAAAATTTATTACTATCGGTGACCGTGTATATGCACCGGGTTTTGATTCCAGAAAAGGAACATGGGAATACGGAAATTATCACTGGCTTGAAAACGAAACTTGGCAGACAAACTCCGCTCTGCCGGATGCCGTCCATAATTTTGACATCATCCAGTACGGGGACTCGTTATTTTTTGCAATTGGTACCGGTAATGGCACGAATTCTCCGGTTAAAGAAAGCATCGATGACGGACAAACATTCCGTGATGTTCCTTTTATAAAAGACGAGCAAAGCTTACTGGAAAACAATCAATACGATTACACCAGAGTATATGATTTCTTTGTCACCGACTCAGGACTATACTGCATGCTGCTGGCAGTAACCGACCGTAGTGCCTCCTCCTATGATTTTTATCAGTATAAAGATGGGGCGTTTCTTTTTGTCAGCGATCATGCCCAAATTGGCCTGAATATCAAAGTATTAAAACAGGAGCCCATATCATCCAAGGTCACCTACAAGGGCAGCTGTTATATTGCAGCAGGCTATTTATCCAGAACCTCAGATTTTTTGTCTGCAGAACAACTTGTGCTTCCAAACAATGAGCTTGCACTGGATCTGCTGGTGGATAACGATCGTTTATATGTTTTAAGCGCCGAAGTTAAGGATACCATCTGTATAGTCAGAATCTATGTTTATGTGTACAACAGTTTCTTCTACCCTGTCGCCGCCTTTGAATCCGAAAACCTGCCTGCAAGCTTCGCTAAAGCTGACAACACATTCTATGTTGGTCTTAACAGACAAGGCTGTAACAAAGATATCACAGGCAGCATTCACGAAATCCACGTTCCCGAATTAACAATGCAGCTAATTGAGGCATGCAATTAAATATCAGGAGGCAAGAATAATGCAACTGAGTAAAGAAATTTTTGATTATATCGATCAGCATAAACAGGAGGCCTATGAACTTCTTCTTACGATTGCTCAGATCCCGGCTCCTTCTAATCACGAAGAAAAGCGGGCTGAGTTTTGCAAAAATTGGCTTGAAGCACAAGGTGCCAAAGGTGTATTCATTGACGATGCTTTAAATGTAGTATATCCTCTTGGCTGCACGGAAACCAATCCTGTTGTCGTTTATATGGCCCACATTGATGTAGTTTTCCCCGACACTACCCCTCTGCCCCTGAAAGTCGAAGACGGTAAGATTTTCTGTCCCGGCATTGGTGATGACACAGCCAATGTAGCCGCCTTGCTGACCGTCGCTAAGTATATTGCACAAAATATGCTGCAGCCCATTGATCACGGTGTTGTTCTGGTACTCGACAGCTGCGAAGAAGGACTGGGCAATCTGAAGGGCAGCAGAAAAATCATGGAAACGTACGGAAATCGTGTACAGGAGTTTATATCTCTGGACGGCAGCTACCAACACCTGTGTACAGGCGCTGTAGGCTCCAAGCGGTATCAAGTAGATATCGCTACCGAGGGTGGACACTCCTATGGCAAGTTCGGCAATCGGAACGCCATTGCATACATGGCATCCCTCATCAGCTCCCTTTATGATATCAAAGTTCCCTCCCGTGGGCGAACAACCTACAACGTCGGAACGATTTCCGGCGGCACCTCCGTTAACACCATTGCCCAGAACGCCAGTATGCTTTATGAGTTCCGTTCCAACAACAAGGAAGATCTGGCAGAAATGGAATCGCATTTCTGCGCCGCAATCGAGTACTACCGCACCAAAAACATCCAGATCGATGTTACGCTTGTTGGTGACAGACCCTGTGCCTCCCCTATCGATCCTGCGCTTCACGAAAAGCTTATTGATCGAGTAAAAGCCGCCGTAAAGACCTATTACGATGTAGATGCATGCTGCGGCTTTGGATCAACGGACTGCAATATTCCTCTTTCTATGGGAATCCCGGCACTCAGTGTAGGTGCCTACAGAGGTGCCAAAGCGCATACGCGGGAGGAATATCTGGAGATTGACAGTCTGTATCCTGGTCTGAAGCTGGCCTTTGACCTTATCCTGCATCATTTTTAAACTTACAGATATTTTACAATATAGATAAAGATAAAATATATTCGGGAGCAAATTATGAGACCCACAAGACTTAAACAGAAGAAATTCAACTTCATTCCGCTTGGATTTGTAATTCCGTTTTTTGCAATGCTAATCATTATGATCTTAAACGGAGTATTGCCTTTTGGAAGCAAATCCCTGCTTTATTCTGACGGTTATCATCAATACTATCCGTTCTTTAAGGAGTTTCGCAGAGCTATATTAAGCGGTGAATCGTTACTATATAGCTGGAACGTAGGCATGGGCATCGATTACCTCGGTCTCATCTCCTATTATGTTGCCTCACCTCTGAATCTACTAAGCATCTTTATCCCAGAATCTTTTCTGTTATATTATTTTACGTTTCTTACCCCCGTTCGATTAGGTCTTGCCGGGCTTTTCTTCTCTTTATTTCTTAGTAAAGTCTTTAAGAAAAATGATTGGTCCGTTCCGCTTTTTGGAAGTTTTTACGCCTTGTGTGCGTGGTCACTGGGATATCAGTGGAATGTTATGTGGCTGGATACGTTCTCCCTGCTTCCCCTTGTGGCCCTGGGCACCTACAGCCTGCTTAAAGAAAAGAAATTCTTACTTTATACCATCAGTCTTTTCCTGTCTGTATTTTCTAATTATTATATTGGCTTCTTTACTTGCATTTTTGTTTTTCTGACATTTGTATGCTATCAGATATGCAGATGGGAGAGTTTTAAGAAACTCTTTCAAGATCTTTTGCGGATCGCGCTTTTCTCAATTCTTGCAATTGGTATGACCGCAATACTGGAGTTACCTACTCTTGCCGCACTTCAAACTACTCAGTCAAGCGTCAACGAATTTCCAAAAAACTTCCAGCTTAACATCGTTGATGCAAAAACTTACAAGGAAGCAATCCACTCAAACTGGACACAGGCCAAGGAATTCTGGGCCGAAGGCTCAAAGTGGAATGCTATAACTTCCGGATGGGAAGCTATTAAGACCGGATTTATTGCAACTCTTGATGGTATGAAGCAGGTAGCCGGAAACAGCACCGGCGCAACTTCTATCAATTTTAAGGAAGCAGACGCGCTCCCAAACATATATTGCGGTGTTATTACCGTTGTTTTCTCTTTCCTGTTCCTAACATGTAAACAGGTAAAACTACGTGAAAAGATCTGCGCCGTTTTCCTGCTTGTTTTTCTTTCACTTAGTTTTCTTATTCGACAGTTGGATTATATTTGGCACGGTTTCCACTTTACAAATATGATTCCTTACCGATTCAGCTTTATCTACAGCTTTATCATGCTATATATGGCGTATAGAGCATTTTTGCTGCGGCGGAGCTTTAAACCCTGGCAAGTAGCGGTTGCTGCTGTTCTGTCGTCTGCTTTAGTAATCC
>CAZSIL010000063.1:0-3752 GCA_964607025.1 uncultured Eubacteriales bacterium
CTACAATTTTAAACTATTAAGTTGTTAAAAATCGCTCTTTTTCAGTGGTTTCGAATCGTCCCGCTGTGTTACACATTATTAATCTCGTATATTAAAATACCGTTCCATGTTGCCAATAAAAGTTTATTATTGCATAATTGAATAATGTCATAAACGCCAAATGCTATATTCTTTGAGAAAATAACATTTTGGGCTCTTTTATCATAAATAAAAAATCTTTCGCTAGTTGCACCATAAATTAATTGCTCATCATTTGACCATATGAGTTTATTAATGTTTTCAAAGGAATCTTGATTATCTTTTCCTATAAAATCAAAAATGCTGTCAATAATTTCCTCTATTTCTCGCTTATTAAATTTTAATTCACCTAACCAATTATTCAAAACCAATAAATTTTTTTTAAGGATTTTTTGGGTTTCGATAGGTTTAATAAATTTTCCTTCTTTGCTACAAAAAATCGAATAATTAGCACCATATATAATTAAACAATCTAAAACATTATTATACTCTATGCTTAAAATTACATCATCAAATTTTTCTATTGGATATTCCTCAAATACATCTCCAGAGAAATAAAATAAATAATTTTTATGCTCATCTTCGTAATTTAAACCGGCAAATAAGAATTTACCCATTTGTTCAATTTTATTAACAGTTTGAAAATTATATTTTGGCAGTTCAATTTGTTTTATCGGCTCTTCCTGCTCAAGCGAGAAATACATTATGCAAGTATGAAGTGAATATTTATCGGTGGCATTTATTAAAAAAGTTTTTCCATCAAATTCCCATGCGCCATGCCCCTCCAAATTATAATTAAAACGTCCTTTGAAAGAATATTTTTTTAGGCACTCAAAGTTGTCTAAAGAAAAAACATAAAAAATATTTGCCGTTGAAACCATTAATAACTTGCTTTCATCTGGTGAGATATATCCATGATACACATATTGCAAATCGGAAATTGTATACAGCAAATTCAAATTTTTATCAAAAATGTTTGCTTTTTTACCGGTAAAAGTAATAATATAACTATCAGAAATCGCCAAACTTTTGGCTCTAGATAAAATTGGGAAATTCAGTTTTTTTACTTTTGTTTTTTCTTTAGACATATAGTAAATCCCCTATTAAAAAAATCTACTTGCTTTACTCAACAAAGCGCCAATAAATACTAAGCAAGCCAATAATCTTTGACGTTTTTGATACCAAGTGCCGCTTTTGTAAGTACTTGACTTCAAAACCAGATATACAGCCGCATGGTAGGAATTTGTATGAATGTGTTTGTGCAATGTTTTTTTAATATAAACCAAATTTTCTTTTACATATACCGAAACCCCATACCTCGCAAGTAAACTTCGAGTAGTATATGCACGCCAATCTGACTGTGCGACAATGTGATGTAACTCATAACCACTATATTTTCGACTTTTTTTGGCATTAGAAACGGCATCTGTTATTACGTTGGCTAAATATCCCACACTGTTTATTGCGCCTTGGATAAGCATAAGAACTAATTGATTGACGGCATTCCTAAAATCTCTATTAATTGCATATGCAAGGGCAAAACCCACCAATGCTAACCAAACAGCGACGTAGGCTATAGGTATGGCTACGCCAAATATTATAACCATAGTAATGAACCCTGTTTTATCGCTATGAATAATTGGAGAATTAAGACAATAACAGAATAGATTATGACTGAAATTTGCAGGGTTTTGTCCTAATAATTCCGCACTATCCCCATTAATAAACCTCGCAACCTCAGGGTCATAATAACGGGATTGTAGGTAATACATACCAATCTCTTTATCGTAGTAATAACCTCTGTAACGATAGGGGTTAATGTCGGCAATGCTGGCATTTAGTGAGGTATAGTGAATGGTGCATTTGCCCCAAGCGTCATAAGTGTAACGTGCAACTGTATCACCGTCAGCGTTTGCAATGGCAATAATATCGCCCTGTAGATTTTTGAGGAAATAGTAGGGTGTGTTGTTATAAATAATACCGCAAACATTGTCCTCGTTATCATAAAGGGTTTCGAGGGTGTTTATGCCCCAGGTTTCCCTTAGTATTTTAGCACCGTCAAGGATATATGTGTGTCGAATACCGTCAATAGTCTTAGATGTTCTAATACCGTTTGCGTTGTAAGTGTAGGTATTTGAATCAAAAGACATTAACTGTCTGCCTTTTTGCCAAGTTAATGTGTGACCCAAGTAGTTTATAGGGTTGCCTTGAGCATCGTAGGTTATGGGCGTACCGTCAAAGCTTGTGAGCATATCTTTCCAAACATTATCGTAAAGATACTGTATGCCGTTCTTTTGGATAATATTACCGTAGTTGTCATAGGTCATTGTGTTAGTTACCGTACCGTTTACGGTTTCGGTTGTAAGCTGACCCAATGCATCATAGGTATATTCGGTAATACCGTCTAACGAGTCGGTAACCTTTGTAATACGTTCTTCAGCATCGTATTCGTACTCAATAGTTCTGCCGTCGTCAAAGGTTATCTGGCTTACAAGCTGGGTAGTGGGGGAGGACTTTAGCTTTGCATTGTCCTGATGCTCATCTGTGAACTCACCTGTAAGGTAACTGAACTGACGGGATACAAAGCCCGAGCCTAACTGCAATTCGTCAAAGACTTTTCTGCCGAATGAGTCGGTCTTTGAATGGCTTGTAATGGTTTTATCGCCAATTATAAGCTTTGAAACGGTGTTATCGTCCTTAGTTTCATAATTAACTACACGCTCTCTGCCATTAGCAAATTTAATAACCTTTTTAGTGAGCTTATCCTCGCTGTCGTAATAATAATGCTGAGAGCATACAAGCTGTTTTGAGGTGCCGAACTCGTTTTCGTCAATAATAATTGAGCTTTCAGCAGAGCGAATGAGCTTGCCGTTTTCGTATATATAATTATATTCTTTAAGAGCCAAAATGTCAATAGAGCTAACTATATTACCCTCATAGTCGTAGCGGTATTTATAATACGCAGTAAGGCTGTCGTTTTTATTAAACCACTTTTCAGCAATCATTTGTCCGTTACCGTTATATGCAGCGGTCATTTTATCGCCGTTAGCATAGCTAATTTCTTTTAGTCTGCCGTTACCGTTTTTGTAGGTGTAGTTTATAAGTTTTTCTTCTTTACCCTTAATACCTATTGCTTCAAGCTCGTTATATGTGGTGTAGGAAAGAACATATTTCAAGCCGTCACCGCGGACAATTTCGTTAAGGTTATTAAATGTATCATAGCTATATGAAACATTCGCCATTTCAGTACCATCTGAATTTTGGCTTGAAACCTTACTAACATTGCCTGATGCATCATAATCATAAAGAGTTTTATTACCCATTCTGTCGGTTACAGATTTGTTGCGAGAGGTAAGCTCGTCCACCTCGTAATAGGTTTTGTTACCTCTGGCATCTGTTTCTGAGACAAGGTCGTTGCCTGCATTTTCGAGATTTTCAGACTCTTCATTAAACCCAAATGAGCGGTAGATTGTACCGAATTCACCGTCAGCAAAGGTGGTTTCGGTAAGTGCATTACCGAATGAGTCAATTAATTCTTCAAAATCGGTGTTTTCACTGTCGGCAATGTCGGTGGTTTCTGTAGTTTCGGTGGATTTTGCAGAATTTGTTGTTTCGGTAGCTTCTGCATCTTCAAAATCTGTGCTTTGTAAGTTTTCCTCAATAGAGGTGCGGATAAGCTGAATGTCATCAAAATAGGCTTCCCCGTAGTTTGCTGAATAGTTGCAGGAAATATC
>CAZSIL010000064.1:0-3611 GCA_964607025.1 uncultured Eubacteriales bacterium
GTGGGAATGTTGATAAACTTCCTGAGAAGCGGGATGTTTTGAGTTTCAAGCGTGTGCCGTCCGGGGCCGAACAAATCAAGAGCTTGTCCATTCATAAAGAATATGGCTTCCTGACTTTCGTGCACGATCAACTGAGTGGTCGTGTTAAAATCCTCGCACGGATGCTTCCATATGAAGGTACTATTATCGCCTTCATACTTAATGATTTCGGCAATCTGTGCCATATCTCAACCTCCAATTTGGGATATTATCAAAAGGTGTACCTTTTGATAATAGGCGATGGTGCACTGTTTTTTAATCGATTTTCCCTCGAAATACTGGTTGAAGAAAATTTTTACGTATTTCTATTGCACTTTATGTCGAATTGTGGTAAAATTTAATGCAGTAAAATAAGCTCTCAAAAGGTACACTTTTTGAGGGCTTATTTTTTCTTGTTTATCAAGCGGTATTCTCGCAAACGCCGATAAAATGTGGCTTCGCTCATATTGCACCGTTCCAAAAGTTCAGAAAAAGACAGCTTGTTTTTCTCCCATTCCCAAATCAGTCTAGGGAAATCATTAGGAACGCTTTTCTCTGGTCTACCAAACTTAACACCTTTTGCTTTTGCAGCTGCAATACCTTCCGCCTGACGTTTCTTGATATTTTCACGTTCGCTTTGGGCAACAAAAGAGAGTATTTGTAAAACAAGATCGGCAATAAAAGTACCCATCAAATCTTTACCGTTACGAGTGTCAAGCAATGGCATATCAATCACGCAAATATCAATACCGATATCCTTAGTTAATACACGCCATTGCCGTTGTATTTCTTCGTAGTTGCGCCCCAAACGATCAATGCTAAGTATGTAAAGTAAATCGCCGGGTTTTAACCGTTTGACGAGCCGCTTGTATTGTGGACGCTCAAAGTCCTTTCCCGATTGCTTGTCTATGTAGATATTCTTTTGTGGTATATTTTTCTCGGACATAGCTATCATTTGCCTGTCCTCATTTTGATCTATACTCGATACTCGAACATATCCGTATGTATTCATTCAATCACCTAACTTTCTGCGAAATGCGTAATTATATAATACTTTGTCGCTAATAAATTAACAAAGCCACCGCAAAAGCGATGGCTTAATATCTATATTCTTTATGACAGACTGACTGACTACTATATATAACTATAATTAATCTTTATAATATCAATCTTTCTTGTGTGCAAAAACGGCATATCTAGAACTGCAATTTTGGCATGTCTTGATATGCCGTTTCTGCATGTCTGGGATTTTAGCGGGCTTTCGGGCGATTTATATGCACATTTACATATTTTCCGCTCTTGGTTTTGAATGGTTCGCTTTTTTTCTTTTGACATTTTCGAGGCAGTCTGAACACTCGTTCAACCTCATCTAAGGAAATTTTTCGGATATCACCCCAGCAAAACTTGTTAATTGTATCAACTTGATAATCAAAAGCAATGATATTTGGTGCGCTTGTATCGAGTCCCATTGCTTTTTTAATTCTTGGAATATTACAGTCGACACCGACAATATAACTTTCTCCGGTACTTTTACTTATCGCATCCGTGTGATCATTCTCAGGCGGAAGGTAATCTTCACCTAAAACCGCTTTAGCAATTTGCGTACGGTAGTCTTTTAACTTTAACACTTCTAATGTTCTTATGCCGTCTTCGTTCATAGGCATGATCGCAACAGGACACTCAAACTTTTCAAAGGCTTCTGTGTAGGTGTCATAAGTCTGCTTTTCATTTCTGCATCTCTCGGTCATTACGATATCCGCAATTTCCAAAAGCGAATTAGCACCCATATAAATTACAAAAGGTTTTCTTCCGCAAGTTACAGTTTGCATATTGAAATTGCGTTGCTCAACGTTAGCATAAAGACCGTTAATTTCATCTGAAACATAGTAGCAAACAAACATTGTTTCGCCGCTATAATAGAGTCCTATCAGCTGCGTCATATTTAGCAACGTGCTTTTGGTTGCAGTTCGTATGGAATAAGCAGATGCATAAAAATCTTTGCGCGTTTCTGCACGAGGGGTATCCACAAAAACATCAGTACCAAAACGATTAAGGAATAGTGCTGTCTCTGCCCCTTGGTGTCTACGGGCAATAATATGCTCATCTGTTCTATAAGCCGTATCTGTGTAACAATTATATCCCGCATTTTGCAGTATCTCATAGCCTAACGGTGTAAGGCGATAACTCAATTTGTTTCTTGTTACACGTAAAAATCCACATACCGATAACTCGTTAATTATTTCTGTAGGGAGATTTTCCGACTTTCGCGTGGGCAATTCTTTGCACCACGCACAAAGCCGTAAAATCTCCATTTCTGCTTTAGTCAATAACATTAAACCACACCTCCCATCCTATACATGTTAGACGATTGAATTTTGGACATGCAAAAACTGCTCTCAAACCCGTATAAATACTGGGATTTGGTATAGTTAAAAGATGGTTTTTCAATGAAGTTTATTTGTCGCGGGGTGTGGTTTGCAAACCACACTACCCAAAATAGAATTTTCATATAAATTTTCCTTTCCAAAAATAAGATAAAAGCCCTGCCGCAAAATGACGCAGCAGAGCTTAAAATAGTATTTACTTGTTATCTATATTTTCTCTTGACATTGCGATACAGCAATACCAATTTCCGCTTTCATAAGTAATGCCAACGGCGATATATTGATACTTTTCGCCGCCAACATAGTTCCAATGGTCCGAACTGTTTTTAGCCATTCTTGCAAGACGCTTTGCAACGTCATCAACTGTACCGCCAAACGAAGTTTTAGCAATTGCCTCACGAGCGTTCGCAGTATAATACGGTTCACCTGTCATGCCGTATAATGATGGCTCAATATATTCACCGTATTTGAGTGTCGTTGCCGCTGCACGTTCATCAACCGTATCGTGTGCAAAGTTGGTTACTAATTATCGACTGCGGTACCCAGCATATTCAGTCAAACCAGAAAGTTTAACTGCTGATCCGACACCTTCTTGAACACGAAAAGCATTGATATATTCGATGACCTTATCAGCGATTAAGGAACAATCAGAATCGGTTGCTTTGAGTATAATTTCTTTCTCTGTTATTGGCTGGGTAGTAACAGTAATGCTTGTACTGTTGGGGTCTACTTGTGTTGTTATTACCTCATGCTCGACCTTAGTTGGAATGGAACTCTCAGCCGCTTTTTCTGTATTTTTAATAGCTGATCCCGTTGCTTGACTTGTACTGCTTACTACAACCTCTTCCGTTTTGGAAGTTTCAGTTTCTGTATTTGTTAAATTTGAGGTTGTTGGTGTACTGCTATTTGTTTCAGAATTCACAGTTTCTACCGTCTTGTTTTCTGTATTTGAGGATACATCAGCTGTTTCCGTTTTAGTTGAACAAGCGGATAATAAGAGTATGCTAAGTGTTAATATAACAAATAATATTCGTTTCATTTTTAATGCCTCATTTCATAATTGATTGGGCATTTTGATTGATTTTAGAGTGTTAAAATAGGGTTGATGTACTGTTTTATGACTGCAAAAACCCTTTATTTATGCAGCTTTTCGGTTAAATCCTATAAGAACACTCGCACCAAAGCATTCAAACCCGAACCTTTTACCAA
>CAZSIL010000065.1:0-3440 GCA_964607025.1 uncultured Eubacteriales bacterium
ATGAAGACGCTTACGCTAATGAAGTGTGCTATGGCACGATAAGGTACGCTTCGCTTCATACGAGCGATAGCTCGTGCTTCATAGGGCGTAAGCCCTGCTTCATATTTGCAAAGCAAATACTTCATTTACAAAGTCAAAAGTTTATGCTATACTTGATTTGAAAGTAGGTGCTATTATGCGCGATGATAAATTATCTGTTCAATCAATGGATTTTGCAGTTGATATTATTAACCTCGTTAAAGACCTCAAACTTAAAAAAGAAAATATAATATCTAACCAAATTGGCAGAAGCGGTACATCTATCGGTGCAAATATCCGCGAAGCGCAGTATGCACACGGTAAAGCAGACTTTATATCCAAACTTCAAATCGCCCTAAAAGAAGCCAACGAAACAGGCTATTGGCTAGAACTTTTATATAAAACAAATTACATTGATGAAGCAATTTATAAAGAACTTGACTCAGCTTGTACAAGCATTCGTGTAATGTTGATTTCGTCAATAAATACGGTTAAATCAAAACAAAATAGCACCTGATTCCAAATGGAGTCAGGTGCTTTCATTATTTTACTTCACTATTTTCAATAGCATAATCAAGCAAAATATTTATAAGCTCATTTCTTGAACGGTTGGTTTCATTGGATAATTTATCAAGATTAGCAACAGTTTCGTCCTTAATTCTAATGGAAAAAGTTTTATAACCGTCTTCGCCTTTTAAAGATTTTTTATTTATGATGAGTTTTTCTTTCATTTTATATCACCTCACCATTATTATGGCTTGACAAATGTTATAAATATATGTTATAATATATAACATAAAATTTAGGGGGTATTTTTAATGGAACTAAATCTTGAAAATCTTATGAAAACTGCAATTGAAGAAATGAAAAATGGTCAACATACCGAGGCAGCAAAACACTTTGATATGGTTGTAATTAACGATGCTTCTAATATTGATGCACCGTTCTTCCGAGCTTATTGTAATTGCTATGATATTAAGCTTGGCGAAATGTCAAATGCGGCTATAGGATTTACTAACGCGTTCTATCGCTATGTTGATGCTGTAAAGGCGTTAAATGATCCTATTATAGAAAAAGAAAAATTTGATTATGCTGTCGAGTTGCTTACCGAATTGGTTTCAATGTACAAGCTAAACGCTAAAAATCAGATGTTTACTACTCCTAGCATTGGAATTACAATTTCCACCGCCGCAACAAATATGAATAACAACTGCAGAAACAAACTAACAAACGTTGGTGCTAATGTTTCTGCTGAGGTTCTTTCAGCCAACGAGACAAACAATCAAGCAAACAATAAAACCGGTTTAATACTCGCAGCACTTGTAGCTATCGGCGCAATTATATTCATTTTGTGGATGATACCTTGGTATATGTTTTAATTAATCTTTTTTTAAAGATTATGAAAGCAGGGCAAAAATATGTTAGGTATGATATTCCCTATGATTATTGCAACAATTGGTTATTTTCTCGCTTCCACAGGCAGTAATACCCAAATCAAAGCTTTCACTGTTGTTGGCGGTATTTTAATTTTTATTGCAGCAATATGGTTTCTTTATAATGCAGGTTACAACATAGGTTATATGTTGGCTTAAGCCTTACAAAAGACCTACTTAAACTTGGCATCATAATGGTTCGTAACAGCCAGAAAAAACGACTTGTTTCGACAAGTCGTTTTTTCAATGAAATTCGCCTTGCGGCGAGTGAAATAGCTTCGCTATGAAATACGCTGAAGCGTATGAAATATTTGCTTTGCAAATGTTAAGAGGCGAATTTTATTTCACTTTCTGCATTAGCAGAAAATTTCATAATCCTTTAGGATTATTTCATATTGCATAGCAATATTTCATTAAGTGTGTTATAATGCTTATTGAGGTGGTTAAGTTGAAAGAAAATCAACTTATCGATTTATCAATGGACTTTTCCGTAAAGGTCATAAAACTTTGTGAAAACATAAAGGGACATTATTCTCTTGTTAATCAATTAGAACGCTCTGCAACAAGCATTGGTGCAAACATTCACGAAGCAAATTATGCTCACGGTAAAGCAGACTTTGTATCAAAACTCCAAATTGCCCTCAAAGAAGCCAATGAGACAGGCTATTAGCTTGAGCTTTTATATAAAACAAATTACATTGACGAAGTAACCAACAAAAATCTTGATTCTGCTTGTACAAGCATTCGTGTAATGCTGATTTCGTCAATAAATACAGTTAAGTCCAAATAATAAAAACAGCACCTGATTCCAAACGGAATTGGGTGCTATTTTTCTTTTCTGCCTATGAAATAATCAGCCGATACCTTATAAAAGTCACAAAGTTTTATTAAATCTTCTATTTTCAGTTCTGCTCGACCGATTTCTATATGATTATATCCCTGTTGGGATTTGTTTATGATTTTTGCCACTTGGGCTTGAGTTAAATCTTTATCTTCTCTCAAACCACGCATTCGTTCCCGATAATTCATTTCTTCACCTACTTTGTTTAAATTCATAATATCATACTCATAAATTGAGTATTGACAATTACTCAAAGATTGAGTATAATCGAATGAAAGGAGGTGGGAAAATGAAAAAAATGATTTTATGTAAAACTTGCGGTAAAGAAATTGCCGCCAATGCTAAGCATTGTCCTAATTGCGGCGGAAAAAACAAAAAGGCTATTTATAAAAAATGGTGGTTTTGGGTTTTACTTTGTTTGGTAGTATTGATTATTGTTTCAAATTTATCGGATTCTCAAGCTGATAACACTGCCGTTAACAGCGATGTTAGTTCATCGCAAGCGACCGGTTCGGTTTCTGAAGAAACTACTGTTGAAAAAGCCTTATGGGCAAAAGAATATTATGTTGATGAGTTTAATCAAGAAACTGATGAATGGTATGTTACAAATAATACACTATTTATAGGAAGTTTCAGTAATAGCGCAACAACAGATTCCGGTTTGACAGCGCGTATACTTGTTGACGAAGAATATGTATCAATAATTTTATTTGAGTACGCAAATAGACAAGTGAAGAATGCATACAATGATGCTAATCATTACACAATTACTATGAAAGACGGTAACGGTAATAAGTACGATTTGAGCGGTTATATGTATGCGGACGGAGATAGAATTGTTATAGAATCTAACAATAAAGAAAAAGTAATCAACGCATTAAAAGGTGAAGGAAATGTATCTTTTTACATATATGATACAGATAGAAGCGTAACTAGTTATTTATTTACTGCAATAACTTCAAACTTTGATGATTTGATAGAGTGATCAAGTTGTGGTGACACTAAACTTTAAATTTTTTAGCCGATGAAGCTTTTTAACGATGACATCTAAATAGTTCATAACAACTAAAACAGAAACCGACCAACAGGTCGGTTTCAGTCTGTCGAATAACCCCAAATCTCAAGCGAGGTTTGGGGTTATAAATTTT
>CAZSIL010000066.1:0-3408 GCA_964607025.1 uncultured Eubacteriales bacterium
GGATCAACCTTATTCTGCAGGTCACCGGGCAGGAAACCCAGCCGTTCGCCGGCTTCCACCGCAGGCCGGGTCAGAATGATCCGGTTCACGTTTTTCTCCCGGAAGGCAGCCACAGCGGCCGCAACCGCCAGATAGGTCTTGCCGGTACCGGCGGGACCCACACCGATGGTAACGGTATTTTTCTGAATGGCCTTCATGTAGACCTGCTGGCCCACAGTCTTGGCTTTGATGGGCTTACCCTTAGCGGTGATGCAGACCACATCCTTGGCCATCTGGGCCACCTGGTGGTCGTTGCCCTCGTTGACCAGGGTGATCAGATACCGGACCCGCTGTTCATCGATGGTTTCGCCCTTGGCTGCCAGAGCCAGCAATCCCTCGAGGGTTCGCACCGCCTTGTCGGCCATTTCCTCGTCACCGGACACCTTCAGATCGGTGCCACGGTTCACGATATGCACATTCAGCGCATCCTCGATGCGGCGGATATTTTCATCAAAGGAGCCAAATACCGCGATCAGGTCTTCCACCCGCTCGGCATTGACGATTCTCTCAACTACTTTTCCCATTCGTATCTCCTAGTTCTCCTGCCGGCGTCTGCCGATCATCTCAACGCATAAATAGTCAGCTTCCAGCTTGCAGATCCCCTTTCCACCGGCAAAGAAAGCCTCGGAATCCATTATCGTTCCCGATACCATTTGCGCCTGTGTATAGTCCCGGGAAAAGGAGATCAGCGCGGATTCCACTTCCTCCACAGCCCTTTCAAAGGTTTCGGTATCATAACAGATGTGCCGCTCCACCGCAAGGGCAACAGGCAGCTGGAAACCACCCGGCAGGGTGATATAATATTCCTTGTACATTCTACCACAAGTGGCATCACAAATTCCACTACTGTTTGCTAAATTTATGCGTTTTTTTCCCAGAATCAGACTGTAATTTTTGGATTCCGAGGGACTGTCCCCCCGACGCAGGGCTTCCGATGGTGTCACTGCCGTGATTTCCCGCCTCGTACGGGCCATGATCTCCCCCTCCGCCCGGGTAGCTTTGATCGTAAGCCCACAATCTGTATAGCCTGAAATCAGTACCTGGCCCTCCTTCACCGCCTGCCCGGGAACGCACTGACCGCTGCCCGCGGTGATGGTGCAGGAGAGGATCACGCCATCCCGACTGGCCACGATGCTACTTACTTCCTGGGATGGTTCCCTCGTTTCCGTCCGGGTTCGTTCCCGGACGGAGATGGTAGCCACGCAGCCCGCGGTATTTACCCCGGCCCATTGCAGCTGAGGAACCTGACCAAGAAGGGCATTTTTCACCTTTTCGCTGCGCACCTCCCGGCGGGATGCTCCAAACCGGATCCCACAGTCCTCTGCCGCCGCAAGGATCAGCCTGGACGGGATGTTTTCGTTTCCCTCCACACGGACAAACAGGACCCGGGTCGGCAGGATCATGGCAGCCAGAAGCAAAAAAGCGAGTCCCACCATCAGCACAGGCCGCTTAAACGCAGCCACTGCCGCCCAATACAATCCCATGCGCTTCAGAACTCTCAGCTTCTCTCCCCGCTTATCCGCCAGCATTTTGAGGGAAGAATAGTCCCTGCGGTCAACTGTCAGCTGCACGGTGAGCTCCTCCACAAACTGCGCCCTGTGGATATTTATCCCGCTTTCATTGGCTGCGATCAGAGCCCCGGGCACATCGGCTGAGGTTAGCTCGGCCACTACCTGTCCGGTCATTGATCTCCATAGATTCATCCTATCCCCTCCTGTGTACGGTCACCGCATCAATTCGTCCGCGGATCACCAGCTGCTCCCTGCTCATATGCGTCAGTTCCAGACCGCAGCCGCAGATGCACACCGTACCGAATTTCAGTTTCACGCCGATCTTCTCCCGGCTGTACTCCGTCACCCCCCGGTGCTGTTCGATCAGAATCCGATTGTCCCCCATCAGTTCCAGAATGCTCTGGCCCGGAATGGTTTCCCCCGGCAGATCGGCGCTGTCTGCAATTGTGTCCCATATCCGTCCCCTGCCCTTCATTCAGGCACCTCCTTTTGCTGTTAGCATATGAATGATGGGATGTCTGCTTGCATAGATTCTTCCGAGGTGAGGGACATGAAGCAGCGCAACATTCTCCCGGGTGTCTTTGCTGCCCTGGGTATGCTGATACTGATATTGGACAGCAAAACCGCTCTGATGGGGGCCGGGGAGGGACTGGAATTGTGTCTTAAGACCGTGATTCCCTCATTGTTTCCTTTTTTTATCCTGTCGGGAATTCTGGTGAACGATCTGATGGGCTCCTCCCTTCCCCTGCTTCGGCCGTTGGGCAGGCTTCTGGGGATGCCGGAAAGTACAGAGCCGCTTCTGATCAGCGGTTTTCTGGGTGGATATCCTGTAGGGGCCAAATGTGTGCATGATGCCTGGGAAAAGGGATGCATTGAAAAAGGGGATGCAGAACGGCTGCTGACTTTCTGCAATAATGCGGGACCGGCGTTTCTGTTCGGAATGGCTGCACCAATGTTTTCCGATCCCGCAGCAGGATGGATACTGTGGGGTATCCACATTTTCAGTGCCGTGCTGACAGGTATGTTTTTTCGGCAGGAACCGGGATCGGGGACCATGGCTCCCCGACAGCAAATCGTTTCCATATCCGAAACTATGCGCAGCAGCCTTTCGGTGACAGCGCAGGTGTGCGGATGGGTCATTGTCTTCCGCATTCTGGGTGTTTTTTTAGACAGGTGGTTTCTGTTTCTGCTTCCGGACTGGATCCGTACGTCGGTCATCGGACTTCTGGAGCTGGCAAACGGATGCGCGGGACTGTATCAGACCGCCTCTGAGAAGCTGCGGTTTCTGCTGTGCAGCGGATTTCTGGCCTTCGGCGGAGTGTGTGTCGGCTTGCAGACAATGTCCGTTACCCGGGGACTGGAACTGAAATGGTACTTCCGGGGCAAATTGCTTCAGATGCTTCTGAGCATACTGCTTTCCGCCATATATCTTGGTCTGCTGTCTCCTTTGTGGCTGCTCGTTCTTCCTTTTCTTGCCGCGTTTGAGAAAAAAGGAAAAAAAGGTAGCATTCCGGAACCCATTCGTGTATAATGCAGACAGGAAGATTAGGAGGAAAGCATTATGCTGTTTCGCAAAAAAATTGAGCGTTCCTGCTCCTACTGTACATTTGGGGCCAGCCTGGAGGATGGTCAGGTGCTTTGCACCAAGCGCGGCCTGCGCCAGGAATACGATTCCTGCCGGAAATTTAAGTACGATCCCTGCAAGCGGACCCCTTCCAGACCCAAAGCCATGGATTTTTCCAAATACGAAGAGACGGATTATTCCCTGTAGCACATAACTTCGAAACAAAAGAAATACCTCCCAACCGGAGTGAAAAGGAGCTATGCTATGCGTGTAATCATTTTCGACATCGATACC
>CAZSIL010000067.1:0-3402 GCA_964607025.1 uncultured Eubacteriales bacterium
AAAACTACCCCTCCGTCAAAACTTCGTTTTGCCACCTCCCCTGACAAGTGGAGGCACAATCACAAAGCACCTCTCAAACGAGAGGTGCTTGACATTTTAGATATTTGTGGTATAATATAGGTGAAATAAGGCAAGCCGTATAGACGGTTAGCCCTCAAAAATTGGTGTCAAAGAATAACCGCTAAAGTTTGGTCGCTTGGGCGGTTATTTCTTTTTGTAGTCGTTATTACAAGTGTTATGATTGAAATCACAACAATACTAAACTGAAATAAATCCTGAATAGTTATGTACATTGGGCATCACCCCCGAAATCGAGGGCAAAAAATTTAACCGCCTACCGTTTAGGTTCGCCTTATTCCAATAATGAGTATACCATAAACCGACAAACTTTGCAATATATTTTAGAACAAATGTTTAAAGCCTTCTCCTCTAAGAAATAGCCTTGGGCAATCCGTTCCTCTGGCATCTCTTTGAGAAGAGGCTCCACGTAAGCGATGGTGTGGAGTAATATTACGGATTCTTTCGCAATTCCATTGCTCAGAATGACACACAATCCGTCATTGCGAGCGTAGCGTGGCAATCCGTTTTTTTGATATTTGCGGATTGCTTCGATACTATCGCATCTCGCAATGACAACACAAAGCACCTCTTTTTAAAGTGGTGCTTTGCGTTTTAGCTACCTTACTTTTCTTTCCACTTATTGTAAATCATTTGCATACTGTATTCGATAGATTTAATATGCGAATGTATCGTATATTTATTACACTTAACACTACCATTACCACATTTTTCCATAACTAAACATGTTGGATAATATGCACAAGTATTACATTTTTCAATTGGTGCGCGATAATCGCACCAAAACGGTTTTGATTTTTTTTCTTCAAAAACAGATGAGAATGAATCGTTTTCAAGATAATGTTCACAAAAACCTAAATCACCATTTGGTAAAATTAATTGTATGGTTGGATTATCGGCTTGACAAGCAAAAGTACTAATACTATCAATTCTTGTATAATTTCGAACAGAAAAGCCTAGTTCTAAAAAATAATCCGTCAATTTAATGCATGAATCAAATAATTCTTCACGTTCAATTTCATCATGCACAGTTTTTTTATAACCGACATTTTCATAAAGTGGCATTACATATAAAGCTATATTTTTACGATCCTCAAATCTATCATGCAGTAAATCAGCCAATTGATAAAGTTCTTCCGAATTATGATAATCCATATTAAGCCTTATTCTAACCCTGATTTTTGATTTAGAAAGTTTTTCAATATTGTTAATTACTTTTTCAAAAGCATTTGTATCATCGTTTATATAATTTTTAACCTTATTATAAGTGTCAGCCAAACCGTCTAAAGTTATCTGTACTGCACGCAAGTTCCATAAATCAACTGCTTTTCGAATAATTTTTTCATCAAAAAGATATCCGTTAGTTGTCATAGTAGATTGGAAAGAAACGTTATTTGCTAATAAATAATTGCAAATTCTATCAATAACCATAATATTGCATAGCGGTTCGCCTCCGAACCATTGAATATAAACTTTTTTACCATTAGATTTTTTTATTATATATTTTGCAACTGCATCTGCAGTATACGCATCCATTGTAATAAACTTTGTACCAGCCTCATAACAATAAAAACATCTTGCATTGCATGAAGTGGTAGGTAAGATTGTATAAGATGTTATTTCGTTTGTATTGGATATATTTTTTGATATTTCACGAACCGATTCACTAGTTGCCTTTTCATTAAAGAATTCTTCTACTAAAAATAGCATTTCAACTAATTTGACTTTAAGCTCTTTATTTTCAGAAAAATCATTTTCTTTTAAAGCTCTATATTCATCGCAATCGAGCAAAACCATAGCCTTAGTTAAATTATTGAAAACCAATGTTTTACCTTGTTCGGTTTCGGTAAATACAAGATAGTGAAGCGCTCTATACGCCACATTCTCTTCATACTTTCGCTTACCTATAACCAAATCTATTAAATTATTTGCTGATTGTATTATCTTCATTTTTTGACACCTTTATAAATTTTTAATAAATAAACTAACGGGGAACGATTAAATCGTTCCCCGTAGTTATTTGTCATAATTAGTCGATAGGACAAGGGGTAATAGGAGCACCGCCACCTTGAGATGTAGTTATAACATCGTTAACATCGAACTTTACGATTTCTACTGTTGCTTTCACCAAAAACACCACCTTTTATATATTATAATAAGTTATACAATTTAATTAGAAATACGCCTTTGCTGCTGCACAGAACTTAATCATCTTAACAGCAACATCATAGTTAGCTGTATCAGTAGAAGGTGTATTTAATAAATGAGAAGCAATTGAATAAGTTACTGTATCAGAAACTAAGGTATCGCCATCATAAATCTCAATAGTTACGGGCTGATCCAAGTCAATAGTAGTAAACTTATCAAAAACTACATAAAGCATTCCATCAATAACTTCAAACTCGGAAGAAGGAAGCCATTCGGTATATGGACCACCTGCATAGTTCGAATATACGCATTTAGCACGTATATTTGATAAATCGCCAGTATATGAATTTTTATTTAAATCACGAACTGCAGAAACTACAGCAATGGATGATTTAAGATACAACTGAACGGATGAGTTAATTACACGATTATCACCTGCATTATTAACTTTCGCACCAACGTTTTCATATTCACCTACTGAATCAGAAGCTTTATCAGCATAATCTGCAAATACTGGATATGCATCTGTTACTAAATTAGCAGTATTATAACTATAAGTAGTTTGAACAGCAGCACCATAATTCAGCATATCAATAAGTAGTGTATCAAACGCATCGCCATATAAGCCTAATGAGATGCTTGCATAAAAAGCTATGCTATAATCTGCAGTCATATATTCAAAAGAACCATCGGCTAATTCACGATAAATATCACCGGTAACTACAGTGCCCATTTCCATAGCAGTAAGTCCGTCGTAGAAAACGTCATAACGATCTTTATTATCCAAACCAACAGAGAAATCTGCTTCTTCCTTAGTCATAACGGTATTGTCAACAACATTGCCGTTCTTATCATAAACCTCATTTTTGAAAATTGCATAGTAAGATTTTGCACCATCTATAAATGTTTTTCTAGCTCTAAAACCAATTTCTATACTACTATTCAAAGCAAGGTTGATACCTACTCTATATGTAATACCATCATTTGCTTCTGTTCTAAGAGTAGCAACAGGAATAACCTCAGTCCAAGTCTCGCCACATTCGCAAGTGAAGGTACGAAGACCTGTGGTATCTTTAGTAGGTCTGGTAGTTACTACAGCAGCAGTATTTGTGTGTTCACACTCCGGCACCTCTTCTTCGATTGTGTAACCGCAAACGCAAGTTTTGCCATCTTCAC
>CAZSIL010000068.1:0-3351 GCA_964607025.1 uncultured Eubacteriales bacterium
TGGGCGGGCGATCTGGAACTTACCGATTACCGTGTCAGCCCTATTTTCGGAGATGTTTCCGTGTTGAAGAATGTATATTTGTTCGCAGGAACGAGGGAGATCTTCTACCCAGATGTTACAGAGTTTTATTCTATGCTTCAGGAACAGGGAGTCGTTTCAGAATTGTATGTTGGAGAAGGCATGAACCATGTCTATCCGCTTTATCCAATTCCCGAAGCAGACGAGGCAATAGAACAAATTTGCAAAATAATAAATGCGCCATAAAAGGATTTACGGAGTAAAACACCGTAACTTTATATCAAAAGAAATCGGACGAGTTCAAAGGTAAACGGTGGGGATAAATTATGTTTGATTTTTTCAAAAAGCCAAAGCTAAAAGACGGCATAACGGAAAGAGCGTTTGAGTGTAAACGAGATGGGTTATCCATTCGAGGGACAGAATATCGTCCGGAAGGTGAAAACCTGCCTATAGCTATTGTATGTCATGGGTTTATGGCATGGCAGGACACAGTAAGACATTATGCAGCTTTACTGGCTGAGATGGGATATGCCGCATACTGTTTTGACTTTAACGGCGGATCTGTTATGAGAAGTAAAAGCGATGGAAAGACAACGGAAATGTCCGTCTTGACTGAAATAAAGGACTTGGAAGCGGTTATTGACTATGTGCAAAGCCTGCCGTATGTAAACCCGGATGAATTATTGCTTATGGGTTGCAGCCAGGGAGGTTTTGTTTCGGCTCTTACGGCGGTAAAGCTGAAAGGTCGAGTCAAGAAGCTTGTACTGTTCTATCCGGCGTTTTGCATTCCTGATGACGCCAGAGCCGGAAAGATGATGTTTGCCAAATTCGACCCTCAAAACATTCCTGATCATATTAGATGTGGACCTATGAAACTCGGACGATGCTATATGGCAGATGTTATTGATATGAACCCGTTTGAAGAGATTGCGGGGTATGAGGGCGATGTGTTGATCGTTCACGGAACAGCAGATAAGATCGTAAATATCAAATATGCGGAGCAAGCCTTCGATACATACAGAAATGAGCCGCATGAGCGAAAGGTTAAGTATTATACCATTGAGGGCGGTACGCATATGTTCTCCAAAAAGCATGATATCACTGCTATGGATGAATTAAAGCGGTTTGCTGCCATAGAAATATGAACAAATCTACCGAGTAGCCCATGCGCTGCCACTTGTTTCACGCAAATTGCCCCAAGGAGCAGATACTCCTTGGGGCAAAACTTATATCAACCGTTTCATAAATGCAATTCGCTCGTCCATGGCAGCCAAAGAGGCGGGTGCTTTTGCGGCAATATCGAAGCCGTGCATGGTGCCCATCGTTTCGTTCACTGTTACCGCAACGTCTGCATCTTCCAAAAGGCGGGCATACAGAATGCCGTCATCGTGGAGGCAATCAAATTCTGCCATTTCGATATAGGCAGGTGGAAGGTCTTCAAAACTTTCCGCTTCCACGGGAGAATACCAGACATAGTTGGGATGCGTTTTATCCACTTTCGTCATTGGTGCGATCCGGTCTGACAGAGAGGAATTCCACATGGGCGTGTCGGTGAAGCGTTTGCTGGACTCACTTTCGTTTCTGGCGTCCAGAAACGGATAAGGGAGCATTTGGAAGCGGAACTTCACCGGGTGCTTACGCTCTCTTGCCATTAGGCATACGCCCACAGCCAAAGCGGAGCCGGCGCTGTCACCACCGATGCCAATACGATTGGTATCAATACCCAGTACATCTGCGTTGTCATAGGCATAGCACATGGCAGCATAGCAGTCCTCAAAAAACACGGGATGGTGATGATTCGGGGCCAATCGGTACTGGGGAAACACGACCCTGCATCCTACTTCTTTTGCATAGCGCATTGCATTTTTGTAATGGTATCCTGCCGCTTCCAGCACAAAGCCGCCGCCGTGGAGGTAGATCAGGCAGGGCGCTTTCTCCGGGAGTCTCTTGGGAGAGAGAACAAAGCAAGATATCTCTTCCTCGTCGAAACTGGCAATTTTGTGTGTACGCACATCAAGTTCCGAATCCTCCCAAAGGGCCTTGGGCGGCTTCATACGAGGAACGGACATAGCCAGAAACTTCTCACTGATGGGCGGCACAAAAAGGTTCCATGGAAAAAACTCATTTTTGATACGGTACTTTCTTACCGATTCCCAAATCGTTTGAATGCCACACCAAACAAGATAGATCGCAACGATGATAGAACCGCTGAAATCCAGCCAGGCAGACCCCGGCGATGCCGGTGCGATCGCCACGGACATCAGCGCAAGGGTCACGCAACAATCCACCAGACTTTTTGCTCGGTATAGCCTCGCCTGCACCGCAAGAATTGCGTTGGGATCTGCCTTGTTCAGTTTTGTATACTTGCGCCAAAACAGGGTGTTTGCTATAACACCCATAATAGCAATGGAAAGGCCGGGGATCACATTCCCCTTGTCTCCGGTATCGGCCAAAAAGGCCAGTGCGATCATAAGGCTGCCGCCGATGCACATCATAGCGCCCACAAAGATATTGGAGCTCCGCTCCAGCTTTGCTTTTCGCTTTTCATCGGTGGTGCCGTTCCTGGTGGTGAGCTGATAAATCACAAAGGACATGATAATGGCAAGCAGTTCTGCGCTTCTTCGGACAAAATCAGCGATTTGGGTGGAGCTGCGACCGGCTAAAAGGCCCAATCCAACAACCAGTGGGCCGGGTGCACTCATGAGTACAGACATGAGAAGTGTCTTAGTCCCGGATTTTTTGTTACTCATGCAAAACCTCCAAACAAAGCCATCAGCGGAAGCATAACCAGCATAGCAGCCGTGGGACAGTAGATCGTATCCCGCCCATCCTTGGTGACCATTTCCACCAAGGTGGCAACACCGGCGCCGGCAACAGGAATCGCAATATAGGCAGGGAGCGTCAAATGATCATGGGCAAGCAGCACACAGGCAACGGCGATTGCAGAAGTCAGAAACATTGCAGCAGAGCCTTCCACGCTTTTGTGCTTGTCTGCGTATTTCCAGGTGATCTTGTGTTTGCCAAACCTCTTTCCGATCAGTGCGGCAAAGGCATCACCAACGCCCCACGCATACATACAGGCAAGTCCCAAATACTGATCGCCCAGCAGACCCCAACAGACGGTGTTGCAAATCGCCAGCATTGTAAAGGCCAACAGCATACTTTGCTTAACCTCACCGTGCTTGCGTTCGGTGACGAAAGAAGAAAACATCGGCAACCTTTCCGCTAAAGCCAAGGCCGGATAGATCAGCAGTTCCAATATGACTGTCAGCAGCACAGAGCGCCACCATGTTTCAAAGGCAAAAGCGAACGGGATGTAGGAAAACAGTAAAA
>CAZSIL010000069.1:0-3345 GCA_964607025.1 uncultured Eubacteriales bacterium
CCGAAGTTGTGCATGCTCTGACCTCCGCGAGCCTTAGTGACGCGGGGGCGTTTGGAATAGAGCGAGTCCTGCTCCTTATAGGTGCGAGTACCACAGATGATGCGGACTTCAAATCCGCTCTTCTTAGCTACGCGGTTGGCTTCTACACACCAAACGCGGGCGGCTCGCTGAGCCTGAGGGATAAGGGTGGAGATATTTCTCTCCGTGCGCTCGTCAAAGGAGCCGTAGACTTCCTTGATTCGCCGGGCATCCTCATCCCATGCCGCAGCAGCCGCTTTGCTCTTGGCTCCCAGAATACCATCAATGGCTCCGTCATAGTACCCGGCAAAGCGCAGGAGTCGCTGCCAGAACTTGCGGTCTTTCTTGATGTCAGCGAGAAATTCAGCCATTGTCTTTCTCCTTGTCCTTGGTTACTACGCCGACCAGACCTGCCAGAGCCACGCCAATCGTGATGATGGGCTCGGTCAGCTCCGTGGCAATAGTTGCCCCGCAAGAGGTCGCAAATGCAATCAGTCCCAGCCAAGTGGAACGCTCCTTCAGTCGATTGAGAATGTACGTAAACATACCCCTGCGGGGATGTCAAAAAGGCAGCTTATCCGTGAAGGAATAAGCTGCCTCGTAAAAATCGGGAAAGAGGATATTCAATCAAGCTCAAGACGGGGTATCGCCGAATTGAGTTTGCGTGCTTCAAGGGTGGCTTCGTTAGGCGTATGAGTCCTGTCAATAAGCTGAACTATAAACTGTGCTCCCGCTTTTGTCAGAGGAAGCAGTCCGTTAGTACACATAAAGCACTTCTTAATCTTGCGGAACTTTTCAGATTTTACGACATTCCCAACCTTGCAGCGAAGGGAATTCTTCGCAGTCGAATATCGTTGCTTTTTTACAGGTGACACCATATCTGCTTTTTATTGCCAGAGAGGATGTTCCATCCAATGCTCATTCGAAAAGCCCAACACTTTATAAACGCTTTTCGTTGGAGAGTCAGGAGAGTTTAATAAATCTACAAGACGAGTCTTCCAGTTACTATGCGGGGCTATGGTTTTTATGATTTGATAGCAAAAGGTTAAAGCAGCTGCTGTAGAGTCTTTTTGCGAAATTAAGGTATCGCCGTTAGCTGAATTAGACCAAGCATTATTACTATCATCCCATTTCAAACTCCATGCAGGGTTTTGGCTATTTTTCAAAATGCTTGCACCCTTCCGGCTAAGCCAACGTCTGTCCCAAACTCGGGACTGATGTGCGCAAGCGTTTCTTATATCCTTGAGCAGAGCAATGCCTGATAAGAAGAAATCCTTATCTCCAGAATATCCTAGTTCTGTTGATACGGTATCTACTACAGATGAAGAGGCTTTGAACCCTTTATCCATCAACTTTTGCAGATTGCCAAAAGTCGTGAATTCTACAAATACCCAAACAGGTAAAAACATTGCATCACTATACAGCTTTCGATAGAAAACGGCTTCTTCTGATTGATTGTCTGTATAGTAAGCATTAACTTTCGATAAAAAGTCTTTATATTTGTAGGAAGCTGCATAGTTGTTACTTCTCCGCTGAGGAGCATCCTCCTGCGTTTCCTTGGCCCAATTATATGCTATCTGCGTACGTAGGGCAATTTCTATACGAGAGATTGCATCAAAAAAGATTTGCCGAAGTTTTCGGTCAAACATATATCGGGCCATTACATCCTCCCAATAAGTACCGGGATGGAAACTCTTAGGGGTATTTCCTGTAAAAGCCAACGCCCAGTACGAAGAAAGTCTGTAGTAGTTAATGTATCTCAGCCGTTCGACTATCTGATTCTTCAATTCTTCTCTGCCTAATCCTTCTGAGCTATGCATTCCTCTCTGGATTAGTAAATCAGCCTGCTGTTCAAATGTACGAAAATCTTGGCTCATGGCGTTGAATGAGATGACCCCGGAAGCGAGACGCTCCCAGGGTCAAATAAAAATTGTGGTTTTTTCACTACACTCATGTAGCGTCCGCAGGTTGCCCTTTAGACCCACCTCGCTGGAGGTATTCTACAACACTTTTGCAAAAAGTCAACTTTTTTGCATTTTTTTTGCATTTTTTGAAAAAATCATGTTATCGTCTCTCTTTCAAAACACATTGATTACCTCAATCCCATTTTTCCGGAGGAGCTTTCCAGTAATGCCGCTCGCATCACAGGAGGGGGAGAACTTGGCTAGAATCGCCTTGCGGATGCCATAGCGGTGGCAGATAGCAAGCGTCCGTTCAGCCCCCAGCTCAAAGGCATCCGTAATATCTGCCCCGGTGACATTCTTGCGCTCTGATTTCTCGGCGCAGGTTTCATACACCCGTTCATGGATACGCTTAGCCGGAGGCCGGGGACAAGGCAGCCCGCCCAACATTTCCGGGCAGGCTGTGAAATAGGGGCATCCGGCAATCAGTTTTCGGGCTGCTGCGGAATCGTGGATTCCTCCGTGCCATCGGCATCGTTCTCCGAGGAGACATGCGCTGACGAGGACACGGCAACCGGCTTCTTTTTGTTCCTGTCCCATGTAATCTTTACTCCGTATTTCTCCCAGTAGCGGAACTTGTCGTCATACGACCTAATCCCATAAGACTTAACGCGGATTGAACCCATTATACTCCGCATTTCCTCAAAAAGCAATGGGTAGTTTAGCCGCAAAGCGTCATATTGCTCGGCGCATTGGAACGGACAGCACCAGCACGCAGTACGCTTGAATCCGGCAGCGTACCCCGGCCACTCCGGAATCTTAGCCTCCAGCTGCTCTTTGGTCATGCTGAAACATGGATTGTAGATAATCATGTTGGGCTTAGATTTGATTTCCTGTAGCTCAGCCGTGCCGGAGCGGCTCGTCTTCTGCTTGGGCTGGCCACCTCGCACAAGGATGTAGTCCTCTTTCCCTACGACCGAGGAAATGTATTTATCCATCGGTTTGTTGATGAGCGTCTCCACGCAGTCCATGTACAGGCTGTCCGGGCTCTTGCCTTTCTCGTAGTACTCCGTCAGGTAGGTCTTGTCCGGGTGAACCGTAGTCAGGTTAGCTCCCAGCATGTTGCAGACGCGCCGAATATGCATAATCAGGTCGGGAAACTCGCAAGTGTTCTCAATGTAGATAACCTCGCAATGCTTCCCGGTTGCGGCAAAGGCTTGCCATGTGGCAATCAGGGCTCGGGTAGAATCTCGCCCTCCCGAGAACGCCCAAAACACGTATTTGGCGCGTTCCATGCGCCCGGTCAGCTCCAGTTTCTGCATCTTCACCTTTTCGGCCTCCTCTGCCTCGGTTACGACCTCCGGTTCTGCGAGCAAATCCTCCAGAGCAGAATCAGAGAATCCGGTCAGGTCGAGGTCTATTTTAC
>CAZSIL010000070.1:0-3331 GCA_964607025.1 uncultured Eubacteriales bacterium
CTTCTAAATATTGCATAATTTAAATTCATTTATCTACCTCCAATCTTAAATTATTGCATAATAAAAAGACATTTTTTTCAAAGTGCCTTTCTAAATTTTTTTATCTTTGCAAATTTCTTTGCAAAACTTTGCGAATTTCTTTGCAAAACTTTGCGAATTTCTTTGCAAAATATTATTTATTTATTACCCATGATGGTTTTGTATGAGAACCATCATTTCTAATTTTGCCTTCTTTTCTCAGTAATGAAATAATATATCTTACTCTATTATTTTTATTTTTTTCACTCATATTTGAAGGTAATTTTGGATATATCAAATTATTAATATCTTCTCTTGATGCCTTACTAAATTTTTCAATATATGCAATTATATAATCTTTATAATAGGAATTATCAAGACCTCTATTATCTATATATTCTTTTTTTCTATTTGTTATTTTAGCAATATCAGATGAAATATAAATATTTGGATATCTACCTTCTATTAAATTATCTTTTCTTAAATAATCACTTTGTTCTTTTGTTAACTCTAGACCTTTTTGCAATTTATCTAATAACATTACTTTATCAAAATCTAAATTTGTTTTTTCAAATAATATCTTACTATATTTTTCATCAATTATTTTCCCATATAAAGTCACTTTAACTCGATTATCTTCAGTTAAATCATAATCAGGCATTGGAAAAAATTTCTTTTTTTGAATATCATATACTCTTCTAATTCCACTTCCAACTGTATCAATCATATTTAAATTTACCATTGCTGTTGCTAAAAACTGATTTCTATAATAAGGAGAAGAAAAACCATCTTTCAAAACATTTTCTATTGTTTCTGGAATAAAATTTCCCTCATTAGTTATTATTAACTTATCCTTATATTCCATAACATTTATATTGCCTCTTAATTTATAATCTTGGTGCACAATACAGTTATGAATCAACTCACGTAAAATATAATTATCATACTGATCAACTTCATTTGGAAATAACGTGTTTTCATTAACCATATATCTATATCTTAAATTTCTTATTTTAGATTTTAACTTTTCAACATTAACAATAAATGGTATTCCAAAATGTTCATAGTCTATAACATTAAATTCATCAAAAAGTTTCCAAGTCATTCTAGGTGTATATCCTTCCATTAAATAATCATCCTCATTTTTTCCTAGCAACAACATACAAGTCATAGTTATTTTGTTACCGAGAGTTAATTTTGCTTTATTTAAAAAGTCAGCATCAGACAGATTATCAATTTTATCAGCTATATTCTTACCCTTATATTTAATTTTAAATTGTTCTCGTGCCAATTTAATTGCATTACTATCAAGATTATCAATTGTTGCGTTTTCTAGAATTTGTCTGGACCAGTCATAATTTGCAGTTGCTTTTATTTGTTCGATTTTATTTGGAGCCAAAGCACTTAAAGATTCTCCATTACGACCATATGGAAAACCTTTCCAATTAATTGGTGTTCCAGATGCAGCCGGAACTTGAAACATTATAACTCTTTTATTATTTCTTAAAAGTGAATATATTTCAATAAAACCTATATTATCTGTTGTATTATCAGATATTTGTTTTTTTACTTTATTAAAATTATCATCATAATAAAATTGTGTATTAGTTAATTCATGAGTTTTATCATCGACACCAAAAACAATCCAAGAATATTGTCTATTTTTTAAATTTGCTTCATTACCTAATGCGGAAAAATATTTACCTAATAAATCTATATCAAAATTATTTTCAGCACGTTTAAATTCTACACATTCATTTTCAGGTTTCAGCAACAATTCATCTAATATATTATTTAATTCCTCATTATTTTTATACAAATTTATCACCTCTATTTCATTTTACCACAAATATTAACATTATTTGTCTTATTTGGTCTACTTTTTATTTTATTCTATTATTTCATAACCTAATTTTTCATATGTCTTCTTTCTCTTTTCAAACATATTTCTTGTTTGTCTAAAATTATCATCAACATAATCATATACTAAAATTTCTTGTTTATCTTTATTTTTTCTATGAAGCCTACCAGTATACTGAGTTACTTTAGTTATTCCAGATATAGGCATAGTTAAAAATAAAACATCTAAACTAGAATCATCAAATCCTTCACCGATGTATGAGCCAGTTGCTATAATTATTTTATTATCATTTTTTCCAATAATTTCTTCTTTTAATTCATCATACTTTTTCAAAACTTTCTTGCCAAGTCCACCATGGTATAAAAATAAATTATTTGTTAATTTAGATAATTTTTCTTTAAAATACTCCATATGCTCTAGTCTTTCAGTTAATACTAATATATTTTTACCACTTGCAAATTCAGTTTTTACATCTTTTATAATTTTTTCATTTCTAATAACATCTTTTACTATAAAATTATTTATTTCATTAATTGTATAGTCTGTAATACTTTTATCCACAAATGATAAATGATTGTTTCTAACATATACTTTCATTGGAATGTTTAAATCTTTATTAAATTTTTTAAAATCTACTTCATATCTAATATCACCACATTGCATTTTTATGATTGGTGTATGTCCATTTTCTCTATCAGGAGTAGCAGTCACACCATATACATATTTTGCATTTACAGTATTTACTGCACTTTCATAAGTAAATGCCGCTAAATGATGACATTCATCAATAATAATCATTCCATAATTTTTTACAATATCATTAAATTTACCGTTATTCCATATTGTTTTAATACTAGCTACATCTATTTTATTAGTTGCTATATTCTTTCCGCCACCAATTTGTCCTATTTCTTCAATATTTAAAAATTCGCCTAGTCTTTCTTTCCATTGTTTTAATAACTGTAATGTATGAGTAATTATCAAAGTATTTACTTTCTTTTCTGCAATCATTTTACAACAAATAACAGTTTTTCCAAACCCTGTAGGAGCATGTAAAATACCTGTATCATATTCTAACATTTTACAAAGAGATATTTCTTGTTCTTCTCTTAATTGGCCATTAAATTTAATATCTATTTTTTCTCCACTATTTCTTCTATCAAATACTTTCATTTTTACATTTTGATCATTACACAAGTCACATAAATATTCATATGTTCCTCTAGGAATTTTTAAATATTTTTCATCTTCCTTACTACAATCTATTACCATCGGAATATTATATACAGACATTCTCATTCTTTGCTTTTTATAAAATTCTGGATTAGCAAAAGTAGCAAGTCGTCTAAAACTATTTTTTACACCTGCATTCAAATTAGCTTTATCAATATAAATCATATCATCTAAAATAACATCTATCTTTTTAGGAAATTTAAAATTATTTTTTCTTTT
>CAZSIL010000071.1:0-3303 GCA_964607025.1 uncultured Eubacteriales bacterium
CATCGTCAATTTCGTATGCGTTGGTAAGGATCTCTTCGTCGACGTTCAATAAGTGTTCGGAGAATTTTTCATTGCGAGAGTTTTTCATACTTTGATACCCTCCTTTTCAAGCACCTTTTTCAGCTTTTTTCTCGCGCGGTACAGCTTTACTGAAATGCGGTTCTCATCCAATTCAAACCGCTTCGCCAAATCAGCCACTGATTCAAGATACATATATCGGCGCACAAACAGGATTTCGGTTTCGGGATCAAGGCTACGGAGAAACTCGCTCAAAACGGTGCGGATTATCTCGCTGCGTTCTTCGGAGTCATCAATAATCTCTTCTGCCGGCAAACAATCTTGCAGCTCGGAGAGCATTACAATATAACCTGTGTTTCTTTTTTGTCTTGTATTAAATTTGAATCTGTTTATGCCGATACGTCTTGCGATTTTGCATATGTATGAGGGCAAACTGTTGGGACGGTTCGGCGGGATCGTATTCCATACCGCCAGGAGCACGTCGTTTCCGCATTCCTCCACATCGCATTCATCGCTTAATACTTCTCTGATAATTCCTTTGTACAGTCGGGAATATTTATGGGATACTTCATCGAGCGCAGTTTCGGCGCGCTCAAACAATAATTCAATTATTCTGTTATCATCCATAATACTCCTTTCCGTGACAATTGGCACCGCGCGTTATGCCTTTCACTTATTAAGTCAACATTAAATTTCAAATATGTCACTATAAACGCAAAAGCCCGCAACTTTTTTCAAAGTTACAGGCTTTCATCGTCTTCCGTGTTTAGTTCTCGGGTGGGGTGATGTACCTATAACCGCACCGAAAATGCTTGTTATTTATATTATAGCAGAAAAATGTGACTTTTTCTACACTTTTTCAAAACATAATAGCGGCAGGACGATTTTTCCTCCTGCCGCTATATACAAAATCAAGCTGTTTTGACTCTTTTAGTTGTTCATAAGGATTTTTGATATTCACAGTTGTGGCAATGTCCTTGTGGCCTAACCGTTCCTGGGCTACCTTCACATTCACCCCCTGCAGAAGCATGATCGACGCGCAGAGGTGGCGCAGATCGTGGAAACGACACTTGGGCAGACCAGCCATTTCCTGCAGCTTCGTGAACATCTGGCTAAGGTATTCCGGATAGACAGGCTTGCCATCGTGATGAACGATGATGAAGTCCGTAACCATGTAATTTCTGCCCATGCGCATACGGTTTTCAATACACTTGCCCCTGTATGCCCGAAGCTTCTGCATCAGCATCGCCGGAGCATCCAGGGTTCTGATACTGCTGGCAGTCTTAGGCTCCTTCACAACGGACTTGCTGTTTACCACTACCCGGTTACGCACAATGTGGATCTGGTTTTTCTCCCAGTCAACGTCGCACCACTGCAAGCCCAACAGTTCTCCCCTTCTCAGGCCCAGACACAGCTCAATGTCGATCACCAGTTCCATGTCCGTTCCCTTAGCAGCCTTGATTAAGTCCTTGATCTGCTGTTCATCATAGATCACAGCTTCCTTCTTCTGTCCCTTGGGTAACATGATACCGGTACAGGGCGAGCGGTAGATGATCCCCGCCAGAACCGCCTTGTCCATGGCACCCTTCAGCACATGATAGGCGTGCTTAATGGTGGTGGCCGACATTTCCTTGCCAGATGCCGGTGAGATCTTCAAACCATTGACCCAGGACTGGACAGCCAGGGTATTCAGCTTCTGCACCTGCATATGACCGATGACAGGATTGATGTACCGCTTGATCATGCCCTGGTATCTGGACAAAGTCGTGGGGGATACATTTGGGATAATGTAGACCTCAAGCCAGGTCTGCACCCATTCCGCAATGGAGATCTTGTCGTCCTTGACGTAGTAGCCCTTCTCCAGCTCGTCGATGAACTTATGCATCTCACGCTCGGCCTCTTTCTTCGTACCTCTGACCGTGCGATACTTACGTACACGCTTGCCGGTGATGGCATCCTTGGGCAGTTCAATGACGATCTCCCAGGAAGTGCTTCCATCCTTGTTCTTTTTCTTTCTCATACTGCCGCTAGTAATCATTTTTCGTCCTCCTCAATTAGTATTGCGGTGCTGGGGTTCAGTAAGGCCGCCAGCGCCCGCTCGGTGATGTAGTAACAATTTCCTATCTGAATGTGATTGGCGTTCTTCACGAGTAATAGCGCCTTCCTGTAAGGGAGCCCAGTCACCTCGGCTACCTGCTTTGCCGTTAGCATTTTCATAACGTACCTCCTGTGTAGGATCCATTTTATAATATATAAGCGAACATTTCAGAACTACGGTTCTGTGGTGCCTCCTGCCGCCCCCCAGGGCATCCCCATTATTCGCATAGGGATGCCCCTTATGGCAGAGATGCTATTCAAATCTATGCGTACATTACTACATCAAAGAGCATACGTTTCATATCTTTAATGCTATCGCTATCTCCATTAAGGTTACCGTACTCCTCATTCGCCCACCGGTACAACCAACTATTATACAGGTGCTTGTATGTAAAGCAGAATTCATCCGTGCCATCATCCTCGGTTATACCCAGAGTTTCACGACTATTTTCCGCTCCCCTGACTGCAACCATAAACATCTGAGTAATGGTCGTTTTAGTATCCTCTGGCCATATGGCCTTAGCCAGAGAATCCGGTAATTCTTTCACGTGAATAGCATACCAACTTTCCCAAACAAGTCTCGAAAGCTGATTGCCTCCGCAAATTGTAAGCATCTCGTATAATCTGACGTATGTAGATCCCACGCCCAAACCTGGAGACGCCAGGAAGATTGGCAAACAGATCTGCAAGTCCGACCTAAGCCAACATTGCGTACTGATACCTAAGCTTTTCACAAGCATCGAAATTACAGAGGAGGTAACGAATGAAAGAACAGAACAATCAAAGCACCCTGGTGGGCATTACTGAGATCACAGAGCGGTATCTACCTGTCAGCAAGCGCAAAGCACGTAAATTCGTATCGCTATACTTGGACCCCAAGAGAATCGGTAACCGAATCTTCGTTGACCGGGCACAGCTGGAGGCCCTGCTACATGATCCTGACCGGGAGCAATTTCCTCTGACCTTTGGAGGTGGTAACAATGGTAACCGCGCTCATAGTTAAGCCAGGTGAACACCCTGCCATTACCCAGCTATGCGACGACAGGGACTATCTAAATCATGCGGTCAGCATTGGAGAAGACCTGGTGTTCACGGCAACCGCCACACGTTTGGAAAAGGGCGTTGTAATCATTCATAACGCAGAGTGCGCCTCTGCACTCGTACCGGGCAATCGCAGACTAGGCAACC
>CAZSIL010000072.1:0-3187 GCA_964607025.1 uncultured Eubacteriales bacterium
GACTCTTGAATGTGTGCTGGGACTTGAGCGACTCACCGATGCCCTTGACATTGATCAGTGCGGAAACGGATTGGAATGGGCCGTATGTATTGCGGTAGTCCACGATCCGCTGGGCAGTGACTTCGCCGATTCCGGGGAGAGTTTCCAGCTCAGCGACGGAAGCGGTGTTGATATTGATCAGCCCATTGCTGGCAGACGTTGGTTTTGATTGAGTGGATTTCGGGACGGATGCAGCTTGCGTTGTTGATACCTGAGTAGCTTTTGATTCAGTAGATGTGGCTGCGTCTGAATCCATGATCTCCGTGGCAGAATGGATATTGGAAATTTGAACCTGGGAATGGTTGTAATTTCTGCCCGTAAAGAATCCTATCAGAAATGCTGCGAAAATCACGGTAATAATAACTAAAATATTTACATGATGTTTACGCATGGGAGCAACCTCCACATTGACTAAAAAAATAAAAGCTGATATAATATAGTCCATTATACACGAATTTTTCCAACCGGACAAGTCCGGCAAACAATATTGAGGGATAAATATGAAAAAAAACAAAGTTCTGAGTTTTCTCCTATGCCTGATTCTTGTGCTGCAATGCGGAATCATTCCGGTTCAGGCAACGGAGACAGAAGATCCTGTCACTACAGAATCGACAGGAATCACATCCTCGGGTAGTACCGTTCCAGATGTGGCATATGGTAGTGCCAGCATCACCAACGGCTGCCGCACGATCAATGGTCAGACGCCTCTGGGTGGTAACGATAGAATCCTGCAGACATCCCAGGCAGCCTTTGTCTACGAAGCCAATACCCAGACGGTGATTTATTCCTATAATCCTGACGAGCAGATGGCTGTTGGCACCCTATCCAAAATTATGGCCGGTTTGGTCGCCATTGAAAACTGTGATCTGGAAAAAGTGATTACCTGCTCCACCCGGTGGAATTCTTCTCTGCCTGCCGGCGTGCGTCATGCCAGCATTATGGAGGGTGAGGAACTGAGTATGTATGACTTGATTGCCTGCCTGCTGATCGGCTGTGCAAACGATGCTGCATTGATCCTTGCCAACACGGTGACGCCCAATGAGTCTGCATTCGTAGAGATGATGAACCAACGAGCGAAGGAAATCGGCTGTACCAATACCTATTTCACCGACTGTACAGGTCTGAATGTGACTGACCAATATACCACAGCCCGGGATATGGCAAAAATCGTTACAGAAGCGATGAAAAACTCTACGTTTAAAGAACTTTTTGGATCCACGGGCCATACATTGGAACCAAATAACCGGCGTACGGAAGAGCACGTTGTGGAGACGGAAAACCATCTGATTTATCAGCTGTATCTTCCTCAGTTCTATGATAAACGAGTGATTGGTGGTATGGCCAGCTACTCTGATTCCATTGGTGCCGGCCTGGCCTGTGTGGCGGAAGACAACGGCATGAGCCTGATCATTGTGACTATGGGCGGTACACGAACCTACGAATCCAATGGCTGGCAGGTTAAGTATTACGGCAGCTTTGAGGAAGTTCTGGACCTTCTGGAGTTCTCCTTTGGAGGATTTCATATCAGCCGCCTTCTCTATCCTGGTCAGACGCTGAGCCAGTTCTCTGTGTTGAACGGTGAATCCAAGGTTGTAGGCCAATCCAACGTGGCTTTTGACACCGTGCTGCCTTCTAATGTGAATTTGAAGAATCTGAACTTCCGCTATACAGTATCGAACGGCGGATTAACAGCACCAATTTCTAAGAATGACCAGATCGCTACGGTACAAATTTGGTATCGAACCTCTTGTATTACGGAGACCGAAGTTTATGCTATGCATGATGTAGCCAGTGAATCCAATTCCGGACTGGAGATCCAGACTGGTGCCAGCCGAAGTGATACGGATGTGACAGATATTCTGACCTTCTTGGGTATCGCCTGCCTGGTGATCGTGATTCCTCTGGGGGTTTATCTTGCTGTGAATTCCGCACGCCGGGCAGCGGCCCGGGCGAAGCGCCGCCGCCGCAGAGCCAACCGCAGAAGGAGCCGCTGACATGATGGAATGGGAAGAACTGAAGCGGGTCTGCCTTAGTTGCAGTAAATGTGGTTTGTGTGAGACAAGGCATAACGTAGTTTTTGGCGTGGGACCGGAGAACGCGGATGTGATGTTTATTGGCGAAGGTCCCGGCGAACAGGAGGATCTAAAGGGAGAACCCTTTGTGGGGGCTGCGGGAAAACTGCTGGATGATATGCTATCTATCATTGATTTGAGCCGGGAGAACTGCTATATTGCCAATATTGTCAAATGCCGTCCACCTCGGAACCGCGATCCGTTGGAAACTGAGCAGGAAGCCTGTATTGGCTATCTGCGCAATCAGGTGGCGCTTATCAAACCAAAGATCATCGTCTGCCTGGGACGCATTTCTGCAACCCGGCTGATCCGCCCAGATTTTCGTATCACCCGGGAGCATGGTCAGTGGGTGGAGAAAAACGGTATCTGGATGTCTGCCATCTACCATCCTTCCGCACTGTTGAGGGATGCGACTAAGCGCCCGGAAACTTTTGATGACCTGATCGCTCTTCGTGAGAAGATTGAAGAGGTTGGGGCCTGTATTTGAGTTAAAAGAAAAAGATTGACATTTAGCCCGATTACAGGTATAATAATTGGGCTAAATAAATGCTAGTGTAGCACAGTCGGTAGTGCATCTCACTCGTAATGAGAAGGTCGCCTGTTCGAGTCAGGTCACTAGCTCCAGAAGTCCATGTTCTTCCCGGGAAGAATATGGACTTTTGCTTTTCTATACAGAAAATCCCCGGAACAGCCGTTCCGGGGATCATTGCTTAGATTTTCGCGCCCACTTCTTTGATCTTCTCCCGCAGGGCCAGGAGGTCATCGAAGGTCTCGGGGCGTTTGGTCACGTCCCGCAGCAGGGCGGAGGGATGGTAGATGGCGGACATCCAGACGCCGTTTTTCTGCACCCAGGTGCCGTGCTCCCGGGTGATGCGGAAATTGGGATCGATCAGCCGCTTGGCGGCGATACGGCCCAGGCAGACGATGATTTTGGGCCGGACAAGGGCCACCTGGTTACGCAGATAGCCGATGCAGGCGTCCTGCTCCGTCTCCAAGGGATCCCGGTTCCGGGGCGGGCGGCATTTGACGATGTTCGCAATGTAGCAATTGGTGCTCCGGTCCAGGTCGATGATGGA
>CAZSIL010000073.1:0-3088 GCA_964607025.1 uncultured Eubacteriales bacterium
CTGCAAAGGAGGTGCTGATATGGCACAAATAACTGTTGAAGAAGTTTACAACGGTGCAAAGTATGGTGTGATGAGTGCTGCGGTAGCTGAGTATCTACGGAACGGTCGACCTGCGGAGTATGACGAGCGGACTTGGGTTGATATGCTACTTGTAAAGCATGCACTAATTGCAGCAGACAAAATGAAAATTGAGGGCGACTCGATATCGGCAATGACCGATTGCGAGTCGCCCTCTTCTTATGTGAGGTGGGATGAAAATGACAACACTTGAAGATTTATACTATGGCAACATTAGTCCGCATGAAAGGTACATTAAGCGTGGAACGAAGATGGACAAGCTCGTGAAACTTATCTGCAGAAATGAAGAAGACCTCAACTCCTCGCTTACAGAAAAGCAGAAAGAAACCTTTGAAAAGTTCAAGGACTGTCAAAATGAAATATCTTGCATCACTGAGCGCGAGGCATTTCGCAGTGGATTTATCCTTGCAACTCGAATAATGGTTGAGGTAATGGAGGGTTTGGAAGAGGTAGAAGAAATATGAAAAAGGCAATATTACTCCTTCTCTGCTGTGGGCTAATAATGTGCTCGGCTTGTAATAAAGCCGAGCCTCCACATATGGAGAAACCAGATATAACGGTATTGGAAACAAAAACAACTGAAAGTGACACAGAGGTCTCATCTGCGATTGATGCATATATTACAGCAAAAAAAGAAGAAAGTACCCATGTAGAGAGTAAACCTATGGATATGAGTTCTGACATTGTAATTAACCATGAACCTCAAGAGACAGTAAAGTTTAATGAGACAAGTGAGCCGTCCACGGAAACGAATTCTACACCAATAGAAGAAGTTGTCGAGCAAGTGATTGCCGATTCTGCAGAAGTTGAACAACTGGTTGTTAAATATATAAACGAATTCCGTGTGGCACAAGGCGATAAAACCGCAACTATTTTGCCAGGATTAACAGAGGTTGCACGGTACAGAGCAAACCAGTTAATAGATAATTTTGCTCACATAGATATCCGAGAAGCGTGTACGGAATTAAAATACGGACGATACTTTGATATGACGGAATACGGTATGGAAGCCAAATATAATTATTACGAAGGCTATGACCGTGAAGCAATATGCAAAGGCGAATGGTTTGGTACGTCCAATATGATAGCAAGAAATATTGCCGAAGGATTCAAAAATAGTACAAAGCATTGGGATTATGTTGGCAACTCAAAATACGGATATATAGCAGTTGGAATCACTTATAATGAAGCAGATAAATACTGGTACGGATGTATGTGTATGAGTGCAGAAAACTATGGTGGATAATTAATAATAGTTTTTATTTTGGATATATGTTATAATAAAAATGTAGGAGGTGTATTTTATGAAGTGCAAGATAAGAATTAATCAATTAGAATCTATTGTTCAACAATTAAGAAAATATCCATTTACAGAAAAAATGCTCATATGTCAGGAATGCTCTACAAAGTTGATGAAAATGACTCATTTAGACATTCTAAATACACCTAATGCTGTGTATCCGTGGGAACTTGAAGTATTTGCAGAACTTTCATTGTTTGCGGATGCACCTAATGCAACTTGCAGTTTTAAGAGGTCAAATGCTGAGTTTGTAAATATGGTTAATAAAATCCGTAATTATCAGCCTCCGTATTTAAAAAAGCAAACGAATATGGATTTTGTGAATGCATTCGTTATGGTTACAGGACTTCAGCAGTTTAAGGTGCAAGAAAATATTTTTGATAGGCTTTATAGGTACAACTATTTTTGGACTTTCGTTAATAATATCATTAATATGCCCGAAACATTTTCGTCATATTTCGACGGATTAAAATATACTGATTTTAGGAACTTTGCATTGTTAGTGTTTTTCTATGCTAGCTTAGATTATCCTACTGCATCAATAATTCGAACATTAACATTAAAAAATAAAAAAGTTGTTGATTTCCTAAAAATAACACGTCAAGATTATCAAAAAAAGCAATATGAAAAAATTGATGACAATTTTGAAAATACAATTTTTGGATTTAATTATTTAAGACCATATCCTTTTATAGAATTCAATGGGTTTGTATTTTTACCATTACCATATTTAATTTTGGATGCAGTTACAGAGTCGCTATTAACAAGAGTTACGATGGACGATAATTCTCTTCGTGAAAAAATTGGTAAGGAAGTAGCACAAACTTATATTAAAAAGATTTTTAATGAAAGCGATATATATGATGAAGTTCTACCGGAGTGTACATATTATATCAATAAAAAGAAAATTGATTCACCAGATATTTTGATAAAAAAAGATAATTTGTTCTGTTTTATTGACACTAAGTTATCAACTCCAAAATTGGAAATCAGAAAGTTCAATACGGAAGCAATTGAAGATACAATTTCAAGATATGCCAAAAATGTAATTCAAATTTATAAACGTGTTAAAGAGTTTAATGAGGGATTATATTATCCTTTCGAAGAGAAGGTATTAATAGATAGTTCTAATACATTTGGGATAGTTGCCTTACTTGAAGATTCATATATTTCTAGACGACAAATTTATTAAAGAGTTTTTTCAATGCTTAAAATGGATGATGATTCTGAAGAAGCAAAATATATTAAGTCACATATTAAAATCACAAATTTTAGAGATTTAGAATTATTTGCATTTCGCTCTCACGATATTTTTGTTTCATTGAATAAAAAGAAAAACAACCCAAAAGATTGGAACGATATGGGTTTGTTTGATGAATTACTATACAAAAATGATGCATATGAGGTGTTGCCATCATTAAATAATTTTATAGAAATGAGTAGAAATATATTTTTAGAATCAGTAGACGAATTTGTGAAACTGGGCTTGATTAAGAAGGGTTCTAAACCATAAAAGATATCTAACCATAACTCAAAATTTGATATGCAGTAAACAAAGAATAAGTGAAGTTGATTTTTAAATTAGCTTCACTTTTTTATGTGTAAAATTTTTTTAATTTAGGGCCTTGACAAAACTTTTCAACTCCAGTAAAATTAACATCCACCCTTGGACAAGGTGGTGCGAGAGGAAGCGTGTGAACAGTTCAGCAC
>CAZSIL010000074.1:0-3080 GCA_964607025.1 uncultured Eubacteriales bacterium
AATTTCGGAAAACACATACCGTTTTGATGAAAACGGAAGAGCAAACTGCTATCTGCTCGTGGGAAACGAAAAGGCACTTTTAATTGACGGTTGCTGGGGTATCGGTGATCTGAAGCAGACCATCCGAGAGATCACGGACAAACCCGTTATTGCCGTTGCTACCCACCGTCACCCTGATCATACTTGCGGTCTGCGCCAGTTAGGCAAATACTATGTCAGCGAGAAGGATAACACGAAATATAATCGAAGATTGGAAAATCGGCTTTTGGGAATGGCAATGGTATTAGCCGAAAAGCAAAAGGTTCGCCCTTATCACAATAAAAAGTCGGGACGACCGCTTCCCCTTAACGATGGAGACGTTTTCGATTTAGGAAACAGAACGATCGAAGCAAAAGCAATCCCCGGACATACTTCTGGTTCTATGATGTTTTTAGATCATACACAAAAGCTTATGTTCACGGGAGATGACGTAAATCCTAAACTTTGGATGCAAGGTAATGGAGCAACCACCTTGGAAGAATGGAAAATCGGCGCACAAAAAGTTTTGGATTATATGAAACAAGGATACACCGCTTGGATCGGACACCTTGACGGCAGACAAACTCCTGAGCAATTGCTTGTTATTATGGATATGATTGATGAGATCATTGCCAAAAAGAAAAACGGGCAACTGACGAAAAAAGACAGCCCGTATAGGCGGCAGGATGCTCTGCCGGAAATTCGGTTCAATATTGATAACATATATTAAACTGTCCGATTCTGATGAAATACCGTAATAACTATGGTAAGAAGCTACCGTAAATAAGAATTTGACAAAGGAGTGTGATTGTATGAAGAAAATTGGATTAGGCATTGCCATTATTTTGTTTGCTATTGTGTTGGAAATTTCGTGGGAAGGCTATTTTGCGTACATAACATCAGGCATTGGTCTTGTTGGGTTGATTATGGCTATTGCAGGTTTTGCAAGCAAAGCAGATAAGTAAATAGAAAATTTAACGGGGTATGGTATGAATCCTATCATTATTGACAATGAAAGGTGCATCGGCTGTGGGCTATGTGTAAGCGACTGCCCAAATGCACATCTTTATCTTGAAAACAAAAAAGCGAAAGCCGCTGAAAGCGGTTGTATCGAGTGCGGTCACTGCTTTGCCATCTGTCCGACAAATGCAGTCAAAATTGAGGGCTATGATTGTGTTGACGAACCCGTTACGCCGATGACCGAGTTTGACAGCGATAAGCTTTTGTCGGCTATGAAAAGCAGACGATCGATCCGTCATTTTACGGCGCAGCCCGTAGAGGATGAAAAGCTACAAAAAATACTGGAAGCGGGACGCTATTGCCCTACGGGAGCAAATGCACAGAACGTTGCGTTTACGGTTTTGGGAAGCAAACAAGGCGAAGCAGAAGCACTTTGCGTAAATCTGTTCCGAAAAGGCAAAAAGCTCGGTTCACCCTTTGTGGATTTTTTGAAAAGAATAGAAATTTCAGACGACTTCTTTTTCAAGGGTGCGCCGCTTGTAATCGTCGTATCAAGCAAGAGCGATATAAATGCAGGACTTGCAAGCTCTTATATGGAGCTTATGGCTTATAATCTTGGACTTGGCGTACTTTACAGTGGATTTTTTGTAATCTGTACGAAGCTGAGCGGAAAGCTCAAAAAGATGCTGCAGCTTCCCAAGGGGCATAAGGTTGTCTCTTGTTTGGTCATAGGCTACCCTGACGTAAAATATCAGCGAATCGCACCGCGAAAGGAAGCACAGGCAAAGGTACTGTAAGTTCAAAGCGGAACGGGAGGAAAAGTATGTTTGATTTTTTCAGAAAGCCAAAGTTAAAAGACGGTATAACGGAAAGAGCATTTGAGTGTAAAAGAGATGGTTTAACCATTCGCGGAAGCGAATATCGCCCGAAAGGAGAAAACCTGCCTGTAGCTATTGTGTGTCATGGATTTATGGCGTGGCAGGATACGGTGAGGCATTATGCCGTAATGCTTGCCGAGATGGGATATGCCGCATACTGTTTTGATTTCAACGGCGGTTCTGTTATGAGAAGCAAAAGCGACGGCAAGACAACCGAAATGTCTGTCCTGACAGAAATAAAGGACTTGGAAGCAGTTATTGACTATGTAAAAAGTCTGCCGTATGTAAATCCCGACAAATTATTGCTGATGGGCTGCAGTCAGGGCGGTTTTGTGTCGGCGCTTACGTCGGCAAAGCTGAAAGGTCAGGTCAAGAAGCTTGTGCTGTTCTATCCTGCGTTTTGCATCCCCGATGATGCCAGAGCCGGAAAGATGATGATGTCAAAATTCGACCCAAAGAATCTCCCCGAAACTGTCAAATGCGGCCCTATGAAGCTCGGTCGCTGTTATATGGCAGATGTTATGGATATGAAGCCGTTTGAAGAGGTTAAAGGATATGAGGGCGACGTGCTGATCGTTCACGGAACGGCAGACAAGATCGTAAATATTAAATATGCAGAGCAAGCCTTTGATACATACAAAAACGAGCCGTATGAGCGCAAGGTTGAGTATTATACCATCGAAGGCGGAGCACATATGTTTTCAAAAAAGCATGATGTGCTTGCAATGAACTATCTTAAACAATTTCTCGGGTAAAAAAATCGTCAACGCCCAAAGTGTGCTTCAACCAAGGTTCAATAGCTGTTGAACCTTGGTTGAGGTTTAATTGAAATATATATTTTATACTACTTTGTGAAAGGAGCTCCTTTGCCACAGCGATGCGACCGTTGCCGAAATTGCCTATGCTGTAGTGTATGAGAAGCAAAGCAAATTCACCGCCTCGTTTCGTGATATAATCGGGGTGCTCCCACGTGATTATCGAAAAGCACATATAAAAGAATAGAACCTATTATTAGGTGCCGCATCATTGGCGTGATGCGGTGCTTTTTTGTTTTGGTTTCATAGTTATTTTGAGAAAGTCGGTTTATGTGGTTCTTAAACGAGTCGTTTATATTAGATCAAAACCAACTCGTAATAAAGATTTCAAGACCAATAAATATTAAAATAGCACCGCCGAGGATACCGGCTTTTCCTGCGAGCTTAGTTCCTGCCTTTTTACCGATAG
>CAZSIL010000075.1:0-3064 GCA_964607025.1 uncultured Eubacteriales bacterium
GAGTTCTATTCCGCAGTCTTTTGCGATTGCGGTTTCAGGACGGATGCCCACCGACATAATAATCATATCGGCGGTAATCTCGCCGTTTTGCAAGACAACAGTATTTCCGTTTATAGACTTTACACCGTTATTAAGGTGCAGATAAACTCCTTTGGATTTAATATAGCGGTGAACGTCTGCCGCCATATCAAAGTCGAGGGGTGCTATCAAATGGTCGGCAAGTTCTACGATTGCAACCTTTAGCCCTACCTGTGCTAAATTTTCCGCCATCTCGACACCAATATATCCGCCGCCGATAACCACAGCCGAGCGAGGCTTTGCTGTATCAATATAATTTTTGATTTTTAAGGTATCGGGAATGTTACGAAGTGTGAAAACGCTGCTACCGTCAGCACCTTCAATATTCGGGCGTATCGGTTCAGCACCCATAGACAAAATAAGGTTATCATAAGGTTCTTCATAGGTTTCGCCTGTACGAAGATTTTTGACGGTAACGGTTTTGGTATCGGGGCTTACCTTAACTGCCTCATTTAAAACTCTTACGTCAATATTAAACCTTGCTTTGAAACTCTCTGGCGTTTGTAGAGTCAAATCCTCGCGGTCAGTGATTACACCGCCGATATAATACGGCAGACCGCAGTTGGCAAAGGACACATATTCGCCACGCTCTAAAATAATGATTTCGGCTTTTTCATCCAGTCTGCGAAGCCGCGCCGCCGCAGTTGCGCCACCCGCAACACCGCCTATAATAATGGTTTTCATCATTGTCGCCTCTTTACAACACTTTTTATATTGGTATTATACCATAAACCCAAAGGCGGTAGCCTTTGAAACTGCGGAGCAGTTGCCGCATCGCAATGCGGCAGGTTTTATGATTCAATGTTCTCAAACGAAAATTGCAAGATTTTCAAACGCGAATGCGTTTCGGCGGCGTTCCACCGCCGTCGGTTTGAGGTTATTATACCATTTTTTGCGGCTTTTCTCAATCCTTTAAAAATAATTTACCGCTAAGATCACAACGCTAGTGGCGATCATAACAATACCAACTACGCGGTTTAAGGTTTTTGCGTTAGACTTATTGGCGATTTTAGATGCAATTCTTGCCCAAAGCAGAGTAAATACAACGCACAACACAAGGCAAAGAATATCCGGAGCTCCACCAATCATGAAATGGCTGATGCCGCCTGTAAGAGCCGTAAATGCCATAATGAACACACTTGTGCCAACTGCTAAATGCATAGGATAACCGAGAAAAGTTGTTAGAACAAGCAGTAGCATCATTCCGCCGCCCGCACCTGCAAAACCGCAGATAAAGCCAACGAAAATGCCGCCAACTATTGCCTTAATTAGTCTGTTCTTTGGAGAAACTGCCTCCAACTGCTCTCTCGTCTTGTTTACAGGTTTTAATATGAAACGCAATCCGATGATAATAAGTGCTATCTGCATAGTGCCACTCATGGCTTGCTCGGGCAGAAAACTTGCCACAAAGCTTCCTATCATCGTTACAATCAGAACACTCACGAGCAATGGCAAACTGTTTTTAACATCTAAGTTTCCACTTTTCTTGTAGGTATATGCGCTGACAAGACTTGCTAAAACATCGCTGATAAGTCCAATTCCAACCGCATCATAAGCCGGGATGCCCAAAAATGTTATCAGCATAGGGCCAATAACGGCGGCGGCGCTCATGCCCGCAAATCCCGTCCCTATACCTGCCCCTGCTCCTGCGAGAAAACAAACAAGTATTTTTATCAGAATTTCTTCCATAATATATCTCCATTAAAATCTTATTTATGCTATCTTCGGTTTTATCAATTCGCCAATCATTGCACCGCCAATGATACACACAGCACCAACTATTTGAATTACAGTCATTTTTTCGCCAAGCAAGAGTGCGGCAAAAACAACAGCCGACAACGGCTCTAAATATCCGCACACCGCTACTGTTTGTACGGGAAGTTTTGCAAGTGGTGAAAAATAGAGATAACAGCCTATTCCTGTGTTTACAATACCAAGCACCAAAATCCAGCCCCAAGCACTTACGGGAACATCAAGGACAAAGCCTTGTTTTATGCCCATAAATATCGCAACGGTTAAGAAGCTTACCACAAGTTGTATGACAGAGTTTTCCATTCCGCTGATGTTTTTAGATTGCTTATTGAGTGTTACCATAAAGAAATACATCACAGCCGACATTGCACCGCAAAACAATCCCCATGGGTTACTGTTGCTTTGGGTTGCATTGCCGTTTACAAGGAAAATGCCAACAAGCACAGTCGCAAACCCTAAGAGTTTAGGCGCCGTTAGTTTTTCACGGAAAATCAACGGTGATAATATCATCACAATTACGGGTCCGCAATAATAAAGCAGAGAAGACAAACTTACACCTATTTGCTGATACGCTTCGTAAAGGAACATCCAGCTTGTTCCCATTGCGACACCTGACAAAACAATAAAAAGTGTGTCTTTCTTATATTCTTTTATATGAAATCTATCTTTACCGAGTAAAAATAGAACGATCAACAAAATACTGCCGATTAAGGTTCGTAAAAACACTATTTCGTAACTGTTCATCGGTATATGACTTGCCACTATTCCGTTAAGACCAAACAGCAATAATGCTGATATGTATTTAATAAATGCTTTACTATCCATTGGACACATCTCTTTCAAATTCTTATATATAGAACTAATTATACCATATATTAATTTAAAATTCTACTATTATGATTTGAATTACCACATAACTGTACCACCATTGAGGAGAGGTGCATGCCTAGGGTTGAACATCAGATTGCAAGATAGCGCGATTAAGAATACGAACGTGAAAAAAAGAAGTTGACGATAATTATTTTTGACAGTTTATCCTTTATGAATGTAGATTATGTAGTGCGATATTCCTCCCTTTATGAAGATTTATGTGTAGAAAAAGACCATACCTTCGAGGGTAGCGGTGTTTGGGTGTGACGAAGTTTTTTAGGTTTAAGTTATTTTTGTTTTGGCAAGGCAAAAAGCGGAGAAATGCTTTACTGCATTTCGAGCATTTTTAACACCGCCAAAGCGG
>CAZSIL010000076.1:0-3053 GCA_964607025.1 uncultured Eubacteriales bacterium
ATAAAATATAGATAAGGAAGCAGTTATTCTTCCCCACATTACACTACAAAAGGAGAATACGACCATGAGTGAAATTGATGCTATGCTGCAGAAGAAGGCTGCTGAAACCAGCGCAGCCAACGACAAGGAAGCCTTCGAGATCAAGATCTGCCACAAGATTACCGGAGCCAAGGAGGTTGTACCCGTCTATGGTTCCAACACTCTGGGACAGGTTGTACAGGGCTACGGCGAGCTCATCGGCCTGAAGTCCGAGAACAACAAGTTCCTGTTCTATAACGAGAAAGCCACCCCCAAGCGCTCCACGTCCGATCAGAGTGTGACCATTGCCGAGTTTGGTATTGGCCCTGGTGATACCCTGGGTATATCCGATGAAGGCTCCGTTGCCGCCAAGTAAATTACCGAATAGGAAGGAGGGAGCCACATGTCAGAAGAGTTGTATATCATTGGCGGCCTCATTTGCATTCTTCTGGTATTCCTAATGTTCAGAAAACGAAAAAAGCCCGAAGCAAGTCAGGATGTGACAAGTGCTGCTGTAGCACCGATTATCACTCCCAAGGCTCCCCCTCCTCTACCTGTTCGGAGAGCCCCTAGTCTCCCGCCTCGATACCCAAATCTGAGGGCACTGGATTATCCTAAGTGTCCCCTTGATCGGAGTAGGAATGAGCCCGGGAAGCCTCAGGTGATATTCTGGGATAGTGTCAACAACTGCTACACCTGTTGCCACGGCCATCACTTTACAGGGAGGGAATGAAGATGAGCACTGCAAATCGGATGTTTAATCTGATGAAGCTGCCAGAATATACACCCTTGTTTAAAGGCAAGAAAGTGGCTGTAGACGGTGTTGGTGCTGTCGGAAGCCATCTTGTCCAAATACTTGCGATGATGGGAGTTGGCGAAATCTGGTGCTTCGATTTTGATAGATTTGAAGAGGATAATATATCGAAATGTTCAGGCATGGTTGATCCGGATACAAACATTGGAGATGCTAAGGCACAAGCTGTTGCAGCGCAAGCTCAAAGACGGATGATCGAGGGCGGAAAATGTTATGGTATCCATGGCGATTTACGAAATTACGGGCCTATGGCTTTTGCCGGGTTTGATGCGGTATTTATCGCATTAGACAACTATGCTGCAAAAGAACTGGAAAACCAGACGATTCTTCAAATTCCCGCTGCACAGCGCCCCGTTATCGGTATGGCAGGAACCAGTGGGGAAAGTGCTGTTGCCGTTTTGATGAATGGAGAGGATTTCTGCCTGCGTTGCCTTTTTGATGAAAGCTGGTTGGAAAACTCCGATATTCGCACCAGCTGTTCCGGTCCCCAGTATATGCAAATTGAGGGCGTTACTAAAGAAGTGAGAACATCAGGCTTAGCATCACTCATTGCAGCAGCAGTGCTGGCAGAAAAATTTCGGGCATGGACCTTGGGCGATCCTAATGTAATGAACACCAGGACCACCTATACGCCATATCCAAATCTGGAACTCCTGGATACTGCACCGATGCGAAAGCGCAATTGTCCCGACTGCCAAAGCTTTGCTCCTCCAGAGTCGATTCGATTGCTGATGGGATCTGTCATGGATATTACCTTAGGGGAAGCTCTTCGTCAGATATCTGCTACGCTGGAAAGAGAGGATTATGAGCTTCAGGTGCATCTGATGCGCTTCAAAGAGCTGAGCTATGGCGGGTTTATCACCAGTGAATTCTGCCACCATTGTGGAAAGCCTATCTCCGTTTATGCTCACGAGAGCCGTATTCACTTTGAGGATATTCTGTGCGATGAATGTATCGGCGCAGACAATTCCGCATATTACAACCCCGAACGTCCCGTTGGAGAAGTAATTCGTTATTTTACTCCGACTGTAAAGGACGACAAACTTCTCCGCATGACACTATATGACCTTGGTTACCCCGTCGGAGCCTATCTTTATGTTACCTGTCGTAACGACACCGGTGATGCAACCCGGTATTGCTTCTCCTGTATGGGCGACCAAAGGTCTATGCGGGAGTTAGCGCAAATATAAAATTGAGTGAAAGGAAGTGACCACCTATGGAACATTTGGGCTATGAGCTTACCTCCGAGCTTTCTAAGGAAGCATTCAATCAGGACAAGGCTGAGATGCTTGAAGCCTTCAATCCTCGCTATGTTACCATCGACCAAGAGCGGACACCTGCTGGTTGCCTCGGACTGTTCAAAGTAACAGTTCATGCCAAGAGCTATATCCTTACCTGTGAAGAAGACACCTCTCCTAAACCGGTGGACAAGCTGGTTTTCTATGTAAAGGTCTTTGACAACTATCCTGCAATTGCACCTAAGCTGTATTTTGCTCCCAACTGCCGACTTGCCCATGTGAATACGTACCGCAATGGTACCCAGTGTATTGACAAATGGGGCAAGTACTCTTCTCTGAAGAATGCTGTTGAGAAGACAATCAGAGCTATCATCTATGACGAAAACGTAACCAAGTATAACAGTAAGGCATGTGGTTCCATCGAAGATTGGCAGAAGGGAATGGCTGCGAAGAAGGTTTTCCCTATGCTAAATCCTCCTGATCTCATTCTGAGAGATAGTAGTGGAGTAGAGATGCCTTCTGTCTCCGTTCCGGTGCCTCCTCCTTTACCTGGCAGGCGGCCCACAACTGAGCCCAAGCGCACACCGCTTCCTCCTCCGCTGCCCGGAAGACGTTAATTGGGAGGTGACTAGTCATGTGTACATCGCCGCCCGCCTTGCCGATTTCTGGCAAGGCTCTCCCTAAAAAGAAGATCTCTTTGATTGAAGTACCAGTCAAAATGGTACCTTCTGCGATCCAGACTAACTGTGCCCCATTCGATGTAGAGACATACGGGGACGGGTCTCACGTCCTGTATATTCTTCCTGAACCTTACAATGAGTTAAGCTACTTCGTGCAGTACGGAAAAAAACGGGCATCTAATGCACATGAACAACAGTTTATCGGTCTAGGACACGATTTTGTCGATGCCAATCATAGAATCCAAACTGTTGTGACACGTATTATCCCAATCTTCTCTGCAAGCAGAGGACCAACCCATGCAA
>CAZSIL010000077.1:0-3043 GCA_964607025.1 uncultured Eubacteriales bacterium
ACACCGCCTTCGCCGTGGTCCTTTTCTTCTTTTCTGTTAAAGAAGAAGGGAACGTCAAGACCTTCCTTGGCTAACGCTACTGCTACAGACACAGCAATCGGAATGCCCTTGTATGCGGGACCGTAAAGTACGGTTTTTTTATTGCCTACCTTTTCAAAATATGCCTTTGCATAAAATTCACCGAGTTTGCAAATTTGCTCACCCGTTTTTATGTCTCCCGCATTTATAAAGTAGGGGATTTTTCTACCCGATTTTGCGGTAAAATCGCCGAATTTTAGCACACCCGCACCTTCTAAAAACTCAATAAACTCTCTTTTATAACTTTCCATATTCTTCTCCTTAACCTATAAATTCTTCTACGCATCTGTTGTATGCTGCTACGGGGTCAGCGGCCGCGGTAATCGGTCTACCTACAACTATGTAGTCCGAGCCGATTTTTTTAGCTTCGGCGGGGGTCATAACGCGTTTTTGGTCGCCTATATCCCCGTCGGCAAAACGCACACCTGGGGTGATGGTTAAAAAGTCCTTTCCGCATATTTCGTGTACTTTACCTGCTTCGAGCGGAGAGCAAACCACACCGTCAAGCCCAGCTTTTTTCGCATTTGTGGCATAGTGCATAACAACTTTATCGATGGGTTCTTTAATCAGTAAATCGTTCTCCATACTTTCTTGGTCGGTTGACGTTAACTGTGTAACTGCTATAAGCAACGGTCTTGTACCGTCGGCCCTGGTTAAACCCTCGAGCGCCGCTTCCATCATACGAATAGTACCGCCAGCGTGTAGATTGGTAATATCAACATCAAGTTCCGATAACACCGCCATTGATTTTTTAACGGTATTGGGTATGTCGTGAAGCTTAAGGTCAAGGAAAATTTTATGTCCGCGTTTTTTAATTTCCCGAACGATTGACGGGCCTTCCGCATAGAAAAGCTCCATACCGATTTTTACAAATGGTTTACGTTCGGTAAACTTATCTAAAAATTCATATACCGCATTAGCAGATGAAAAATCACAAGCTACAATTACATCCTTACCCATTATTTAACTCCTCCTATAATATCTTTTAAATTTTCAATGCCGTATTTGTCCATTACCGTAGGCAATTCATTTATAATATCTCGGCAAACGTAAGGGTCTATAAGGTTTGCCGCACCGATTTCTACGGCTGTAGCACCGGCTAACATCATCTCAATTACGTCTTCCGCGCTTGATACACCGCCCATACCAACAACGGGGATATTTACGGCATTTGCCACCTGATATACCATACGAACTGCCACGGGGAATATAGCAGGTCCTGAAAATCCACCCATCTTGTTGGCGATTACGGGCTTTTTGGTTTTAAGGTCAATTCGCATACCAAGTAGTGTGTTTATAAGACTGATACCGTCAGCCCCAGCCGCTTCACACGCCTTAGCTATGCTTACTATATCGGTAACGTTGGGGGATAATTTCACGATAACGGGTTTGGTGGTGACTTTTTTAACGGCTTTTACTACTTCGGCCGCGGCTTCGGGTGAAGTGCCAAAACTCATACCGCCGCCGTGAACGTTAGGGCAACTAACGTTCACTTCGAGCCAACCAACTTGATTTTCTTTATCCAACTGTTCACATGTGTAGGCATAATCGTCAATCGCGAAACCGCTTACATTTGCCATAACCTTTTTGCTAAAGCATTTTTTAAGTTTCGGCAATTCTTCGCTAATTACCTTTTCTACCCCTGGGTTTTGAAGCCCTACAGCATTTATCATACCGGCATAGCATTCAGCAATTCTTGGAGTCGGGTTGCCGAAACGAGCATCTTTTGTTGTTCCTTTAAAAGAAAACGTACCAAGCACATTTATGTCATAAAGTTCGGCAAATTCGTAGCCGAAGCCAAACGTTCCACTGGCGGGGATTATGGGGTTATCGAGTTCTATACCGCACAAATTAACGCTTAATCTTCCCATAAAATCTCCTCCTTTTTCATTACGGGACCGTCCTTACATATTCGTTTATAACCCGTAATGGTTTTGCAAGAGCATCCCATACAAGCACCGAAGCCGCAACCCATACGTTGTTCAAAACTGAGTTCGCCACTCGTTTTGGATGCTTTATAAATCGCTTTCAGCATCGGCTCGGGACCACAGGTGTAAAAGTATGAGTAATCGATATTTTCCATAACGCTTGTTACAAAACCTTTTGTGCCGTAAGAGCCGTCAACCGTTGTAACAAGTACATCACAGCCAAGGTCTTTAAACTCTTGCTCATAAAAAATCTCATTTTTTGTGTTAAATCCTAATATAACCGAAATTTTTTCACCTTTTTCGATTAACTTTTTTGCCAACATATAAAGTGGGGGAACACCCACACCGCCGCCAATAAGTAGCGGAGTATGACCCGAACGGGTAATATCGTAGCCGTTGCCAAGACCTGTTAAAACGTCGAGTTCAGTACCGATTGCCATCTCGCTCATTTGTTTTGTGCCACGTCCTACCACCTTGTAAATAATGGTGATTTCGGTGTTAGTGCTATCACATACCGATATTGGACGGCGAAGATATTTGTTTTCGAGCTTTATGTTAATAAACTGTCCGGGTTTAGTTATGGCCGATGCATCACCCGAAAGAGTCATCAACATAATATCATTAGTTAAATTAACATTTTTTGTAACTCTGAAAATTCCTTGTTTCATCATAAACCTCACGCATCAATGGTGGAAATTGTAAGGGTTGTTTCTTCCAAAACATCGAGCAATACCTTAACGGTATCAAGCGCTGTGAAGAGTGCGATATTATTTTCGGTTGCGATTTTGCGTATTTGATGACCGTCACTTTCGGGGTTACCTGAATTTATATCTTTGGTATTAAGCACATATGCGATATGACCTTGGCGGAGCGCATCCTGAATTTCATCACTGCCGTCACTGATTTTCTTCAATATGTGTGTGCGAATTCCATTTTCTTTAAGATATTTCGCCGTGCCTTCGGTTGCTTCAATGTTGAAACCAAGATTGTAGAAGCGGCGGATAAGCGGTAATGCTTCGCTCTTGACACTGTCGGCT
>CAZSIL010000078.1:0-2983 GCA_964607025.1 uncultured Eubacteriales bacterium
TATCATATTGGTTGCGTGCTTGTACAGCAGCAACATTATAGGCATTGTTCATATAGTCTTGAAATATTTTTGCGCCTTTTTCTGCAATGCTAATTCTTTCGGGTAAAAATAATGACCAATTCGGCTTTCGCTCTAATATACCGTTCTTTATTGCATAATTGCTTGCACGATTGCAAATTTTGGGCATTTCATTCGGCAGAAACTCCCACGCCGCTTTTGCCCATCCCATTTCTTTCTTTTCTCCAAAAGCCAAGAGTTTTGCGATCGTTTTTTCGCCATCAGCCTTTAGAAAATCAATAAATTCGGTTATTGCAAGTAATTTTTCTTGATATTCAATTTCTCTTCCCCATAATGTGAATTTCATAGTCGTTTCTCCTATTTCTGATAATTTTATTGTTGCCTTTGGCTCGACACTGTTAGATGAATAAGTCTCCGTTGAACCATTTGAACGAGTCAAATTTTCAACGCAAGTAGAATAAGAAGTGTTTCTTCTCGTCAGATTAAATCTATCTGAATCGCAACAAGATGATTCGATCGATTTTTTCAAACAACACTTCATTAGTTCTTTTACTATTGAAACATATCTTTCACTAACACGTGACCAATCATAAAGGGAGTTGTTAAAAACAACATAACCATGAGCAGAGTTGTTGTCATAAACAATAAGCAAATCTCCTCTACGCAAATAAGAAAACTCCATACTAATTTGAGTTCTCTTATATTTTTCAGTTACTGTACCATTGGAACGAAATGACAATGTCTTAGTTTCGTTTGCTCCTTCATTGTAGAGCGAACAATCTGCCTCAAAACATTCTTCATCAGGAACATTTCCTACAAATTCTCCTTTTTGACTAAGCAAACAGTTGCCTACAATGGTATATTCCATAAGGTTTTTACCGTTAATTTGTAGCAAATCATTATCAACCCAATAATCCCACATTTCTTCTTTTAATTCATCTTTTTTTCTGATTTCTACAGTGCATTTTCCTGTGCTCCCACAGTTTATACCGTTGTCGAAAACCATTTTATTAGAACACGAAAAAATATCATAATATGTACAAGTAATATCATTAAAAGTCATAATCATTCTCTCCTAAAATCAGATAAAATAAAAAGGTGCATCCCCATCAATAAGGAATGCACCCGAAAAAGTACAAGTCCCTATTGCTGCGAACAAACCTTTGACAAATAGGAGTTTAATTCTCTCATCCACAAAGACGAAACTTGTACTTTTTTCCAAATTCAAATCTTTGTGAACGCAAAAAGGTAGAGTATCCCCATAAAGAGAAAAATGCCCCTAATTCGCCATATTCGGTTTGTTCGCACATATATTATATCACAATAACGCAGAATTTACAATATATTCACACAATATTTCACAATAAATTTACAGCAATATTCAATTTTCAAAGATCAATTTAGCAACAGGCGGCAAATTTGCTCTGCCGTTGCTTTGTCGGCGTGTTTCTCTATGTATGGAATGGCTTTAATCATATTGACTTTCTTAACCCCTGCCAAAACACGAATATCTGATGAATAGAACGGCGGTTGTCGTTCTGCTTTCAGTTTGTGATACGCCCATATAACACGGCGAGCATAGTTTTCTTCGTAGCTTTCTGTGTACTGTTCAAAAACAGCTCTGCATTTCGGGAGATTTTCAAGGCGGTGTGCCGACAATTCCAATTCCCGATATACCGCCTTTTCTGAAACACGTTCAGGTCTGCCGATCTCGCTTGCTGTACCGTCATAAATATCCCTTGCTATCTGTTCCAATAACGGTGCTATTTCGTTGTCGTATTCGTTCCAATCAAGCGGCGGTCTATCTCTGATATAGTGTGCTTTTTCCTCTTGCTTTATCTGTTCATCTGTCAATTTCGGAGCGGTTAAATCCTCTACTGACATACCGAGGTAATGCGCTATTTGACAGATCACGGAAAAGTCATACCGATCACCGATCAAAACACGCTGTATTTGATAAATGCTTGCAATATTGCCTATTCCTATGCTTTTATAATAGGTGCTTATATCCTCTGCAAGCTGTTTTGTGTGCCTTGCTTTTCCCGATACCGCCATATAGCGTGTATCTGACATAGCGTGATAGAACACCGCACTAATGGGAATATCGGTTGTCATAGAGAGCGGAGCGTGAAACACCGCCGCCATATATTCCGCATACTGTTGAGAGAGGGAGTTATTTGTCATAGTGGGACTTATGATATTGGCGTATTCTTCCGCAGGGCAAAATGTAAACGTGTTTTCGCTCTTTGCCGTGACGGTTGAATGTTCAAGCAAACAGCCGTGTTTGTAGCACGTTGTAACGCCTCTGATGTTATGTTTTCTGTGCCAATAGGTTTCACCGTATTTCTGTCTGTCCTCATCTACACATAAAGGACAGTATTTCAAATAGCGGTCTGTGTCGCTTCGGGGGAGAACAGAGAACAGATGATGAACGTCTATATTATCAAATTCAAGGTGATATAACGCCTTTTTTCGCTGTGCGAGAGGGATGAAACGTGCGTACTGTGGGAACATTGTATGATTCAAAATCAGCGTTTTTATCGGGTATATTTCGGCTGTTTTTTGCTTCATTTCGAGATTGATGTTGCCTAAAAACTCTTTACTCGGATTGTCGGAGCGTTTGCAGAAGATTTCAGACAAAGCCATTTTGTGTGTTAATGCTCCCGAATGAACGTAATACCGACAAAGCCAACTATACACCAATTCGTCCTCATATATTTCTGGCAAATAAGCAATCATATTTTCACCACCTCAACCGTGATATGCTCTTTGAGCAAAGACAAAATATCAATGCTTTCGGCTTTCGATTTTGCAACAAGACTTGCTATAAGGTTTATTTCTGCCGTTGCGCTGTCCGTTGTTGCTTGATATGTAGTTTTCGTTGCTTTTCGTGTTGCCGTTTGGCTTTTTCGTTCTATTGACGGTTCTATAAATCCGTGTAGCATTGTCAAACGCTTTTTGTATG
>CAZSIL010000079.1:0-2960 GCA_964607025.1 uncultured Eubacteriales bacterium
ACCACCGATTTAATGTAAATGTTTTTACAAACTAATGGGTCCTACTTGACCACAAGCAGAGGTATTTGTTTTGGTGTTTGCTCGAATATAGTCGAGATTGACAGTTTTTTGTCGTAGTAGTATAATAAATACATTATACTGTGAAAGGGGAACGGAAAATGGAAAAAGCAAAGAACAACAATTTAAGTTTGTATTTGTTTGTGTTAGTTTTTCCTGCAACTATATTCTATTATGAATGTGTTTTAAACCTTTTCACAGTCAGTAATCTGTTAAAATTTAGCACTCTCACAACATTTTGTTTTTCAATTTTGTTTGGTGCAATTGGATATTTGATGGTTACACTCTTTAAGAGTTCCAAGGTAGTACATATTTTATCATCAATACTTATCGGCTTGTCTGCTCTGCCTTTTCTTATAGAATATTTTGTTTACCGCCAATTTAAAGTGTATTATGATTTAAACACTGTTGTTGGTGGCGCAGGCGATGCTTTAAGCGGTTTTTCGGGCGAAATATTCAATATGATTTTTTCTTTTGAAGGTATTTTTGCAACACTTTTGTTTTCTTTACCAACGGTGCTTTTTGCGGTTTTCTCAAGAAAATTGTTTGGAAACATTGGTGCTAACTGGAAAACCCGCGTAATTTCACTTGGCGGTGCCGTGCTTTGTTATGCGATGAGTATGGTAATTATCTGTGCAACACCCGTTTATCTTGCAATTTATAAAAGCGAATATAACTATCAGTCGGCGGTGCAGAATTTTGGCTTATTAACTGCCACACGATTAGATATTCACAATTTATTGTTTGGTGGCGGCGGTGGTTTTGAACCAACCGATGCACCGGTTGTTTCACTACCTGAAGAACCGAAGGAATACGGCTATAATCAGTTGGAACTTAATCTTGACGGTGGCACGGGCAAAATTGCAGAACTTAATAAATATGTAAGTTCTCTTTCTCCGTCAAATCAAAATGAGTATACGGGTATTTTCAAAGGTAAAAATCTTATTATGATTACCGCCGAGGCATTCACTGCCGAGGTGATAGACCCTGCTTTAACGCCCACGTTATATCGTCTTGCAACAAAAGGTATTAATTTTACCGATTACTATCAACCCGATAGCGCGGGCACTACGGGCGGTGAATATCAAAACATTTTCGGTATGCTGCCGACAGCAGGTGGCACATCATTTAAAAATACGGCGGATAATTATAACTATATGACTATCGGCAGTCAGCTTGACCGCTTAGGATATTATGGCAAGGCGTTTCATAATAATTCTTATACGTATTATGACCGCCATTTAACACATATAAATCTTGGTTATTCCGATGGATTTTTTGGTTATGGAAACGGTATGGAAAAATATGTAAAGAACACCTGGCCGCAGAGCGACCTGGATATGTTCAAAGGTACATTACCAACTTATATAGATAAACGACCCTTTAACGTTTATTATATGACGGTAAGTGGTCACAGTAATTATTCGAAAGCGGGTAATTACATCGTCAGCAAAAACTGGGATATAGTTAAGGATTTAGAATATTCAGATTATGTAAAAGGATATCTTGCTGCAAATTATGAGCTTGAAATGGCGTTATCTTATTTGGTTGATGAACTCGAAGCCAAAGGCATAGCCGATGATACCGTTATTTGTATTTCATCCGACCATTTTCCGTATGGACTTGATAAAAACGGGAGATTAGGTAATTTGCCCTATCTATCAGAACTTTACGGATATAATGTTGAAAATTATTTCCAACGGGATCACTCGGCGTTGATATTGTGGTGTGGTGAGTTGGAAAATAAGGAGCCGATTGTGGTAGATACCCCCGTGTTCAGTTTGGATATTTTACCTACGCTTTCAAATCTATTTGGTACCGAATTTGATTCAAGGTTATTTGTGGGTCGCGATGTGTTCTCCGATGCCGAGCCGTTGGTATTTAACTCTCATTATGATTGGAAGACGGCATACGGCACCTATTATTCGGCAAAGGGCGAATTTGTGCCAAGTGTTAATGAAACATTGATACCGGAAGGATATGTAGATAAAATTAAAACCATAGTACGAAACAAGATGCGGTATTCGGCAGGTGTTTTGGATAACGATTATTTCCGTTATCTGTTTGAAAAAGAAATTAACTAAATTTTTGATATATCTTAACCGATTTTATAAGAATAATTTTTTGGAATAATTTAATACTATCCTTGAGGTGTTAGATTTGACCGAAAACAAAACGATTTTTTTAAAAAACAAACCCGCTGTTTTGTCTTATGCGTCGGTTGTAGGTAAAAAGGAAAAGCAAGGACCGCTGGGTTCGTATTTTGATATAACCAACGAAGATGCACTGTTTGGCGAAGATTCCTATGAAAAGGCAGAATGCCGCATGCAACAAATAGCCACACAAACAGCACTCGAAAAATCAAAATTGAAATATAGTGATATAGACTGTATTTTTGCGGGCGACCTTTTAAATCAGTGTATAGGTAGTTCTTTTGGTCTTCGTAAAACGGAAATGCCGTTTGTGGGTGTTTACGGTGCTTGTTCCACAATGGCGCTAACGCTGGGACTTGCATCAATTTTTATAGAAAGCGGTGCGGCAAAGAAGACCGTTTCGGTAACGTCCTCACACTTTTGCTCGGCAGAGCGTCAGTATCGTTTTCCGCTTGAATACGGCTCACAGCGAACCCCAACAGCACAGTGGACGGTTACAGGTTCGGGAGCCGTCATACTGACCAACGAACCGCAAAAAGCGTATATAAATAGCATAACCTTTGGCACAGTTAAGGATTTGGGCGTTAAGGACCAAAATAATATGGGTGCGGCAATGGCACCTGATGATGTTAAAATAAGACCATACCCATTGGGTATCGGAGTTCGGGATTTAGACTTGTTTTCGGTTGTTATTTCCGCTTTGGCGGTGTTAAAAATGCTCGAAATGCAGTAAAGCATTTCTCCGCTTTT
>CAZSIL010000080.1:0-2954 GCA_964607025.1 uncultured Eubacteriales bacterium
AGACTGACTGGGATTCGTTTGAAACATCGTGGGACTTTGAAAGGCACCCGTTGATTTAATGGAGGTAGATTATGAGCTGGATTAAAACGGAAATCGAGTGCAATAACTGCAGTAGCAAAAACATAGTGGCTTGGCGATTGCCTAACGGGGTAGTATCAATAAATCCTGACAAAAATCAATATGCGATTGCAACTTGTCAAAAAGAATTCGATCGTTTTAACGTCACATTTACTTGTAAGAAGTGTGGCAAATCGGTCTCTTTGACATACTCAAAAGAGGAGTTTAATAATATCGAATACTCTTTCATTGAATAAGGTGGTAATTACAAATGGGCAAACTAATTGCTGATAAATATAAAAAATGGGAGCAGGAATGCACTGAGCGTTTCAATAAACTCAAATCCAACGAAGAAGAACTCAACCGCATCTTCATCGACATCTACGGCTTGCAGGACGAGCTGACTCCGGAAGTCGAGGATAGGGACGTGACCGTCCGCCGTGCCGACCTCACCCGTGAGATCAAAAGCCTGATTTCCTATGCGATTGGGTGCATTTTCGGGCGATATTCTGTGGATACAAAGGGGCTTTGCTATGCAGGCGGCGAGTGGGACGACAGCAAGTACAAAACAATCATCCCTGATAAGGACAATGTTCTGCCGATCTGCGACGACGACTATTTCGAGGACGATCTCACCGCCCGTGTCATTGATTTCGTAGCAAAGGTCTACGGCGAGGACACGCTGGAGGAGAACCTCAGATTCATCGCAGATGCGCTCGGCGGCAAGGGCTCGCCCCGTGAGGTGCTGCGAAACTATCTGCTGACCGGCTTCTTTGCCGATCACTGCAAAATTTACCAGAAGCGCCCGATCTACTGGCTGTTCAGCTCCGGCAAGAAGCACGGCTTCAAGGCACTTGTCTATATGCATCGTTGGGAGAGAACAACCGTTGCAACCGTCCGCACAGACTATGTCCACGAGCTGCAGGAGCGTTACCGCACACAGCTCTCATTGCTGGAGGAACAGATGGAAACAGCAGCGCCCTCCGATCGTGTGAAGCTGAAAAAGCGTCAGGAAAAGCTGAACGCACAGCTTACAGAGATCACAAACTATGAGGAAAAGGTGCATCATCTCGCTGATATGATGATCGACATCGACCTTGATGACGGTGTTAAGGTCAATTATGCGAAATTCCAAGAAATTCTGGAGAAAATCAAATGACGATAGATAAGATATCCGCTTCATTGCGGGAGCGGTTTGCACAGCCGCTCAAAGACTGCTACGAGCGCAGGATCATTTTCTGGTACGATTCTGAACGGGAATTTGAGTCCATGCTGGATGAGCTTGATTTGCCGGATGTGAAGGTTCTCAGGCTCACGGGAGATAACTTTTTTGAGGCGAAAATGCTGCTTTCGGAGGTTGATACCAAGAGCGATTTTCTGGTGTATCACCCGATTTCCATGCCGCATGTATGGGACAACTGGCTCAGAGACATTGAGCTTTACAGCGAGGAATTCCGTGCGGATCTCATCTCCATACAGATGGATGAACTGCATATTCCGCAGACGGTTGCACTGCGCAGAACTGTAAAATTGTACCAGACCTTTTTTGGCAATAAAGAGCGTGTTGCAAAGATTGCCGCACTGCATACCAACTACGAAACAGCTGCACAGCTGCATGTGGATATTATGTCAGTGCTCAGCGGCGCGAAGGATAACTCAGTACAGGGTGTAATCAGAGCTATTTTGTATAAATCGCTGTATAATGATGATAATGCTGTACTTGAGCAGATATGCAAATTCGGCAATGAAGATGCACTAAAGGATATGCTTGTAAAGTATACTGGATACAGTGCAGAGAATATCAATCTGTCCGATCTTGCAAAGCATATTATGATAACGGCTCTATCCGGTGTGGTACAGCCACAGACGTTAACAGGATTAGAGAAGTATATTTCTGCAGACAATCAGCCGTTTTGCTATAATATCATTGATGAATGGGCACATTCAGAGGACAGCGGAAAGCTGTTTGAACTTGCAAATGAGATATCTCATGAGCTTAGGTTACCTGCAAGATTTGAAAAACAGGGCGTAGAAACACTGCTTGACGCAGATTGTCTGCCATGTATCAGTGAGTGTATTATCTCCCACTACATGAACGAAATCAGCGAGGATGTTATCAAATCAGCAGATATCCTTGCGGCAGTAGAAAAACGCAGAACCAGTAAATGGGCAAATTATTTTGAAGTGTATTATGACGGATTGTATGCATTTGCACAGATGCATGCATTCTATCTTGAGCATATTATGGGGTTTCATTATGGTACTGCAGAGCAGCTCTGGAATGCATACTGCAATGAGTTGTATCTTATGGATACCTACTATAGACGATTCCATATTGCATTTCGCAGAAGCTTGAAATCTGCATCATCGGAATTGGATGACCTGTTCAAAAATGTTGCAGAAGTAGCAGAGCGTATCTATAAAAACTGGTATCTGACCGAATTGAACGGTCAGTGGTGTAATCTGATTCGTGATGAAATGCAAGTGTATGGTAAAGTAAATGCCCTGTCGCAGCAGACGGATTTCTACGCACATAATGTCAATCCGTTTGTCCGCAATAAAAATCGTATCTTTGTGATCATATCCGATGCGTTGCGCTATGAAGTGTCTGTAGAACTGAATCAGAGACTTGTGCAGGAAACAAGCGGTAATGCTGAAATTTCTGCAATGCAGTCTGTATTTCCAAGCCTTACAAAATATGGAATGGCAGCTTTACTGCCTCACAAGGAGCTTGCACTCACAGATGATTTGCAGGTGCTCAGTGATGGAAGTTCAACTGATGGTACAGATAATCGGGATAAGATAGTGAAAACTGTAAATTCCGACAATTGCGCTGTAGTCTATGAAGAGTTGCTTGCAATGAAACAGCTGCAGCGGCGTGAGCTTGTGTCTGGTGC
>CAZSIL010000081.1:0-2950 GCA_964607025.1 uncultured Eubacteriales bacterium
GATTTCGGTGTTGAAGGTGATGCTCTTGTCACCAACAGTAACCGTGCGATTTTTAACGGGAGCGTTAACAAGCTTGCAAGCAACAAGATCGCCTATTTCAGCACCCTCCACATTTCCTGTTACACTTACAGTTACGCTGCACACTCTTGCAAGATTTGTAAACCAACGGTAAAGCTCACCATGTACTGCGTAACCTCCTATCGGGAAATCATATCCGTCGTAGTCGGCATTGTCGGTGTCTATAAGTATAAATTCCTTGTTACCTACGTGAGAGAGGGGAAGAAGGAATTCTGTCCAACCGCTTGCATTTCCCTTGCCTTCTATCTTAAGGAGAACTGCACCGTCCTTAGAGCCGTTACCCTTAACGTTGACCTTAAGAGCTCTGTATCCCGATATATCTGTTTCGGGATATTCGTGTACTCCTACAAGGTCTGCAGGATTCTTGCTGTCAAAGGTAAATACTGTCTTTTCACCCTCGGGAATAGCAGAGTATCTCTCTTCAATTCGAATATATGGTGTCTGCTCTTCAAAGGGGTTGTTGGCTCTGCCTGTTGCGTAGCTGTCATCAAGTGAGCCGTGAACCTTATTCTGGGCATAAACCATTTCCTGCATACCCCAACTGCCGTCACTGCATTTCACAGCCTTGTGCTCGTACTCACTGTTTTCGAGTGCTGTCTTAACTTCTTCCGAGAAGTACTTTGCCTTCCGGAGCCTTGAATAAACTCCGTAATACATGAAGTTTTCACCTATTCTATATTTGGGGTCAAAGTGGGGAATAGAGAAGGGCATACATACAGTAGAGAAGTCAGACTGAATTCCAAGCGTTCCCATGTGGTCAAGGTCATCACGGAATATCGACTTGTTGACAGTGTTTTTAAGCTCGTACAGATAGTCGGGGGCATAGTCCATCCAACCAAGAGTAGCAGTATAGTAGAAGGTCTTTTGTCTCATACCTCTGTCAAAGTGCATCTTCTTGAACTTCTTATAAGAGCGTCTTGCGTGGTCGATAGCGTTGCCTCGTCCTCTTGCACCCCAAAGGAAGGGATCAAATGTAGAGAATTCTATAATGGGCTTCTTCTTACAGTTGATGAGAACCTCTCTTACGAACTCGGTGTAGAAGTAATATCTGTTTTCGGGAGTAAGAAGCCAATACATGGATTCGTATCCGTCAAAGTATATCATCTCGAATCCGCCCTCATTGTACGCCTTTGCGGTCTGACGTGCAATGTGGTAGAAGAGCTCTGTTCCGGGCACGGGCTGAAGACAGCCGTATTTACCTTGGAACTGACGCATCTTAGCACCCTTCTTGTGGGGAGCAGGCTTAGTACCAAGAGCACCTCTTATGATATTTTTCATACCCTCTTTAGTGCCATTCTCGGGAATGTGTACAATTTCTTCATCAATAAGAACGTAGCCCGTATAGAAGGTGTAATACGTTATTCCGTCTTTATCACCCTTGAATTCACTTGCATCTTCATTTGTAAAGATAGTTTCGCTGTTTTCGTCTATATCTTCTTTGAGAGTATAGGTGGTTGGAACAAAGACGAAATCACCCTGCCACTTAGGGTCAGAGGTTATAGTAGTAGCCTGAGCGGAAATTGTAGATGAATAAGTGTGAAGTCCCAGCTGTAATCCACGGGAGATAAACTTATCCGCAATTCTTTCCTTGAACATAGCACCCGTGATAAAAGTGCCGTTTTTCTTTTCTTCCTCTGTTGCCGCAGAAACAAAGTTGAAGTCACCTTGAATAAAGGTATCGGGACCGTGATGGATATCTATCTGGTCAAACAGCCACGCGACGTTTACGATCTGACGGTGGAGCAGTATCATGACATTCTTGCCCAGACAGGCAACATCGTCTTTGATTGGGATCTGGTGGAAGACGTCATGCTTTTCTCCGGCACGTGGGAAGACATTTTCGGCTATCCTCCGCTGACGTATCACTTCCTCGCCAATCTCTCTACCCACTCTCATCTCTATCCCGACGATATCCCCCGCTTTCTGGACTGGTACCACGCCCTGCTGAGCGGCGGCTCCCCCTCTCCGGCGGAGATCCGCATCGCCACCGCGGAGGGGCGGTATCTGTGGTGCCGTTTCCGCGGCTCCGTGATCCGGGACGCAAACGGGACTCCCATACGGCTGCGGGGCATCGTCATTAATATTGATGCGGACATTCGTGCCGCCCGGGCTCTGCAGGAGCAGGCGCAGCAGGACTCCCTGACCAAGCTGCTCAACTCTCAGGCCGCCCGCAAGCAGGCGGAGGACTTCCTCTCCGCGCAGCAGGATCCCCGCTGCGCCCTGCTGATCCTGGATCTGGACAATTTCAAGCAGGTCAACGATCGTTTTGGCCACATGTTCGGCGACGCCATCCTTACGCAGACGGCCAGAGAAATCAAGAAACTCTTCCGCTCCCACGATATCATCGCCCGCATCGGCGGTGACGAATTCATGATCCTGATGCGGGACACCAACGACTGTACTCTGGTAAAGCATCGCTGTGAGCGGCTGCTGGAAATCTTTGACGATACTTTTCAGGATCAGCTGCCGGACTGCCCTCTTGCCTGCTCCATCGGCGTGGCGTTTGCTCCCGCCCACGGCACGTTCTATCACGAATTGTTCCAGCACGCAGACCAGGCGCTGTATCAGGCAAAGAATCTGGGCAAGAACCGCTATGTTTTCTACGACAGCCGGGACCCCGTCTATCATACGCCCCGCCAACTTCCCAACACGCGGATCGACTCGGAAGAGCAGCCGGGTCTTGCGGGCAGCAACATCGTGCAGTATGCCTTCCAGCAGCTCAACAGCGGCGCGGCGGATACAGAAACCGCCATCAACAACATTCTCGCGCTGGTGGGTCGGCAGATGAACGTCAGCCGCGTATACGTCTTTGAAAACACACCGGACAACAAATACTGCAACAACACTTATGAATGGTGCAACGACGGCATTG
>CAZSIL010000082.1:0-2936 GCA_964607025.1 uncultured Eubacteriales bacterium
CTCTGTGTTTCTTTCTCTCCTCTGTTTTACTTCCTTTTGTAATGCTTCTTTCTGTGATTCTTCCTGCAATACTTCCTGTTCTTCTTCCGATAATTCAGCAAGAATTTGTTGCACTTCCTGTTTTATTTTTATTCGTTCTTCCTTGCTTAGTTCAGAGAATAACTGATATATCTGCTCGATAATTTCTTGGCTTCCTATCGTTGTCTCCTCTGAAAGTTCTTTCAAAAGAATTTGTTTCTGCTTTATCGCTTCCAATTCAAGAATTTTCTGCATTTCATTGAATCCGTTAAATTCATTATCTTCTTTCACATTCTGTGTTTTAAGATTTTCTGTTTGTAATCCAGACAATTCTCTGTTTTCCTCTAACTTGGTCTGAATCTCTAATATCCTTTGAATGACAGTTCCTATTTCTTCTGCCGCCTTTTGTATCTGTGTTTCTTCTAATGACATAGTTCTATCTGTCATTTCTGAATGTGGAAATTCTTCCATCGGAAAACGCCTTGTTTTTAAATTAACGGTATCTTCCAAACAAAGCATTTGTATTTTATGTAAGACTGTTTTCGCACGAACTATCTCCTGCTCTTTTTTTTCTAACATTGTCCGATAAAGTGAAAGATGTTCTACATGTTCTTTTATTTCTTTCTGTAAATAACCTTCCTGTCTGCTTCCTGCATCGTTCCAATCTTTCCTATATTGCTCTAATACATACCGTTCTTCCCGAAATTTTTGCCATATCTGTCCCATTTCTTCATGGTTTGCAAAATGTTTGGTTCGATGTTCTATTTCTTGGCATTCTTTTAATAATAGTTCCAACTGAACCGATAATTGTTTCCGAAAGGATTTTTCACGCAGCATATCCAAAGCACTTGGCAATACACTTTCTTTTATGACATTGGTCGGAAACTCACGAATTTTTTCTTCCTTTGTAATTAACTTCATGGTTTCTTTTTCACGAAGTACATATTCTCTTGCCCGTTCTTCTTCCGGTGCAGTCTTTTTTTCTTCTTCTATTGCTGTTTCTACTGGTCGAAGATACACTAAAGAGGCCGAATCAAACTGATACATTTCATCCTGCCCGCTTTTCTCAAAAATATGTTTTACAAATAAAGATGTTTTTCCTACTGTTTTTGGAAGTTTTCTTCCATGTCCCTGCAAGTACTTTTTTCCAATCTGCACTGTACTTTTTCCCCCTAAATCAGCAGATTTTATAAGGATTCAACCTTTCATAATTATGATACAAAGAATGGTTATCAGATTTTTCACTAAATTATCAAACTCCCGGTATCGGTATTTCTACCAGACCGGAATGAGCAATTTCTAATGTTTCAATCAATAATTCATTCCCCATGGCATCTAAATTTGAAAATTGTCGTTTTACAATCATTCCTTTTTTGAAAAAAAACGCCTTTTCCAAATCAATACCATCCTTTAAGAGCAAAATCGTTACCATCTCAACCTGCATTCCTTCTAAAAGCAGATTAAATATCGCATCGGAAGAACGAGTACGCACACCTTTTTCCAAAACCAGTGTATCAGGTTTTGTTTTTGCCTTTTTAAACAAATGTGGATAATCATTATTGCCGCCCTCAACAATGGAATCATATTCAATCTGTGCTACCAAATTCGACACCTTGGAAAAACTAAACATAGCTGGACCAATCGTTACCAAAAAGCTGTGGCTTGGCACTAATTTTTCTCTTGGGTCAAATAAAAGATTTGAAATCATAAAAACGCTCCTTTACAATTTAAAGACATTTTCAGGTTCTTGATTTAGCCTGCTGTTAATCTTAGAAACCTCTTTGCACCAGCGTAGACGCTCTAAATGACTCATATTTAAGATTTCACTGTGATTCCAATGCATATAATAACCAATAAATGCTGCTTCTTCGTATATTTTTTCTGCCGGATAAGTGGTTATTCCCCGGCTTCCATAAAATTTATCGGTACCTCCATGGCTTTTCCACAGTGCGGACAAATGCCTCTATAATTTGGAATTTCCATCGTATTAATTCTCTGATACAAGTCCTGTAAATATGCCAAATCCATGGTATAAAGTCCTTCTACCACCCTTGTATCTACGGTTGGCAGACTTCCTAAACGGGTAATTACTCTTGCAAGCAATATAATCGTTAAATAACTTGGATTCTGCTGTACACGCGGGTCTTTTAACGGTAAAATCTCATCTCCCGCATTTGCCATACGCATAATTCCCTCTTTATGTATATTTCCATCTCTGTCCCGAAACCCTTTTGGCAGGGTAAACGGAAACTCTGTCTGAAAGTCCATAATTTTCCTCTTTTCTATATCAAAGATTGTAACAGTCCAACTATGAAATCGCAATTTGGCTGTTACGAAACATTAGGGTGTCGTTTCCGACACCCTAAAATGCCCTTTTTTATTATGAAACTCTTGTCATACCTTCATGTACAATTTCTACTGTTTCAATTGCAATTTCAGATGAAGTTGCATTGAAATCAGGTGCTGTATATTTGGTCGGCCAAGCATTAATTACCTGCCAAGAAGCAACCGGTGCTTCTTCTTCGTCTAAAAGTGTAATTGTAATGGTCTTTCTCTCTACTGCGCCTGTTACACCTGCTGCAAGCCATTCATACATTACGATAGAATCTGCAAGTCCCTGTTTTAAGGTGATATTACCGTATTTTTTCAAGCCCGGTACCTTCATTGGTGTTGTCACCATATCGCCTTCTCTGTACTCAATGACATCAATGGAAGCATCAAATCCGGTTACTTCGGAAAATCCGCCTGCATCCAATCCGTCAATTTCAACTTTATATCTAAATTTCCCATGTGGATATGTTGGCATTGTTCTATACTCCTCTCATTCTTTCCTTCATTTTATTCCGCAGATTCGTTTGTCTTTTGAGAAATTCTAAAGATTACAAATTCTGCCGGTTTCACAGGTGCTACACCAATCA
>CAZSIL010000083.1:0-2933 GCA_964607025.1 uncultured Eubacteriales bacterium
GCTAAAAAATACGATAATTGAACATGACAAAAGAAGCCTTTTCGCTTTCGCTTTATAAAAAAGTGCGAAAAGGCTTTTTCGTTATGCTTATTTTTAATGAGTATGTATTTTTTAGCGCGTCTTTTGTCAACCAATACAACATAATGCCGATTATGTTGTATAGAGTGAGGGCTTGAGGATGAACTTAACTAAACCGCAAAAGTTAATATACGATATGGAGAAGTTTGCTGGTGGGGCGATTGCCGTTATTTGCGGCAGTATGCTTGTTAACGGCAAGAAGGACTTGTCCGAGATAAAGAGAGCCGTTAATGAACTTTATCGGCTTAATAGCGATTTGCGCATTCGCATTGTCGAGACCGACGGCGAAGTTTCGCAAACGGTGTGCGATTATGCCGAGCAATATTTCAATGTGCTTTGCTTTGATAATAAAGCAGAGCTGGATGCTTATGCCGAAGATTATGCAAAGACACCGCTTGACTTCTACGGCAATCTTTGTGAAATCAATATTGTTACTTTGCCTGAGCAATACGGTTTGCTTGTTAAACTGCACCATATTATCGGTGACGCCTGGACATTGTCGCTTCTTGGTACACAGTTTAATAAACTGATGAACGGCGAAGAGGTTGAAGCATATTCCTATGCTGACTATGTCGAGAGTGAAAATACCTATATCCAAAGCAAACGCTACGAAAAGGATAAAGCATTCTTTGTTGAGCAATTCAAGAAATGTGATGAAGTAACTTATCTTAGCGAAAAGCAGAGCGATTCACTTAACGCCTGTCGCAAAACTTTTGTTATTGGTAAGGAGCAGACAAGCATTATCAATACCTATGCACAGCAAAAGGGTACCTCTGCCTTTATGCTGTTTACTGCGGCACTTTCTACTTATATGAATCGTGTCAAGATGAATGCCGAGAAGTTTTATATCGGTACAGCGGTGCTTAACCGTAGCGGTGTTAAAGAAAATAATACTGTCGGTATGTTCGTTAATACCGCACCTATGCTGATGGAACTGGATAATTCCAAATCCTTTGCCGAAAACCTTTCCGCAATTGAAGATACTGCCTTTTCGGTGTTCCGTCACCAAAAGTATAACTACGGTGATGTACTGTCTGCTATCCGCAAAGAGTTTAACTTTACCGAAAAGCTCTATGATGTAATGATTAGCTATCAAAACGCTACTGTTACGGGTGCGGATATTGAGACAACGTGGTATCACAGCGGTTCACAAAGTGAAAGCTTGCAGATACATATTGATGACCGTGATAAGGAAGGCATCTTCCGCATTCATTATGACTATTTGACCGATAAATTTACTGAAAACGAAATTGAAAGACTGCATCAGCATATCTGCAATCTGCTTTTCGATGCTATCACTGATGATTCAAAGAAACTTTATGAACTGAATATCCTGTCAACCGATGAAAAGCAGAAACTGCTTTATGAGTTTAATAATACCGCAGTTGATTATCCAAGGGATAAGTGCGTCCATCAGTTGTTTGAAGAACAAGTAGCAAAAACACCTAATAAAACTGCCGTTATTGCTTGCGACAAAACTCTTACCTACGCTGAACTTAACGAGCAAGCCAACCGTATTGCTCGTTCCCTTATTGAAAAAGGTGTTGGCGTTGGTGATATCGTTGCAATCAAACTGACTCGTAAAAGTTATTTGTTCTCTGCTATGCTTGGCGTTTTGAAATCTGGTGCCGCATATATGCCGATTGATCCAACCTATCCTGAGGATAGAATTGAATATATGCTGACCGAAAGTAAAGCAAAGTATTGCATTGATGAAGATAATGTTTCAGAACTCTTGGCGAGTGAAAACGTTAGCAATCTGAATATTACAATTAACCATAGCGATGCGTTCTGTGCATTACATACTTCGGGTTCTACCGGGAAGCCGAAAATGTCATTGTTAAAACATGGTGGTATGATAAATTTTATTACTGCCAATCAAAGATTTTGGCAAGGTATTGATACGGTTGTTTCGGCAACTATTGTTACCTTTGATGCTTTTGTGATGGATTCGGTTTTGTCGGTAGCACAAGGCAAACAAGTTGTTTTAGCAAGTGAAGATGAAATATATAATCAGACACTATTTGAAAAATTATTTGAGCATTCTGACAGCAATATGTTCTTCTCAACGCCAACCAAAATCGAGAACTATATTGAGAGTGGCAGAGATAAAATATATCTTTCGAAAATCAAAAGTTTTGTGATCGGTGGAGAAGTCTTTGCAGAACACTTGCTTGAGTTGATTAATGCGGTTTCGCCTGATAGCAACGTATACAACATTTATGGACCTACCGAAACCACAATTTGTGTTATGGTTGATGAACTTGGAAAAGGCAAGGAAATCACCATAGGCAAACCTATTGCAAACACACAGATTTACATAGTTGACCAATATATGCAGCCAACTCCTATCGGCGTAACGGGTGAAGTCTGTATTGCCGGTAATGGTGTTGGTGTAGGATATTTGAACAGCCCCGAATTGACCGCCGAAAAATTTATAGACAATCCTTTTGGAGAGGGTAAGCTCTACAAAACCGGTGACCTTGCCTATTGGCGTGAAGACGGGAATATTGTATATGTTGGCCGTAATGATTTTCAGGTGAAGATTCGTGGACTTCGTATCGAGCTTGGAGAGATTGAAAATGCCATTTGCGGCACCCCTGGTATCTCACAGGCTGTTGTTGTGGTACGCAAAAATAACGAAGGCAGACAATTTATCTGCGCTTTCTATACCGGTACCGAAGTGGATACAAAAGAGATTCGCAGTCATATCGGCAAGAAGCTGCCTAAATACATGCTGCCGCATATTTGTACTCACCTTGATGAAATGCCTTTGACAAGTAGTGGTAAAATCAACCGTAAGGCATTGCCAGAAGTGGATTTGTATGCTACCCAAACCGATGTGGAATATGTTG
>CAZSIL010000084.1:0-2884 GCA_964607025.1 uncultured Eubacteriales bacterium
TCGGGATTTGACATCAGCCGATATATCTTCGGTGGGACATTTTTACATTGGCTTGATTGACCATAGCATATTCCATTGTAGTTTCGATTTTGCTGTGACCGAGCAATCTTTGCAATAGTTCAACCTTCATTCCCTTATCAATCGCTCTGGTTGCTAATGTTCTACGGAATTTATGCGGGTGAACCTTTGTCATTTCAAGCATTCTGCCGAGTTTTCGCAATCGGATTTCAACACCGCTAATTTCAAGGCGGTTATGCGGTTTTAATAGCGATACAAACAGGGCGGGGTTATCGTCCTCTCTGCTCATAAGATAATTTTTAAGATGTATCTTGGTCCGAGCATCGAAATAGACGGTTCGCTCTTTATTGCCTTTACCGAGCACAACACACTCACGGTTTTCAAAATCTACATCTTCGATATTGAGATTTACAAGTTCTCCGACACGAATGCCAGAAGATGAAAGCAGGTCGATTATTGCTAAATCACGGATATTTCCGCAATTATCCCGCATTATTTCAAGTGCTTCATCGGTGTATGTCTCTTTTACGGGTTTTGTGGTTTTAATTTTATGTATCCTGCGAACAGGACTTTTAAGTATGTAGTTTTCGTCTTCTAACCAAGAGAAGAAACTGGATAAAATTCTGCGGATATTATCAATATTCGCTTTGCTGCAACCGCTTTCTTGCTCATATTCTGCAAGATACCTGCGAAGGTCATCGGTAGTAATATGAGTTACACCGATATTCAGAGTAGTAAGCATTTTGTCTATGGTCACTCGGTAATACCGTAGGGTCTTATTGCTGCACCCCTCGACTTTTTTGGAAGATAAAAACATATCTAACAGTCCAAAATCTTCTGGCTCGTCCACAACGGAGGGGTCAGCAATAGTAATTTGCTTGTTCCAAAGCACTCTGTTAAGAGCATTTTGAAGTTGTTTCATTTGAGCATTGTCAAGATAAGGCAACATTGCCTGCTCAATTTCACGGATTAGATTTTCTTTCATAGTGGTACACTCCTTAAATATATGTGTACCAACATCCTACACCGCTATAAATTAGCCAAAATATTGTTGCATAAGAGATTTTTTAAGAATTTCTAATTTTTCAAGCCCTTGCTTGACTTCAAATTTTAGTTTGTCGGTTTGTTGCATAAACTCAATGAATTGTTCCTGCATATCAACTGGCAACTGTGGTATAGCAAGTGCAGATACAATCGGAACATTTAAATTAAGCATTGTAACACCGACTGCTTTATCCTCAATTATTTTCTTATATGTCGGGTTAGAAATAATGTTTTGCAGGAAATAAGATTTCATTTTTTCGTTTGGTCTAATAATTATACTTCCAGTTCCACAAAGTAACCCTTCTTCAAATACTACCGCACATCTGCCCATTTCCCCTCGGCGACCAAGAACAACATCACCAATAGAAAGATGGTAAGCGGATAATTCTTCGTATTTTTCATCGTTAATGGTTAGTTTTTCGTCTGTTTTGATTTTTCCATCTATGATGTGTGAAGGATTAACCAAAGCATGACCGCCAACAATGTAATCTTCTTTGTGAAGAAGGGTGCCGAAGGGGCCAATTCTAATTTCCGCAACATCACCGAGAGTAACCATTGGCCAACCCTTTTCGTTACGAACTGGGTCGCCAAACATCTCGATAAATCGGGATTTGACGAGTTCATCAAGTTTTAAAAGTTGTTCTTTTCTTTCAATAATAAGATTATCAATCTTTCTTGCCACAGCAACAACGGATTCTTGCTTTTGCAAATTATTGTCAGGTATATCAATGTTTAGTATATAATCTTTGGAAATATGTTTTAATCCTACACCCTTAAAACCATTTTCCAATATAAACATATGACTTTCTAAATAACGATACACATATTCAAGATTGGAATTATGATTTGCAAACAATACAATGCAATCTGTTGATGTGGCAAAGGGAGTATCACAATAATGAACACTTGCCATACCACCAGTACCAAAGATAAGTGCAGGTTTATTATACTGAAATTCGTTTAACCATTTTGTTTGGGTATTACTTGAAGTAAAAAATTTATACATACCACTTGTTAAACCTTCGCCTGCTTTTATGGAAGATTTCGGTTGAACCACTACCCAGTCCTTTAATAGTGCCATAATCTCACATCCTTACTTTACATTTTCACCGCAGTACCAATAGTGATAAGAGTAGAAATAATTTCAACCCCACCGCTAATACCTGTCCACAGTTTGCTTTTGCATCTGCGGGAAATATAAACACCAATTCCCGAAGCAACCATAAGCACAATACCAAAGATAAGCAACGATACTGCCATATCTTCAATACCTAAAAACGGAATAAACGGTTTAATCAGTTGCGGTAAGCAGAGTAGGAATTCCCACATACTTGTTGCCAAGTTTGAGATAATATCCCAAGCAGCACCTACTCCGCTAGTGACGGCAATTAAAACTAATAATGCAATAAAGCCGCCTAAATTAAAGTTTTTTGTCATCCTAATAAATTCTCCAATTCTTCAAGACCTGCGGATATTTTCATTTGTAGTTCGTGCAGGTCGGTCATAAGTTCCATTGTGGACGGATATTCTACTGCTTCGTAAACGGTTTTCTTATATTTATTGATAGAAAGGTCATAATCGTTGTCAATAATTTCCTGTTTAGGAACAAAGAACGATTTATCCGTTCTTTCTCTATTGGTTTCACCATCAAGGTTATGGAAACGGGTAATAATATCGGGAATATCATTTTCACTAACAGCAGTTCTTTTATCGTCCAAACTATAACCGTCAGCCTGCATATCGTAGAACCAAACATTATCCGTTCCGCCGTGTCCTGTCTTGGTAAAGATAAGAATACCAGTAGAAACACCAGCATAGGGTT
>CAZSIL010000085.1:0-2845 GCA_964607025.1 uncultured Eubacteriales bacterium
ATGGGGATATTCAGGAAATTATTGATGCTTGTATTGCGGCGGACCAGGCGAAGAAATTGGCGAATATGCAGGAAGAGTAGGAAGCTAGTGCATCTAGAAGGGTGAGTTGATTTTTGAGTTTAATATTTTAATGTTAAATGAGACGGTTTATTCGTACTTGGATGTACGTATAGATCGTCTTTTTTGATTGGATGTACTGTTGGCATCTATGGTTTGGGAATGGACTATTGTACAGCAGGGGAGAATTGCGATTTAAGACTAGTGGACAGAGTGTCACTTTTGGAATTGTAGTTGTTTTTAATTGAGGGGGTGGTATATAATGTGAATATGATTTTAATTTGAAGGTAGTCGGATTGTAAAAGGCGGTGAAGTAATGCCAACCAAACGAAATTTTGTTGAGGATGTTAGAAATCTAGTTGGAACTGAATATACGGTGCTAGGGGAGTATATAAATAATAAAACTAAAATAGCATTGATACATAACAAATGCGGATTCCGTTGGGAAGTTCAACCCGCCCATTTTTTAAATGGTAGTAGATGTCCAAAATGTTCTCATAAAATACCATACAATACTGAATTATTTAAGGAACGGGTATTTGAAATCGTAGGTGACGAGTACGAAATGTTAAGCGAATATGGTAATTCAAGAAAAAAGGTCCTCTTTCGTCACAAAAAATGCGGATACTCATTTGAAATGACACCAAGTAATTTTGTTCAGGGAAATAGATGTCCTAATTGCTCTAAACGAATTAGATACACTACTACGTCTTTTCGTGAAAAAGTGGCTGAATTGGTTGGCAATGAATACACTGTATTGGGTGAGATTATAAACACTCAAAGTAAAATACATATGTTGCATAATATATGTGGGACTGAATTTGATATAACCCCTTCAAGTTTTCTACAAGGACACAGATGTGCAAAATGTTTAGGTGTGATGAAACATTCAACAGATACATTTAAGAAGAAAGTGATGGAGTTGGTCGGAGATGAATTTGTTGTATTAGGAGATTATGTTAATAACAAAACAAAGATAAAAATGTTGCATACAATTTGTGGTTATGAGTATGAAATGAAACCTAATCATTTTTTGAATGGTGCACGGTGTCCACAATGTAGTGGAAGGCAACAATTAACAACAGATGTGTTCATAGCACGAGTAAAAGAACAAGTCGGGGATGAATATACAGTTATAGGAGAGTATACAAATTTAAAAACTAAAATAACAATGAAACATAACGTTTGTGGTTGTATATATGATGTTACGCCCTCGAACTTTTTGGGAGGTCATAGGTGCCCAGATTGTTATAAAACAATACCATATACAACATCATCATTTGTTGATAAAGTTGCTGAACTTGTTGGGAATAAATATAAAGTATTGGGTGAATATGTTGATTCAGGTACGAAAATACGAATGAAGCATAATGTTTGTGGTTATGAATATGATGTAAGCCCTTCTATGTTTATTCACGGAAATAGATGTCCCCGTTGCAGTTTAAATTTGAGACGGTCATTACCTGAAGAAATAGTTGCATATTTTATTTCTAAATACTTTGATATTGTGCAAGGATATAGGCCTGAATGGCTTAAACTTCCGTCGGGACACAATGGCGAAATTGACATTTGGATTCCATCTTTAAAGACAGGGATAGAATATGATGGTTATATTCATAGTCAAGAAGTAAACCACGAAAAGGACATAATAAAGAACCGGCTAATAGAATTAACTAACGAGTGTATGAAATTGTATAGAATACGTGAGGTGGAAACATATGACTTGGGAATTAGTACAGAGAAAATAGAACTTATAAAATTGCGTAGGTCTATATCACTGACATCCACCAAGAGTAGACTTGAATTAGGAGAAGCGATTTCTGAGTTGTTGAAATGTCTCGGAATAGAATCGCCTGTTGTAGATGTCAATAAGGATGTTATAGTTCTATGCCAAAATAGAATGGAAGAATATCATACACTAATTGGTATGTCATCAAAGAGGAAGATTAATTCTCAAGGAAAAAATAAAATAATTTAAAACTATTTGTAGCATATTACAAGTTAAATTTAGTTTTATATCTAATAATAAGCAAACGAATTCTGTTTTTAGAGGAAAATTTATGAAATTTGTAGGAGAGAATATGAAAATAATCTGGATAGATGGAACTTTTGGAAGTGGAAAGACTGCGGTTGCTAATGCAGTTGCTAAAAAAATTAGCAACATATATTTACTTGAATTTGATGCTCTGCAAATGAAATATAAACCAAATTCAAGTTTGGATTTTTATGGAGAGCGATATCCTGAGGCTAAAAGATATTTGATTGATGCACTTATAAATGAAATGACGGAAATAATACAGAAAGGGAGTTATGACTATTTAATTGTTCCGATTGCATTGATTAATGATTATTGTAATGAAAAACTGGTAAATGGTTTTGAGGATATTAAAAAATATCATTTTATTCTGACGGCTTCAAGAGAAATTTTGTATCAACGTATAAATGACCAAGATAATAGAGATGTAGATTTAGCAATAACTTATATGCCAAATGCAATAATGTATTTAAAAAATCATTATTCTGATGCGATTAGAATAGATACATCCAATGTGAACATTGATAGCATTGCGGAGAAAATTGTTGAAATTGTAACATGATTAATTTCAGTTTGCAGAAGAAAATTTACAATCTAGTTGAATTTAGTTGAAGTTCCAAAGATTCCATGTTAACATCACCACACTTTAAGAAGGAAGGAGGATGTTCAATATGGAAGAAAGGGAAGAAATCCAGGTTGTGATACGCAAGGAGGTTCTGATAAGAGGATTTCTATATCTGCTAAACAAAGAAG
>CAZSIL010000086.1:0-2832 GCA_964607025.1 uncultured Eubacteriales bacterium
GCGTTGTTGCCGTTGAGGTCATAAGCATTTACCTATTTCAAGAATAATACGCGTTTGAATAATTATTTTTGAAAAAATGACGTTATAACGCTTAAAATATGGTCGCATAATGCATTTATTTACAGTATAATGAATGGGCTAACAAATATACCAAACGTATTATACAACCACAAGCCCGGTTTGACAGAATTCTTTCGATTTGCAAGCTTTTTTCGCCCATTGCGTTTAATTCTCAGGGAAATTTGCCTCATCCTGGTCCTATATCTACCTGTTCAGATATCGAGATTATTGATCTTTCGCTTTTTAAAGTCTGCTTTCCATAGAGAGCGAGTGCCGTTTCTTTTCAATGCTTCGTTTCTTGTTACCCAGATTTTCGGTGAGACTTTCTCGACGTAACTTTAACTCACGCCGTCGCCGATTGACGCAATTCATTGAAATCATCAGAAATCGGCTTTCTCAGTTTCTCTGTGACAACACTGGCGATAGTTTGTTGATTATTAACCTATGCCTATTGAAACATGCAGGTATTCCAGAGCGGCTAGCAGTCGTATTTTCAAAGAAAATGAGAACTCTGCCCCCTCGTATGGTTATTGTGTGGCTCAACAACAATTGTATTGGGGATACACGTTCCATTGTGAGTGTACTGCCGACGGGGTCATTGTGCGTTTTGATTTGAACCCCTCGCACCACCACGACATTAAATATCTGCAGAACATTCAGGATGAAGTGTCAAATTGCGTTCTCGTAGGCGATAAAGGATATTGCAGCAATCCTTTGAGACTTACTCTTTATGAATATGCAGGCATTGAACTTGCCACTCCGTGCCGTAAAAATGAGCTCTTACAACACACAATTCCGGATGATTACTAAAGAATCAGAAAGCGAGTAGAAGTAGTCTTTTCTCAACTGGTCGACCAGTTCGATATTCGGGAAAATTACGCGAATTATTTCGAAAATGACTCTATTCACTATGCTTCAATACATCAACATCGTGAATAACCAGCCTTTGAATCAAATACGCTATACTTTGTCCGCTTGAAATTTAATTATTCCAACGCGTGTATGTATATGATAAATTAATGCTCTGCGTTATTGTTTTGCCAATATCGTCTTAAAATAAATGAAATTATTTCTTCTGTCCCTTTTAGATAAGCCGGATTAGATTCCCATTCTTTCTGATACAACCTAAAGTATTCACTATCTAGTAGGTTAAATTTATCCAGATCTTTTTTATTTGCCATCCAACAATAAAACAAAAATGGTTTCCATAGATCTTCTCCATCTACTCCCTGCATAAACGCTTTGTTTATCAATGAATAAAGTTGTTCACTATGCGTGTTATCGCAATATAAACAGAGAACAATGCACAATTCATCAAAAGATAAATGCTCATTATATGGCAAATCTTTACGATTTAAAATATTTATATAATTATCATTATATTGCGTTTTTCTTTCTTCATAAAATTTAGAAAAGTGGTTTTTGAATAAAAGAAACTCATCCTTAAATGATTCATCGCATAGTTCCCAAACCGAGCTTGCTAAATTATCAAAATCCGACTTTAAATGGATACAGCTTATGTTTAGTAAAAGTATAAACAATAAAAATGATTTTTTTATCATATTATAATATATTTAGCTATAATAAGAGAAGCCGAGTGAATCGTGTGGTTCACTCGGCAATTTGGTTAATTTACATTAATAGTTATTCTTCGCTTTTTCCATGTTGGCACGCTTTCAGGATGCATAAACTCGGAAATTTGATAATATGATGCCTCACCAGCCTCATATACTGTCAAATATGTTCCTCCGCAATTGCAATGCTTTTCCATTGCCCAGCGTACTAATGTATCGGCTCCCCATTCGCACGCTAAACAACCCTCAGAAAGACCAGGTCCATGTATTCTTAGTACTGTTCGCTTGCTTCCATTAGGAGTTCTTATTTGTCCGGGGGTATCTTTATCAAATCCTGTAATAGAAGGTGTACCTACAGGATATCCTCCATCGTCCTCCGGCTTAGGAAGAATACGGTAGTCTGTAGGCGGTAGCGGGCCTTTGCTACCGTATGGGTCGTTTGGTGTTTGTGAGCTCTTATTCTCTCTCAAATTGCAATAAATGGGTTGATATATAGTAGCTTTTATCCTGTTGTTATTGTTTTTTATCATACATTTCAACAAATTAGCTACAGCGTCTACTCCTGCATCGTGTTCATTGGCTGTCGACACTTGCAGTAATTCTCTTTCACAGCATTTAGTGGAACATGGTTCAAACTCTATCAAATGGCAAATGTAGGCAAATCGAGTACCTGAAGAAGTATTCCATGTGTACCTGTCGCAAGCCAGCCTGGAAAAGGCACCTTGATAGTCAATCCGTAGAATGGGGGTATTTCGGGTGCTGCAGTATAAAGAGTATTCTTTTTCTTTGTATACATAGTCACGTTCTATCCATCTACCATCAATTGGATTGTAATGGCGGTAGTTATAGTACACTAAACCGAGTTCGGTATCATTGTACTCGCTGCTCCATTGGATGGGTTGGTTAACACCGTTGGCGCTTTCCGTTACTTCTCCATAGGGGGTGTAGCTGTAGGCGGTGCGGATATAACCGTTTGAGCCGTAGAGCTCAATGATGTTCTTGGTTAAGTCCCAGCCGTAGGTAAACCATGTACCGTCTTTCTGGATGGCCAGCGGGCGGGTGGCTATCGGTTGGGTCGGATCCCAAGTGATGAGCCAGAGTGCCGGGTGGTTGCTGCGGGTGAGGTCACAACAGGCGATTTGCAGATAGCCTCGGTAGAGGTATCGCTGATGGAGCGTTACTTCTCCGTCTATCGTTA
>CAZSIL010000087.1:0-251 GCA_964607025.1 uncultured Eubacteriales bacterium
GGCTGAAAGTACGTTGATGGACAAATACAGAGAAGACAAGGAAGTCAGCCTTGAGAAAGTGGCCAAGGATCTTGGATACAGAAAACCCACACCAAAGCAGGTCATGTTCTCTAACGAGTATCTGATCGACCTCAACGGTGCACAGGCTGCAATCAGAGCTGGGTATTCAGAAAAATGCGCCAGGCAGATTGCATCAGAGAACATGGCGAAACCTTACATCCGGGAATATATAGCAATTCGTCTCCAACAGA
>CAZSIL010000087.1:261-2220 GCA_964607025.1 uncultured Eubacteriales bacterium
GGATGAACTCATTGCAGATCAGACAGAAGTCATGAGGTATCTGACGTCTGTAATGAGAAGAGAGAAGACAGAAAGTGTCGTGATTACAAGCGTAACAGAACGTGCGTGGTATGAGCCTGACAAAGACGGAAAGATGAGAAGAGTCGTAGAGAAGAAAGCGACTCCTCAGGTGGTAGAGATACCTGCAAGATTATGTGATGCCAACAAAGCAGCGGAACAGCTGCACAAAGCATACGGAACATATGTAGATCTGAGGAAGCTTGAAATCGAAGAAAGACGACTGCAAATCGATGAATCAAAAGCAAAGATGGGCGATGGCGATAAGAGTGAGACTGGTGTGGTACTGCTCACAGCCATACTCGAGGACAGTGACGAGGGGTGCATAGATGTCTAGGAATATCGTGTGGGAGCCGCAACCTCAGCAGAAGAAGTTCATGGAGAGACCTGAGTTTGAGTGTCTGTATGGAGGAGCTGCAGGAGGTGGCAAGAGTGATGCTCTCGTAGCTGAAGCCTTGAGACAGGTCCACATACCTCATTACAAGGGACTGATCCTAAGAAGAACTTATCCACAGCTGTCAGAGCTGATCGAGAAAAGCCTGCTGCTATATAAGAAAGTATATCCGGGTGCAGTGTACAACTCAACGGCGCACACGTGGTCGTTCCCAACAGGAGCAAAGATCGTGTTTGGATCCATGAACCGAAGTCAAGACAAGATCAACTACCAAGGTAAGGCATATGACTTTATCGGCTTCGATGAGTTGACACACTTCATGCATGATGAGTATACATACCTCTACTCAAGAGCGAGACCAAATGGACCCGGAACAAGAGTATACCTGAGAGCGACAACCAACCCGGGAGGCATAGGGCATAACTGGGTAAAGGATAGATTCATAACGGTAGCTCCACCACTGACACCGGTGAGGGAAAAAGTAACAGTGCAGGATCCGGATGGAAAGAATATCACTGTGATGCGTAAGAGGATATTCGTGCCGGCAACAGTATTCGATAACAAAAAGCTGCTTGAAAATGATCCGGGATACCTTGCGACACTGGGTATGATGCCTGAGGCTGACAAGAGGGCACTGCTGTATGGAGACTGGGACTCATTCTCAGGACAGGTGTTTAGTGAGTTCAGGAATGATCCGCAGCATTATCAGGACAGAAGATGGTCGCACGTCATAGAGCCGTTTGAGATCCCTGACTGGTGGACGATACTCAGAAGCTTCGACTGGGGATATGCTAAGCCGTTCTCTGTTGGATGGCATGCGATAAGCCCTGACGGAGTAATGTATCGTATCAAAGATCTGTACGGAAGCACGGGAGAACCGGACACAGGAGTCAAGTGGCCAGTGGAAGAAGTTACTGCAAAGATACGTGAGATCGAGACTACAGACCCACAGATCAAGGGAAGAGATATACAAGGCGTGGCAGACCCTGCAATATGGCAGGAAGATGGAGGTCCATCGATAGCCGAGACCATGAGTCGGTTTCAGATCTACTTTTCAAAGGCGGACCATCAGAGGATCCCCGGCAAGATGCAGTGTCACTACAGGCTGATGTTTGATGAGAACGGAAAGAGCAGGTTCTATGTGTTCAACACCTGCAAGCACTTCATCAGATGTATACCGTCACTGGTGTATAGCGAGACCCATGTGGAAGACGTAGAGACGAAGCAGGAAGACCACAACTATGATGACTGGCGATACGCATGTATGGCGCGTCCTATAGAGCCACAAATGCCTGTGAAGGCTTCAGAAATAGATTGGAAGAACAAGTATGCAAATATGGACGACCCACTGAACATGAGGCAAGCACCTCGACAGGTAGGGTATTACAACATTTTCTAGGAGGGAAACATGAGTGAGAAGATAACCATAGGCGAAGTATTTGCTTCAGGCGATAAGATAACCAACAATGAAGTAAAGATCTTCGAGGAGACTCTGAAAGAGTACGTGA
>CAZSIL010000087.1:2230-2825 GCA_964607025.1 uncultured Eubacteriales bacterium
AGGAAATAGATCAGAAAGCCACCAATAATCAAGAATGGTGGAGGATTAGACACTGGGGACAGATGGACAGCAAAAAAGAGCAGACAGGGCATGAAGCAACATCTGCATGGCTGTTCAACAGCATCATCAACAAGAAGGCAGATATCATGGATGCATTTCCAAAGCCTAACATTCTGCCTAGAGAAGAAGATGACAAGGGGGAAGCCGAGATGCTGACGAAGATCCTGCCGGTGATCTCTGATAGAAACAACTACGAGCAGATATATTCAGACAAGGGACTCGATCTAATTATTGATGGTGGCTGCATCACATCGGTTCTGTGGGATAACTCTCTCAATGACGGACTGGGAGATGTAAGCATCAAGGTGGTAGACGTGCACAATCTCTTCTGGGAACCGGGTATAAACGACATCCAGGACTCACAGGCGGTATTCACACCAAAGCTTATTGATAGTGAACTGCTTGAGTCTCAGTATCCTGTACTTAAGGGAAAGACAGGCGGTATGAAGACTACTGCAGACTATATCAACAAGGAAGAACAGGTAGACCAGTCAAAGTATGCTGAAGTGTGGGACATGTACTACAAGAAGACTGT
>CAZSIL010000088.1:0-2790 GCA_964607025.1 uncultured Eubacteriales bacterium
TTTTACAACAAACATCATTATAAGTAAAAGAGGGGAAATAATCAAGTTTGATTATTCCCCCCTCTTTAATTTATGCGTTTCTTTTATTTTTGATTAATACAACACAAGCTGTAGCTACTGCAAGTAACATTACATACATTATTCCGTTATAATCTCCTGTTTTTGGTGAAACCACTGTTGATGCATCTCCATTAAGTGCTGCAATCCACTGCATCAAAGCTGTATAATGAGCAGCAGTTCCTTCTTCTTCAGGAGCCTGTGTTACAACAACATAGTCTGAACAATGTCCTTGTTTCACGCGGAAATATCCATTTTCATCTACTACACCCTTCTGACCTGTATAATGGTATGAACCATCATCCATGAGCTGATAGTAATACAACGTTTTACCTGACCACTCTTTTCCTACTGGAATGGAAATTTCAGCTTCCCCTGGAAGTTCACCCGAATAATTATAGTTGATTCTTAATACGAATTCATCTTCTTTGAATTTCCGATTTTCATCTACATGTTGACCACCATTATTATCTTTATCATGTGCTTTGTTGTAATCTTTTTCAATCTTCACACCAAAATCATAGTCATTCTTTCCTTCTACTGGCTTCATACCTCCAGCTGGAAATTCTATAATTACATCATCATTCGTTTCAATTTTTACTGGATGTTTTTTATTTGCTTCAATAATGTCATCCATTTTATCTTCTGAAATAACCGGATTTTCTACTGGAACTTCAACTTTTACTTCCTCTTCTGCTGGTGCATCAGCATCAGGAATGATAATCTCAACTTCTGGTGTTGATTCTGGTTCTGGTATTGGCTCTGGTTCTGACAATTTTTCTAATAACCAGTATGTTCCTCCACCTTTACACCATTCTGTAGCAGTATACCAAACTGTCGTATTTGTAATATCCGAATCTTTTATCACATATCCTTCAGGTAAACTATAAGCAACTTCTATATATTCATATGTGTCGTTTCCGTAGTAAATCACATCATCAATATGCTCGATAATGACTTCACCCTGACCAGATGTAGATGTTTCAATTGTTACCTTGTTTGCATCATCCATGCTATTGCATAAACTTACCTTAACCTCTACACCATTTACTACAGTATTATCCTCTAATCCGAAAGTGTACTCTGTTTTGTCGAAAGTTGTGTCTGTACGTGGGAATTCATACGAAAAAGTAACATATGCGTTCGTACCGCCATAAGGAAGAAGCTGTGTATCCATCGCTTCCAAATGTATAGCACCTACAGACATTGTTATTTCCCCAAAACTTTGAACATGTTTTAATCCCAAAATTTCAGTAACATTTTTAGCCATCTCTACTTTTTCAGCACATGTCATTGGGAAATCCACATATACATGATACAGATTATCGTTTATCTCAGTTCCACTATCAACTCCCATTTCATCAGTATAAAAAACACCAAAATTCTCTATTTTCTTGTCATATACTGGAGTAAAACTTACAGAATTATCTATCTTATTGATAGATAGCTTTATTTCTTCTTCTGGTTTAATACAATAATCTTTTAATTCTGTTGCATTTCCTAATTTATACCATCCCAAAAATTTTCCTGCAACTTCATGGTCTGGTGCTTTTGGTACTCCATCTGGAAACATTTCATTCAATGATGTTGTTAAATATAAATTACCATTCACATCTGCTGTAATATCTTCCTCATCCACTGTAATAGAGTACTGCTGGGAGCCTAATTCAACATATTGCGCCTCCGTCATTTTACATGGTGCATTTAAAACAGCACTACCATGCATGAATTTCACTAAAATCTCTGTGTTTCTTTGCTGTTCAAGTCCAAATATATATGTGCTTTCTCCTAATTCAATAAGACTTTTTACATCAGACCACATTATAGCTTCTTCACGTACTCCGTCAAGCATATAACTGACATAAAAAGCTACATAATTATAACTCTCATTATTATATATGTATTTATCGTCTAAATATGTGAGTGCGTACTCTCCCTGATTACTTATCATTGTTTCAGCATATATTGTAGATGCTTTATTCCAATAATCATTTCCAAAGAACACTTCAATACCTACTATTTCTGCATACTCATCACTGCTTGGAAATTCTCCATTATACATATTCAAGCACTGATACTTAAATGTATAACTTTCTTGTTCCGTTGCCATATATGTTGCAGGCATAAGTGTTACTACCATACACAACATCAAAAGCAAACTAAAAATTCTTTTTCTTAGTCTCATTTTTGTTCTCCTTTTCATTTATATTTTCACGCTTCATCACAGAAAGTTCCATAATGAATATTATATTTTATATTATAACTCAAGCGAGTTATATTTGTAAATATATTATTCATTTTTACATCTGTATGTTATTACTCAAAATACATACAATTAAGAAAAGCAGAAGAAAGTGAGTGATACTCATGACAGAACATGACGTTTTAAATAGAATACAGTTTTTCTTAGATTTCAAACACTGGAGTCTATATAAATTAGCAAAAGAATCTGGTCTTCCATATTCCAGTCTTAACAATATTTTTAACAGAAAGACCTGTCCCACTATTGTGACATTGGAAAAAATCTGTAAAGGCTTAGATATTAGTTTATCTGAATTTTTTGATTACGCTTCTACACCACTACATTCAGAAGCACTTACCATAGAACAGCAAGAACTATTAAATGCTTTTGATTCTCTTTCTATCAAAGATAAAGAATTATTACAGACCTATTTACGAGGTTTGTGTAAAAAATAAGACCTATCTTTTACCAAAGACAGGTCTTATTTTTAA
>CAZSIL010000089.1:0-2763 GCA_964607025.1 uncultured Eubacteriales bacterium
CAATCCCTGTCTGCCTGTTGGCTGAGTGCATCGTATTCGGCAAGTCCTACTGGCAAGGGAAACTAAAACGAAATAAAACCAAAACCGTATAAACATCCAGGGGTTGTCTCACTAAGACTTTCATTAGGCAAGATATACAAAGACGCGATGCTGTTAACGCCCACCCAGGCCGTTAACAGCATCGCGTCTTTTATAATTCAGGCACATTATTGTGCGGGTTGTACACTGCGTACTCTTAATGAGACAGCCCCTGTTTCGTTTCAGTTTAGATTCGGACAGTATACTGACCACAGAAAGCTAAAAAAGTATTTGCCTGCACCGCAGGCAGACAAGGAGATGGAAAACGAATGGGCAGAAAGCTGGGAGACCGGAAAGACGGTGCGCTGCTGCGGGACATTGATTCCATGCATTTTGTGATGCCGCTTATGTACCCGAATCGGTGTGACAATGAGGCATACATCAGTGAGCGCATCGACCTGACCAACATCAACAAGTATCTGGAAAAGAAAAACACCGGGAACCCGGACTATGAATACAATCTGTTTCAGGTGATGGTCACCGCCGTGCTGAAGACGATTGCGCTGCGGCCTAAGATGAACCGTTTCATTACCAACCAGGCCATGTATCAGCGCAACGAGCTCACAGCGGCCTTCACTGTAAAAAAGATTTTTTCTGACCACGGCGGCGAGGCGCTGGCCAGGATTCGCGCAAAGGACAGCGACACCATCGACACCATCCATGATGAGATATTCCGGCAGGTGTCTTGTTGCCGAAGCGAAGAAAAAGACCCCTCCACAGCCGCTATGGACGTGGTACAGAAGGTGCCCCACTTCCTGATCAAGCTGGTCGGAGCAGGTGCCCGGTTCCTGGACCGGCACGGCTGGATGCCCAAAGCTGTTATTGCTACAGATCCATTTCAGTCCTCCGTGGTGCTGGCTAATCTGGGGTCCATTGGTCTCCACGCCGGATACCACCATCTCACCAACTGGGGTACCTGCTCGGTGTTCTGCGTGATCGGCGAGAAGAAAAAGCGGCCCTTTTACGATGATGATGGAAACGTGGAAATGCGGGATAGTGTTGACCTGGGCCTGACCATCGACGAGCGTATTGCCGACGGCTATTACTATTCCAAAACGATACGCCTGTTGAAGCACCTGTTGGAAAATCCAGAGCTTTTGGATCGGCCATTGAGCGAAAAGGTGGATTACTGAAATGACTGAAATTACGGCTAAAACTCCCTGGAAAGACTATATGGGCGACCTGCCCATGCATATTGACTATTTTGAAGGTTCCATGTTTGAAGCGGTGGAGCTGATCGCCAAGAAATACCCCGAGCAGGTGGCCTTTGACTTCATGGGCAAGTCCACTACATACAGGAAGATGGTGCAGGAAATCGAAACCTGTGCAAAGGCACTGAAAACCATCGGTGTTCGTGAGGGAGACCGGGTGACCATCGCCATGCCCAACTGCCCCCAGGCCATCTATATGTTCTATGCGGTCAATCTGGTGGGCGGTATCGCCAACATGATCCATCCCCTGTCAGCGGAGAAGGAGATCGAATTCTATCTCAACGAGTCTGAAAGCGTGACTGCCATTACACTGGATCAGTTCTACCATAAGTTTGAGCGCATCCGTCAGAACACCAAGGTGGTCAATCTGGTCATTGCCAGCATCAAGGACGCCCTCTCCAAGCCCATTAAGGCAGGTTATATGATGACCTCCGGCAGAAAAATCGAAAAGATACCCGCCGATGCGCCTGTGATTCGTTGGGCGGATTTTATGAAGCTCAGCAATCACTGTTTTTACAAATACAAAGTGGTGCGCAAGGCCGATGATCCTGCGGTCATCCTTTACTCCGGCGGCACCACGGGAACCACCAAGGGCATCGTGCTGACAAACAAAAACTTCAATGCGCTGGGACAGCAGGTGGTCGCAGCCAATCCCATGTTCCGTCCCGGCGATAAGATGCTGGCGGCTATGCCCTTGTTCCACGGCTTCGGTCTGGGTGTGTGCATCCACACCATGCTCTCTCAGGGCGGCCGCTGTATCCTGGTACCCCGATTTACACCGGAGAGCTATGCCAAGCAGATCACGAAGTATAAATGCAACTTCATCGCCGGTGTGCCTACCCTGTATGAAGCCCTGCTGCGCCTGTCCGGTATGGACGGAGCGGATCTCAGCTGTTTGAAAGGCGTATTTTCCGGTGGTGATTCTCTGTCCATCGAACTGAAAAAGAAGTTCGACAAGTTCCTCTACGATCACAATGCCACCGTTCAGGTGCGTGAAGGTTACGGCACCACCGAAACGGTCACCGCCTGTTGCTTGACTCCCTCTCACATGGCCAAGGAAGGCAGCATCGGCCTGCCGTTCCCCGACACCTATATCAAGATCGTAACACCGGGTACGGACCACGAACTGCCCTACGGCGAGGAAGGCGAAATTCTGCTGGCCGGACCTACAGTGATGAAGGAGTATATGAAACACCCCGAAGAGACTGCTCAGACACTTCAGACTCATGCTGATGGTCTGACCTGGGTGTATACCGGTGACCTTGGCACCATGGACGAACAGGGCTTTGTTTACTTCAAGGGCCGTGCAAAGCGCATGATCGTTACTTCCGGCTACAATGTGTATCCGGGGCAGTTGGAGAACATTCTGGATGCCCACGAGGCCGTGCAGATGAGCTGCGTGATCGGTGTGCCTGATCCCTACAAAATGCAGAAGGTCAAAGCCTTCGTCAAGCTGGCTCCCGGTGTGGAGGCC
>CAZSIL010000090.1:0-2725 GCA_964607025.1 uncultured Eubacteriales bacterium
ACACCATGGTGGAGGTTCTGGACCTGTGCAACTATCTGGGACTGGACTTCTCCTCCTACTTCGGCGATTACCGCCCGCCTGTGAAGGAAGAGGTCTTCAAGGGAAATTATTGATTCGCATTTTCCTGTAGGGGAGGGTCTTGACCCTCCCTTGCAGTAAGAAGCGGTAAGCAGTATCGTTAATTGCGAATCGTACCTTTTCTGCGCTTACCAAACACTCTGTTGAATCAAGGTTAAGGGAGGGTCAAGACCCTCCCCTACGCTGGTATAATAGGAGGTATTCCTATGATTACAATTCCCTATGGCAAAACCCATCTTACATACACCGATGCCTATAACGGTCTGCTCACCTCCCGGGTGGATCAGCTGAAGAGCGAAAAGACCGGCCCGGAGCTGGTCCGGGAGGCTATGGAAAATCCCATCGGTTCCCTTCCTCTGCAGGAACTGGCGGTGGGAAAGAAAACCTGCACCATCATCATTTCCGACCACACCCGCCCGGTTCCCAGCCGGGACATCCTGCCGCCCATGCTGCAGCAGCTGCGCCGGGGCAATCCCGATATGGAAGTGACCCTGCTGGTGGCCACCGGTTTTCACCGCCCGACCACCACCCTGGAGCTGGAAGCGAAGCTGGGGCCGGAGATCGCCGGGAAAGAGAAGATCATCGTCCATGATGCCTTTGACGAAAAATCCAATGTGGAAATCGGCATTCTGCCCTCCGGCGCGCCCCTGGTCATCGACCGGGCAGCGGTGGAAACAGACCTGCTGATCTCCGAAGGCTTCATCGAGCCCCACTTCTTTGCCGGATTCTCCGGCGGACGGAAAAGCGTCCTGCCCGGGGTCTGCGACAAAGCCACGGTGCTGGGCAACCACTGCGGTGAATTCATCGCTTCCCCCTTCGCCCGGACCGGAATTCTGGAGGGCAATCCCCTGCACCGGGATATGGTGGCCGCGGCAGAAATGGCAAAGCTGCAGTTCATCGTCAATGTGGTCATCGACGACGACAAGAAAACCGTGGCGGCCTTCGCCGGAGATTTCCGGGCGGCCCACGAAGCGGGCGTAGCCTTCCTGCGTCCCTACTGCGAAGTCAGGGCGGTTCCCGGGGACATCGTCATCACATCCAACGGCGGCGCCCCTCTGGACCAGAACGTATACCAGAGCGTCAAGGGTCTGACTGCCGCAGAAGCCTCCGCCAGGGAGGGCGCTGTCCTCATCATGTGCGCCCAGCTTGCCGACGGCACCGGCGGCGAGGGGTTCTACACCTCCCTCCGGGATTGCGAAAGCCCTGCCGCCCATTTTGCCCAATGCGCCGCCACTCCCCAGGAAGAAACCATCCCCGACCAGTGGGAGAGCCAGATCCTGGCGCGGATCCTCATGAAGCACCGGGTCATCTTTGTATCCCGGCCCGAAATGGAGAAGACCCTCCGGGAAATGAAGCTGGACTACGCCCCGAATCTGGAAACCGCCATCGCCATGGCGAAGACTGACAGAGGCGAAGATGCCAAAATCACCGTGATTCCCAATGGCATTTCCGTGATGGTGAAAGCCTGACGAAATCGATTTCCCCGGGGAGATACCGCTCCCCGGGGATCAAATTGTGGTTTGCCGGGGAGGCCCGACGGCCAATTCGTCACGAACACGGATGAATACCAACATCCCTTTGGCCCCCTCGACCATAACGTTTCTTCAAATTGTAGTTTATAGAGCAGTAAGACAAACGTATGTCATTGCGAGGAGGGCCATCAAAATGGCCCGACGTGGCAATCTCCTCCCCGTTTTTGCTCCTATTTTACAGGAGATTGCCACGCCAGCGTGAGCACTGGCTCGCAATGACGTGCGTTGTTTTGGTGCGGCAGACTGCTCGCCAAACTACAATTTGAATTTCCCCACATTTTCCCTTGTTGTCGGATGGAAAATGCGATATAATAGACTCAATACATCAGAAAGGGGCTTTCCTATGGACGCCAAGCGCACCTTTACCCCGGAACAGCTGCACTATCTGCGGCTGCTTTCCAAGCAATATCCCACCGTTCAGGCGGCAGGCACCGAGATCATCAACCTGCGGGCCATCCTGAATCTGCCCAAGGGCACTGAGCATTTTATGTCTGACATCCACGGCGAGCATGAGGCCTTCCTGCATATCCTCAATTCCTGCTCCGGTGAAGTCAAGGACAAGCTGGACGAGCTCTTCGGCACCACCATGACCCAGCGGGACCGGAATGACCTGGCCACCCTCATCTACTACCCCTCCGCTAAATTAGCCCTGGTCTCCGACGAGAACGAGGATATGGAGGAGTGGTACCGCATCACATTGCACCGGCTGGTGCTGCTGTGCCGGTGGGTGTCCGTCAAGTATACCCGCACCAAGGTCCGCGCCGCCATGCCCGAGGGCTACCGGGACATCATCGACGAGCTGCTCCATACCCGGGACGACGAGCAGAACAAGCGGGAATATTACGAGAATATCATCAGCTCCATCATCGAAATCGGCCAGGCAGGCGATGTCATCGAGGCCATCTGCCACTGCATCAAGCGGCTGACCGTTGACCACCTGCACATCGTGGGCGATATTTTCGACCGGGGTCCCCGGGCGGATATCGTCATGGACAGCCTGCTTTCCTGCCACAGTGTGGACATCCAGTGGGGCAACCATGACATTCTGTGGATGGGCGCCGCCTCCGGCTCCCGGACTCTGGTTGCCACAGTGCTGTCCAATTCCATTCATTAAA
>CAZSIL010000091.1:0-2667 GCA_964607025.1 uncultured Eubacteriales bacterium
CGTCAGTCGATTGAGAATGTACTTGAACATGCCAGAGGGGGCATGTCAAAAACAATGACGATATCAGATTTCTTAGGACTATAGGGGCTTGCAAAAATAAAACAAAATAGTATAATCGTTGTAAATTAACCACATGTAGGAAACATAATCATGGAAAAGGTCTCTTTTTTTAAGTGCATTAGCGGCGAACAAGCGATTCTGGATACAATTCAGAGAGGAACCGCGAAACTTACCCAATTAAGCCAATCTAATGACCCTATGGAATTTCGTCCATGCGGTAACGAGAACTCGCTTCGGGAATGGTATAACTGGTACAAGGATAAGCAACCCTTAGTATTGTGTCTTAGTGCCAAATTTTCATCCCCTCCCATGTGGGCTCATTATGCAGATAACCACAAAGGTGCCGCTGTCGTTTTTGAATTTGATATACTTGAATCATATAAAATTTTCTTACCCGAAGAATTAGCCACAAACGGAGATTTTCTATATATTCACAAGACAAAGCAAGAATATTTTTTGGTTAAGTGTGTCTACTCTAAAAATAGAAGCATAGTTCCAAAATGCACAAGTGATTTGCAAAAATTGAAGCTATCTTTGAAAGATGATAGGAACAAAGTAGAACAGTCTCTTTCTATTGCGATGATTCGGTTGATTGCAGCTAAGGGAAGCGAATGGGCTTATGAAAATGAATATCGATTAGTTTTTCCAGAAAACGATTTATTTCAAAAAGAAGGCTTGGAACGATTGATAACAACAAAGTTTCAGGATAATATAAGTGCTATTTTAGTTGGATATAAGAATGATTTTGAGGGAAGGATAAAGAATTGCGCAAAATCTCAAAAAAAGAAACTACCTATAAGATCCGTGCGTTGTTCCTCTGAATCCTTTGAAATGGTATGCGAGCAAATTACAGATAGTGTAAGAAAATTAGAAGCCATAGAACAAGAAGCTTAACTCAAATCGTGGGTTGAATTAGCAGAAATTATGCGTTGATTCTCAATTTTATACGCAAACTGCCAGTTGCGGCAGGTTCGGTAGTTCTTGCTCCTATAGTGCGGGTCGTTCGGGTCGGCATCTGCCATGCTGAACTTTACATCTTCGGCGTTTTCAATTTCGATGTAGATACCGTTACGCTGGACGGTTAAAAGGCTTCCCTCTTTCTCCCGGAAAGCCAGATGGAAATTGCGATTCCACACATAAGGGCGGCTGACTCCGCAGAGGTAATGATAGGGAGCATCCGGTAGCGTAATGTTCGAGACTTCGGTCAGGTTTGCTTTGATACGCGGGTCATATTCTCCCAGCAGGCAATGAGCACAATGGACTGCCAGATTCACCCCCGTTACGTGCTTCAACCAGAGATAGGAAAAGGGGGCGCTGACCTTTAGTGTGCTAATCGTAATCATGGCGTCTGTTTTGTTGTTCAGTATAGCACGATTTCGCAAATTTTGCAAATAAAATCGGCTTCGATTTACAAGAAACTGCGCTCTCGCTCAATGTTTTGCATAATTTCTGTCACCAGCTCGCCGTGCATGTTGTGATGGTAATTACCGGGGTATTCCATGTTGAACTCCACGTTGATGGCTTCTTCCACCTTGGCGCGCGACAGCTTCCGGGGATGACTGGCGATGGCGTATAGCTGAACCTCGCTTTCTCGTCCCTTGATTTCCACATTCTCGAAATACTCCAGCAGGAGGTTGCGGAGGCTGTCGTGAGTATGGAAGTGCTGCATCGTCCAGACTCCGCTGCGATAGGTTGCCCCGAAGTTCTCTTTATCGAGAAACTGAATATCACGCCCATGGCTGTTGTAGGTCTTGAACGTCTTGAGCCGCTCGGTGAACGGCAGCGAGCGCGTGCCGATGTAGATTCGACCATCCTGTTTCAGTAGAGCGTTGCAAGTAGTCAGCACAGCGTGTTCGAACTGGCTGTTCACTACGGAATTGAGGACGCTATCAAGTACCACCACATCCATGAGTCCATGCTTACGGATATCTTCGCGGAGAACCTTAATCATGCGCACAACCTCTCGGATATTGAGCGTGCCTTTCTGCTGGAAGTGCGGCTCGTAGGCAAGCATCTTGTAGCCTTGCTTCATGAGCATGTTGGCATAGGCACAACGCCCGGCACCGAAGTCCACCGTTCGCTCATTCTTCTGCAAGGTCGGCAGCACATAGTTCTCGTAGAGAGAGGACGTGATGAGGCGAGATTTCTTCCCCTGCAAGCGGTGCATCTGGCAATGGAGTTGGTTGTAGGACTTCACGCCCAGGGCATCGTAGTAATACTGGCCGTAGTCGATGGAAAGGTAGCGCATCATCTCCTCTTCCTGCTCGCGGGGAATCATGTAGACCAGGCAGGGAACACGCAGCTGCTTGCAAGCTACGGCGTAGTCCGAATTGAGCAGGACGCGCCCCTCTTCGTCACACACCACGGAGCCCCAGCCGCCATAACGCATGATAAGCCCGCTCATGCCGTTAATGATGAGAGCGTTTGCATTGCGTTTGAACTGGATGCGCTCGTGTTCCAGATAGCAGTACGTCTCGGGTTCGAGTTCACAATCGTCCAGATTCAGCGTGACCGGGGTTTTGTTTGTTTCGATGCTGTTGTGGAAAAGGTTAAAGCGGATTTCATCGGTGCGGGTGATACCCTGCAAGCGGATAGCCGGACAATGGG
>CAZSIL010000092.1:0-2631 GCA_964607025.1 uncultured Eubacteriales bacterium
TGGATATCTACTGTGAATTCACGCCGATTGATGAAGCTGCCAATGCAGTTATGACGATTGCTCGACATTTTAGTGCAGAACAAACGGTATTCCATGTCAACACAGTTAAGGTTTTGTATATAGATAGGCTCCTTGAGATTTTCAACGAACTCGGTTTTGCTCTTAAAACAGTCAGCGGTGCAGAATTTACCGAGGTCTTGAGGCAAACCGCCAAGCAGACTGGTATGGAGCATATCTTTGAAACCTTTATCAATGATATGGATGAAAACGATCAACTCAACTACGATAGCAACATCCGCATTGAAAACGATTTCACAGTGCAGTATCTAAAACAGTTCGGTTTCGAGTGGGCGGATATCGGCATCGACTACTTGCGTAAATATGTTGAGTATTTTAAAAAGATTGGGTATTTAAAATAGAGGGGATAATTATGGATAAGCAATTTACATATGGCTTTTTACGTGAAGAAATGATAGGCCTTACTACACGGCAAGACACATTATTGTCGATAGCATATGCGGCAACAATCGGACTGTGGACCATTGCGTTAACCATTAGCAGTGCGTGGGTAGCAATTATTCCTGTTATTCTTTTGATTCCTTTTTCGCTAAAAACATATGATTTACGATATGGCGCAACATTTTTAGCTGCATATATGAAAATATGTTTGGAAGAGCAGTCGTGTGATGGTTGGGAAACTATTCGTGATAAATATTACGAACAAGGTTTTGGAAAAGCATTCAAATCCTCTAATAATATTTCGAAGCTTTCTTTTCTGTTGCTGACGATTGGAAGTTGTACTCTATTCTGGATTTTACGCATATGGGTTTTGGATGGTGAGTTTTTAACTTTTATCAACGGAGGTTTAGTGATTATCCAATCAATAATTGTGATTTTTCAAATTGTTATGTATTACTATTTTTCTTCAACTAACAAATTAAAGAAGCAATTGGAAAATAATTGGATTACAGTGAAAGAAAAGTATATTGATAAAAGGTAATGAAATGATGAATAACTATAATTTATACAATCATACTCCCGTTTACACGACCAAAGAATTACTTGGTTTTTGTGTAACAGAATATGGTGATAAAGAAGCATTTGCTTATCAAAACAAAAAACAAGATGTTTCAGTAAGTTTCTCTGAATTTAAAGCACAGGTCAACGCTTTCGGTACATATCTTTTTAGCGAAGGTTTTAAAGGTAAGCACATAGCAGTATTTGGCGAAAACAGTTATGAGTGGATCTTGACTCATTTTGCCGTTACTTGCGGTGGAAATGTTATTGTACCTATTGACAAAGAACTTGATGCAGGGAGTATCGAAGAGCTGCTAATAGATAGTGAAAGTAAAGTGCTTGTATATTCAAACACCTACGCAGATATTACCGAGCAACTTCAAGCTAAACTTCCCAACATGATCTACATCAATATGAAGGATATTCCTGCTTGTATCGAAAAAGGAAATCAGTTGATGGCAGACGGATATATCGACTATATCAATGCTGAGGTTAACAAAGATGACTTAGCGTCCATTGTTTACACATCGGGAACAACCGGTAAAAGCAAAGGTGTTATGCTAACGCACAACAATTTCTGCTCTTGTATGTACGGTGCTTGTTGTAATGTGTTGCTAACCGGTCCTTCTTTACTTGTGTTACCGCTACACCACACTTTTGGCTTAGTCGCAAGTGTATTTGCTGTAATGTATTATGGTTATCCCATTTACATAAATAAAAGCCTGAAGAAATTGCCTGATGACTTCAAAAAGTGTAAGCCGCAGCAGTTGTTTGCAGTACCGCTTATAGTAGAAACGCTTTATAAAAACATATGGTCAACCGCCAAAAAGCAAGGCAAAGACAAAGCATTAAAGATACTCATAAAAATCAGTGATGCACTGCTAAAATGCAAACTTGACTTGCGCAAGAAGCTTTTTAAATCTGTCATTTCTGCCTTTGGTGGTAGTATCGATTTGATCGTATCTGGCGGTGCGCCTATAGACAAGAAATATATTAAAGCCTTTAAATCTTTTGGCATAACTGTGCTTAACGGTTATGGTATTACTGAATGTGGACCGATTGTTGCTGTTAACCGTAATAAGTTTAATGTTGTCGGTAGCGTAGGCTTGCCGTTATGCTGTAACGAAGTTAAGATTGCCGAAGATGGTGAAGTGCTTGTTAAAGGTGACAATGTCATGCTGGGTTATTATCATAACGAAGTTGAAAACAAAAATGTATTTGTTGACGGTTGGTTTAAAACTGGTGATATCGGCAGAATTGACGAACACGGAGTATTACATATTACAGGAAGAATCAAGAATCTTATCATACTTGGCAACGGTGAAAATATCCCTGCTGAGACTATCGAACAAGAGATATACACTATTCCTTATGTGAAAGAGTGTATTGTGTACGGTAAAGATAACGTTATCGTTGCCGAGGTTTATCTTGATGAAGATGTTTCCGATGCAAAAAGTAGGATAAATGATGATATTCAAGCGATTAATCAACATTTACCGCAAATCAGAAACATCGGTCAAGTTGTGATAAGGGATACCGAGTTCCCCAAGACCACGACCAAGAAAATAAAGCGTAATTACGGAGGTCAATAAAATGATAGAAAAGCTTACAAAA
>CAZSIL010000093.1:0-1001 GCA_964607025.1 uncultured Eubacteriales bacterium
GTGAGAACACCATCGTTGGTGACAGTCCAGGTGAGGGTATCGGTCAGGTCGGCGGTGTAGGAATCCTTGCCATAGGTGATTTCACAGTCACTGGGCTGCCCGATATCAAGGCCACTTACCAGACACCACTCATAGCGGGATCCGCCAAAACTCACCAGCCTCAGGGCTTCGCAGCCGCCAAAAGCATTCTCAATTGCGGTGACCGAGGCCGGGATGGTGATGGTCTCCAATGCATAGCAACAGCCGAAGGAATAGTAGCCGATGCTGGTCACACCATCGGGAATGGTGACCTGAGTGAACTGACATTCAAAGAAAGCCGCAGCGCCGATGGCCGTCACACCCTTGCCGATCACAAGGGCCTTGATCTCGCTCCGGACGGGATACCAGGGGAACTCATCCGCCGTACCGCCGGGTATGTCGCCGGTACCGCTGACGGTGAGAACGCCATCGTCGGTCATGGTCCAGTTCAGCGTATCGGTCAGGGCAGCGGTATAGGAATCTCTGCCGAAGTTCACGACACAGTTTCCGGGCAGCAGGGGATCGCCGTTGCTCTTCAGGATTTCCCACTCAACCCGGGAGCCGGCATAGTTCACCGTGGTCACGGAGGTGCCGTGGAACATCCAGTAAACATTCACGGCGGAGGCAGGCAGGGAAACAGTGGTCAGATTGGAGCAGTTCCAGAAAGCGTTGATGCTGATGGTTTCCACGCCCTCGGGAATCACGATCTCCTTGAGCCCGACACAGCTTTCAAAGGCGCCGCGACCGATGCTCTTCACATCGCCGCTGAGCTGAACGGTTTCCGCCTTGGTGCAGTAGCTAAACGCATACTGGCCGATGCGGGTGATGCCGTCGTTGACGACGATCTTCACAATGGTCTCGCGGACAGCCGCCCAGGGAGCATCGTCCGTGCCGGTATAATCGGGCATTTCGCCCTCACCGCTGATGGTGAGGATGCCGTCATGCAGAATCCAGTTAATGGTATCGGTAACGGTACCGACAGC
>CAZSIL010000093.1:1011-2630 GCA_964607025.1 uncultured Eubacteriales bacterium
GCCGTCTCCTTCCCGAAGTTCACGGTGACGCCGCTGTTAAGCCCCGCGTTGGGGCCGCCGGCGGCAATCCAGCCGTAATAGGAGCCGCCATAGTTCACCGTGGTCAGGGCCGAGCAGTCATAGAACGCATAGGTGCCGATGGAGGTCACATTCTCGGGGATGGTGATCTCCGTAAGGGCCGAGCAGCCATAGAACGCATAGTGGCCGATGGAGGCCACATCCGCGCCGATGAGGACCTCCGTCACGGCGGAGCAGTCATAGAACGCATAGGCGCCGATGGACGTGATGCCGTCGGACACGACGATCTTCGTCACCTCATCTCCCAGCAGCCGCCAGACGGGCAGATTATCGCCGGAGTAATTGGGCATGGCGCCGGCGCCCGCGAAGGTGAGAACACCTTCGGCAATGCTCCATGTGATGGTATCGGAGACATCGCCGCCGGTCACTGCCTCCCCGAAGACGAAGGTGGCGCGGCTGAGATAGCCGTCCTCATGGTCCATATCCACCTCGTACCAGTCCAGCAGAGAACCGGCATAATACACCGTTTCGATGTTGGAGCAGAGGTAGAAGCCGCCGCGCCCGATACTGGTCACGCTCTTGGGAATGGTGACTTCCGTCAGATTATCCATGTTGCAGAACGCATAGCTTCCCACCCCGGTGACGCCCTCTTCCAGAACGATCTTTGCGATCACATACCGGCCGGTATACCAAGGAGCCTTTGCGCCAACTGTATTATGGGGATGCTCATAATCGGGCATAGCGCCGGTGCCGCGGATGGTGAGAACACCTTCGTTATTCACCGACCAGGTGAGGGTATCGGTCAGTTTTTCGGTATGGGTCTCGGAGCCCAGCTGCACCTCGCAGTCGGTGGGCAGCCAGAGATTTGTGCCGCCGGCGATGGCCCACTGGTAGTGGGAGCCGGGATAGGTCACCAGCACCATGGCGTTGCTGCCATAGAACACGCTGTATTCCATGTTGGTAACGCTGGCGGGGATAACGACCGTCTCCAGCTTGTCGCAGAATGCAAAGGCATAACCACCGATGGTCGCAACACCCTCGGAGAGGGTCACCGTGAGAAGACCGTCGCAGTCCCCGAAAGCAAAGGAACCAATGGTAGTCACGGTGCCGGGAATGGTCACTTCGCTCAGACTGCCGCACGCATAGAAAGCGTGGCTTTCAATGGCGGCAACACCCTCGGAAATGGTCAGCTTGCCGAGAGTTCTGCAGGATCTGAAGGCCATATAGCCGATGGTCTTCACATTGCCGGGGATGGTCAGCTCCGCCAGGTATTCGCAACGGGAGAACGCATGCTGGCCGATGGACGTCACTCCGGCGCCGATGGTCAGTGCCTGCGTATTGGTATCATAGAACGCATACTGGCCGATGTAGGTGACGCCATCGTCGATGACGATCGCGCGGATCATGCGCCGGAGAGAATACCAGGGCGTTGCGCTGGAATCGGTGTAATCGGGCATGGCGCCGGTGCCGCTGATGGTGAGGGTACCGCCGCTGAGGGTCCAGGTGAGGGTATCGGTGACCTTGCCGGAAACAGCCGCTTCCCCATATTCAATGGTAACATTGTTGGTGAGACCGGCGTTGGTGCCGCCGATGGCATACCA
>CAZSIL010000094.1:0-2574 GCA_964607025.1 uncultured Eubacteriales bacterium
GCCTGATCATGCTGCTGACCGGCGAGGAGTCCATCCGCGAGGTCATCACCTTCCCCATGAACAAGAATGCCCAGGATCTGATGATGGGCGCTCCCACCGCTGTGGACAAGAGCCAGCTGGACACCGTCCACATCGCCCTGATCGAAGAGTAAGATTTAATAATTACCCCCCGCCGGGATCCCGGCGGGGTAATTTTTTTAGAAGGCCTGCAACGTTTGACTCCCTTTGACGAGTATATACAGTAGAGAAACAAAAGGAGGAACCGCCATGGAAGACGCGCAGATTGTTTCCCTGTACTGGATGCGGGAGGAATCCGCCATCCGGGAAACGGAAACCAAATACAGCCGCTATCTGACCAAAATCGCCTATAACATCCTCTCCGACATGGAGGACAGCCGGGAGAGCGTCAATGATACCTATCTGGCCGCCTGGAATTCCATACCGCCCCATCGGCCGGGTGTCCTGTCCACATACCTGGCCAAAATCACCCGCCGCATCTCCATCGACCGGTTTCGCTACCGTACCCGGGAGAAACGGAAAGCTTCGGAATATGAGATTTCCTTAAGTGAACTGGGAGACTGTGTCTCCGGGGGCAACACCACGGAAGAGGCAGTAAATGTGAAGCTTCTGGCGGATGCCATTGGTATCTTCCTGCGGCTGCAGCCGGAGGAGAACCGGAATGCCTTTATCGGACGGTATTATTTTCTGGACAGCGTGAAGGAAGTGGCGGCATACTGCGGCATGACGGAGAGCAAGTGCAAAACGGTGCTGTTACGCACCCGACAGGCATTGAAGGAATATCTGGTGAAGGAGGGCTTTGCGGTATGACAGCTGAAAAAATCCTCGATGCATTGGGCCTGTTGCCCAGTGATCTGATCACAGCAACGGATACCCTGAGAACGGCCCCCAAAACCACAGTCATCCACTGGAAGCGGTGGGTGTCCCTGGCTGCCTGTCTGGTGCTGGTACTGGGGACTGCTGTGGTGTTCCAGCGGAAGTCCCTGCCCAGTATGGGCGGTGCGACGGAAAACGTTGCCCAATCTCCTGCAGCGGCTGCCCCCATGGAAAGAGAAGATGTTGTAATGGATACAGTTACGGCTGCGGAGGAGGCCGCTCCGGAAGTACAGGAGGCTGCTGTGAGCGGAAACAGCAGTATGTCCCAGGCCACTGACGAAAAGGCAGTGGAAGAGGAACTCTGCATTGAACACAGCCATCGCTTCGCGGAACCGGGAGAAGAGAGTGGGAGCACGGCCGCCTACTGCGGCAATATGCTGACCACGGTTTATCTGGAGGAGATGAATTTCACCCTGGCAGGCAGCTATTCTGTGAGACTTACCCACATCCTGAGGAATCTCCCCTATGATCCCAATGAGGTCTGTCGCTGTATGGCGGAGTTCACCGTGGATACGGAAATGATCTCCGGAATCGAAGTGAATCTGACGGAAGGCTTTGCCCGGTGCGAACAGGGCCAGGCAGCCCTGACAGAGGAACAGGCGGAAACCATCCGCACCATTATCGAAAATCTGCAATAACACATCACCCCGCCGGGACTCCGGCGGGGTGATGTTCTATGCGGAAAATTGTGTAGGGGCGATTCGTGAATCGCCCTTACAATTTCCATTGGCAACTACGCCGATAAACAATCATTTTATATATTGTCTGTATACTTTACCAAACTAAAGTGATAAAGCAAAGAGGTTTCTGTGCAAGACGCTGAAAGTGAGAAAAACAGCAAATTAATACTTTACAACCTTAGCGAAGTAAAGTATAATCCAGTCATAAAACAAAACCCCACACAGAAAGGAAAACTTGTTATGAAAAAGATCATCTCCCTGATGCTGGTTATCATCCTCTCTCTGACCCTGTTGACCGCCTGTGGCGGCGCTTCCGATTCCGACCTGGCTGCCATCCAGAAGAAGGGCAAGATTGTTGTCGGTATCACTGATTACGCTCCCATGGACTACAAGGACGAAAATGGCGAATGGACCGGCTTCGACGCTGAGTTCGCCCGCCTGTTTGCCGAAGAACTGGGTGTGGAATGTGAGTTCTATGTCATCGCTGACTGGGGCAAGAAGTTCCTGGAACTGGAAACCAATCAGATTGACGCCGTCTGGAACGGCATGACCATCACCGAGGAGGCCACCTCCAATGCCAGCGTTTCCGATCCTTACGTGATCAATGCCCAGGTTCTGGTTATGAAGGCCGATGTGGTCGGCAACTACGCTGATGCCGCCAGCCTGGCAGGCCTGACTGTAGCCGCTGAGAACGGCTCCGCCGGCCAGTCCGCCGCCGAAGAGGCCGGCATCGCCAACATTATCCTGACCCAGGATCAGGGCGCTGCCCTGATGGAAGTTGCCGCCAGCACCTCTGATGCCTGCGTCATCGATATCACCATGGCCAACGCCATGACCGGCGAAGGCACAAGCTATGCGGATCTGGCTCCCGGCCTGGCCCTCACCAGCGAAGAGTACGGCGTCGCCTTCCGGAAGGAATCCGATGTGACTGCCAAGTTCAACGAATTCATGGACAAGATCGCCGCTGACGGAACCCTGCAGGCTCTGGCTGACAAGTACA
>CAZSIL010000095.1:0-2571 GCA_964607025.1 uncultured Eubacteriales bacterium
AATTTTAAAACCCTAAATCTCGCTTGAGATTTAGGGTTTTTCTACAGACTGAAATCCCATTCTCCGTGGGAATGGGATTTATTTTATTTTTCAAATTCTTTTTCTAACTTTTCCGATATACTTATAGCATCTTGCACAACTTGGAAAATTTCAGAATTTTTAAAATTTAAGATATCTATATTCTGTTTTTCTGCATCTGCAGTTATTGCGTAAATTTTACCACTTAATTTGACTAAATCAGAATTTACTCCTTTAGGTAAAAACAATAAAAGTTTCCCATTATTGATTTCTATAAACTCTAACAATTCAGATAGTTTATTTTTTAAATACACTACTTCAGTTTTCATTTCAACAACCGAAAAACTTTCATCATATATAGGTTGAGCTCTGATTTCAATTGAATTAAGCAGGACAATCAAGTTAGCATATAAATCTAATCTTTTTTCATTTCGCCACAAAGACTTTTCTTTTTTCGATTGATTTCTTTGTGCTACAATTGTACCAAGAAAAGTTATTAAACCACCGGTTATTGTACTTAACAGGCTATTTAATAAATCAAAAACATCACTTTGCAAATCAACCACCTACAATCCTGTTTTTCGCATATGGGTTTAACTTAATTATGGTTTTCCAATTCAATTGTCGCTAATTGCCCACTATTTTGAAAAACATAATATGTATATGTATCTGAAAACTGTTCCCCAGTTTCCATTTGTGGAAAGTCATCTACGGACAACAAGCTACTATCAATTAAATTGCCTGCCTTATCATAAGCATACACATTTACTACAAAATTACCCCAATCTAAGCTGCCAGTATAACTAACTTTCTCAAGCGTTACCTTCAATGTATACATTTGAAGCGCTTGGTCGTATGATAGTTTATAGTCAACTACTTTTGCTTTCTCATCCGCACCATCCTTTAAGATTTCCGGATAAACAACTTCAACATCCACAGGTGCTGCAGTAATTGGCTCTGTTGTTTGTGGCTGTGTTACAGTTTGATTATTTGCTCCAAAATTATCTTCTGTATATGGCAAAGTATTTCCTGAGCCTTGATAATCATTACCTCCACCAAATAAAGCACCAATTACAATAACTACAACAATTGCAACGATAGCTATTATTATAATCTTCTTTTTATTGTCATTACTAACAACAGATTTTGTGTTCATTTCATCAACAATTGAGTGACTTTCTTCCGGAGTTTCTTGAATTGTTTCGTATTTTTCAACGACCTCATTAACCTTTACACCACATTTGTTGCAAAAAACACTTTCATTACTTATTTCATTACCACAATTTTTACAAACCATTTTCTTTTTCTCCTTACCAAGTCATATCTATTTCAAAACGAATTTCTTCGTTTCTTCCGCCTACATAAGTTGCTAATTTAAAATAAATTGTTGTGGGTCTTTGATTTTCCAAATCCGAAAGCGGAATACGAACAGTTATGTTTTGATATTCTCCTTTGACTACTTCTACTTTTTCATATTCATAATCTATTGGAACAGTTTTGTCATATGTATCATTAATTGAAGCATATCCAAATCCCCTCAATAAAACTGAATAATTTGTTTGCAACTGCATTTCCATATCAATATATAAATATTTATTTTGCACATATGGAGTAGAAAAATTGTAATCATCATCTGTTGAGCCGGTTACATGATACCAATGAAGCACTGCATCGGTTACATTTGTTTTTCCTGCACTTACATAAACAGTAACTTGGCCACCATCACCTAACCTTGAACCATAGCCCGGATTCGTACCAACAACACAACCTGCTGGTTGACTATTGTCATTTTCATAAACAATCACCGGGCTATAACCTTTTTCCGTTAGTATTTGTTTTGCTGTATCTTCTGTAACGCCGACAACATTAGGCACGCGACCACCACCAAATAGAAGAAATACCAACAGAATTATCGCAATAACAACTCCTACAATGGTTATTATTGTTTGTTTATCAATTTCCGACGGTATTTTGAGTTTTACAGATGTTGGTTTTTCAACATTAATTTTTTCGTTACAAAAAACACATTTTTTAGCGTTTAAAGGATTTTCTTTTCCACAATTGGAACAAAAAACTGACATTTTTATCACCACCTTACCATTAAATTATATCTGTATTACAGATAAAAGTCAATATCTGTTTTACAGATACGGCATAATAGTCTTGGGTGATTATTATGGTGTTTAAAAATTTACGAGCAATTCGTGAAGACAACGATTTGCGGCAGAATGATATTGCAAAAATGCTTAATGTTTCACAAAACACTTACTCACAATACGAAACGGGCGTTATTGCTTTAACAGCCGAAGTGCTTATTAAACTTGCCGATTATTACGGTGTCAGCGTTGATTATTTATTAGACAGAACGCAAGAAAAATAACCTATTCTCACAATTGAGAATAGGTTTTTTTTATTCTAATTCTCTCCCTCCGTCAATGCTACGCATTGCCACCTCCCTCGTCAGAGGGAGGCAAGAAAAAGGAGCGATTTTAATCGCTCCTCAGTTTGTCGAAAAAGTCTAGCAAAAGCTGGGCTTTTTTTGTATTTAGTGGT
>CAZSIL010000096.1:0-2569 GCA_964607025.1 uncultured Eubacteriales bacterium
GTAACGGGATTTATATTCAAGCGGTTCAAATGCGACAATACCGTTTCGGTTCGTATATCACCCGTAAACATTTCTCTTGCTCTCCAAAGGCTTTTTGTATGCGTTACAAGAGTTAGAAAATCAATAACAGACTTTCGTGTTCGCTCGGTCATTTTGGCTCTCTTGACCCGTTCTTTTGCCCTCTCAAATGTTATATAATCCGCTCTCCCCGTTATGCTCTCCAATGCTTTCATAATAACGGGAATTGCTATATCATATCTTGCAAAAAATTCAATTGGTTTTCCCTCAAAATCAAAGTCTCGTTTGATTCCTTGTTTTATGGTGTTTAGCTTGTTCCTTTTAACTTGAATTTCAATCCGTAATACACCCTCACTTGCTTGTAATTCTGCGGTGTCGGTTATCCCTCGTTCCTCTTGAACCTTTAACCGCTCCAAATGCTTGTTATAGATGTTTACGGAGTATTGCTTGTTATCGAATATCACGCTCCCGTGAGGGTGTGTTTTCTTTCGGTTTCCGTGTTTGCTTTGCTTACGTTTCTTTGTTTCGTCTGCCATTTCGTGAATGTGCCAACTGTAATTTTTGCCCCCTCTCTGCAAGAGCGTTATATATTGCTCGACCTCGCAGGGAGTCAATTTCAAGTCTATGTTATAATCTATCCTCTGCAAACTCCACTCATTCAGATCGGTACGGAGAGGGAGAACCGTTCGTATATATCTTGCAAAGTTTGTTAATAGGGTTGAAAAATCTTGCTCATTGTTGTATGTCTCTATTGTGCGTTTCCCGTTGTTTACAAGTCTTTGCAGATTGATTATAACGATACAATAATAGTACGGGAAACCATTACGTGTTTTTGTCTTGTTTGGTCTTATATCGGTGATTCCGTAAGGTTCTAATGTGCGTATATGACAATGTGTTTTGCTCTCTCCGTCACGCTCCCATCTTACGTCTTGATGTTTGATAAGTGTGCGGTGTTCGTCATAGGTTATCGGTATATGTAATTCAGCGGTATGTGTCATTGTGTCCGTTCTCCTTTCGTGTTTTTTGTCCGAGAAAATCCCCATTTTGAGCACCCCGCCAACCCGTGTATTATAGATGTGTTCGGATTGGTGGGATAGTCTCCGAAACGGTTTGTGGGGTGTTTCTACGCCTATTTTACCAAACCCGAAAAATGGCTCGTCTCAATAGGTTCGACCGTTCCCACACTTCTTGATTTTTGTCTTGGTGCCCACCTTGACGTGGGTGTTCTCGGTAAATGGAATTATATATCGCCGAAAATATCCGTAAATATGTCAACGGTACTATCCGTGATATTGTCTCTCAAATGGGTATATATTCTCTCCGTAGTGCGAGACGAGGAATGACCTAAATACTTTGATGTGACGGGATAGCCTGCTTGATTTTCTATCAAAAGGGTACAACAAGTATGCCGTAAATCGTGCAGTCTCACGTGTTGCAATTCTGCCCGTTTAAGAAAATTGCTCAACATATTATTGATCTGATTCGGATATATCGGCGTTCCCTTGTCCGCTAAAACAATATATTCACCCAAAACCCCTTTTTCACTTTGCATTTTGTAGTATTCGTCTAATGCCTTTTGTGTCACCGTCTGTAATGGGATTGTTCGACGGCTGTTTTTCGTTTTCGTGCTCTTTTCAATTACTGTTCCCCCCGTTGGAACTCTTTCACTATGTACGGCGATTTTAACGCCCTCTCCGTCTTGTATTATATCACTCCATTTTAACCCCGATATTTCGCCTCTCCGTAACCCTTGAAGCGTTCCGAGGGAAACAATGGCTTTCAATCTAACATCTTGACAGTTTTCTATTGCTCGGATAAGATTTAGAACCTCATTTTTTGTTAGGGCAGTACCCTCAAATTTGTCCTCTTCTTTTTTCTCAACTGTCCGTACAACATTATTTGTAATGTATTCGTATGTGATAGCGTATTCAAATACCGCTTGTAATAACTGTCTATCCCCATTTATCGTTTTGTTACATAAATGCCCCTCACGTTCTAACCCGTCCAAATAATCGCATATATCATATTTCTTTACGGTGGCTATCTTTTTCTTTCCGAGAGGGCTTTTTGCAATTCGTTTCAAGCGTTGTCAATAACCGCCCTTTGTTGTTTCCGCTAAAATCTTTTTGTCGATATATTGCTCAATACATTGTGCAACAGTAATTTGAGTATTTGAACTTGTCTTTCCTTTATGTTTTCTTTCGTATTCGTGTTTTTCTAATTCGGCTCTCGCTTCTTTGAGTGTATGACAAGTGACAGTTGTTCTTTGAGCACCCTTGTCATTATAACCGTAATACTTTGTAACAAGATAATGCCCCGTCTTTTTGTCCTTTACGATATTTCTTTCCACTCGTTCACGGGTTGATGTCTTCTTTTTTGTTTCTGCTTTCATTTTGTTTTCTCCTTTAATCCCTCTGTCAATGACAGAATGTTTTTTGAAATGGGTCGCCCCGTTCCCGTACGGAAATTACCCAAACCCTTTAAGGAGTACAATTTATTTGCTCGACCGTTCCGTATCTTCTTTTCTTTTTTATAACCGCACACAAACAAA
>CAZSIL010000097.1:0-1094 GCA_964607025.1 uncultured Eubacteriales bacterium
AACAACTGGATTGCTAGCGATACGGTTAATTTGTTTGACATCGGTGGAATGAAAGCAACAGAGCATGCCACACGATTAGGACCTCCTAAATCAGTATTTGAAGGTGCGGAGCGCGATCGTAAATGGGATTGTTATATTCCGGGTGGCAGCGGAACAGGGACTGTTGTTTCAATAGAGGAATCTTCTGATGGACGTAAAACACTGAAAATGCGTGGAGATAATGGAAGAAATCAGACGCATACAGTTCCTGCCGAGCATCATTTGTACGTCAATATAGGTGATACATTTACAAAAGGCGCAGCTATATTATCGGGCATCGTTCCGCATCTCTGTGACTGCGGATGCTCACAGGAACAGTACGACTTTTATGCGGACTTACATAGCGAAGTCAACGAAACAGTATATACCGCCGTCAAAGCTCTTGGCTATCTTCCTGCTTCCGATCATGCAGCGAGTGAATTGCAGCGCATTGCTAATGATTCTGAATCCGACAACAGAATAAGACTTGAAGCTTTTGCGTCTCTATTGAGGTTAGGCGTTGACGTCTGGGAGCAAATGTATCAGTTTGCCTTTTCTTTGGAAAGCATAGAGTTAAAAACGGAGTATGTACTCATTTTAGGCGAGATTTCCGTTCCAACAGCAGCAGAATTTCTTTTTAGAGTTATACAAAATGCTGATAATCCCGAAGAATTGCGTGCGGCTGCCATTTGGTCGCTTCCGACTACTTCTGATGTTTTATCCAGAGCATTTCCGTATTGTTTTGATCAGGAGCGGGTTGTTGCAAACCACTCTATGGCAAAAATAAGACGCCATTTTTCTAGTGAAATGACAGAATTGATCCTCTCAGCATTTTGCGCTGATGATCAGAAAAACGCAATTTGCGCTTTTCTGTTGTCGACGGCGCCCCATGTAGATCACGAAGCGGTAGTATTGCGATACCTTTCCGCTGACGAAACAATTAGTAATTGGATTCTTTACACTATCGGAATTTCTCCGGAGGAAAACTATTCGGAACTAATTTCCCGAATGGATTCGAATGCAATCGAAACAAAATCAAAACTAACGCTTCTTTGGAATTGTCAGCCGGGGTATCT
>CAZSIL010000097.1:1194-2450 GCA_964607025.1 uncultured Eubacteriales bacterium
GATCCCGACTCTATCAACTATTAAAAACGGGGCAGCAGCTACGCAAATGTAACTGCTGCCCTTTCCTATTTTAAAGAGAGGTTTGAGATGGAAGAACTGCGACATATTCGCCACGCATAATTGCGTCAAAATACTCGGTAGCATCAGGGACACTTTCAGCAAAGCGAAAAGTCGATGCAGCAACATATTCTTGACTCAATTCAAAAGACATCCATTTTCGATTTAGAGACTCGGCCACCCAACCAGTGGTGTTTGATCCACCAAAAATGTCGATCACCAAGTCATCTTCTTCGGTGAGGAATTTAATAAAAAACTCTGGCAGCGAAGCAGGAAAACGAGCAGGATGCCCTTTAATGCCGATTGCTTTGCAATATCTGAGATATTGGCTATTTGATTCACAATTAGAATACTGTAATAAATTAGGAGGAATCGCGCCTCCGTTATCCCTCGCCCATGAGCACTTGTTCATCACGTGACCAGACGGACGTTCAGTATCCTTTTCTTTTAAAAAGCCGTCAGGGTTGCTGATCAGGTTTTGCATACGTGCAGAATATGGAGCTAAAACTTTTCTGACATCAGATTTGGGCCACTCGGTCTTGGAAAGCCACCAAACTGTATTGACACTATTTTTAGCGCGCATTTTCCGTTTGTTAACCCATTCAATTGGGGCAGGTAACGCAGAGGGATTATGCCAATAAAATGGCTGAGCCAGATGGAATCCAACTTCGTCGCACATTTTGATTAGAACGCGGTACTGATAGAGACTATAGGTAGGATTTCCTCTATTGTAAGCACCACCTAAGTCAACAACAAAACTGCCATCATCAGCAAGCTTCTGATAAACAAGCTTACCAAATTCACACAACCAATCCACATATTCCTCTTGTGCCAGATTGCCGTAGCTCTTTTGACGAAGCAACGCAAACGGCGGCGAGGTCATAACAAGACTTACGCTACCATCCTCAAGTGTTTTTAATAGCTCTAGGGAATCGCCAACAACGCACTGTCCCTTTTGTGTATAATAACCGTTCATATTGGTTCCTTTCATATATCATCTTATGATTTCGAGAATATCAGAAATTTCACAATTTAGCGCACAGCAGATTTTTAGAAGAACATCAGTAGTCACGTTCTCATTGTTGGTTAATTTAGTGATAGATGACGTGCTAATCCCAGCCATTGCAGCTAAATCCTTTTTTCGAATATCACGATCGATGAGAAGTTTCCAAAGCCGTTTATAACAGATTTGCATATTA
>CAZSIL010000098.1:0-2411 GCA_964607025.1 uncultured Eubacteriales bacterium
CCATATGCCGATATTTAAAAAATGCCGATATTCAGACTGCTAAAATACTGGTATTGTAACACTTTATATATTTATCGGCATTTCTTACTATAAGATTGTAACTGCTATCTTATAGTAAGGAGGTTCCATATGTTGAAAAAAGAATTAAATTTGTGCGTATTAACGGAACGGCTCATGGAGGAGGTGATACATTATGGGATACTTGAAGTGTCAACCGAACAGTATCGAACTGTATGTAATTCCATTATCCGGTTTGCCGAAACATCAGGTGTGGCAGATTTTTCTTCCGAATTGATGATGAATTATCAGGATTTTTTGAATCAGCGTGTTCAGGCACAGGAAATATGTCCGGAATACCAGCGTTTCCAGCTTCGTGTAGTGCGAATGCTGTATTCACTGGCAGAAACCGGACAAATCGATTTTTCCAATGCCAAATCATCTGTCCGAAAATATCCGGTTCCTGATGACATTGAAGGCATGATTGAAGAGATACTGGACAGCTATCCTATAAGTGATAAAACCAGAAATGATCTTCGTGCACCGATCAGGCATTTATTCTGGTATGCACTGGAGCATGGAGTGGAACCGGAGTTTATAAATGACGCTCTTATCATGAAGTTTCTTATTGAAGAAGTTCCGGTTTCAAACAGCGGAAGTACCGGACGCACTCTAAGATGCGTAAGGTATGTCACAGAGTATTTAAAAAAGCATGGAAACACAGTCCTCTGTCATGATTATTCAAAGCTTAAATTGAAAAATGCACACCGCCGGATAATTCCTGCCTATTCAGAGGCTGAAATCAGTAGCATAGCCGCAGCTATAAACACAGATACACCATTGGGAGTGAGGGATCTTGCCATTATTCTCGTTGCATACTGTACCGGTCTGCGAGGAGCAGACATTGTCAATATCAGACTTTCTGATATTGACTGGCGTAATCAGAAACTGTCTGTTATGCAGTCGAAAAACCATATGCCCCTTATATGTGAATTAAATGGGGCGACATTGAATGCACTGGCAGACTACGTACTTAATTCACGTCCGGAATGCGATATCCCTGAAGTATTTATCACATCTAAAGCACCGTACCATAAACTCGAAAGGCATCTGAGTGGCATGATAGACAAGTACTGCAGGCAAGCAGGTATTACGAAGATTGCATTCCGTGCATTCCACAGTATCCGCCGTTCGTTTGAAACAGTTATGGTTTCAAAGGGTGTAGCCATTGAAACCGCTTCACAGATGATGGGACATAAAACCATAGAAGAAGATAAACCTTATATCACACATGACAAAAGTGTGGCAGCTTTTGTTGCCATGGGATTTGCAGATGTTCCCATTACAGCCGGAGTGTATGCATCCGCTTATGCTGATGCCATCTCCTGGAAAGAAGGTGATGGCACGTGAATGATAAAATACGGCTTACAGATGCTTTTGAACAAATGCTCTCTTACCGCAAAGCAGTAGGATATGCCACGGCAACATACAGGAGTTCCATTCCGCCATTCATAAGTTTCTGTGCTGAAAAATATCCAGATGCACATTTTATTACACCTGAAATGGTGGATGAATGGCTTGCTTTTTATCCGTATTCAGATAATGGCAGAGCTGTATTTATTTCGCTTCTGCGCGAGTTTACAAAATATCTGAATTTTTTGGGATATGAAGATTTTATACCTGGTGATGATTATACGGTTAAGAGGACAGCATTTCATCCGTATCTTTTTACTGATTATGAACTTTCAGCTCTTTTTACAGCCATTGATTCCTATACAGGTACCACCAGTGGAAAAAGATTTCATCCGGAAATAATACTGCCGGTATATTCCCGCCTGCTTTATTGCTGTGGCATGCGTCCACAGGAACCACCGTCACTGCGTATGGAGGATGTGAATCTTGAAACAGGTGATATATACATACGCCAGTCAAAACGCCACAAAGACCGTCACATCATTATGTCAGAAGACATGCTTGGTCTATGCCGCTGCTATAACCTGATAGCAGGACAGAGGGAATGGTTCTTCCAAAAATGGGACGGCTCACCATATGAAACATCGTGGTATAACCGGAACTGGAGGCAGCTCATAGCATCAAGCGGTATTCCATGGAGAGGCATTCCCCGACCGTATGATCTGAGACACGCTTTTGCTTCCCGAAATATAATAAGGTGGATGGAGTGCGGCAAAGATGTAATGGAACTGCTTCCTTATCTTTCAGCATACATGGGACATGCTGAACTTACATCAACCCTTTATTATATACACCTTCTTCCTGAAAAACTCCGCAAGGCAAACGGGATTGACTGGGAAAAGCTTTTCATGATTTATGGGAAGGAGGTGCCGGAAGATGAGGATTAAGGCGAAAAATCCCAAACTGGTGTCCGTAATAGGAGAATTTATGAAGGTTTATCT
>CAZSIL010000099.1:0-2406 GCA_964607025.1 uncultured Eubacteriales bacterium
TGTTCGGCAAAAGAAAACATTTACAGAAAATTCGGGTGTTTTGAGATGCCTGTTAAGGTATAAGATTAGGTGCTCTTTTTTAAGTAGATAGGATTCGCTGGTTCTGGCAATACTCATAATGGTAAACGAAAATCTATTTCCTAAAAACGAAAAAATATTGAAATTGGGAAGTGATAGGATATTTAACACTGGAACAGGTGGAAAAATTTCAAAGCGATTTTAAATATGTTGCAGATTATTTTGTTCAGATGAGGATAAAATTAAAAAAGCAAAGAGAATACAAATGAGAAAATCAAATAAGAATAAGGGTATTAATTCTATAAATATTCCCTCTTAAATGGATGTACAGGAAACTGGCACTGTTTAAGGGGGATTTTTTATAATAAAATGTATTTTTATGTAGAATGGAGAAAAAGGCGTTGATCGAGCGCTTAACTTTGTTTGAAACAACTGAATATTGCTGACGATTTTAAGAAACTCGTTGCAAAGGACTAACAGACGGCTTATAATATAAGTATCTAAATGAGGTGCAACAGAAGTTGTTATAAGTCTGTCTTTTTTTATATTTAAGAATCGGCTTTTTCAGAATAAAACTGTTTTAATTGTATTTTTAAAGTTTTCTGTCATACTATATGTAAGAAAAGTTGTATAGATGTAATGGAGAACAAAACATAATAATGGGAGCGATCCTTATAAGAAATTACAGGGATTGCTAAAGCTTTCCTTGTTTTATATAGATTTTAAAATTCACAAGGGAAGAGAGGATAAATAATGAGTAAAACAGGTGGAGAAATATATGAAAATCTAGAATTTACAGATGACTTTATGTTTTGTAAAATTCTTGAGAACAATCTTGATTTATGTAAGGAGTTGCTAGAGTTAATACTAGAGCTAAAAATCAAAAAGGTGGAGTGTATTAGCAAACAAAAAGCCATTGAAATTACATCTGATGGCAAAGGTATTCGATTAGATGTTTATGTGGAAGATGATAATAATACCGTGTTTGATATTGAAATGCAAACTACTAAACAAAAAGATTTACCTAAAAGAAGTCGTTATTATCAGGGAATGATAGACCTCAATCTTATTGAGAGAGGTGCTAAGTATCGTAAATTGAAGAAAAGCTACATTATCTTTATTTGTTTATCAGACCCATTTGGAGAAAATTTACCTGTATACCATTTTGAAAATATGTGTAGGGAAAACAAAGAGTTATTATTAGGGGATGAGTCTGTAAAGGTTTTTATAAATGCAGAAGGAACACGAGAAAATGTTTCGGAGGATATGAAAGCTTTTTTAGATTATTTAAATGGAAAAGAAAGTGACAATCATCTTGTAAAGAAACTTCACGATGAAGTTGAAAAAGCAAGAAATCATGAAGAATGGAGGACTGAGTATATGACATTATTAAAAAGAGACGAAGAAAAACGCGAAGAAGGATTTAATTTAGCAACTCAAATTATTAAATATCTAAAAGATAATCCATCTGCAAACCCAGAAACTGTTGCAGAACGATTGGCATGTACAATAGAAGAAGTTCTTCAATTAAAACAATTACTTAATTTTTAAAATGTTATTATGTTATGAAAATCACTTGCTATTATGGTTTACCAGACTCAGCAATCAGAAACAGCTGCTACGATAGCCGGGTCATTGTGTGTGTATGTACACAGAAAGAATCCCCGTCTCAGGTTCGGCTGAGGCGGGGTAGTTTAAGTTTGAGTAAAAATATGCTATAAAGGCTTATGTTTCAGATGCCTAATTCTGCATGGAAATATTGCAGCGGAGAATACATATACCGTCTTCGAAATTCCTGCTGCGATAACAAATGAAGTCCTTTTATATGCGAAATATAATCCTCAACAAATTCCAAAGCTTCCCGTTTTATTCTCCGGATATTGGTCATTGTTTCTACATATTCATCCCTATCAATTAACGCATCAGAAGAATCAATGTAGTCATTTCTGTTAATGATTACAATTTTTGTATAATCCAGTCCTGATCTGTGTAATTTTGACCGAACAGATGATGTAAACTTGTATGAATAACTATGAGTTATCTCTGTTCTGTATGGGACACATATGTAATAATCATAGTGAGTTTGGAACAGTATACAGTTGTATGCACGCTGCTGTTTTTTAAGAATTTCTACATATGGTGGATTTGGATATGCTTCATAAAATATGTCCGTAAGTTTTAAAATTTGTGAATCATTTTCTGGCAAATACATAGTTCCTGATAATTTCTCCTTAACACAGAAAACGAGAGGAATTACCCTCTCGCTTAAACTCTTCATCATTCGGTCAGTTTTTATTTTACCGTCCTGTCAGAACCGTCACAGGACTCATCACTCGGTCAGTTTTTATTTTACCGTCCTGTCAGAACCGTCACAGGACTCATCGCAGA
>CAZSIL010000100.1:0-2400 GCA_964607025.1 uncultured Eubacteriales bacterium
CCTACAAACACAATCCTAACACGTAAAAACAGCCTGTGGCACACGCCACAGGCTGCTTTTTGCGTTTTATCGGGGTCTGAACGCGGCACAATTAATAGCCGCATCTCCGTACTTAATGTTACAGCGGCCGTTATTGGCGCAAGAATTGCAACGATGAGTAGCCGCCTTCTTTAAATCGGCTTTTTGCTGGTGTGCAGCATTTCGCGCATCCCGCTCCGCCTGTTTCGCCGCCACCTGACGATCGTGCTCCGCCTGAGCGGCCTGTTTCTCCATTTGAGCGTTATGGGCGCGCTGTTGCGCCTCCATCCGCTCGTTGTGGCGGCGCTCCTCCTCAGCGCGGCGCTCCTCCAGAGCCGCCTGCCGTGCCTCTGCGGCGCGGCGCTCCTGTCGCTCCTGTTCCTCCTGCTCCTCACGGATGGCCATATTCAGCGCCTCTTTGTAGTCATCGGCGCGACCGGACTTCAGCAGGGTGAGGATGGTATCCACCAGATGATAATACTGTTCGGGAACAAAATCATAGGTAGCGATCTGACGGGCAAAGTCCTCCCTTGCCGCGGCAAACAGCTTTTTATCTGCCAAATACTCGTCTTCTATCTCTTTCCATTCCGCCTGGAACGTGGGATAGAGCGCGGCATGCTCCTGCAGAGCGGCGATGCCTGCGGCCCGCTGCTCCTCATATACCGCCAGTGCACTGCGGAATACGGTCATCCCGTTCTCATACGCCGTGTACTGAGTGTCGTAAGCCTTCTTTTCCCGGTCATACTGCTTTTCGGCGCTGTGCTTCAGGAAAAAGAACACCGCCGCCACCATCAGGCAGGGACTCAGCAGAGAATAGAACATAAACTTTTTAGTCAGAATACCCAGCGCCAAACCAGCACCTGCGACAATAAGGCAGAGCCGTAACGTTCTGCCGAATTTTTTCACCGCCTGCTCCGATTTGGCATAATGCTCCTTAGTCAGCTTGGGCACGGTGGGGAAGCAACGGAATACATCCGGCACCGCAGAGAGGGTATAGGCGCGCTCACATACCTTTTGGCTTTTTGCCGCGGCTAAACGAAGACCGCCGCCCTCCAAAAACTCGTCTGCAGTATAAAAATTGGACATCAGCTCGGATAACTCTTCCAATTTCTGTATAGCTTCGTACTTATCCATTAAGCGTTACCCCCTTTCGCAAACAGCCAGATCAGCATCGTGCGGATCTCCTCCAAGGCGGGGTCCACCGCATACGCGGTGGGATCCACCAGGTCAATGATCGACGTGGGCAGATAATGCATCCCCTGATCGGACAACCAACGGGGGAATTTATCCTGGTCCATTGCACCGCGGTCATAGATCCACAGGGACAGGTTGTTGGGGTTCACCTTATCCTGCAGAATGGCCATCATAATGGCAAATAGTCTGTCGGACTCGGGAACGTATTTCGCATTCTTCACATAGGCCACAAAGGGATTCTTCTCCGGACGGATCAAATCGGGATAGGCCGCATAAGGCGCCCCGGAACGGCTTACGCCGTCCGCCAGTAAAAACGCTATCTTCATCAGCGTATGCTCCCGCTCCATATCCTCGCGGGCGATGGTACGCAAATAGGAATACAGAAACAGCACCCGCTCCTCCAACGAGGACAGGGACCCATACTGCCGTACGCCCTTCTCCGACAGGAACCAGGCGGTTTCTTTTTGCAACAGTTCCATACGTTACTCCTTTCTTAGGCAGGAGCCTGATTGATGATATCGACCCACGCCTTGCTCATACCGCTCAGATCTATCTTATACATTCCCTCGTCAAAGGTACCGTCCTGTGTAAACACAGGATTACCACCCATCTCGGTTATAAAACTATTAATGTAGTTCTTAGTGGTATCCCCCTGCATGATGGGGCCAAAATAGCCAATGATCCGCATCATCTCCAGCCACTTGGCAGAATCCTTCCGCAGGTTGGAGGCAGTCCGCTCCTTGCTGGTGCTCAGCGAATGATACAGCGTAAAGGTTTCGCCGGACTGCAGCTGAACCGTGAAGTAGTAACTGGTATCAAAAGAATACAGTGCCTCCCGCTGGGTAGTCTTATCAACGTAAAACGCGGCAAAATCACTCTTGTGGAAGGAGGCGACCTTCTGCATCGTGCTGCCCATCATACCGGTATACTTTCTATAGTACACCACGAAATCCTCGTTATCGTCCAGGCCGCAGTCGCAAAATTCGTTCTCCTCCGTCGGAGGGAACATACTACCCTCGGCCTGGCTACCGCAGGGCTGCAGTTTCTTCAGATACCCCTCCTCCGCGGCGGCCTTTTTCTGAGCGGCGGCCCGTTCCTCCGCGGCGGCTTTCTGCTTCTTGATCAGCTCCTCAGCCTGGCCCACAGCGGACTGGGCGGCACTCTTTACCTTATCCAATAATCCCATAA
>CAZSIL010000101.1:0-2393 GCA_964607025.1 uncultured Eubacteriales bacterium
TACCGCCGCCAAGCTGTTCCTGCAAAAGCGCCGCATACTGCGGATTCGGTTTCTCTACTGCCACAGGATGAAAAAGCATCTTTTCGTGTTTAAACATAAACTTACCTCCGTTTACTTTCTATTAACTATTCTTACCAATTTGCAAACGGATATGTAGCAATTTTAATATTTATATGGTATAATTAATTCATAAATAAAGAATTTAATTGAGGTTTACCATGACAATAAAATTATTTATTCAAGCAATAACTAAATTTATATTTGGTTTTATTTTGGTTGGGCTACTAATATTCTTGCCTGCAGGGACTATTTCGTTCTTTAACGGCTGGTTGTTTATGGTGCTTTTATTTGTACCGATGTTTTTTGCAGGAATTGTGATGATGTTTAAAAATCCCAACCTTTTAAAAAGCAGACTGGATGCCAAGGAAAAGCGCCAAGAACAAAGCACTGTTATAAAATTGAGTGGTCTTATGTTTTTAGTGGGTTTCATCGTTGCGGGACTAAATTATCGTTTTGATTGGTTAAAACTACCAAGAGGTGTTGTAATCGGCGCAGCGGCGGTCTTTCTTGTGGCGTACATTCTTTATGCCGAGGTGCTTAGAGAGAATACATATCTTAGTCGAACTATAGAAGTGCAAGAAGATCAAAAGGTTATTGATACGGGTTTATACGGTATAGTAAGACACCCAATGTACAGCGTGACATTACTTTTATTTTTAACAATGCCATTAGTACTTGGTTCAATATATTCATTTTTAATTTTTCTTGTATACCCATTTATTATCGCCAAAAGAATCAAAGATGAAGAAGAATTTCTCGAAAAAGAGCTTGTCGGCTACCGTGAATATAAGCAAAAAGTCAAATACCGATTGATTCCATTCATTTGGTGACAAAAAATCAAACTATTATTAAAATTTTCAAAGGAAAAATTTATGAAAGACGAATGTTTAATTTGCACAAAATAATTTATGCATTGGTGTGAGGGCAAATACTATGAAAAAAGTTAAAGGATTGATTATAATGCTTTTAATATCTCTATCATTATTTGGAATGACCGCTTGTGGCAACGAAAATAATAAAACATCGACCTATGAACAGATCACCGCCGAACAAGCAAAAAATATAATGGACACAGAAAAGGATTATATTATCATTGATGTTCGGACTGTTGAGGAGTATGAAGAAGGTTTCATCAAAGATGCAATTTGTTTTCCGCATGAAGATGTTGCTGAAAAAGCACATGTAGTATTGCCAGACAAAGAGCAACTGATACTTGTTTACTGTCGTAGCGGTAGAAGAAGTAAAATCGCATCCGAGGAGCTTGTCAAACTCGGCTACACCAACGTAAAAGAATTCGGCGGTATCATTGACTGGCCGTATGAAACTGTAAAGGAGTAGTAACTATGCAAAATTACGATATAGAAGTACAAGAGCGCTTCGGTAATACCGATGCCTATAAAGAGTACGAACAAAAAACCGATAACTATACTAAAGACGAATGGCAAGAGATAAATGATGGTTTAATGTTGGTGTTTGCAAAATTTGCCGAGTGTATGAATAACGGATACACCGCAGACTCGGATGATGCTCAGGTACTCGTAAAAGAACTACAAAACTACATCACTGAAAATTATTATACCTGCACTAAAGAAATTCTTGTAGGTCTAGGCCAAATGTATGTCGCTGATGAACGATTCAAAACTAACATCGATAAAAACGGTGACGGTACAGCAGAATTTGTTCGGGAGGCAATAGAAATATACTATAGATAACACTAAACCCGATGAGCCAAAAACTCATCGGGTTTAATCATTTATATAGGAACCTATATATTTGCTCACGTGGAGGTGAGTATATCAAAAATCAATTCCACGCCGGCCTCCTCGACTGAGGTGCAATAATGTGGTAGTAATTGATTAAAATTTATGATATAATTATTAATATAAGAGGTACAAAATTTGATTTATTATACAGGTGATATTCATGGTTCAACCCTTGATATAGTAACTTTCTGTATGCACTTTAAACCTACTAAAGATGATACGATAGTTATCCTTGGTGATGTAGGTGCAAACTATTTCGGTGACATAAGGGATAATAAACTTAAAGATGAATTTTCTAAACTTGAGCCGACCATATTTTGCATACACGGCAACCACGAAATGCGTCCTTGGAACATTCCTACATACATGACAAAGGAGTGAAATTGCACAGGCTATGTGCCAGTCGGAGATTGTGCACGAAACAATAGTTGTCTTTAGCTTTTTGCCGATTGTTTCAGCCGTTTGGTTTGGCTCACTGCCTGTTTTTATCATCACTTCGGTTTTATCCGCAGGCTTCGACCTTATGTTTGTTGTTATGCAAAGATATAACCGTCCGCGCATTATTAAACT
>CAZSIL010000102.1:0-2386 GCA_964607025.1 uncultured Eubacteriales bacterium
AACAAAAACACAGAAAACCGTACAGGACTCATTTCTGAATTCTGTACGGTTTCTGCTGTCCTATTCGGTTGTTGTGATTTCTCCTTTAAGGACATCACGCTTTACTTGGAAATATTTTGAAAATAAGATAACAATTTTTTTAACTCAATTTGTATCAATTTGTTTTGATTGTCCATGTTTTTTTCGTGCAAATTTAAATCTCCTCTGAAATCATATACAGAATAAAAAACAAGCTTTGATTGACTTGAACGATGTCATCAAATATTATTCGTAGGCACGATATCGGGATGCTGTAGGTAGAATTGCTCCATTTCTTTATCCATAAGCTCTCTGAATGCTGCCTCTGCTTCTGCGTTGCTTAGAAATTTCGGGTTTTGAACATTTATATCAAGCAAGTTGTCAATTGACATGCCAAGCAATTCCATTCGGTTTTTTTCTTGGAAAGCATTATGGAACATTCCATATATATCAAAAGCACCAATGGCATATGTTGAATAGTTCTTTTTTGAAAATAAATAATTATATCTGTCAAATTCTTCAGGGCAACTCACTTTGAATATATCCTCATAAACATTTCTGTAGGATAAATTCTTGAATTTTTCACTCGGTATAGTAAAGCTATATGTCCAATTTATGTTGCTTATGGTATGCTTATTAAAATCCTTTAAATCAACTGTAACCATGGGTAAAAAACCGCAAGTCTTAAGCGTATCGACTGTAGGCTTTTCAGCTGACAGATAATCGTACCATGTATATATACTGCATTCATCAAAGACATTTTCCGTGAATTTGGAATGCAAGGTTTTTTCCGTGCCTATGCACAGTATAGCCATATAATTCCCGCGTGCATCATACCCTGCGATATTATCATAAACACTGTATAATATATTTTCCGATTTAAACATATACGGTGCTGAAAAGCTATCATACTTCCACTTTGAATAAAATCCTGCTTCGTGGTCAATTGTTTCCTGCTTTGCCTTAAAAATAATTATGTCTCCCGGTTTATGCTTTGCTTTCGGCACCGATTTCGAAGGCTTTTTCAATGGCGGCATGGGCTGATATAATTGTGATTTTAAATCATCTAATACTTTTTTTCTTTTTTCTATATCCTTGGAAGAACAATCCTCCTCCCAATCTTCTATACCTGCATAGCTATCAAGCAATCCAAGCGTCTTGTCTTTTATGCTTTGGGTAAGCATGCCGTGTTTCCACTGCCAATCAGCCAATGCATACCAAAACGACGCATATTCGTTGTCTATAAACGATTGTTCAACAATGCTTTCATATTCTTTAAAGAGTATACTGTTTCCTTCTTCAACATCGTAAAATGCAAAAATTTCCTTACAGTCATCTCTTACATCACATGCAAGGTCATTAGAATAAATTGCTGTGCCCCATGTTCCCATAAAATTCTCCTTACGTTATGAACCTGATTAAGTACTATGCAGTATTTAACTGCATAGTACTCATTTAAATTTACATATTCATCAACATCAGCAAATCGCTTTCTTCTGTACAGCACAAAAGTTCAATTGTATCTTTGGTTTCTTTTGCCAATTTAGTGACAGCTTTTTTAGCTTTTTTAGCAGATATGCCTCTTATTCTATTTGAAGGCGATTTACCAAAAATAATATCCGTAAACTCCCCTACCAAGCAACTCGCCAATACACATTGTTCAACAACTCTGGACTGCTCTAAACTAGAGCAAACATATATAACATACATATAGAACAACCCCTTTGTTTTTGCGTGTGCATTATAGCGCCTTTCGGGTTCCTTTGTTCGTCCAACATAGAATATTGATTTCATGTTATTGGCTAATCTGGTGAGAACATACACATAGAATTTGCCTTTGTATTTCTTATAGTCATCTTCTTTAGCTTTTATTCCATCAGTAATTTTAGAGTAAATATTACTTGCAGTTTTACATAGATAAACTATAGACGCAATTACAATTAGCAATAATCCAACAACTACAAAGATATTCCATACCATAGCAACAAAAGCCTTGACAGAAGCCATTAAAGCAGCTGTTGCTGTCGACATCGCAATCATTTGGCTATATACTGCCGATGAAACCGAATATGCAGCTACTGCACTATAACCCAAAGCATCCTCGTTACAAATTGGATTGTTATTAGCATAGGCAAACAAATTGTTATCAAGAATAACTTCGGCTAAATTTGTTCCAAAAAGAACCTCATCCGCATTAATAAACCTACCGACTTCAGTATCATAGTATCGACTCTGGAGATAGTACAATCCCGTCTCAACATCGTAGTAGTAGCCACGATATCTGTATGGGTTTATTGTTGCAATGGAAACTGATGTGCTGTCGGAAACCACCGTACACATACCCCAAGCATCGTAGGAGTAGCGTGCT
>CAZSIL010000103.1:0-2357 GCA_964607025.1 uncultured Eubacteriales bacterium
CTACTGCGTTCCTGTGGACATTCATCGGAATTTCGCTGATTGTTGAGGCGGTAATAGATGTAATTACATTTGTTTTTGCGAAAAAGGCATAAATATGCGGGGCGTCCTGTATAAAACGCTTTGCGAACATCAATTATTCAAAGACCGATGCTACCGTGCCATCGGTCTTTTCTCTATAAAGTTTGTTTTCTTTGTAAAGAATCCGTTACATATTTCCTTCGGCTCTTGACTTTTTCAGGCGAATAGTATAAAATTGAACTGTTCAATTATGAACCATTATTTTTCGCTTATGAGGAGTACTTATGTATAATTTTGTTGAAAATATCTTCTTAGGGAAAGAACTATATCAAACGATTCTGGCTCCTGTGTGCGAAAAATACGATATGACACACACGGAAATGGTAATTTTGCTGTTTCTTGCAAGCAACCCTCATCTCAATACTGCAACTGATATTGTAAAAGGCAGACGTATGACCAAGTCTTCAGTATCAATGTCATTGCGTTCTTTGCAAGAACGAGGTATGGTGTCCGGTGAGTTTGAAGATGGTAATCATCGTTCGATCCATCTCAATATTTGCGAAGATGCAAGCAGAATATTGGAGGAAGCTAAAGCAGCACAAGAGACATATTTTTCCATACTTTCCGATGGCTTTTCAAAAGAAGAAATAGATAATTTCAGAAGCTATTTTGAAAGAGTAACTAATAATATCAAGTCATATTATTATAAAAACGTATAATAAATTTATTTTATAAAGAGGTAATAAAAATGGCAAAGAAACAATTCAAAACAGAATCCAAAAAATTGCTTGATATGATGGTGAATTCCATCTACACTAACAAGGAGATTTTCCTTCGTGAGCTTATTTCCAATGCGAGTGATGCGATTGATAAATTGTATTTTCGTTCACTTACCGACAGCACGGTAAAGCTTTCTCACAGTGATTACGAAATTCGTTTGGCTGTTGATAAGGATGCTCGTACACTCACCATCACAGACAACGGCTGCGGTATGACAAAGGATGAGCTTGAAAACAATCTTGGCACCATTGCAAAGAGCGGTTCTTTCGATTTCAAAAATGATCCTGAGCATAAGAATGGTGAGCAGATTGATATCATAGGTCAGTTTGGTGTGGGCTTCTATTCTGCTTTTATGGTTGCGGAAAAAATAACGGTGGAAAGCCGTGTATACGGTTCTGACGAGGCTTTCTGTTGGGCGTCCGAGGGTGCTGATGGTTATGCAATAAATTCCTGCGAGAAAGAGACTCCCGGTACGGTTGTTACCATTTATCTGAAGGCTGATACAGACGACGAAAAGTACAGTGACTTTTTGGAAGAATACAGACTTCGCGGTCTTGTAAAGAAATACAGCGACTATATCCGTTATCCTATTCGTATGCTTACCGAGCACAGCCAGCCAAAAGAAGGCAGCGAGAACGAATACGAAACTGTTGTGGAAGATGAAACACTTAACAGTATGGTTCCTATATGGAAGAAGTCTGCTCAAAATGTAACAGAAGAAGAATACAATAGGTTTTATCAGGATAAATACTATGATTACGAAGCACCGCTCAAGGTGATTCGTCAAAAAGCAGAGGGTACATCTGAATTTGAAGCTCTTATGTTTATCCCCGCACATGCACCTTTTGACTATTACAGCAAGGATTTTGAAAAGGGTTTACAGTTATACTCCAGCGGTGTTCTGATTATGGAAAAGTGTAAGGATCTGTTGCCCGACCATTTCAGTTTTGTCAGAGGTCTTGTTGACAGCTCTGATCTTTCTCTTAATATTTCCCGTGAAATACTGCAGCAGGATCGCCAGCTCAAAGTTATTGCTAAAGCTCTAGAAAAGAAAATTGCAAGTGAGCTTTCAAAAATGCAGAAAGATGACCGTGAAAAATACGAACTGTTCTTCAAGGCTTTCGGTGTACAGCTTAAATGGGGTATTTATTCCAGCTACGGTACTAACAAGGATATGCTTCAGAATCTTCTTCTCTTTAAATCCTCCAATGAAGGAAAGTATGTAACTCTCAAAGAGTACGTTTCACGTATGAAAGAGGGACAGGAAAAAATATATTTTGCTTCGGGAGATTCAGTTGAAAAGATTGCACTTCTTCCTCAGGTTGAATCGGTAATAGCTCACGGCTATGAAGTGCTGTATTTGACCGAGGATATTGACGAATTCACGCTTCAAATGCTTCGCACATATTCCGAAAAAGAATTCCTCAATGTATGCAAGGAAAACCTTGATCTTTCAACTGATGAAGAAAAAGAAAAACTCAAATCTGAAAATGAAGCTGCAGAGGAACTCTTTAAGTTTATGAAGGAAAGCATCGGTGACGGCGTATCCAAGGTTCAGT
>CAZSIL010000104.1:0-2350 GCA_964607025.1 uncultured Eubacteriales bacterium
TTTTGGGGCAAATTACTCGGAAAATAATATAAAAAGCACATAAGCCGCATAGGGGTCTTATGTGCTTTTTTGCTTCGGTACTCAAACCTTGAACCTTGAAAGGAAGGTGTTATTATGAAAAAGATTTTAGTTTTGCTTTTGACGGTATCTATGATAGCCGCGATTTTTATGGGGTGTGCCGACAAACCTGAAAAGTTGCCGAGCGATGGCTTTGGCTTGACCTCGGAGGATACTAACGGCAACTGGCTGCGTGACGACGTTGAACTTGAAATTTTGAAATACAGATTTTCGGCAAAGTTGAATTTGGAAAAGCATGGTCTTCAATATTATGGAAAATACAATGATATGATGGTTCTGAAGTTGTATGTAAATCCTGATAAAGGTGAGTCCGTTATTGAAAACTTCAAGTCCGTTACAATAGCGGGTTTCGAATTTTCATTTACCGGACACATATATAGCGTTTGGGTAGACAATAAGCTGTTTGACCTGGATGATGCCTATGAATTGGGAGTATTGACCGCCGATGACATTAAGTATATACATCAAAGATACGTATCGGGGCATCATTTCTATGGATATTATAACGGTGCGATAGTCGCGCAGGTCTGGGAACCTAAAGGTTCTCCCGATACTATAAAAGTCGAAACTATCGCGGGATTTGAATTTCAATTTACAGATCGCATGAAAATTGAAGTTATTTATAACAATGACGATTATGATATTAAAGAAGCTTATGAAAAGGGCATATTAACCGATGCAGATATTGAGGCGTTTTATGCCGATTATTCAGAAGCACGTTATTTTGAAGAGTCGGAAGAATAGTTATCTATATTGTGTTTTATTATGATTTGTAGAAAGGGGAAAAATCATGAGAAAAAAAGTTCGAATATTTAGCTTTGCACTGGCAATCAATCTCCTGTTTCTTTCTTTTAGTGGTTTTTCAAGCGCAAATGAAACCACGGAAATTATTGATAAGGTTCGAGACACAAAGATTCTTTCCACAGCAACAGTAGATCAAGATTTCGACGATAGTAGCGTTTTGGTTATTATGGATAATATAGCCGGTAGAATCAACAAGTCACATGACTTAAGCTATTTTGGTGATATTGGTGCCACTTCGGTTACTGATTTAACGGTGTTATCAAACGAAACTCTTGTGGCAAGTGGTCTTGCCCCGAAAGCGACAACTGATGACACAACAGTTAGTGCAAATAAATTGCCTTGGTTTGAAGTAAACGAGGAGACATTCAGACAAATTTTGAAAATCGAATTATCTGTACACAGTAAGGAGAATGTTTTAACCGTAATAAATCAGCTCGAGAAAATTGAAGGAATCAAGTATGCGGGTCCAAATTACAATATGTATTTGTACTCAGAGAATATTGATGCGGCGCGTTCATTATCAAATGAAGCCAATGACTATCCGTGGGGAATCATTAAAACGAGCACAGTAGATGCTTGGGATATTACGGTTGGATCAGATAAAATAAAGGTTGGTGTAATAGATTCGGGAATTGCTGAGCATCCTAATCTTGTGGATAATCTTGTGGCTGGATCAAACTTTTATGATAATTTGGGAACTGAAGATTTCGACGGACATGGCACACAAATTGCAGGTATAATAGGAGCTGTGGCAGGCAATGGATTTGATGTTCAAGGCGTTTGTAAGAATGTATCGACAGTCCCTCTAAAGGTGTATTTAAAAAAAGAGTATAACGCAGAACTTGATGCGTATGTAGCTAAAGTTTCTTCCTTAGTTATCCTTAGAGCAATAGAATATGCAACAAATAATGGTATCCATGTTTTGAATTACAGTATAGGAGATAAAACCGATGATCCCATAATTGCACAGGCAATATTAAATTATCCCGGACTTTTTGTAGCGGCTGCTGGAAATGAAGGCGTGGATACAGATGTAATTGATAACAGAATTTACCCTGCCGGATACTCAATGGTGTTGGATAATGTGATTTCGGTTAGCGGCACTTATTACCATAAATTCGATGAAACTAGCGATGCGGAATATCCTCATGGTGACCTAAATTATGGTGCCGAATCTGTTGACCTGTTTGCCCCGGGATACTTGCTTACGACGACCTCAATCGATGATGAAGAAATCGAAGTAACGGGAACTTCCTTTGCAGCTCCATTTGTCGCTGGAGCTGCGGCACTCATTATGAGTGTACGACCTGATATGACGCCTGCCGAAGTTAAGAAGTGCATAATGGACAGCGTAGATAAAAGCGAAGAGTATGAAGGCAAATGTGTGTCCGGCGGTCGTCTTAACGTTTATAGGGCGGTACAGCTTGCGACACAGCCGCAGACATTTACGGGCGACGTAAACGGCGAC
>CAZSIL010000105.1:0-2344 GCA_964607025.1 uncultured Eubacteriales bacterium
TGCAGTTATCTTCAGTAAAGCTGTCACTGATCGGTTCGAAGTCATTCGGGACTTTCATATAGAAAAAGAAGGAAATCTCATAGATCAGCTTGCCAAGGTTCGTAGGTGCATCTCCATAGAAATAGTTCTCATGGACGAAACCAAGGCGATCAACATCCATCTTTACACCGGTTTCCTCGTACACCTCTCTGACAACCGCTTCTTCCGCCGTTTCACCAAACTTAATTCTGCCGCCGACAGAATAGAGATAGTTCGATCTTCCATTGCCAACCATTAGGATTTTGCCATCTTTCATGATAATCGCACCAACGCGAATATTCAAAATGCCGTCATCACAGGTCACACACATATCTTGTTTCATTTTCTTACCTCGTAAATCACAGTTTCATAAATCCACAACAGCCGATCTCTGACATTTCACGAAATCCCATAGACTTATAAAAAGCAATGGTTTTCGGTGTGTTGTCCGTTGCCAGCTCGATCTGCCTCACATGGCTGTATCTGTCCAATATTGCTTGCAGCAGCGCTGAACCAATGCCTTTACGCTGATGCTCCGGGAACACCAAAATATCCTGCACGAACACGATGGTATGCCCATCGCCAACGGCACGAATAATACCCAGAAGCTGATCGCCCTCATAAGCTGCAAGGGTCAGCATGGAGTTTTCAAAGCCTTTTCGCAGCAGCCCTGGGTGGTCGGTGTAGGCAGTCCAGCCTACACTTGCGTACAGGCGCAGGATCTCCGGCTCGTTGTATGTTTTGTATTCTCTGATTTCCATGTAAGTAACCTCCATTTTTTGTGTTGGTATGTTACTCATATCAGCGCAATCTCATTGGGAAACCTCCGTATGCTTTCAAAGCTTCTTCTCAAACACATACCGCTGTGGTGTCATTCCCATAGCTTCATACATGGCGACAGCACCCTTGTTAAAATCCCAGGTGTGCAAGTCCAGACGGACCGCACCTTGTTCCTTTGCCCAGATTTCAACCTCAGCAAAAAGCCTGGCAGCAATTCCCCTGTGGCGATGGGTCGGTAATACAAAGATGTTATCCAAACACACCGTCTTAACATCCTTTACCATGCCGCTTTCTTCCCATAAGGTAGCCCTGACAATGCCCACAAGCTGTTCACCATCAAACGCTCCCAGTTCCAAATCTCCGGGGTAAGCCAGATTGTGAATGTAATCCTCCTTGGGATATACCCGTTCTTTATCTCGATGGACAAAATAGTCGGGTCGTGCCTGTACATGGAACTCGTCCAGCTCATAATACAGCTCAATCACTTGATCATAGTCAGACTCCGTCAGTTTTCTGATTTCCATATTCAAACCTCCACAAATAGAATTCCACTGTCACCAGCAGGCACATCGACTATCACACTTCCGTTTTTGAAGCAGGCAGCGCCGCCTGCGGCAGCATCGTTTTCTGCCGCATCCGCACAATATGGATTGACCAGCAGCACACACCCGCCGCACAGCCCTGCCTGCTCTGCGTACTCATACTTGATGCTGTTGTTCCATTCATCCGCGTTATAGTCACACCAAACCGGCCATAAAACCACATCGGCATTTAGTGCTTTCATTTCCTCCGGTCTGCCATCCGTCCAGAGATCGCCGCACAAACCAATTGCGAAGGATTTGCCGCTGTAGCGGAATTTTTCAAAATTATTGCCCTCTCGGTAATGATCATCAGTCTTACTGAACTCTTTCCAGCCGATACTAACCCGGTGGAACACAGTTTCAATCTCACCGTCAGAGCCGATGAAAATCTGACTGCTGTACAGAATATCGTCTATGCGCTCAATAAAGCCGAAGGACACCGCAATTTCGCATTGCTTTGCAGCTTCGCACATTCGCTGAATAGGGGCATCTGTTAAGGCAACTGCCATGTTCTTATCTATTTCGTAGTCCCAGCACAGGCTGTCAAAGCCTTGCAGAACAGACTCCCCAAAGAGGATCAGGTCCGCTTCTCCGCAGGCCGCCTCCATGGCATCGATCATCGCCCGGATATTAAACGCAATGTCCCGGTTTTTTACCGCCGCAGAAGCCAAAGCAATTTTCATAAACTCATCCCTCTGATCTTTTCGTGTGATCTCTGATCTCCTTTTCATGCATCCGGCAATACTCGTAACTGCCGCGCATGAAATCCTCGATACCACTGCTCCTGTACATGGCATCCAGCGTATCCAGGACCAGCTTGCCATCCACTTCCATGTCGAAGAAGTAGGGGTAGATGCAGCCGCCGTGTTCTCTGGGGAAATAGGGGTTGATGGAACTGAGCCGTTCATCCTTCATCACGGATTCGACCACCATTTCGCTCAGGATCCATTTCAGCGACGGACGCT
>CAZSIL010000106.1:0-2317 GCA_964607025.1 uncultured Eubacteriales bacterium
CATCTATTATGTTGGAACTTTGCAATATTTTAGATGTTACGGTCAATGAACTATTGAGTGGGGAGAGGATAGAAATGAACAATTACGAAGAAAAAGTCAACGAAAATCTCATTGAATTAAAAAGAAAAGATGAGAATAACATGAACAAGAATGCAATAATATCAACAATATACACAATCGCTATGGTTATTGGTATTCTTGTATGTTGCATATGTGATATTGCTATTTCGGGAACACTGACCTGGTCACTTATCGTGCTTAGTTCTATTTTGGTTACATGGATAGCATCTTTTCCAGTTATATTGTTGGGAAAGAGGGGTGTGCTGATGGCGATGATTGTTATTAGTATCCTCATTGTACCATTTATGTATATATTAAGTATTTTGATAAAAGTCGATGAAGTATTCAGTATTGGTGCGATTATGTCGATTATCTCACTTTTCTTTCTATGGATAATTTATATTTTGTATGATCGACTTAGGGAACGAAAACGTTTGGCAACAGGAATTGCATTTTTATTTGCAATCCCATTTACATTTTTGATAAATAGTACATTATCAAAAATGATTGGCGAGCCTGTGATTGATATTTGGGATATATTATCTGTATTTATTTTGTTGATTATAGCAGTTGCTTTTATCATCGGTGATTATGCACGAAAAAAAGGTTATGTGAGATAACGTTGAAGTTGTGGAGGTTTTTATGAACGTTGAAAAATGTAAAAAAGATTCATTCGTTGTAATTGGTAAGGAAGGTTCAACTTTAGATGGTCAAGGTTTTATTCAGAAATTGTGGGAAGATGCTAACTCTCATTTCAACGAAATACAACATTTAGCAAAAAAAGATGAAAATGGAAACCTCCTTGGGATTTGGGGAGCAATGTCAGATTTATCTCGTTTATTTAAACCATGGGAAGATAATTTCAGCAAAGGTTTATATCTTGCAGGTGTTGAATGTATTGATAATGCAGAAGCACCAAATGGGTGGATAAAATGGACAATTCCAAGCTATGAATATATTTATGTTGAAACGGAAAATGAAAATACCTTTCCAAATGTATTGAATTACATGAGTTTAAATAATCTTACATTAGTTGGAGCGGTTCATGATTTCACATGCCCAGAAACAGGAAAAAATTATATGTTTTTCCCGATTAGAACCATTTAATCAAATGCCAATTTTAGTTCAATGAGCCTTGCCGACAACCTCGCAACAAGTTGCTCGGTGTCTCGGCATTCGCCGTATTGTCCACTGTCTAAATATGCTCTTACGTGTGCAAGCACCCGACGAGCAATATTTAGCCAATGTCCAGCATGGCTCATTGTTCGCGCAAATCCCAATTTTTAAGCAACAGTGAGTTGCTTTGCGATTTAAAATGTAAAGTTTATAATATCCATGGAGGTGAACATTTCATGGAAACGAAAGATGTAATATTAGAATTAAGAAATAAAGCAGGATTATCACAGGATGAACTTGCAGAAAAAGTATATGTTACCCGTCAGGCTGTATCTCGTTGGGAAAATGGAGAAACGACACCAAATACAGAAACATTAAAATTGCTATCAAAGTTGTTTAATGTTTCAATCAATACACTTTTGGGTTCTCCCAGGCAGTTGATTTGTCAGTGTTGTGGCATGCCTCTTGAGGATTCTAATATCAGTAAAGAAAAAGACGGAATTTTTAATGAAGAATACTGCCAATGGTGTTATGCCGACGGTGAATACACATATAAAAATATGGATGATTTGATTGAATTCTGTGCTGACCATATGGCAAATGAAAACCTTTCTTCAGAACAGGTTCGTGCATATATGAAAAAAAGGCTTCCCAAACTCGACTATTGGAAAAAGTATGCTGAACTTGGTGGGGAAGATAAATTTAATGAATTCAAGGAACAACTCATTGATGAAGTCAACGATTTACACATTGAAGGAATGCCAAAGGTAGAAAGTCTTAATGCACTCGTGGGTGGTTATGTCAATCTTGAATATAAACTTCCAAACGGAACAAATGTTAAGTTTTTAGATGATGGGGCGACCTATTTGGGAACGCAGCTTGAATGTGAATTTGGTGGAGATAGGTGCTTTGGTATTGTTGCGAATATGGAGTTTATTCTTGTGTGCACTTATGAGGAAAACGGAGCAAACCCGGAGTTAGTCATTTACAAAAAGAGATAACATTTTCGATGCTAAATAATTAAGAGAATTAATTATGTGGATGAATCCCTTGGAAATATTAATATTTTCAAGGGATTTTTATAAATATTTCGATTGATATAGTGATTATAATATGTTACAATAACCACACAATGAGTGGA
>CAZSIL010000107.1:0-2299 GCA_964607025.1 uncultured Eubacteriales bacterium
ACTTCTTCTTGCGTTTCGGTAAAAGTGACTTCACTGGAATCCATATAGCTCTTTGCCTGTTCGATCACTCTTTTGGCAAACCACATCGGTTTTGCCTGGATCAGACGAATAGAGTACTGGAGCAAATCGTGTGCCAGTTCATCACGAAGAAGGCAGCCTACATTGCAGCCCACCTCATTACCCTTATCATCAATGTGTCTCAGACCATCGATTGCAGCATTATAACAGCACCAGCGCTTATAACTGCTGCCGCTCTTCCTCTTCTTCGTTCTGGAAACAAAGGTTGCACCGCAAACACCGCACTTGATCTTACCAGAGAACAAATAGCGATTGGAATGGCCAATAGCAGGGTCTCCATGACGGTTGCGGCGTTCGATTTCGATCTGTACAAGATCCCAAAGTTCACGGCTGATGATCGGTTCGTGATGGTTTTTAATATAGACCATTTCTTCTTCGCCGCGATTGATCTTTTTCTCGTGGGTCAAATAATCCAGAGTAACAGTTTTCTTCTGGCACAAATCTCCTACATATTTCTCATTTCTGAGAATCTTAATGATATGGGTATTGGACCAGTTGCTGTGTCCGCGGAAAGTTAAATACCCTGCTTCCCGCAGTTCACGGGCAATGATCGAAGTGCCCTTTTTCTCGATGCCATATTTATAAAAAATCAGTTTGACAATTTCCGCACCAACAGGCTCAAGATACAGTTTGCCGTCCTTGACATCATAGCCCAGCAAGGACTTTCCAAAGACGACTCCCTTTTCCATCTGTCGGGTCTGACCCCACTTTACACGAGCTGAGGTCTTGCGGCTTTCCTCCTGGGCGATTGAACCCATAATGGACAGACGCAATTCGGCATCGGGATCCATCGTATTGATTCTATCCGTCATGAACAACACACCGACACCTAAGGCTTTCAACTCTCGGGTGTAGGCGATGGTATCCAATATATTACGGGAGAACCGGCTGACTTCCTTTGTGATGATCAGCTTGAACTTTCCTTTGCGGGCATCGTGGATCATCTGATTGAACTGGACTCGTTTTTTCGTGGACGTTCCGGTAATGCCTTCATCGGCATAAACCTTGTACAGTTCCCAATCAGGCTGGCGGGTTATGTAGTCTTTGAAGTATCTTCTCTGTGCTTCAAAAGAATTGGCCTGATCGTCTTTGTCAGTGGATACGCGGCAATAACTTGCTACCAGAATCATATGTGTACCTCCAGGTATATGGATTTTCAGAATATCTACCAATATCCTGATATCCTATTACACGCTGGAGAAGGCAAAAGTGTAATGCCAAATTTGATATTTTTTTCTTAGAGTCTATCTGAAAACTCTGAATCCATATAGAAATTGCACAAAAGCCCCAAATGCGGTAGAATAAAAGAAAAAGCATGGAGGCGATCATATGGCATCGAGACGCTACGAACTAACCGATGCCCAGTGGGACAGGATCAAGGATATGATCCCACGGGCCAAGACCGGCAGGCCGCCGAAGGATGACCGACTGATGCTGAACGCCATGTTCTGGCTGGCTCGTAGCGGGGCTGCATGGGCTGACATTCCGGCTCGGTACGGCCCACATCAAACCGTATACAGCCGATTTTGCAAATGGCGTGATGACGGAACCCTTCTGCACATTTTTCAGGAATTGAACGCAGATGCAGACTTTGAGAATTTGTGTATCGACAGCACATCTATCAAAGCGCATCCGCAGAGTGCGGGTGCAAAAAGGGGGCTATAAATTCGGAAAGCAACCAATTTATTGGCACGAGTCACGGTGGAAAGACTACAAAAATTCATGCTGTAGTAGATGCATTAGGCAATCCTGTCCATTTTATGCTTACCGGAGGAAATGTCTTTGATGCCCGCGCAGCCATTGATTTACTATCAAAAGTATCGATCAGCGGCAGCAATATTCTGGGGGATAAAGCATACGGAACGAAGTCTATTCGTGCATATATCACCGAACAAGGTGCATCCTATACGATCCCGCCCAAAAGCAATGTAATTGAGCCATGGTTTTGCGATTTTCATACCTATAAGGAGCGGCATCTGATTGAGTGCTTTTTCAATAAGCTCAAGGTCTTTCGCAGGGTTGCTACGCGCTACGACAAGCTGGCTGTCTCCTTTATGGCTTTTGTTCATCTGGCTTCTATTTGGATTTTGTTGAAATGATACAAGGTCTTTGACTTTTCAGATACGCTCTAATTAAATATCAGTATAAGGGCGTGTTGCTGTATTGTGCAACCGCCCTTTCATCTCATACAGTTTCTTGATTAAAGCTTTTAATCGAGAAT
>CAZSIL010000108.1:0-2282 GCA_964607025.1 uncultured Eubacteriales bacterium
GGCAATAAGATTTGCGTCGGATACCGCACCATTATAGGTCTTATAGGACTCGACCTGACTGGATGTGGTGGAGGTAGTGGGGTCGTTAAACTCGAATACCTCGGTTAAGATAACCGTATCGCCGTTTTTCGTCACCTGCTGGGTTACTCTACCAAAGGAATCGTAGGTATATTCCACAGTTGTGCCATCGGTGGTGACAGCAGTTGTGCGATTATCCTCGTCGTAGGTATAGGAGGTGGTGCGCTTTTCGTTACCGATGGTTTCCACCATCTGGGTCAGATTGTTGATATTATCGTAGTTGTAGCTGACGGTATGGCTGTAATTGGCGCCAGTCTCACTGTAGCCGGTGGCTCGCCCGGAGAAGTCATAATAATACCGGGTGGTGATGCCACTGGAAGAGTCGATGACTGCAGCCAAGCCACCGTCATTGTCATACTGATAGGTGACGGTATCCCCATCCTCGTAGGTTTGCTTTGTCTGGCGACCATAGTCATCATAACTATATTCTACACGATCACCGTTACCATAGTCAAGAGCTTTCAGCCAATAATTATTCTCATAATAGCTATAGCTTGCCAGGTTCAGGGCATTTTCGCCTGTGCCGATCTGAACATTTTGGCTTAACCCAAAAACACCGTAGTTAAAGCCGTAGGTGGTGGTGGGCGTTTCGATCGTTTTCAGCAGATTGTTGTCGTAGGTGTAATCCACCGACATGGCAAGGCCGGTATCCGTGGTTGCGGAAACCGTTTCCAGCAGGAAGGTGTCCGGGTCGTAGGTATACTCTGTCCGGGTATCTGCCGTATCATTGGGAGCTTGCACCCACTCCAAAACACCGGTATCGGTATTGTAGCCGTAGGTGGTGGTTTTACCCAAAGCATCCGTAGCCGTTGCAAGGTAGTTATAGTCGGCGGTGTAGGTGGACGAGGTGGAAATGGTTTGACTGCCGGAGGTAACGGAAACCTTGGTGGTGTTGCCGTAGTTGTCGTATTCGTATTTGTAGGTCAGACCCTCGGCAGAGACGGTCTTGGTAAGATTGTGGTAGCTATCGTAGGTGTAGGTTATTTCTCCACCATTGGGGAGGGTGACCTTTTCCAGATTCCTATATCCGTCGTAATCGTATTCGGTGATCTGATTTTGCAGGTCAACCACGCTGATGGTTTCATAGACACCGTCATCATCCGTATCAAAATACGTGTACGAGTTGCCAAAGGTCTCCTTGAACAGCTGGATGCCGTCAAAATAGGCGGTATTAACATTGTAATCGTACGTAATAGTAACGGTGACGGAATCGTAGGCCTCCTCAGCAACGATGGGGGCGGCGGCATACTGCCAGTACACAGAGCCGTCTGTATCCGGGTTAAAGGAGATCTTTTTGTCCACCGGCTCCTCTACCTCGGTGGTATAGTTGAAGGTTACCTCAATACCGAAGGTGCGGTTTTCCGGGTTCTCCTTGCTGATGGGCGCGGAATTGCCCTTGGCCCAGCCGGACAGCACGAAGGTATCATCCTTGGAGCCGCTGATGTTCAGGGTCTGGCTGATCCGGTTCTGTCCCTCCGGGTTACCGGTGACGGACAGCACAGCAGAATCCAGCTGGGGCGCGGCAGAATCGGCAGTAGAAAGACGGGGGGGATAGGGCCGATGTGGGCATCGGCCCCTACGGATCAACGGTATAACGAATCAACATAATTTTTGAGAATCAATAATTAATTATCGAAGGACATAGAACCGTCACCTGTCTTTTAACTAATCTTCGCAATTATCGAAAGTCAATAATTAGTTATCGAAAGACATAGAATCGTCACCTGTCCTTCAGTGGTTTCGAACCGTCACCTGTCCTGGAGATAATTTTTCACAATTCTCCTCACATTTTGGCATTCTCTTGATCCATACTCAAGTACATGATTTGTTAAGGAAAAGAAGACACCGTTTCCAATTTCTTCAACATTATTTGCGGGAATTGCTTTAATCTTGTCAATACCATAGTGCTCACAGTGGAACTCACCAAAATAATTCCCCCAATAGATTTCTTGAATACGATTTGGCACAAAATAGGGCTCATGTGCCAAATCCATCAATTTAACTTTGTTACTTACATCATCTACAACAGCATAAAAAGGATGGAGAAATTCTATCAACCCTCTCACAAAGCTAAAAAAAACTGAATATATAGCCGGATCATTCATTCGTTCATGTGTAGAGTATATAGAAAGAACATTCCATGGCATAAATGTGGGCCTTACAGCAATTTTGCTGTTTTTTAAAAAACTTAGATTCCACTGTAC
>CAZSIL010000109.1:0-2279 GCA_964607025.1 uncultured Eubacteriales bacterium
CCCTTCCCGTCGGAAGGTTCCGAAGCCCGAAACCACGTAGTGCAGCAGCCAATGGGTGCGCACTGCGGGGCCGAAGGAATGATTGGGGGCACAGGATTCCGTGCCGAATTGCACGGGGTTCAACCCCCGATATTGGCAGTTGACCACAACTTCCGAACGGCGTGCCATGGCAAAAACACCTCAAATCTAACAAATATACAAGTTTTCATCACCAATATCAATGGTAATCCCTTGGGTTTTTTGGTACAATCAAAGTAACGAAACGCCCGAGGAGGTTTTTATGAAAATTACGTTTATGGGTGCGGGAAGCACCGTATTTGCCCGCAACGTCATTGGGGACTGTATGTGTTCCCCGGTTCTCAAGGACTCCGTCTTTGCTCTGTACGACATCGACGCCGCCCGTCTTGAGGAAAGCCGCGTGATTCTGGAAGCCATGGCAAACACCATGGGAAGCAAGGGGAAAATCGAGTGCTACGCAGGGGTGGAAAATCGCAAGGAAGCTCTGCGAGGAGCAAGTTTTGTCATCAACGCCATTCAGGTGGGGGGATATGAGCCCTGTACGGTGATTGACTTTGACATTCCCAACAAATACGGTCTTCGTCAGACCATTGCCGATACCTTGGGCATCGGCGGAATCATGCGTGCCCTTCGCACCATTCCCGTCATGGAGGATTTTGCACGGGATATGGAGGAGGTCTGCCCCGACGCTTGGTTCTTGAACTACACCAATCCCATGGCAATGCTTACGGGGTATATGCAGCGGTATACGGGTGTAAAGACCGTCGGTCTTTGCCACAGCGTTCAGGTTTGCGTAAAGTCCCTGTTGGAAACCTTGGGGATGGATGAAGGACTTTTGGACGGTCACAAGGAACTGATTGCGGGGATCAACCACATGGCGTGGTTGCTGGAGTTAAAGGATAAGCACGGAAACGACCTGTATCCTGCCGTGAAGGCGAAGGTTGCCGCCGCCATGGCAGACCCCGAATGTAAAAACAAGGTTCGTTTGGATTACATCAATCATTTCGGATATTATTGCACCGAATCCAGCGAGCACAACGCGGAATATAATCCCTTCTATATTAAGCGCACCTAGCCCGAGCTGATAGACCCCTACAACATTCCACTGGACGAGTATCCCCGCCGTTGCGTCAACCAGATCGCAAAATGGAAGGCAGAATACGAGACTTTGTTGGCAAACGGCGTAAAGGAACACACCCGTTCTCACGAATACGCCTCCCGTATTATGGAAGCCGTTGCCACCGACGTTCCCTATAAGATCGGCGGAAACGTGCTGAACACGGGAAACCTGATCACCAACCTGCCTCAGGACGCCTGCGTTGAGGTTCCCTGTTTGGTAGACGGCGCGGGGATCCGCGGATGCTACGTGGGATCCCTTCCCGTGCAGTGCGCCGCTATGAACATGACCAACGTAAACGTGCAGCTGCTCACCATTGAAGCGGCAAAGACCCGCAAGCTGGAGCATGTGTACCAGGCAGCGATGCTGGACCCCCACACCGCTGCGGAGCTGGACATCGACACCATCAAGAAGATGGTAGACGAGCTGATCGCCGCCCACGGGGATTATCTGCCCAAGTTCCACTGATTTTTTCCATTGGTAATTTGAAAGCCTTGATTGAAAAATCAAGGCTTTTTCTTTTTATTCTGCAAAGGCTTCGTCTTCTTCCGAATCGTATTCGTCCGCGTCGAAGTCGGTGGAGTAATACGCCAAGGCTTCCTCCTCCGCTTCCTTGCGCTGGCGGCGGGCTTTCAGCTTTGCCACAAGCCATGCGATTGCCAACGCCAAAAGGACCAATGCAAGCAGGATTCCCACCGCAAGGGCAATGCGTCGCATCTTTTTCCGCGCGGGAGTCTCTTCCTCCGAGGATTTTTTAAACAGATCCAAAAATGCCTTCAGCTTGGTCATGGTGTCAAGGAATTTCACGAAAAAACCCTCCCTTTTTTTGTTTATCGTGTGTTAAAATTATGTCCTACCTTTATTATACCGAATATCTTGTCTTTACGCAAGAGCGTTCACAAAAAAGTTTCAAAAAACACCCTCAGATGCTACGCTTTTGTTACGCTCAGTGTGATAAAATACGTTTGTAAACAAAAACTACAAAAAAGGAGACAAACAAAATGAAAAAAACAAACAAATTATTATCAACCGTTCTTGCAGTATTAATGCTTATGTCGGCAGTATCTGTTTTTGCAGCCGCAATTAATTCCTCTTACGAAATCAAACGCGGTCAGACCCTTACCGTTACGGTAACATGCGACGA
>CAZSIL010000110.1:0-2270 GCA_964607025.1 uncultured Eubacteriales bacterium
ATTGTACATGGTAGTCTTACCGCTGTTGGGATTGCCCGCAAAAGCAATTCTCATAATGGGGTTCCTCCTCTATGTTATGTTTGGTTATTTTACAGCTCAGGCTGTCAAATACATTTCAAGTTAGTTCTGGCTAACCATCAGACAAAAGGCAACCAGCGGCCGTCTTTTCGGTGATCCGCGTTTACACGCAGATCGCCGCAGCCAACTGTTCGTCAATGGTATATCTGCCGTCTTTGATAGACACGGTCACGCTGCCTCTGCGCCGGGAAACCACGGTAATGGGTTCTCCGGTATAGCAGCCCAAAGAAAACAGAAACGCATTGAGCTCTTCGTCGTCTGTATCGATCCGCTGGATGATATACTCTTTGCCTTCCAGTGCAGTTGTCAGATCCATAATAAATCACCTGGGATAGAATTATTTGCTGAATTAGCAACAGCTAACCGAATACATAATAGCGCCGCAGGAAAGATTTGTCAAGAAGTTTTCTCGATATTTCTGTAAAAATTTATATCGTTCCCTTTTCCGCTCCTCTTCCCCACCGCAAGTTGGGATTTATCGCTCTGTTGAATAACTGCAAAATGTAAAAAGCATGTCATTGCGAGGCCCGAAGGGCCGTGGCAATCTCCTGGTACAAGTTTTCCCACAGTGCGTACCAAAAGCAATGGGAAACACCAATATTGTGCCATCAACAGAACATTGTGCGGTTATTTCGTGCATACCGGGAGATTGCCACGGTAGTTTTAAGGCGAAGCGCCGATTTGAACACAGCTATAAACTAAAATTTATTCCAAAAAATTACAAACAGGGGTTGACAAAACCGCGGTGGTCTGTTACTATAATTATGAAGTTAGCATACGCTAACTCATATTTAAAACCACCAGTTAGCATCCGCTAACTTATAAAAGGAGGACATACTATGAACGGCATTCCTATTTTCCACTCCATCCTGATCATCGCAAGCCTGCTTTCCGTATCCATCGGTCTGTCCTTTGTCAAGGCCGCACTGAAGCGCTACAGCCAGGCTCTGTCAAACGCAAGGAGTTATGACTATGTGTGAAGCCTCTCTCATCCGAAACTGCGCCCCTACCCTTGCAGGCCTAAAAACAGGCAGCCTGTTCACCTGCCCCTGCAACGATGAAAACGCCCTGCGAGATTGGATCCGCCAGAAAAACGCGATCCTTGTTCCCAAAGGACTGCGCCTGCTGCCGCTGCGTTTTTCCGAAAGGCGGGCGCTGATCTATATCTACCGTCCAAGCAAGCTTTCTGCCGACCTGTCCGGCAGTCAGGCATCCGAACTGCTGCACCGTCAGGGCTACCGCCCGGGAAGCTGTGACAATTGCGTTGTTCAGCTTGCGGATAAGCTGCGCAGCCAACCGGATTTCCCCCACGAGATCGGACTTTTCCTGGGCTATCCGGTGGAAGATGTCCGGGGATTCATGGAATGTGGCCCCCAGTGCTGTAAAATGAGCGGCTGCTGGAAGGTCTACGGCGACGAAGCAGCAGCGCAAAAGCGGTTTGACCAGTACAAAAAGTGTACCCGAGTCTATTGCGACAAATGGTCTCAGGGCAGTCCCCTCTCCCGGCTCACCGTCCCCGGCTGATTTCATTCTATACAAAAAAAGACGGCGCGATGCGCCGTCTTTTGGTTTTTACTTGTTGCACAATTCCTTTGCCAGAGCATCGATCTGTGCCCGGCTTTCCTCGTTCAGTGCGGAAAGGATCTTCACATTATTTTCCGTATAGGTAATGTTCTTGCTGCCCTCCAGCATCTTGCCCATGACCTTGGCAGCCATGGGAGCCCAGGAGCCGTTTTCGATCATAGCAACGGTGCGGTTCTGGTAGTTGCGCTCCGTCAGATGGTGGATGAACTCCTTCATAAAGGGGAAAATGTCTGCATTGTAGGTGGTGGTAGCCAGCACCAGCTTGCCGTAGCGGAAGGCATCCTCCACCGCTTCTGCCATATCGCAGCGGGCCAGATCATTGACCGCGACCTTGGGACAGCCATTCTCTTCCAGCTTCTGAGCCAACAGCTCCACCGCTTCCTTGGTATGACCGTAGACAGAGGTGTAGGCGATCAGAACGCCCTCATCCTCCACCGCATAGGAAGACCAGATGTCATACTTATTCAGATAGTATCCCAGATTTTCTGTCAGCACTGGGCCATGGAGCGGGCAAATGATGGAAATATCCAACGCGGCAGCCTTTTTCAGCAGTGCCTGCACCTGAGGGCCGTACTTGCCCACGATGCCGATGTAGTAGCGTCTTGCTT
>CAZSIL010000111.1:0-2194 GCA_964607025.1 uncultured Eubacteriales bacterium
GATTCGCAGGCTCATTTAAAGTTTTGCTACGCAAAAAGAGCCTGCTCACACCTGATTCATCTTCTCACTCAACAAAACAGCAAGTGTTTTGTTGCTGAGTGAACAGTAACCTATTATGCCCCTATTTTTTGAAACATTTTATAATCTGAACTATCCCAGCCACAATCATTAAAATTGGAATGAGAATCCAAAATCCAAATGTCTGTCGGTATATCATTGCAGTAATACCGCCACCGATTACCACAAAGAAAACGCCAATATAAAGCCCCAACACATCAACTTTGCATTTATCAAAATAACCTTTCAAAGTCAAAGCACCCAGTACAAAGGTAAATGCTCCAAATGCAAAAAATCCTCCTGCAAAAATCATTCCCATGTCTAAAGTCATAATACCCTTTATCAAAAGAAGTATGCCTGCTACTAATGTTATCATCACTAATGCAACACTAATAATAACACCAATTGGAAATGGCAATGAAACAATCTTTTTTGATTTTTTATTGAAAAGTCTTTTCTTTGCAATCGTGATGCCTGCCAGCCAGAATGGCAAAGTAAACAACAGCATACTATAATTTTTATCCCTAACACATATGCCTGCCGCTGCAATAAGAAATCCAAACCAAAACAACAAAAATCCTATTGTAAAATACTTATTTTTCATAAATTACATGATTCCTTTTTTAAATTAGCACTGATAATATCCGGCAATACCTGCTCCTATAGTTGCCCAATGATTCGCTCTGCACATATCCGCAATAAGATCTTCATTATCTTCCGTAGGAATACTATCCGCTTTCATTTCCTCAATCATTTCCAGAACATCAGATGGTCTTATCTCACGATAAACACCGATGCTGATATTCAAAAAAGAATAAGAATAGCCTTGTTCGGCATCTTCTATGTCTTCTCCGTTCTTCTGCTTCAAAAGTTCTATTAATTCATCTGCAGCAGTGTCGAAAACAGATACACCATAAATCTCAGGACGCAAACTGCCATCTATACCAGCTAAAAACTCAATAAATGCAACAGTGTTATTTTCGTTATAATCAATTGCCTTTTCCTCATTAAAATAATAACATCGCTTACCAATGAATTGGCCAATACCGATTGCCTTTTCAACAACCGATTTCTCCATTCCCAAAAATATCGGAACTCCGTCAAAAATAACTTTTTCTAATGGAACTATTTCTATATTCATATCATCAAATGCCTCCTCTATTCCTCACGTTTCACAAATGAAAATGTCACAACACCACATTACACAAGTTTCCCTGCGTAACACTTTAATTATAACATAGGCAATGTCTTTGCAAAAGAATGATATGCACTTGATGTTTATTTTATTGTTAACTAAAATTAAATTTGTTTGTAACAAAACACCACATCTGGCACACTAATATTATGAAAGGAGGAGTAACATGAAAAAATTGCTAATCGAATTATTCGAAAACTACTATAAAGATGTCTATACATACCTTTACAGTTTATGTCATGATGCTTCCCTTTCGGAAGACCTGACTTCGGAAGTCTTTTTAGAAGTGGTGAAATCCATTGCAAGTTTTCGAGGTGATTCGGATATCAAAACATGGTTGTTTTCTATTGCAAGACACAGGTGGTATGCGTATCTTCGAAACAAAACACATCAGCCGCAAACTGAAAGTATTCATGAATTATACGATTCCAATTTTGTTGGTATACAACCGGCTGATTTTCCCGGAGACTTGGAACAATTGATTCAATCATTACTTGAAGAAGAATCGGAATTGACCAAAAACATTTTTCAAATGCGATTGGATGGTTATTCCTATTTTGAAATTGCAGCAAAATACAAAATATCTGAAAACTCCGCGAGGGTTATTTTCTTTCGTACGAAAACAAAGATTAAGAAATTTTTAGAAAAGGGGGGATTTTACCATGACTAAACTTACCTGTGATATTTGTATAGATTTAATGCCATTGGTACAGGATGGTGTTGCAAGCAAAGATAGTGTTGTTGCTGTAGAAGAACATCTAAAAAATTGTCCGGAATGTAGTGCTCTGTTTGAAGGACAAATTCCACAGCCCCCTGATAGAAATCAGATTCTTAAAAAAATACAACATAAACTACAAATTTTTATGGGTATGCTGCTCATGTTTGGTGTCTTTTTTGGATTAGGATTAACCGGCAGCAGTAACTTATTTTTAAATGCATGGA
>CAZSIL010000112.1:0-2188 GCA_964607025.1 uncultured Eubacteriales bacterium
AGTGGAATCACATGAAAAGAACTAGAAAATTATTTAAGAATAAAAGAGGCAAAAAGCCCGCAACTACAGGAGGATTTAGAATTATGGAAGCATACAAGCAGGAATTTATAGAATTCTCAATTGTGGCTTCATAAAAGTACTTGAAAATACTGGTTTTCCTTGATTTTATGCGGTTTTGCAAGAGTTTAGGAAAGATGAAAGGTTGTTAAAACTTATTAAAATTTGTTATTCTTTATTAAAGAATTGGAGCAGTAAATGGTACAGTAAATCACCAAGTAAGCATAGAATACCTATATATTTTGGACATTAGCATAAGTCCATAATCAGTTATAGAAATATGATTGATTGTGGGCTTATTTTAGTGTCTAAATTTATACCACAAATAATTAAAATGACAATTCTATTGACATAAAGAAAGGAGCAACAATGGCAAGAAAAATAGTAAACAACATGGATGAGTTACAAAAAGCAGTCATGCCGACAATGAAAGGAATGGTAGATACATTGGCAGACAGAGTGTATGAAACATTAAATTATTTCTTACAGGAGTACTACAACAGTTACAATCCCACAAGCTATCGAAGACAATATGATTTCCTGCGCTCAGCGGTAAAAGTAGAGCCTAAAATAGTAGGAAACAAAGTTGTATCATCCGTCTACATTGATACAGATTCAATGGATAATTACAACGTATCTGGTTATCAGGTGGCATCATGGGCTAACCAGTCATTACATGGAGGATTAGATGTAGGAGAAAATACCCCTCGTGTATGGGACGATACCATAGACCAGACAGTAAACAATGGTGAACTGCTGCACTTAGCAGTTGAATATTTAAAGAAAAAAGGATTCTCAGTTAGAGAATAGAAGGGAGCATATCATGTACGAGAAAATAAAAACTACGGAAATAGGAAAGAAACAATTTGCAAGGGAGATGGCAAAGAATGGCGGTACAACAATCTGCTCATGTGAAGATTATTTGGACTTAGCAATGGACACATTCTTTAAGCTGTTAAAAGAGGGAAAGACTATTCATTTTCAAGGATTGTTTAAGACCGATATTCATAATTTTAAAGGAAGAAAAGTATGGAATTTGGCAAAGAAAGAGGTTTCCTATATGCCACCAAAGAAACAGCTTAAAATCAGAATTAGTCCAGTAGCACAGGAGAAATTTATCGCAGAATGTTGCGAAGATAATTAAAACAAATTCCATTAAAGGACAACAGGAGGATTTTATGAAAGTTTATGTTGATAATGTACCAAAGAATTGTAACAAATGTGTATATAAGCAGATTATGAGCAAGCATTGGGACGTAGAGGATTACTGCTTATTGAATCAGAAGATTACAAGCAGAATTATTATAAAGAAAGATTATCCTTTAGTGGAATCAGATACAGAAATGAAAAGTTAGTATTTCTGTAGCGTTAAGAAGAATAGGAGGAATTGATAAATGGAATTAAAAGACAGAGTAAATTGCAGTGAATGTGAATATTTAAGAATATATGACGTTGTACATACATGTTATTACTGTGACCATGAAGACAGGGCAGATGATATGGGAAAATTAGGTGTAGATAATTTGCCTGAAGAATGTCCTAATTGGTGTCCAAAACAGAAGAAATAAATTTACAGACTTACTACCAATAGGAAAATTTTAATTGATATTGAAGAAAAAATATTTAGGAGGATAACAAATGTACGGCAGAGTAACAAAATATTTTCATGATAGAGGATATGGATTTATTCATGGAGAAGATGGGAATACATATTTTATACATGCTTCTAAGTTATATGGAGAGCATTTAGAAAGAGGATATTATGTATTCTTCAAAACATTTGCGGATGATAGGAGCGATTATAACGCTAAGAATGTAAATGTTATTGAAGTACCTGAAAGAAGAAAGAATCATAAAAGAAAGTAAATATCTAAATATTTCATTCCACAAAATTGTGGAGTCAGATATTCATTGTACATATCTGTACAGTAATCCATAAGAGTATTTGAAAATTGAATAAAATAAACGCTAAGACAGAGAAAAATTTAGGTAGCTGTTATATTACCCTACTCTTTTACCTGCATTGTCATTAGCTTTAATCGGGTTGAACGAAAATCTAACAATTCTAAGAATCAACATATCTAGTTAGGCAGAAAATCCATTTTGTTAATTTCATGAGAAATTGAAAAGT
>CAZSIL010000113.1:0-2180 GCA_964607025.1 uncultured Eubacteriales bacterium
ATAAGTTCCCGATGCGGTAACATTATAACCTACGGCCAAAGAATATTTCCCTATAATGTTGTTTCCGTCCGTAGAGTTTGTATTTCTTTCCCCTACTGTGACGAAACCTCTGACCTTAATATAGTCATCTTTGATTGCAATTTGTGGCGTATAATATCCTTGCCCGTTCAGGTCAATCTTTACTCCTGAAAGAACAGACCCTACAAATGTTCCATCTTCCCCAACGGAATACTCAGATTCTTGATAATTCTCGGATTGCAATATACCCGCAGTAACAGTCCCGAGGTCCGCTGATAATGCAGCTAATGTATCTACGCTTATCTTTCCTGCTGTAACTGCATTAGCGGCTATTTTGTCGGTAGTTATCGCTCCGGCATCGATCTGCGCTGCTTTGATAGTGCCGGTATATATAGTTCCACCGTCGATGTATGTAGTGTTATTGTTGTAACACCAGCTTGTAATAACGGAATTGGCCGTATTAGCTTTTGTCAGCGCACTGTTCGCTGTACTATTGGCAGTGTTTGCAGTAGTCTGTGCACTAGTTATGCGGCTTGTCGTATCCTCTGGTGCCGGTGTCCAGTCTGTAGCAGTGTTCCCTTTTTCGAGCTTAAGTTCTGTAAGTGATATGCTTCTTTCTGATGTTAGATATCGTGTACTATCGTCGATTAGGATCTGAGTCTTCCCTTCAAGTACGCTGTCAACTGTAAAGGTCACATGAGCCCTTGTAGCATTCGCCGCATGAGCAGCACCATAAGTAGACTTGTTTTGGATCAGGAAATTATAATATTCATCATCTGTCAAACCAGATATCATAAATGACAATGTATACTCTTCGCCAAGCACTAATCCTTCATAGAGATTGATATAAAAATATGTGTCACTGCTTTTTGTGTTGATAGTTACATTGTAATTCGTACCCGCAGTACAGTTACCACCACCATTCGTTGTAGGCTTAAGCAGATTTCTGCCTCCTACAGACATATTGTCTATGCTTTCCTGTGCTGCTGCAGCTGCCTCTTTGGCCGCGTTTGCCGTTGTATTTGCAGAAATAACGACACTGTGTGTGCTTATCGCATTAGAGAATGTCTGTGTCGCTACAATTTTACCCACATTCGCTGTATTGGCGAATATCTCTGCAGCATCCAGCTGTGTAGTTGTGATTGTACCAGCTGCGATCTTGTTGGCTGTGATCGCATTAGCTGCTATTTTTTCTGTAGTAACAGCACTTGCTACTATCTTATCTGCAGTTATTGCATTCGCTGCTATGCTATCAGCCACTACAGCGCCAGAAGCTATCTTTTCTGTGGTGATTGAGTCTGCTGCTATAGTTCCGGCAGTAACAGCATTAGCCGCTATTTTTTCTGTAGTTATTGCTCCACTAGCTATCTTGGTTGTTTCAATACTTGATGCTGCAATTCGATCAGCGCTTAATGTTCCTGTCGTAATCTTCGCTGCATCGAGGTTAGCGATCTTCGCACTCTGTATAGTTGCATCTGCTATAAGCGCATTGGTTATAGAGGCGTTCGCAATAGCATTGGTGCCAAATTGTCTTACTGTCCAAGCGGATCCGTTCCAGTAGTACATCTTATTGCCATCATCGGTGTCAAACCAAATGTCATTGGTTTTTCTGCCTGTTGTGGGCGGTGCTGATGTTTGATAGAACACAGCGTTTTTTCCATCTGCAGTAGTCTGCGCTTTATCGACTGCTGTAGTGTCAGTCACTGCGATGTTCGTAATCCACTGCTGCTCGCCTGAAGCCTTGTTATAGTTCCACAAGAATCCGATTCTCGCATATGCTACACCCGGAGGAAACATACCGCCCTTATTAGTTCCGCTATAGTCAACTCCTCCCACTTTGCCGGTATATGTAGTCCAAGCTGTAGGAATCTTAACGCCCGTTATCGGTGTGTACTTATACGTACCACCATCTCTGCCCTGTGATACGGATGTTCCGGCAGGTATAGTACTGCCACTGTATGCAGATGCTAACATGATCGTATTGGCAGTATAGTCGATTTTAGAACTGTCGAGAGTATTACTGCTAGTCTTAGGCAATGTCACTCTGTTACGGGTGTATGATTCAGGTGGATAAGTGTATCCCTTGCTATTCTTATAATTCCATACATCCAAATAGAATCCGTATGATACGGATGTGCTCCATCCTGAAGCATCGGTTAAGT
>CAZSIL010000114.1:0-2172 GCA_964607025.1 uncultured Eubacteriales bacterium
TTTTGAAAAATTGCCTTTTTGCAAAAACTTCGTCAGCCTTAACGTTGGATTTTTCGACAAAAATACTCTCGGAAATTTTTGTTCCGAGAGTAACTTTTTTGCTCAATAGTACATTAACAAATTATCAAAACCAGTCTATACGAAAATTTGTTTTCTCTGGCATAATTTACCGCTTCCCATTCATATTTCTGCCAGTAAAAATGCTCCAGTATTTCCTTAAAATGAACATACCATCCGTCTGCTGAATTCCATTCATAAAACTGATAGAACTTCTTTTCTTCATCAGACAACTCTAAATATTCTTCTGCAGAAAGACATTCATATATATCGTCTATTTCACCGGTCTGATATAAGAACAAGGTGTTTTTTTGAACATACCCGCAGAACTCTTTTAATGATTTGTCTTCAGGAAAGCATGAACTCATAGCATTAGGTGTTACCGAAAATGCCACGAAATACTCTGAGTCCTTGAACATTCCCTTTACCTCATCGGAAAGTTCTGCATATTCAAGACGACTGCCTATCTCTTCGATTTTGTCTGCTGTTTTGTGAAAATAAGACCGAGAGCCATTCCAATAAGTTTCGCTTATCAATTCCTTGTTCTTCTCTATATTTTTGACTTTATTATTTATGCAAACCCATTTTCCGTCTACACATACATCAGTGTACATATAGTAATTACTTGACATATTATATCAACTCCTTTGTTTTAGCAGCAAGATAAAGAGGAATGTTTGTAATATATCCGTCTTTTCTGTAACCTCTTTTTGAAAAGCGTATAGCACATTCCGGCTGATGTTCGGTGATATATTTCTTGAAAGAAGGAGCAGATTTATCTTCTCCGCCCTTGGCTTCGATGGGGATGATTTCAGTTCTGTATTGGAGCAGATAATCAATTTCTCTGTTATTATCCGAATAATAACGAGGTTCTATTTCAAACTGTCCTTTTAGTTGCTGTAAAACATAATTTTCCGTGAGCTGTCCCTTGAACTGATAATCGGTTTTCAAAAGAATAGCACTGTTGTCAATGCCTGCCATATGCTTTAATAGCCCTGTATCAAACACAAACAATTTGAACTGATCCAGCTTATCGAATGCTGAAAGAGGGTGCTCAATCTTTGATACGTTGTACACACGGTTAAGCATTCCTGCCGATACAAGCCATTCTATAGCTTCCTCAAAATCTCTTGCCCTGCCGCCTTCACGAACTGCACCGTACATAAATTTCTCGTTAGACTTTGCAAGCTGTGCAACTATACTTCGGAACACCATAAGTATACGACCGCTGTTTACTTTGCCGTTGTGCTTTGAAAAGTCGTTTTCATATACTTCGATAAGTTCCTTTTGTATTTGTGATACTCTTGCCGGGTCTTTGTACTTAATCCAGGATGACACACACTCAGGCATTCCGCCGATGATAAGATAATAGTTATATGCTTCAAGAAGCTTTGTATGGAAATAATCCTCAATAAGCTGGTCTTTTTTTATTCCATCATAATACTCAAAAAGTATCGGATCTGTAGCCTCAAGGAATTCGTCGAAGGTTAAAGGATTGATGTCAAGAAGGTTCACCATACCGACAGGGTACGACTTTGGCTTTGCGAGAAGTGTACCAAGCAAGCTTCCTGCCGCCATAACGTGATACTCGTTTGCCTTTTCCTTGAAATACTTAAGCGTGTTGAGTGCCTCGGGACATTCCTGAATTTCGTCAAAAATCAGAAGAGTTTCCTCCGGAAGAATTTTTTGTCCTACAATCATAGAGAGTAATTCAACAATACGATGCGGATTTTTGTTTGCTTCAAATATAGATTTCAGTTCATCTTCTTCATCAAAGTTGAGGTAAACAAAGTTTTTATAATACTTTTTGCCAAACTCTTTCATAAGCCAAGTTTTGCCAACCTGACGTGCACCGCGTATAACAAGCGGTTTGCGTTCTTCGTTGTTTTTCCATTCGATCAAGGCATTTATAGCATTACGTTTCATAAAAACATCATCCTTTCAATGTGGTCGAATATAGTATAACACATTTTTTTAAAAAAATCAATACAAGTTTTACACATTTTTCTGGCTTTTGCGCTGCGCTTTTCACACATTTTTCGTCAAGTGTTGTGATCAACTTTGAGAAGCTTTAAAATGAAAATAACGGCTATAAAAACAGGTGCTTATCATCAC
>CAZSIL010000115.1:0-2171 GCA_964607025.1 uncultured Eubacteriales bacterium
CCTTACCAGCTATGCAGCCTAAATTCAAGAATTAATTGGGGGAGCAATAATGACAGAAATGACTCCATTGGAAGCTCGGAAAAAGATATTTTCAAAAGATATTTCGGCTGTAAAGGAATCGGATATCATCATCATTGTTCTAGATGGGCGAACAATTGATGAAGGTGCATGTATCGAATTGGGGTTCGGCTATGCACTCGGGAAACAATGCTTTGGACTTAAAACTGACCCGAGAAGCATGATGAATGGACAAATTAATCCAATGGTTTCGGAATGCTTACAAGGTATTTTCAGTTCTATTGAAGAATTAGTATTGGGTTTATCGATGGAATAAGAAGATGAATACACCACTACTTATTGCCTTTGCAGGCTTGGATGGTTCTGGAAAATCTACACAAATAGAAGCAATTAAGAAGCGCTTTGAAGATAAGGGACTTCGTGTCAAAATTCAGCACCATTTTGATACTGAACTGGGTAAAATATGTCAAGACATAATTGCGATTTCATCAAACGCTTATATTCGAGCAATTGCTTTTGCATTAGACGAGTACGCACAGAAACTTGATAACATAACTGATGCAGAATATGATTTGATTCTATGCGATAGGAGCCATTATTGCGCTATTGCATACTCAGGTTCGCAAGGAATATCTGAGGAATGGATTCGTTCGTTATATAGACATTCACAAACATACAATTTATGCCTGTATCTAGATATTTCATTGACAACATCATATATGCATAAAGGCTTCGATGATAAAAGCCCAGATATTGATGAACGCCAATTTTCAAATGTTAGGAAAATTTATTTGGATTTAGTTGCAAACGGTGAATTAGTAAAGATTGATGCAGAGCAGGAGTTCGATAAGGTTACTGATGATATTGAAGGGACTATTTGGGAGGTCATAAAAAAATGCCATTCGACGTCCTAGGACTTGTTTCCATAGACACATTAGGTTTTTTAGATGGTAAACGTTATGTAGGCGGCGGCGGATTAGCTACTGCGTGGATTTCTGCTCTTTGGAACACAGATACGACATTATATAGCATTAATAGCGATGTGCGTTGTAATAGAATAATAGATAGTAATCTTTTAAAACAGCAGTGCGAATTTCGACACATACCACTTGGAATGGCAGACAAAACCACATGTTTTAACATTTTTCTGGAAAATAAAACCGGTGATTTTAAATATATAGCCTCTCATTTAACTGGTGCCGTAGATGAGCTTATCTCGTTTTTTGCCCAGAGTAATCATGAACAATACATTAAATTGCCTGCCTCAAATTTTTATCAGATTAAGCGTTGCCACCGAAATTTTTCTGTTAACCATCAGGGTAGTTTTAATTTGATCGATTTTTGCAACACGATATACACTTCAGGTTTTGTATTTCTAAATAAAAAGGAATTGATAGATAGCGGTAATGTATCGCTATTAAGCGCACTTAAGAATATCGATAATATGTGTCAGTCGTTTGTAATTACTTTGGGGCAAAAAGGTTCTATTTGCTATTATAGTCTTGATAAAACATGGTGGTATTGTCCAAGCATTTTCAGCGATGAATATATATCAACTTTAGGGTATGGCGATTCTTTCGCAGGAGGTTTTTTATCTGCTTACATAAAGCAGAAACCTATCAACGAATGTTTAGCACAAGGAACAGTTTCAGCGTATTACACAATGCAGTCGCCGAGCAACATGATTACACGATGCTTTGACGATAAATCACTGAACCACGTTGTTGAATTAAGTAAATATACAATATCTTTTATATCGGCAAAAGATCTCTATGAATATATAAACGGCAGGCAGAACTTGCATGTCATGCTTGACTTATCTTTTGATCAACCCCCAAAATTCTGTTGGTTATACTTGTGAATTTAGGATTGATATATGAAACGAATAATATTTATAACATACTGTTGCAAAACAAAGACAAGACTTCCGGAAGGCTGCAAAGTATCTCCTGCCAAACTCTATATGAGTTCTCGTATACATACATTTATCGATTATTGCGATGCCCACAATTATTGTTGGGCTATTTTTTCTGACAAGTATGGATTGGTATTCAAAACTGATAAAATAGGCTGGTACGATAAATCGCCAGATAAAGTTAGGGTCAATCACTTTTTCTGTGGGATGCCGGTGAAGGCATCGAGCAAATGAATTG
>CAZSIL010000116.1:0-2151 GCA_964607025.1 uncultured Eubacteriales bacterium
CATCAACAAGTTCTGAACTAGACCACTTTTGAAGTTCTTGTATCAGCTCCTTTTCAACTCCGATAGAAGATAAGTAGCTCGTCCAAAAATGCCTCCCAGCATGAGGATACCAATGTTTATCTAAATATTTATCCCACTTATCCATCCAAGAACGGATAGTATCAGCAGTAGCAGGGTCGCCATCACGTTTTACAAAAATATAATTATGGTCTTTACCATTTTTCTCCATAATTTCTTTTCTGATAGGCAAATATTTTTCATAATAAGGCACAAATAAATCTTTAATTATGTATCTTTCTATATATTTACCATCAACACCACGACCTTTAACTTTTAACTTAGATGTAGTTTCTAAGAATAATCCATCAAAAGCAGTATTCTCATAGTCAATCATATCAGTAGTAAATCTCACTAATTCACTACACCTAGCACCTGAAGCCATTATTAATGCCAATAAGCATTGTTCATTTATTCTATTGATTTTACCCAACTCATCCATAAGATGGTCTAATTCTTCCTTTTTGAACACAGACTTTTCTCTTGTATTTTCCTTTGGAAGTTTATCAACGAATTTAAGTAGGTTTCTAAAATTAGGATATTTATCATCATAGAATTTTTCAATAAATTTTGATAATTCAGATAACGCACTATGACAACGAGAATATCTATTTGCTTTCCATCCTAATTCAGTAATTCCAAAATCAAAGAAATCTTGCATTTCCAATTTACGCATCTCAGTAAATAGAGCGTTGTCGTTGTACAGATAATTCCAAGTGAAAAATATGTTAAAATCTGATGTATAACCACGCACGGTTTCTGGACTTCGTTTAGTTGCTAAATTCTTCAAATACTTATCAACTAACTTTTGGTTTTCTGGATTAAATTTTTCTTTAATCTCGTCACGTGTAATTTTGTTCCTAAAGGTTTCTCTAGGCTTTGGCATTTATTACCTCCTTCCCATACAAAAAGGAAGCAACTCATAACTAAGCCACTTCCTTTAGATATTTATTCAATATATTTTTGTATGTATTTTCATTCATTTCATCTGGTAGTAATATGTAATACTCCAAATTATTTCTTTCAAACATTTCTTGCTTTTGATTTAATTTCTGTCTGTATTCTTCCTTTGATTTTGATTGTAACATTGTATTATTTCTATAAGCATCTTGGTGTTCTTTATTTCCAAGAATACCAGCTAACTCTATATAAACAAGTTGTCCATTAAAATCAATGCAATAATCACAATTCATATTACCTTTATATTCGTCATCCAACTTCTTGTAATAGATGTTTCTGAAATATGTTTTATTATATTCAAAACCATTATCTCTAAGAAATTGACTAAAATCATATTCATATTTTGAAACAGTAAATTCACCATCTTCAAATCTATGATTCATACCGTTTCCTGCATGTTGAAGTTCACAACCATATAGTTTTACAACATCATTCAGGGTGGTATTATCTACAGTGCAATGTCTTCTGAATTTAGTAGCATCTAAATTTGTATGTTCTGTAAAATCGGAATACATTATTATATTTCTACCAGTAGATTTTACCTTTTCGCAAACATCTTTTATCATCACCATAACTTCTTCGTGTGGGATATAATTTGGGTCATTGGGCTTATAAAAATTATCATGTTTCATCAAGCCTAACTCATCTACCATATTACTAAATGTTCCCCATAATCTCCAAATTACACGAATACCAATAGAAGTATCAGTTGTTTCTACACCTTCAAAATCAGATTGTAATAGAGGTCTACCCAATTCCTTTTCTTTGTTTTTGATAATAGGAATTACCTTCTCTTTGTGCATATAAATTTTGTTTTTCATTCTTGTAATTTCATCTGGTGTTTTACATTTAATCTTATATGTTGTTATATGATTCCAAGAAGTTTTAACAATATTTCCTTCACTATCAACAAAATCAAGCAATTCTCTAGCATAGCCACTAACAGGTAAGCCCGTACCATCAATAGATAAGTCAATGTTATTCAATTTGCAATACAAGTTGATATTTTCGTATGTATAAGGATTTCTTTTGAAAAATCTGCAAGGGTCTGATTTATATGATTGAATGCAAGATAAAGTTTTTGTGTCAAATGAATATTTGTATCCCTCTTGGTCAATACAACCAATAATAATA
>CAZSIL010000117.1:0-2142 GCA_964607025.1 uncultured Eubacteriales bacterium
CGTGGTTGGCGCGATAATTCCACAGTCTGTATTCGTGATGGCATAATTGAGAGCATTAAGGATAATACAAGCGATAAGTGTGACGTTCCCGTACTGATTCCGGGAATGATTGAGCTGCACGCTCACGGGTCGCTCGGCTATAACTCAAGGTCGCCCGAAGCTATGCAAAATGAGCTGTGGCTTAAACGGCTTGCACTTCACGGCGTGACCGGTATTTTGCCAACGCTTAGTTCATCGCCCGCTCAAAAAATAAATGAGGCGGTTGATTTTTATGCAAACATTATGAAGCACCCCGTGGCAGACGGTGCTCGCGTGTTCGGTGTACACCTTGAGGGCCCGTTTTTGAATTTTGAAAAAAAGGGTGGTATTAACCCAAACTATCTTCATGCGCCTGATATTTCACATTTTGAACAACTTTCGGGTGATAATGTCGACGCGGTAAAGGTGGTAACGCTTGCTCCCGAACTCGAAGGCGCCAAAGAGCTTATAAAGTATCTCAAACAAAAGGGCGTTTATGTCAATGCGGGGCACAGTAATGCAACGGCAGAGCAGATGCGTGAGGGTGTTTTGTGCGGCATTGACGGTGTGACTCACTTTTTCAATGCAGCGCGCCCCATAACTCACCGCGACCCCGGATTTTTAACCGAGGCACTCATAACTCAGAATGTTTTTTGTGAAATGGTAAGCGACCTTGTTCACCTTGCGCCCGAAATTATTCGGCTTTTGGTGCAGGCGGCAGGACCGAGGCGCCTTGCGGTTATAACCGATGCGGTAACAATCACGGGTATGCCTGACGGGCAGTACGGTAATTGCGTTGTAGTAAACGGAAGTCCGCGAATGTCAAACGGAACACTTACAGGGGGCAGATACCTGACCGATGAATGTGCGAGGGCACTTATTGATATCGGTATTGACCCGTGGGATGTTTTTTGTATGACGTCAAATACACCTGCAAGGCGAATAGGGCTTGAGAGTGTTGGCGATATCGCGCCGTCATATAAGGCGGACCTTGTTGCTCTGAGCGACGATTATCATGTTTTATTCACACTCATTAACGGAAAAATAATAAAGGGGAAATAATAAAATTATTTCCCCTTTTATTTTTATATTTTATATAATTCCGAGGTTTCTTGGTTTCGGTATTCGTGCTTTTCGTAGTATCCGATAAGTGTACCGCTTTCGTCACGCAGAGCGACCATATATACGTCTTTGTTTTCTTTATCGTTACGTGAAGTATAGACAATGTTGTTATCCTTACTCGCGGAAAACCAGGCAACCACCTTGTTTATTTTATTGTTGGAGTCTGCATTGTGGCAAGCCTTCAGGCTTTTTCCCGTAAGGTCTGTATGGCACCGCGCGATTGATGCGGGGTTCATATAAACCACCGTATGCTCCAAATCGCAAATAACAACGGGCGCGGTATCCGCGTCAATTACGCTTTTCAAAAATTTCGATAGTTCCATATTACTTTATTTTCTTTCCATCGGAAAAGGCATTGCCAACCTTTTGTCCAAGCGTAATATAGGTGTGATGTACGGGGTCGTAGGTAATTGCCCCGAGCTTTTGCGGGTCAATCAGTCCGTCATCGCCTATAACCGACTCGTCGGCACTTACATTTACAATCTCTCCGATGCATATTCCGTCCTCGTTAAATTTTAATAGCTTGCACTCGACCGTCATTGGAAATTCATTGATAATAGGTGCATTTACAAAAGCAGATTTTACAGTAGTAAGGCCTGCTTTTTCCATTTTATCGGGAACCTTGTTGCCGGAAACTATACCCACATAGTCTGCCTCAACCAAGTGCTTGCTGTCTGCGATACTCACGGTGAAAGCACCGCTTTCAATTATATTTTTTGTGGTCTTGTGGTCATCTGCAAGGCACACCATTATCTGATTGGTGTCGTACGTTCCGCCCCACGCCGCATTCATACAACAGGGGACACCGTTTTTGTCGTAAGCCGCCACAATAAATACAGGCATGGGATACGCCCAGGTTTTCACTCCAAAATCTTTACGCATAATATTTTTCCTCCGATATTTTATTTTTTAAAAAACGGGCAACGGTTGCCGATGCATTGATTGTTACCCGTAAAGTGCACGCATTTAATTTCATCAAGTTCCATCTCAATACTAAGCTGA
>CAZSIL010000118.1:0-2140 GCA_964607025.1 uncultured Eubacteriales bacterium
TCCCATTTGCTAACCGTCTTATCTGTTACATGTAGCATGTCTGCCAATTCTTTTTGTGTAAGCCCCTTTTCTTTTCTGCATTTAGAAATTTTCTCGCCAATTACTTTTTTATCCATAATCACTCCCCTGTCCTTTTACTTGATTATAACAAAATAAGTCTTATCATACATCCGATTTAAAATCGACTTCTCTTATTTCCATCTAAATCACAAAGAAATCCATAGATGACAAAACGGATGACTGTCCGCCATCCGTTTTGCAAATGATCACTATTAAAATAAGGAGTCTAAATGGGTTTCTTATAATTCTTTATTTACTCAACGCATATTCCGCTGCCATTGCTTTATTGTTCTTCTGAATAATAAGTACAACAGCTGCTACGATTACTGCTACTGCAATAAGTCCAGGTACGAAGCCTGCTCCAAGTGTACCGGTTGTTACAAGTGTACCAATCTGATATACAAGGAATGCTACTACATAACCTGTACCAAACTGAAGACCTACACCGCCCCAGAACCATTTTGCATCCTGCATTTCAGAGTTCATAGCACCAAGTGCTGCGAAACATGGAGGTGTGAAAAGGTTGAACATGAGGTAAGCAAGATCGGCTACTTTTGTAAGTCCCAGATTCTATAAGAGTGCATATACACCCTTTTCTAACTTTGAACACATAATATATAAGGAGAATAGAATTAGATATTTGCTAACTGATTTCCAAGTTTTTCACATTCTACAATCGCTGCATCATCTGGTGCTTCAACGCACATAAGCCCTTCGCCATTCACTACATTTGCTCCTGCCGCAGTCATACGGTCAACCCAGTCACGCATCCACTGTCCATCGCCCCATCCATAAGATCCAAATAAAGCAATATTTTTACCAGATACAAACGCTTCCAGTTCTGTTACAAATGGTTCCATTTCTGTTTCTTCTAAAACCTCTGCTCCCATGGCCGGACATCCCAAAGCAAATACAGACTGCTCTTTTAATGCGTCAAGAGAAGCACTTCCTACTTCCACACATTCTGCTTCTTTTCCACCTTCTGTAATCCCCTTTGCAATTGCTTCCGCCATCGCCTGTGTGTTACCTGTCCCTGTCCAATATACTACACTAATTTTACTCATTTAAAAAATTCCTCCTGCTATACAGCTAATTTTATTTGGTTTCTGCCATTATAAGTTTTAATAATCTGACAGATTCCCGTTCCACCTGCCAAAAGTTCTACCACATCCCGCTGGGCTTCTTCATACTGTCGAAACATCTCCTGCTTCTTCGAAACATCAGCATACACTTTCCAATATCCGGAATAAAGAAAGTTCTGCCCTTTATGTATAATAAAGCCTCTTACATCTTCTACAGGATAGCCAAGAAGCAACCCCATCTCATGTGGGAATTCTGCTTCTTTTTCTACATATGTCTGGTAGTGACCTGCAAATGTCTGTATAATTCCCTGAAACGATAAGTCTTCATATCCATATTCCTGCAAAATCTGTTGTACATCCAAATCCTGCAGATATGCCCCCAGTTCCTTTCTGCGGAACAGTAAAAACGTGACTTTATGTTTCATCTGGCTCAACCGAACAAATGCAAGCCCTGTTCTTCTTAAAACATACGGTACATTTTCCGCATCGGCAGAGGAAACGATCAGCAGATTGGATATTTTAATTCCTGTTATCAATGGGGCACATTGAATGGCAAGCTGTGTTTCGATATGATTACGGTCCATGCCCTGTACTATTTTAAGAACTTCCTGACACATATATATTCTCCTTTTAGTATAAGTTAGTTAACTCTAACGTAAGTACAGTATAACTAACCTTTTAAGTTATGTCAACTACAAATATTTAATTTTTAAAATTTTTCTCCCTTTCACGCAAAAAAGATTATCTCCATGCTTATTACATAAAAGATAATCTTTTCATAAACATATTTTTTAATAAAAGACGGCTCAAAACAGAGCCGCCTTATTAAAATGAATCTTATGCCATTTTTCTATTTTTTACTGTACCAGCTACCGCTGTAACTCCTAACATCATTACAAGTATCCATGTTACTGCATAGCTATTATCTCCTGTATCCGGGATAGTTGTTTCACCTGGTGTATCATCCTCTGTACCTGGTGGTGTTGTTTCACCTGGTG
>CAZSIL010000119.1:0-2138 GCA_964607025.1 uncultured Eubacteriales bacterium
TTGGTTCGAGTCCAACAAGGGGAGCCAAAAAAACACCACCCAATCGGGTGGTGTTTTTTTGGCTTTCTTTGGCGCAAATGCGCCAAAGGTCTGCGACTTAGCAGTTCTTTGCTCACCGACTGAGCGTAGCGAAGAAGGTAGCCAAAGCAATGCCCCGCTGCCGGTGGCAGATGCAGGGGCGTTGCTTTGTGTGCTGCGGTCTATAAAATCGAGGAAAAGCGTAAGCCCGAAGATTTTATAGGGCCCCGCAAACGTTGCGACGGATCAGCGCGCGAAGCGCCACCTTATTAAAATAAGCCGTGAACTTCACGGCTTTTTATATTTCATCTTCAATATAAACTACAATATCTTCAACCCTACAATGCAAAATACTACAAAGATCATTAAGAGTTACGGTGCTTATTGGTTTATTATGTTTTAATCTATCAAGCAAACTGCGACTAATACCATATTGAGTTATTAATTTATATGTGGAAATCCCTTTTTCTTTTAAGGTTTTATATAAAGGCTCATAAGAAATCATTATACCACCCTCTTTTGTATTATGATAATTTCTGCTCTTTTACTTGACAATGCTCTATAAAACGAGTACAATAGAGATGCTCTATAAATAGAGCAGATAATATTATGGAGGTTAATTTGAATGGTTACTTATGGCGACAGTGATTTTAGAGAATGGGCAGAAAACAATGGGCTAAATGATCAAGATTTGGTTATTCTGCGTAAGACAGCGAACCGTCGTGTATTTTGGTGGTTTGTTTTGCCCGCATTAACTTTGGGTATTGGTAGTTTGTTCTGCGCTCCGTTGATGTTTAATGCATGGAGAGTGTCCCGCTGGATTAAAAAGGGCACTTTGGAGCCTAGACCTGGACTTACGGGTACGATTTTGTATTTGTTGCTATTTTTTAGCTTCTTTGCAATTATTCCCTTGATTGTATGGCTGTCGATTAAGAATAATCCTAATTTACCGGGCAGCGGTTTTAATAAATTGCTTAAGAAAGGGAAAATTGGCAATTCTTAACACATAATAAGGGAATAAGAATATGACAAAAGTAATAGTAAACATTAAAAATGCCGATTATTATGATACTGTTCAGATTTTTATTGACGGTGTTCCTTATGGTAAAAAACGTGGCAACAGTACATTCGAAATTCCCGTTGTTTCAGGAAGACATGTTATTCACGGCATTTATGACAATATGGAGCCGGATTTCGAAGGCATCAGTCATGCACTGAACCCCATTGAGTTTGAAACGAAAAGCGATGATGTTTCTTTCGTTGTGCATATCTCCAATATTTATTCTGGTGGAAATCTTTCACGAGCTTGAGTGTAAAAAGTGTAGGAGGTATTTGCAATGCTAAAGTGGCTGTGGGAATTGATTAAGTTAATCATTGGTTGGGATGATTGATACAATAATCTAACTGATTTGATAAGACCTCGGTTTTTAACTAGTTCTTTTTCGGACATAAGAGACAAAAAGAACACCACCAAACGGGTGGTGTTCTTTTTGTCATTCGGTGTTGCCGGGAGAATCAACCGGTTCGCTAAATGACACCCCAGGTGTCATTTTTCTTTTTGCACAGAAAAACGGAGACAACTTCTTTACGAAGAGTCTCCTTTTGGTTGATCTTTTTTTGGCTATTCCCGCCGGAATCCAATCAACAATCTGTGGTTGGCAGTCCTTCACTCACCGACTGGGCATAGCGAAGGAGGTAGCCAAGGCAATGCTCGCTGCCGGTGGTAGTCGCAGCAACGACAGTGTATCGACTGCCTTTTCTTTGCTGGATGGTTGTAGTTTTTGCAATTGCGGATCATAAAATTTTCCCCAATATATTTTTGGCACTTAAATTATACAGGAGGGTGTTTCTTCGGTGTAACCTGTAATAAAAACTAGTGATGTTATAAAGACCATCGAAAATTTCGATAGCAACATTCGAAAAGATTTGTTTTGTTAATCCTCGCAAATCCATTGACATCCTCATTTTAAGGGAGTAAAATGTGGTTCATATTGAATATCATTTATAAAAGCTGTGACGAAGAACGGACAAGGCATAACGCATTACAGAGAGCCGATGGTTGGTGTGAATCGGTGTGCTAGACCTATGATCCTCTGCCTTCTGAGCTGGAAGCCCCAAAG
>CAZSIL010000120.1:0-2130 GCA_964607025.1 uncultured Eubacteriales bacterium
CTTTCATAATCTATTTTTTACCTTGCGAAAAACATTTATACAGCATTTACCAATTCATCGAACTCACTTTATTAACAAAAATTCGTCTTTCGACAAATCCCGTGCCCATTCTTCCTGCGTTGCGCTTAGCCAAAGCATTTAAACCTTCATTAGCCTTAAAGGGCGGTTTTCTGGCATCTTTAGGCTCATCGTCACACATAGGCGTTAGCCTTATGTGCTCCTCTTCACCAAAATCTACTCATAAAACCGTAACTTTAAGGTCTTCGAATTTTGTCAGCAAAGGATTTTTTGTTGGACAAGGCAAAAGCGCAGTTAATCCTTTCGGATTAACGAGCATTTTAACAAAGCAACAACGAACAGTGTAATCGTTGTCGGTCATCTTTGGAATGTCGCCGAGCTTTACTCGGTCGTGCAGAACCTCGCTCTCGTCGTCTAAAAGCACAGTCGATACATAACAACCGCCGTCCTGTTTCTTCTGCTTTTCGATCATAGAGTTGAAACCGCCGATTGTGTCGCTTTCAAGACCAGCCATCGAACCACTTCTGTCCAAAATAAAAACGAGTTCAGTAATGTTGTTTTTCATAATAAAAAACCTCTCTTTCATTTGATGTAATCATTGTACACCAACAAAAGAGAGGTTAGGTCGCATAGCAAGCGACAAATTATTTTACTTTATCCCATTCTGCCTCTTTGAATCCTGCAAACACAAAATCATCGCCTATGAGCAAAGGTCTTTTAACAAGCATACCGTCGGTTGCGAGGAGTTTTAGCATTTCATCCTCGCTCATTTTTGGGAGTTTGTTTTTAAGGTCTAATGATTTATAAAGCAGACCGCTTGTATTAAAGAACTTCTTTATCGGTAATCCACTTTTGTTATACCAGTCAGTTAACTCTTCAAGTGAGGGATTATCAAGCTTAATATCTCTGAGTTCGTAATCAATTTTATTATCATCCAACCACTTATTTGCTCTTTGGCAAGTGGTGCATTTTGGGTAACAGATAAATTTTAACATAGCAATCTCCTTACTCCATAACTTCAATCAAAAAACTTACGGGACGGAAACCGTCATTGCAAGAAATCATTGCAGATTTCGGGTTCTTCATCCATCCGTCATAGAAATTCTCGCCACCGTGAGCAAGCGTCATTACAAATGGTGAAACGCTCTCCCATGCACTGTCGCAAAATCCGTCAGGCTTTTGCCAACCATCACAAATAAATACTTGACCCTCCTGTAAGTCGCAGGCGTGTTCTATGGGGTTTTCGTATTTTTTAATTAAATCGTCATACCGTGCTTTTCGCATCACGGTTATTTTAATTTTCTTCATATTCTTTTCCTCTATATCTTAATATAAACACTCCATAAATTACCGAAATAACCGAGATAACGGCGGACGTAATAATTTGCTGTGTGTTCGTAATATCAACGGCAAAGGCGCTAAGCGAATTGATAACGGCATGGGCAATAATCGGTGCCCACAAGCTTTTAGTTTTATAGAACAAAGCCACAAACAAATAGCCTATTGCAATAGCCGATGCCACCTGACAAATATTAGGTAAAAGCTCTGCACCGCTACCATTTATAAGGTTCACAAAATGTCCGATGCCAAAGGTAATGCTTGAAACGATAATTGCAGATTTTAAATTATTTTCCGCCATTGCCTTAAACAAGAAACCACGGAAAATAATCTCTTCCAAAAATCCTACAAGAATCATACTGATAATATAAAAAACTGTTATGTACCACTTGAAATTTGCCGTAACGCCAAACCACAGATTGCAGGATGCAATTACGATAAGCGGAATATAGAACAACAGCTTTTTGGGGCTAGTCTCTGCTCTGCAAAGACCGAACTCGCAAAACAAATCATTCTTTTTCATCCAAAGAAGAGCAACCACCGACATAATGCCGAGAAAAATGACAGTTATGCTTTTCTCTATATTCACGAGCCTTGACAACTCATCGGCACAGCTTGCGCCAACAACATAACTGATAATCCAAGTAAGAGCAAACCGAATTTTGCTTTTTTCATATAGATTTTTCATTCGAATCTACGCCTTTCTATTTCTCTTTATCAGTTTAATAATGCGCGGACGGTTATATCTTTGCATAACAACAAACATAAGGTCGA
>CAZSIL010000121.1:0-2130 GCA_964607025.1 uncultured Eubacteriales bacterium
GCACTACTTGTGGGAAGGCTGGAGAAAGTGCTACTGGACATTCGTGGAATAAAGTTGTTGATAAGGAAGTTATATGTAATGGTTGTTCTATAGGTTATCCAGTAAATGTAAAAATTAATACAAGTGGTGCATTGGGTAATCAAATTAGTCCTAACGTAGATGTGAATTCAATTTCGATTACACATCAAGAGTCATATTATACACCAAATGGAGAAATATATTCGTTAGCCACAGTGCGTGTTACTGGAACATCACATACGAATTATGCGACTCTTGTTATTGATTTCGAAGACGGTACTAATGATGGGTGGTTTGAAACGTTCGAGTTTCCACTGTTTAAACAAGGGTCTTTTACATATGAAACCACTGTTTTGTTTGCACATATTGATTCAACATATTCTGTTGACATTGTGGGATGGTAATATTGTTTTAATTGCAATACAATTGCATTAATCTTAATAAATTTCACTTCGGTCTTCAAATCAGCAAGGAACGTGTGAGAACATCACCTATACCCTTTTGGGATAAACAAAACCTTCGCTAAAATGTAAATTACCCCGCCCCTTTGGGACTGCACCGACACACCCACACAAAGCAAAAACAAAGCCGTTTTCCGTTTATTTGCTTATAAGCCTAGCAATTCCACACTAGACCACTAAAAAGCGATTTTAACCCCTAAAAACGTATAATAATATAAGGGAATTACACCCAAGAAAAGACATAATAAAAGGTTGAGAGTTTAACGCTCCCAACCTTATTTTTTTACTGTCTGGCAATTCTCATAATTCTATTGCAAGCCTGATATAATGCTCTTGCTTGAGTGTCTAGCCATTCTTCGCTTGCGTTCGGTCTTCTTTCGCCGTTGCGTGTCTTCTTTAATTCTGAAGGTGTGCAAAGTCTTTTTGCAATATCTTCATCATATATAAGAGAACTTCCGCCCCATGAATATTGATTCCAGTCGCTTGCTCCATTTAGCAGCCTTTCTTTTGTCACTTCTTCATTATCTGCAACATCTTCTAATAATTCTAATGCGTAAGCCGTCACGCCTTTATTCCATGCGCTTTTATCCTTTCTTTGTTCTAGTTCCTTTTCGATTGTTCTTGCGTTCATCATAGTAATGATACCTCCTAAAAATATTTGATTGATTTGTTTGTTGTTAAGTTCATTATAATATGGGTACATATAAAAGTCAAGAAATATGTACCCATAAAAATGCACAAAAATTTGATAAATATATGGGGACATATTTGTGAAAAATGCCATATTGATATGTACCCATAAATGTGTTAATATGGGTACATAAAAGAAAAGCAACCGAGCAAGCCGAAAGCACTCACAAACTTAAAGCAATATACTTGTGAACGGTATCGAGACGTGAGAGGTAATAGTCAAGAAGATTCTTTAAGGGTTGCAATCAAACAAATCAATTTAAGGAGGTAGTCATTATGTGTATGACAAAATCAGAACTTGAAAAGAAAGTAGCAGAATTAAGAAGTCTCAAAGCCTTAAAGGAAGAGACAGAAGCAGAAATCAGAGAAGCAGAAAACGCAATCATAGAATTTCTGAATGAAACAAAAGAATGTGAGACAACCGACAAAAATGGCAAGCCAATTCGCCAATATATCGGTGCAGACTACAAAGCAACATATTCAATACAGACAAGAGAAAACGTCAATAAAGAAGCAGTAAAAAAATTGCTTAGTATGGAACAATTTGCAAGCGTTAGAACAGAATCCACATTCGGAGTATTAAGAATTAAATAATAGAAATGGGGAGAGCAATCTCCCCAATAAAAAAGGAGAGTGTACATAATGCAGAAAACAATTAATCAATTTGCAACAGTAACCGAAAACGGAGTTGTTACAAAAATAGGACGAAGCCAAATTCTTACACCTAAAACAAATTATCAAGGTGGGAAAATGAAATATTTTGATGATTCAAAATTAATTAAAAAGAATCGCAAGTAATTAATCAGGGTGTGACGGTTCAGCCGTGGATTATTCAGTTAATCGCACTCATTCGGCAGAAATGCCGTAAATATAACAAATCAAAACAATCAAAGAAAGGTAGGTATAAACCTATGAAGAGAAACATTTTAAGAAATCTTGGAACTATCAACGTGGAAGAAAT
>CAZSIL010000122.1:0-2128 GCA_964607025.1 uncultured Eubacteriales bacterium
CCGTGTCCTGTCTTGGTAAAGATAAGAATACCAGTAGAAACACCAGCATAGGGTTTGAACACACCCGAAGGCATAGAAATTACTGCTTCAAGGCGGTTATTTTCAATTATTTCCTTACGAATTGCCTTGTGTGCGGTAGAAGAACCAAACAAAACACCGTCAGGAACAATACAAGCACAGCGGCCGCCGATTTTAAGCATACGAAGGAAAAGAGCAAGGAAAAGAAGTTCGGTCTTCTTGGTCTTGCAAACCTTTAAAATATCGGTTGAAACGGTATCAGCATCCAAACTTCCCTTAAAGGGTGGGTTAGCAAGAATAATAGAATATCTGCCTGTATCGGTGTTCTGGTCCGAAAGACTGTCACGGTAGTCAATATTAGGGTTATCAACACCGTGGGTCATCATATTCATAGCACCAACACGGAGCATAGTGCGGTCCATATCGTAACCAAAGAACATATGGTTATTGTAATGGTCTTTTCGCTCGTTGTTATAGAAAATCTCGTTATTATATTTTTCTTTTAAGTATTCTCCCGCAGCAACAAGGAAGCCAGATGTACCACAAGCAGGGTCACAAATAGTATCATCGGGTTTGGGGTCAAGCATTTCTACCATCATACGAATAATGTGACGGGGTGTACGGAACTGACCGTTTACACCTGCGGTAGAGAGTTTAGAGAGAAGGCTTTCATAAACATCACCTTTGGTATCGTTCTCAATATCCTTTGCCATATCAATATACAAAGTATCGAGTGCATCCACTATTTTAGAGAGCAACTGCGGTGTGGGTATCTTGAAAATAGCATCGGACATATATCTTGAATATGTGCTTTCTTTATTGCCGTGCAGATTTTTAATAAAAGGGAAAATCTCGCTCTGCATAAGTTCATACATTTTCTCGGCAGGTAAATCACGAAATACCGACCACTTGTATTGGTCGTGTCCCTCAAACATAGAAGTATAGGGCAGTTCCAACATCATACTACTTTTTGCTTTTTTAGCATCGGTTTCGTCCAAGTCGTGAATGAACATTAAATATGTCATTTGTTCTACAACATCAAGCGGGTTTGTAATACCGCCTGTCCAGAACATTTCCCATATCATATCTATTTTGTTTTTAAGTTCGCCCGTAAGCATATAATAACCTCCATCATATCATCGGTAGTATAATTCTAATATAATAAGTGTCCGTTATGTGGGACTTTGAAAAATCACTTTTCGGGGTCGGGAATAAACTCCATAATATCTTCAATGGAGCAGTCCAATGCTTCACAGATACGACCTAAAACATCAGTGGTCACATTATCACCACGAGTTAGTTTTGTAACGGTGTAGTTGCTGATATTAGCAATTTTGGCAAGGTCTTTTTTCTTTAAGTCCTTGTCAATTAAAAGTTTCCAAAGTTTTTTATAACTTGCTGCCATAAGCAAACCTCGCTTGTCATAAAATTATTTATTTTATTATATCACGAAAGAACACTCTTTTCAATCGTGTTTTGAACAAAAAATAAAGCGAAAACAACTTTTTGTAGTTTTCTTGAGATTTTTTTAGATTAATTATAGATTCTCCTTACATTAAATATTTAATTTTTAAGGAGAAATTTAATTATGAAAAACACACGATTACTACATAGAGGAGAAGTCTTTTATGTGGACTTGGGAAAAGCAGATGGCACATCTGTACAAGCAGGAGTTCGTCCTGCCGTTATAGTCAGTAACGAAAAAGCAAATAGATTTTCTAGTGTGGTATCAATTTGTGGAATTTCAAGCCGTGTAGGTTCAAAGGCAAAAATTCCGACTCATATTTTTCTATCGGCGAAACAAACAGGACTAAATCGAGATAGTATCTGTTTATGTGAGCAACCCATTTCTATCTCAAAAGATATGATAATGGAATATATTACTACACTTTCCGATGATGATATGAAACGAATTTCAGATGGTTTGAGAATACAACTTTCGTTATAAAGCATTTTCTTTTTTTGTTCCTCCCCGACAAATATTAAATTATGTGCCATTTGTTCTATGTAGAAAAAGTCTCCCGCTTGCGCGAGAGACTTTTTCTTTTGGTAGGCAAGATTGCGATTGCGGTCAGAAGTGAAATAATAACTATTTCGGTCATTATATAAA
>CAZSIL010000123.1:0-2118 GCA_964607025.1 uncultured Eubacteriales bacterium
AAAACCCGCCGTAAATCAAGAAATTTACGACGGGTTTTGAATATTTTTCGGATTTATGGGAATAGTAACAATTTATGAATATATGTTATTGACCAAGAAACAGTATATATCTAGTTTTATGATTTCAACAAACCATTCAATATATCGGGGATTTCTTCATAAGCATTAACCCATATAACGCTAATCCCGAAAGATTTGAAAATTTGATCTCTTATTGCATCATCAAACTCTTGATACCATTTAATTACTGCTTCTTGCTGTTGGCTTTCGTTTTCTAACTCAAAGCTTTTTCGCTTTAAAATTGCAAAATGCCGTATTTCCTTAGGATGTCTCATAGCATTATCAAGCAGTCGTCTTAAATTAGGATCAGTAAGGGAACACCCGACAAATAAACATACATTGTCTTGAAAAGCTTTGACTTGCGCCATATTTGACCAACAATATGCATCACCGTAAACTCTATGATAATCTTCTTCCGAAAATATCAATTCCGAGCGTTCTTCTACGTTGTTTTCGCCTTGTGGTAAGTATCCGTGAACGTGATAAATATTAAGTTTATCGGTTACAGGCATTTTATCTGCTTGAATAACATTATATTCTACGCCCCATTTTTTAAGGCTCTGTTCCATAAGATTATCAAAATTATATGTAACGATACTTTCCAATCCTTTATGTTGTCTACGAGGAGTACTTATTTTAGCAAGTGCATCTAAAAGTTGGGTATTTATATTAATTTTATCAGCATATAATTCATCATGCACAGCACTAAAATACATATCCTGTGTCAAGGCAGCCCTAATATAGCGCATCTGCATTAACGGCGTATCTTCCTTGTTTTTCAATGCGATCTTGCTAATATTTTCTATATCTTCTTCGGTGAATTTTGGAGTGCTTACCGCATCGTTTTCATCAGAGCTATCCTGAATTTTTAGATTTAACATTCGTAGTAGTAATCTGTTAATTAACTCATCCCAAAGCGGAACGCCGGCATCTATCGAAACTCCGGCACCCAAGAAAAGAACAACCTTTTCGTTTTTATATGCTTCACGAAGAGCAGCCATCTTTTCCTCATTATCTTGTGAAAGTTTTTCCTTATTGTTTTCGTTAATTACGCTTTCAACGATGGCAGCTCTCGGGTTTGATAAATAATCTAATTTTGTTGGGAAGGTTGGGATTCGCTCTGTTAATTCTTCAATATTCCATATTGATATTTCAATGTCATATTGATTTTTAACATCACGAATCAATCTTCCTTTATCGATTATTTTTTCATTGACCACGAACAATATATGCTCATTTTGTTTGTCTATCCACTTGCTTGCTCTATGGCAGTATCCTTCAATTATTGGAATTATATTGGGATATGTCCCATATTTAATTTCAACATATACAGATTTTTCAATATCTGCAATTCCTTCTGGGATATAAAGATCTGCTCTATCATTTGTTTTTACTTCAAAACTGCTTTTGTTTTGAAAATTCAGATATTCTTTCAAAGTACGAATAACATAGCTCTCAAAAACTTGCGCCGCTTCGATTTTTGAAATCTCTAATGATTTCAAGTCTTCAGTCATTTTTGTTGCTTCTTCTCTAGCGGAATCAACAATTTTTTGAGGATCTATGTCATCCGGGTTAATATCTACGATTAATTTCCAATAACTCCTTGTGGGATTATTAATATATCCGACCTTTTTCAAGTAAGTCCTACTCCAAGCAGTTCTATAAGCAAATTCCGTTTGAGCACTTCTATCGTTATGGGGGATATTCGCAATTTCAGGAGGAATACATAGAATCTCAATCAATTTTTCATTGATTTCCTTGCTACTGGCGCTCCCGCCCAACTTTTTTAATGCTTCAATGGTTGGAGCAAATAATTCGTTGAACTGAGGAATTAATTTTTTGTTATAATTCATATTTTACATTCCTTATAAAATTAATCATTTCGATATTTGTAGAAATTGTTGTAACCCTAAAGTACTATTATTTGACTTTCGGGTAGCACATAGGGTAATGTGTATATGTTACGGGCGCTTCAAATTGCTCCACACATCATTTTTCCAATATTTCTGCGGTATTGTTCCGGGCGTAGTATACCATGATGTATCTATATGTCCGGCT
>CAZSIL010000124.1:0-2086 GCA_964607025.1 uncultured Eubacteriales bacterium
GACGTAACAATAGTTGTCGAACTCTCCCTGATAGCCTTTCAGCTGATGGAAGGCCTGATCAATGAGGTGAAGGAGGGCCCACGCCTCATATTCACAGGACATGCCGACCAGCTTCCTCCTGTCGGAGCAGGCAATGTGCTCCGCGATATGATAGCCAGCGAATGCATACCTGTGATAAGGCTCAGAGAGATATTCAGGCAAGCCGAGGGGAGCGGCATAGTGACTAATTCACACCTGATAAACAGCGGCGAATATCCTGAGCAGCAAAGCGGCAATGATTTCTTCATAATAAGCAAGAAGGGCGAGACTTCGGTAAGCGATACCATAAGAGAACTTGTGGGAGGGCGCATAGAAGCCGGCTTTGATTTTGTACATTCAGCAGACGATATACAGATACTTACACCTACAAAGCGCGGCATGCTCGGAGCACCTAGTCTTAATGCCATGCTTCAGGAAGTTATAAATCCGCCTGCAGAAGGCAAGGCGGAGCTTAAGGTGGGCAATGTCACTTTCCGCGAGGGAGACAAGGTGATGCAGCTTCGCAACAATTACGGTGCTGAGTGGCGCACTGAGCTCTTTACAAGTGAAGGCGAGGGCGTGTTCAATGGTGACATGGGTATCGTCACTGATATCGACACAGAAGACAAGACGATTCAGGTGAGGATGGACGACCGTATAATAGAGTATACTGGCGACATGCTTGAAGAGATAGACCTCGCGTATGCCATTACAGTGCATAAGAGTCAGGGGTCGGAGTTCCCTGCGGTGGTGATCCCGGTGCTTAACTTCCCTCCGATGCTTATGACGCGCAATCTTCTCTATACCGCTGTGACGAGGGGCAAGAAACTCGTAGTGATAGTAGGTGACCCTGCGCGTGTTCGCTACATGATAGACAATAACAGAGCTGACGGCAGATATACCGGACTTAAATGGAGGCTGCTGGCTCTCGATTCGGATCCGTTTGGACGGAGGTCCTGATATGCCGAAGGCGTCATGGCTCAGAAAATTTGGAAATGAGATTCTCGACCTGGTGTACCCGCCGGGTCTTTATTGCATTTGCTGCGGAAAGATAATAGATGACAGCCGCACTTACAGGCTTTGCAATGACTGCATGCAGTCTGTCAACTGGAATAAGGGCAGGCATTGTTCCAAATGCGGGCGGCCACTCTCAGGCAACGACCCCGGGGCTATTTGTTTCGGCTGTACGCAGAGAGAAATATCCGGGTCACCACACTCTTTCAACAGGGGCCACGCATGCACCGGCTACGGTGCCTGCGAGCAGGCTGTAATTTTTGCTCTGAAATATGGCGGCCGGGCTGACATTGGCGATACGCTCGGGGAGATACTCTATGATTATATGCTCTCCGAATACGAACCTGACGAATTAGCCGGTATGTACGATCTGGTGACTCCCGTACCCATACACGCGGACAAACTCAAAAAGAGAGGCTTCAATCATGCTGAACTGATCGGGCGGAGCTTTTCGGAGAGAGCCGGAATCAAGTTCGATGCTGCGGCACTTATAAGGACAAGGGATACTGTTCCGATGAAGGGCCTCGGACCAGAGGAGAGGCGAGCAAATATACGCGGAGCTTTTGACATTAAAAACAGCAGGCTTCCGCAAATACAGAACGCGAAGATACTGCTGGTAGACGACATATTCACAACAGGCTCGACGATCGATGAGATCGCATCGATCCTGAAACAGGCCGGTGCATCCCGTGTCGACTTCCTGGCCTTTGCAGCAGCAGGGGATATGGTAATCTAGCGGCTAAATCCCCAGAGCAGCCAGTTCTGCCTCGGTGAGGCGGCGGTGCTCTCCCGGAGCCAGATTGGGATCCAGTGCCAGCGGCCCCATCGAAAGGCGTTTGAGATAAAGAACATCAGCACCGACAGAGCTGAACATCCGCTTCACCTGATGGAATTTGCCTTCACGGACAGTGACCTCAGCCTCAGAAATATACTCATCTTCGGATACCGACAGTATCTTCAGCTCTGCCGGAAGACATGCAAGTCCGTCTGAAAGCACCAGACCATCCCTAAACAGTTTGATATCACTGTCTGACAGGATGCCCGATACTTTTGC
>CAZSIL010000125.1:0-2065 GCA_964607025.1 uncultured Eubacteriales bacterium
CCCAAAAACTATAATTGTATATGGTGCTGCACCGGATAGCATTTTCAAAATATACAAAGACATGGGAATAAAGATCATTTCTTTTGAAAGTGAGTTTTCAAAATCCAGAAAGCAGGTGAATGCTTAATGGGTGGAGGAAAAGGCGGAAGCTTTGGAAATACAAAAGGGAGTGCACTCGATGCCATAAGCAACATTTTAGCGGTTGCTTCCCTTATTCCAGGCGTAGACACATTTACAAATCTTGCATCAATACCCGTGGATTTATTACGTGGTGATTTTGTGTCGGCAGGGCTCGATGCTATTGGTGTTATACCAATTATCGGCGAAATTGCTGATGGTGCTAAAACAGTTGATAAAGTTTCTGATACAGTTAAAGCAATTGATAAGGTGGCAGATAGTACAAAAAACTCCAAAGGAGTATTTAAACTCAATAAAACACCATCTGGATTAAAACGAAATGGCTGGAAAGAAACTACTTCTTCTGCAATGAAAAAGAATTCATCTTCAAGAACCTTTGAAAAAAACGGTTTAACGGTTAGATTTGATAAAGGAAAAAAAGGAAATCCCGGGTTTGGAGGAAAAGATCATTATCATATACTCAATCCGAATTCAACGGGTAAGCATGATTATTATCTTGATAAATATGGGAATCCAGTTGCTAAAAACTCAAAAGCATCACATATACTACCATAAGGAGAAAACTAAATATGAAAACAATTAACGAATTAACAAGATTTGACTTTCATGATAGCTTGATAGAAAGTATAGAATACCACGAAGAATCAAACAAGTTAACTATTGAAATTGATTTTTGTAATTGGAAACAGGAAGGCTATCGTGACGAGGATGAAGAAACGACAATGATGTATTTAAGTTTTGAAGATGTTACAGATTTTATAATACCAAAAGTCTCGCTTAACAGTGATGAAATTCTTGAATTCAACATATTAGAAGATGAAATCGAAATAACTGCATTTAACGACATTGAAAACATTTCGTACACCTTCAAAATAAACTCAAAATATGCAGAGCTAAATAAAAAGGCATAGCATGATTTATATAACTGGAGATACACATATACCGGTAGATATAAACAAGTTGTCAAGTAAACGATTTCCCGAACAAAAGGAGATGACATCCCAAGACTATTTAATTATATGCGGAGATTTTGGTGGTGTTTGGTGTGGTGACAACGAAGAACTTTATTGGCGTAAATGGCTTGACAAAAAGAATTTCACCACTTTGTTCATTGACGGCAATCATGAAAATTTCGATATGCTGGGGAGTTTTCCGATTGTTGATTTTTGCAAAGGCAAGGCACACAAAATAAGTAATAAAATATATCATCTTATGCGAGGACAAATATATATTATTGACAGTAAAAAAATATTTACACTCGGAGGGGCATCATCTCACGACAAGGAGTTCAGAAAAGAAGGAAAGAGTTGGTGGAAAAAGGAATTGCCGAACGAATTTGAGTATAATATTGCAACAGAAAGCTTGTCAAAAGCAGACTGGTCTGTTGATATTGTTATAACACATTCAGCACCCACCTCAATTCAAAGGCTTATAAACCCTATATACGAAGAAAACACTCTTACTGATTTCCTTGAATATGTCAATTGTAGATTAAAGTTCAAAAAATGGTTTTTTGGTCATTATCACACAGATAAAAAAGCTACAGACAGCCATGTTGCAATATACAATAATATTGTTAAAGTATAAAAATCAAAACACGACATTCGATCGAATGCCGTGTTTTTTCTTGGTGCAACATTGTTGTATTGACTTTATCTCATAAAAAAATAAGTTAATTGCCGCACCAAATTTTACATTGTTTACTACACCATTTTTTACACCATTTTTGCATGAAATTATATGCGGATATATAGAGATACATTTTAATTGACCTTCAAAAAAGCCTTGTATATTAAGGGCTTTATCGACTTTTATGGGAATTTATAGAGATATGAAAATGGCATATATTTTACTATACCAAGCTTCATAAAATTTACATCTCCTTATATATAGCACTTTTTGGGCATTAAATTCGGTGGTTTACACC
>CAZSIL010000126.1:0-2033 GCA_964607025.1 uncultured Eubacteriales bacterium
ATTGGTAAGCTGTATTGCACTATAATCTTCTTGAAGAATTGCATATTCACTGCCTTCGATAATACCGTTGGCAACTGCTACTCCCCAGGTTTTACCTCGACGGGAAACCGTGTACCTCGGAATATAAATTCCGTAATCACAATCTGTAATTCTCAGGTCAACGAAAGAGCCACTGAAAGTGTAACGTAAACCTTCTTTGAAATGAATTCCGTAAAGCATATTTGAAATTTCAACATCTGCAATGTTAGGCCATTCAAGGTCACCTAAAGCCATACCATAGCCGTTTTTTCTCGTGTATTCATTAAGTTTTTCTTCATCAGGAGCATTGAATCTTTCTCCTGCATTTGCCCAATATCTGTTTGAAATATAGAGGGTTTTAATTGTGTCAACATCAGAACTGTTAGTATTATTCAGTCCCTCATACAAACAAGTACCTTTTACGTTTTCTATGGTTGTCATTTCGTGAACTTCTTTGATTCCAAGCTCACACTGAGAACAAATACCGATACCCCTGTAAGAATTTATTAGTGTGCAATTGTTTATTGTATGCAGCATACTGTCATCGTTGCCCGTAACATAGAATGTATATGGATACGGCTTAACATTATCTATATCTTGTTCAGGATACCACACAGTAAGACCGACTGCACCTGCACTTGCACCAACAGTCAAGAGTGCCGGTAACATTTCGTTACTGCTTTTAACATCAGCAATAATGATAGTTCCATAATCTGTACCTTCATCAGGGTCCTGATATTCACCGCGTAAGGTAACAAATTTTTGTATGTAAATATTGCCTGTAACCCTGTATTCACCTTGGGGAAGCCATACAGTGCCGCCACCGTTTATAAAACAATCATCTATTGCTTGTTGAATGATTTTTGTAACGTCAGTTTTACCAGTGTTATCTGCATTGTAAGGCGCTTTTGTTACATCAACATCAGCAATTACTACATCCTCTGTAGAATAAATTGTGTTTACTATGTGGGGATTCAGCTCTGGTTTAGCTTCTGTTGCAGCACAAGGGACAATAAGTGCCATCATCAGAATAAAACAAAGAGCAAGAGAAATCACTTTTTTCATAATTATTACCTCTATAAATTCAAGTTTGTCGAATTGATTATATCATAAAATATCGTTAGTAACAATAAAATTTATTTGATTTTCGATTTGGTTTCATCTGAATTTATTTTCTTTCGGTTGCGTTTTTGTTCCTTTTCAATTGACAAATAAAATAACTATTGTATAATTAAAAAACTGAATATTTTATTGAGGTGTTTATAGTAACAACAATACTTCTTGTTATAATATATATTGCTTTTATTGGACTTGTGCGTCGAAGAATTCAATTTTATATGGGGAAAACTTCATTTCCTTGTTACGCACCTATACTAACATTAACAAAACGCTTTGTCACACAAAATGCTAAAACATCAGATATATGTGTAAAAAATTACACCGCAAAGAAAAGGAACTGACGAAAAATCAGTTCCTTTCGTGTTGTATTTCAGTTTGACAAATTGGAATTTGTTGAGTTGTATTTTTTATATAATATCGGAAGAATTTCACACAGGTTACGGTATTCCACACAACAATGTTCAGCCATACCTTTTGCCATATCTTCTGTAATAATAAATTTTCGCAACAATTGATTTTTCATTGTTTTTCCAAGCCAAAATCGGCTGATCATAAACAATCCGTTTTCGGTTTGTTTAAAAATATGTGCCATTTCTGTATGCTTAACTAAATTATTAAAAGCACCGACATGACCGCATACAATCCTCGGAATATTGTTTTCTACCATTACTTGTTTTGAAAACCCAAATTCTTCAGGCGTAACGAAATCAATTCTTAAAGCTAATTTTGCGTTGCCGATTTTTTCTAATGGATATTGAGTATTGTTTTGGAATGGTGGACATAATTTTTGATTAAAATATTCCTGCTGTTTTTTAGAATATCCTATTCCGTAATGCTCACCCGGAAACCATACCTGATAACGCTCTTTTGCCTGCGGATGCCACCAAAACCACCAA
>CAZSIL010000127.1:0-2009 GCA_964607025.1 uncultured Eubacteriales bacterium
TGGTTAATTTTTAAGGTTTTGTTAGTTTTTCATCGCATGTTCTAAGTCCCCGGAGAACTCTGTCCGAAAAATGACACGACTGATGCAGGTTATTTTTTACACGATACTATAATATACATTTATGATTTTTATCGCCTCAGTTAACCCGTATTAGAGAAAAAAGCATTATTTTTGTATGTTAAACAAGAAAATGTAATGTTATGAAACGTCTGCTCATAAAGAATTTCGGCCCTATAAAGGAGGCAAATCTCACATTAGGGCAAGTCAATGTAATCACAGGTATGCAGAGCTCTGGAAAGAGCTGTGTACTTAAGACTGCGTGCTATTGTTCATGGGTGGAGAAACGCTTGGAACTCACTCAGAAAGTTAATGGTTTTGGCAAGGGCAGTGCGTTTATTGACATTATGGCTGATTACTACAAAATGGTCAGTTATATTCAAGACAATACATACATTGAATATGAAACACGCCATTTGAAATTCAGTTATGACCATTCATCTAAAACATTTAAGATGGCATGGAAATCCAAGCGTTGGGAATATAAACGACCTAAGGTTAGTTATATCCCTGCTGACAGAAATTTGGTGGCAGCAATTCCCGGTTGGAGTTCATTGTCAATGGATGGGAATATGATTGAGTTTATGTCGGATTGGGACAAGGCTCGCAGATTTGTCAAGAAAGAAAAAAACGTCCTTGACTTGGGTATGTCGTATTCATACGATAGTCAATCTAATTCTGACAGAATTCAGTTAGAAAATGGAAAACCTTTGATGCTTAGAGAGAGTTCAAGCGGTGTTCAATCGCTTCTCCCGATGTATGTTCATTTGGATTATCTTGTAAATGGTCAATACAAAGATCGTAATGGTAAGATTTCATATGACCAAAAGGAAGAACGAAAGAACTTACTATCTACAATATATAACAAATTTAAGAGCAAGGAGGAAGGCGCACACTCAGAAACCGTCACAATAGAAGGATATGATTATAATTTTGTGAATAAGGAAGAGGCTGAGCGTTTTAGATATATGTACCACAAATATATCAATGTGGATCATAGCGAGATATTCCTTGAAGAACCAGAGGATAATTTATTCCCTCCTACGCAATGTAAGTTTGTAAATTGGCTGTTAGATGCTATTGAGCAACATAATGATATGTTGTTTATAGCAACTCATAGTCCATATGTTCTTAACCAACTTATAAAGGTTTCTCCGGAAGGAATGAATGTACTGTTTACATATCCTTCTAATGATGCAGAAAGGTCATATTGTGTAAGACAATTAAGCGAAGAAGAAATTCATGAGATATATGACAATGGAGTAGATATGTTCTTTAATTTCGAGTTGTACGTATGAAACAGAACAAACTACTACATATAATGCCCGAATGCTTCGTTGATACCAACCTTATTGAATATTTGTTGAACGCAGGAGTCAATCACCAACATTGTTGTTCGCAGGTTGTAGGTCAATTGAAGTCAAAATTTGCTGATAAGTTTGCTATCGGGATCATTGACAAGGATAAAGTTCAACTTGGTTATATCCAAGAATGTGATGTCATAGCTCAAACTGAGCACTTGACATTGATGAAGCATCGTAAACGCCATCAATATCTAATTACAATAGCGCCTGCCGTAGATAAGTTTGTTTTAGACTGTGCGGAAGAGCAAATGGTTGATGTCAAGGATTTTGGCCTACCAAGTGAATTGATGAAATTCACGAAAGAATCCAAAAGGGTATCTTCTAACTCAGACCCTCGCTTTAAGTCATTGTTTGCTGCGATAAAAAACAATAGTGAAATTCACACTCTTAAAATGGCATTAAAGTATTTATGCGAGAATCAATACTCTTCTGACAGTGCATATCTAAGAGAGCTTTTTGTTGCTATTTAAGAGATTTTATAATAACCGAAGGAAGTTCTCAACAACTCGTTTTCGCTTCGCTCAGACGAGTTGTTGAGCGAAGCGAAGAATCTGTATGCATACACGTGGATGTAATCAGATCCTTCAC
>CAZSIL010000128.1:0-1982 GCA_964607025.1 uncultured Eubacteriales bacterium
CAACTAAGGCTACTCAAGTTCATCCCATCAACGAATTTATAAAAAAAGAAGTTGAAAATCATAAAGAATTTATTGGATTTATGACCCTCCACGAAGATTTAACCGAAGATGAGATAAATTCGGAAATAGATTGGGCGGTTAAAAACGGCTTTTACGGAATTAAATTGCATCCCGATTTTCAACGTTTTCATATCGATGGAGAAAATGCGGAAAAGTTTTATCGTGCAGTTGCAAATTTAGGAAAAACGTTTCCAATATTATTACACATGGGGGATACCAGATTTGATTATTCCGAGCCAGAAAGACTTGTGAAGATGGCAAAACAATATCCGAACGTAACTTTTATCGGTTCGCATTTCGGTGGTTATAGATGTTGGGATAGGGCGGAGATATACAAAGGAATTGAAAACGTTTATTTTGATACAAGTTCGTCTTTGGCGTTTATTTCATCAGAAAAAGCCAAAAGTTTAATAGATCTTTTGGGGTATGAAAAATTCTTTTTCGGTGACGATTTTCCTATATGGGAGGCAAAAGGTGAATTAGAGAGATTTTTAAGTATTCCGCTTGACGATAAAAAACGAGAAGCAATCCTTGCAAAAAACATAAAAAGTTTGTTGAAACTTTAATTTAGCGCATGATTTACTTGACAAATTATTATTAAGTAAAATATAATAATTTAAAATTTATAAATGCGATAATGGGGACAGATGTTTTTGCGCTTTACAGAGAGTTTGCAGTTGGTGTGAGCAAACAGGCAATGATTCATACTCATTCTCAAGCAGGAACTGTGAAAAATATTCAGTAATAGTTCTCGGTATGCTCCGTAAAAAGCAAAATAAGTGATTGCTTCGGCAATAAATTGGGTGGTACCACGGTTAATATCGGCCCTGACTACAGTCGGGGCGATTTTTATTTATAAAGGAGGTTTTTATGAAGAACATTTTTGTCAGTGACGTATCGTTAAGAGAACTTGGCGGTGCATCTGCGCTATCGCTTAGTTTTAAGGAGAAATTGGAAATTGCGAAACTAATCAGCGAACTAGGAGTAGATACGGTTGAACTATGTTCTGTTGGCAACGAAAAAGCTGATGAAGTTTTAGTAAAAACTATAAGTGCTTGCGTTAATAAAAGCACGATTGCTATTGCAACGGGATATACGGAAGAAAGCGTTCAAAAGAACTATTCTTTAATATCCACAGCAAAGAAAAAAAGATTGATTGTAAACGTTCCTGTTTCGCCTGTTCAAATGGAGTATTTTGCAAGTAAAAAGCCAAAGGCTGTTTTGGAGTTACTTGAAATGCTTACGAAAAAGGCAGTATCACTTTGTGAGGACGTAGAAGTATGTCTTGACGATGCAACACGTGCAGATGCAACTTTCTTACATAATGTAGTTCAAGTTGCAGTTGCTTGTGGAGCAAAAGCGATAACGATTAACGATATGGCTGGGCTTATGATGCCTGATGATTTTACTGAATTTATTAAAGGCATTTATTCGGCTGTTCCTGCGCTTTCTAACGTTAAGTTAAACGTTGAATGTAGTGATGAATTTTCAATGGCAACGGCAAATATGATATCTGCAATTTCTGCAGGTGTAAGCGGAGTTAAACTTTCCGCTATTAGCGGAAATCTTGCAGGGATAGAAGCATTCTGTTCTGCGGTAGATTATATTGGTGGAAAACGTGGAATAACTTGTTCGCTTAATAAAACTGCAATAAATCGCACGTTAAATAGGATTTCGCATCTCACGGTTGAGGAAAAATCCGTTCAACCAGCAGGTGCTACGAACGAAGAACCTGAAAATCTTTCAAAAGGTATTTCGCAAGCATCACTTTCTAAAATGATTAAGAAAAGAGGGTATGATTTAACGGCTCCCGACGTTGCAAAAGTTTATGCTGAAATTGTAAAGTATTCTAATAAAAAAGAAATCAACACTAAAGATTTAGACGTAATTATTGCTAGCGTTGCACTTCAAGTACCGGCTAC
>CAZSIL010000129.1:0-1979 GCA_964607025.1 uncultured Eubacteriales bacterium
TGAAGATATTGAAAATGCTCGTCAAAAATATCCTAATGCAAAAATTCTTGCTCACCCTGAGTGTCACTGTGCGGTATCGGAATTAGCGGACTTTGTCGGTTCTACAAAAGAAATAATGGAATATGCAGAATCTTCCAAAGAAAAACAATTTGTTATAGCGACTGAAAAGGGAGTTTTAGATCGACTTAAAAGAGATTGTCCTCAAAAGGAATTTTATCTTATAAAAGACGATATCGTATGTACAAATATGAAATGGAACACTTTAGAAGATATTTTTGATGTTTTAGAAAAAGAAACGAATGAAATTAATATCGAGCCACAAATTTTTAGTAATGCGAATAGGTGTATTTCAAGAATGATGAATGCAATGAAAGAGGTTTTATGAATATATTAGTCGGAATGTCAGGTGGAGTTGATTCTTCTGTTGCTGCACTTTTACTTAAACAAGCCGGACACAACGTCATTGGTGCGACAATGGCAATTTGGGGTAAAGACGGAGTTTATAAAGAAATTCAAGAAAAATTAAATAAAATACCAAAGAAAAGCTCGCACGGTGCTTGTTTTGGGCCTGATGAAAAAGAGGATATTGAATCTGCAAGAAAAATTTGTGAGCAAATAGGAATTCCTTTTTATGTGTTTGATTGTGCAAAACAATACGAGGAAATTGTTTTAAAAAGTTTCAAAGAAGAATATTTAAACGGACGAACACCAAACCCTTGTATCTGGTGCAATTCATTGATTAAGTTTGATGTTTTACCACATCTTGCAAAATTAAATGGAATTGAGTTTGAAAAATTTGCAACAGGTCATTATGCCAGAATCGAAGAAAAAGACGGACGTTATCTTTTGAGGCAAGGAGTAAATCCTAAAAAAGACCAGTCATATTTTTTGTATAGGCTAAAGCAAGAACAGTTGAAAAATATAATTCTTCCCTTGGGAAATTACACTAAAGAAGAAATTAGAAAAATAGCTTCTGATAACGGATTAATAGTTGCAGATAAGCCGGATAGCCAAGATTTTTATGAAGGCGATTATAATGAGCTTTTGGGCGTTGAAGATAAAATCGGAAATATAGTTGACCGTGATGGAAAAATATTGGGAACACACAAAGGTATTTGGAATTATACAATAGGTCAAAGAAAAGGACTTGGTGTAAGTTCGACAGAACCTCTTTATGTTGTCGAGTTGAGAAAAGACACTAATGAGGTCGTTGTAGATTTTAAGGATAAAACTTTTAAGAATAAGCTTAGGGCAACAAAAATGAATTGGATACCGTTTGATGAACCAAAAGAGGGGATTAAATGTTTCGCAAAAATTCGAAGTTCTCAAGAAAAGCAAGAGGTGTTTGTTTTACCTGTCGAAAATGATATTGAGGTGGAGTTTATAAACATGCAAAAAGCTATTTCCACAGGACAATCTATAGTCTTATATCAAGATGATATTGTTCTCGGGGGGGGCATTATTGATGAAGTATTTTAAATACTTCAAAATTCCTAAATAGGAATTTCTACAAACTTAGCTTAAATTGGGATAAACTGAGGGCATTCTCCCTCTATGGGGGGGGGAGATAGAGGGGGAACAATTTTTCATTGTACCCCACCCGCTCCGCACTTGAAGATTCGTAATTCTACTACAATCTTGTAAAATATCTACGTGCGTAGCACCCTCCCCCTTTGGGGAGGAACTTTGAAATATTGAGTCTATCAAAAGTCCCTTTTCGTTCGTTTTGAAACTTGATTCTCGACTTACTTCCAACCGCCACGATTCAATATAGTTGGGCAAGTTAATAGGTCGGGTTTCAACCCGACAAAATTAAAGAAATAAAATGTGTCGGGCTAATTATTTAGAAAGACAATTTGTAAATGATGATGCCGTATCTACAAATGATTATAGCAAACACAAAAAAGATATAAAACGTTTCAAAAAAGCACAAGATAAAACTATTACAACCCAATCTGTTGCAGAATTGATAGCATATA
>CAZSIL010000130.1:0-1965 GCA_964607025.1 uncultured Eubacteriales bacterium
AATAATTTTTGTGAAATTTGACTATGTATATTTAGTTACCCATGAACAGTAACTAGCCATGTATCCAGCCTTTCTTTGTGTACATATAGGCGATTCCCAATATGAACTTTTACTCCAATGACGAGTTTTTATTGTTATTCCTAAAGGTTCCGCATACAATTCATTAAACTCATCTACAGCGGATTCAATTAATGCAACTTCTTCTCTAACATCTCCTGGACAAGAAATGAGTAAATTGTATAATGTTACACTTTGGGCCATTTTTACACCTTCTTTTATTCTTCTTTAAAAAGATCATCTAATACAATAACACTAGAAAATGCACCACTGTGTTCATTTTGTATTAAACCAAACGTAGTTATAAGCGTACCATAAATAGCCACCTTAGGCGATACATTTTCAGTTAAGATTGTCTGTCTTTTTAACAATTTCAAATAGTAATCTTTGTTTACTTTGAATTCACTGTTATAATACTTTATCTCACACATATTAATCACGTTATCATTTCGCGAAATCAGCAAATCAATTTGTGTTCCATCCGCATCATCCTCTTTTTTTGACCATGCACTAGCCTCCGTTATTACTCCAGATATTCCAAGCGAACGCTTAATTTGCTCTATGTGATTAAAGCAAACATTTTCGAATGCGAATCCTCGCCATATTGATACAGAAGCAGATGTCACATTTTGTTGCCAATATTTTTCACTTATTTTTTTCTGATTCCAAATAAAGTGTAAATAGAACATACAAAATGGGTCTACTAACTTATAATGTTCTTCTCTCTTTCCATAGCCAAATGGAACATATTTTATAATGAAATCACTTGATATTAAAGCATTTAGATTACTTGATAATCTACCACCATCTGTTATTCCAAGTTTCTCCACTATTTCCTTTCTCGTAAATCCAGCATTTCTAGTATACAGTAACTGTACTATATTTTTCACTGCTTCTGGATTTACAAATACCGAAGAAAATAATCTATTATATTCATCTCTTAAAATAGCATTTTTCTTAAAAAATAAATTATCTACATTCTGTGCTAAACTCATTCCTGGATTCACATATCCCATATAATATGGTATCCCTCCAAATATCATGTAGCTCTGTGCAATGTCATATCTGGAAAGTTTCACATTGTTACTTTTATAAAAATCTTCACATTCTTTTAAATTAAATGGAGATAGTTTTATTTCATAAGTAACTCGATTATACAATCCACCATGATTATTTAGCAGTTTATCTTGTATCCATGAATTTGCACTTCCACAAACAATAACCATTAGATTCTTACGATGACATCCCCATGTGTTCCAAAAAGCTTCAAATGCACGTATAAACCCTGATTTGGGTGTATCGAGCCATGGTAATTCATCAAGAAATACAACTTGTCTGCTCCCATCATCTTTACTTTGCAAAAATTTTTCCAACAACAAAAATGCATCCAACCAATTAGTCGGCTTATCACATTTCTCCATGCCGTGTAGTTCTAATGAGTTATAGAAATGATTTAATTGAAGTTTTAACAATCCTTTTGAATTTTCATCTGCCGGTGAAAGACCTGCATGTCGAAATGTAATTCTATCTGCGAATGTTTCATCTACAAGATAAGTTTTTCCAACACGTCTCCTCCCATAAATTGCAACTAGTTCAGCCTTATCTCTAGCATACAATCTATTCAATTCTTTTATTTCTTGCACTCGACCAATCATATATTTCACCTCTCAAAGTGGCGGTCAACATCTCTTTTCATTCTTTCACCGCCGTTTTTATTTATAGCATATCAAAATTCAACCCGGCGGTCAAATGATATTTTTTGCATTTCACCGCCGTTTTGTTTAATTTTATCTCTAATTTTATATTTTATGCATAATAATGAAAAACCCATGCACCTGCATCCGCAAGCACATGGGGTTCATTCATTTCTTATCCCGATATTTGACGTCCCCGTCTCGATTTCACTAC
>CAZSIL010000131.1:0-1956 GCA_964607025.1 uncultured Eubacteriales bacterium
TGAAATCCTCCGGCTCCAACGCCAGTAGCTCACCCGAACGCATACCCGACCAAAATAGCAAACTAAAAATGGTATGAGATAACACATCGTCACTTATTGCTTTTTCAAATAATGTAAACTCTCTCAGCGTCCAAAACTGTATCCCTTCCGCTTGTTTCTTACCCATCGCACCGCATTGTTTAGCGGGATTCTCTCGCAACCCGTAAAAGCGACAAGCAAAATTCATAATTGCAGATAACTGGTTATGGATCGTTTTCAGATATGTTTCTTTGTAGTTGTTTGGATGATTCAGCAATTCTGTCTGCCAATTACGCACCGTGATGGCAGTGATCTCGTTCAGCTTTAAATGACCAAAATACGGTAAAATATGTTCTTGAATAAGATATTGCTTTCCACTTAGTGTGGTCGGTCGTACTCTCGGTTTGCAATCTTCAAGATATACGTCAACAAACAACGAAAACTGCATATCGCAAGACTTTGAATGTCGTATTATGAAATCCCTTTCATATTCTTTTGCCTCCTTTTGCAGTCGAAATCCCATTTTCTTTTTTTGCTTCTTTTTCCCACTCCAATCTTCATAAACAAATTTGCAATACCATCGACCTGTTTTTTGATCTTTATATATTGGCATTGTACCACCTCCTGCTTATAATTGTGGCTTTTAGCAGATTTAATGCAAGAAATATAAACACATAAAAAATTGACTTTCTCGCTTAATTCAATGAATAAATTAAGCGAGAAAGTCAACGGTTAAATGATATTTTATAATTTTGAATTATTAAGTGTAGAGACAGGTATAATTGACTTGCGTAGAATTTACGCATATTAATTGCCAGTGCATGTACAACTACGTAAGTATTACTCCTCGGAAGCAATACTTACTTCTTGTGTAGTAGTAATTTCGTTTACACAATGATCAATAGATATTTTCTTGTGATTGTACAACCTTCGTATTATTGCAATAAAAGTTATTGCACCAAAAATTATTGAAAGAAAAATAAATAATGCTTTTAAAAATTCTGCACTAAATCCAAGAAAATCCTTAAATTCAGCGGTAAAAAGAGGAACCAAGAACGAGAGTGTCATACCTAGATAAGTCCACCATTCTGTCGCAAATTTTCTTTGTTTCTCCCAATCAATAAGTATTAGTTTAATTTTATCGTATGTAGTAATGATGTATTTTTGCTTGACATTTGTTGTTATTGTGCTGTTTTTATTCAAATCGTCAATGCTAAAGGTAGTTTTCTTTGTTTCGGTCTGCATAATTACTACCTCACATTTCTTTATAAATCGTGTACTGCAGTGTTTGACTTGAGTCGCCCACGACATATACATAAAAGTTGATAAATAATTTTTTGCCGTCTCCATTTGTTGCAAACTCTACAGGTCGAGCAGTTCCGGTTCCTAAAGGATTTTTAAAATTGGTCAGTTTTAGGATTACCTCATGTGTATTTGGCGTTTCGGCGTCCATTTTTTGTCCTTCGGTAGATTTGTCAGTTAAAAATTTGAACGTCAATTTGAATGGAGTTGGCGATGAGTTGAGCGTTAAAGAAATTGGTTCTCCATTGAAAGAGGTAACCAATCCCGAATTAACAACTTCACAATTTGCAGTAGTAATTTTTACATTCATTAATATTTTCCTCCTATAATTTTTTGACATATAATTACTTTATTATGTCTTTAATAATATTTGGGGTTGTGGTATATCCCCACGACTTACCGAGGCGAATCTTTTTCAGTTTCCCTTCTTCGGTCAATTTTGCGAGGATACGATTTGCTGTTGCAGCAGACACTTGAAACATCTGCCTCACATCTGTATTGGTGATGGTTTCGTTCTTTTGGAGAAACCGTTCGATTTTATACCAGCGTAATTCCGTAACGGACATCTTTTCGGTAACACAGACGGTTTCTACCGCTTCCATCAATGCTTCCTTAATAGCAGAAAGCATAAACGTG
>CAZSIL010000132.1:0-1946 GCA_964607025.1 uncultured Eubacteriales bacterium
TTCCAATTCTGCAAATATTGAAGTAATCGATGCCTCAAACAACAAATGTTATATTAAAAATTCGGATACCGGAAAATATCTTTATATTTCTTCTGATTCTTTAATCTGGAGCAACAATAAAACTTCCTGGATAATCGAAACTGTCTATAAGCAGACAGGTGTTCCGTTATATAGTCCTGAATACTTTAGTCCTAAATCTGGAATGACTAACGGCACATGGGAAACGGCCAAAACTACAAATCTTAAAAAGTTTTTTGCAAAACTTTATCATGTAAACGAAAGTACTGTTACTGATAACAATATTGGTCAGTGTATGTTTGGCGCTGTTTATAGTGCCGAATATCTTGGTGAATATTTTAGAGGAAGATTCCATACAGGGCTTGATTTTACTACAGGCGGAGGAAATACCGTTTATTGCCCGTTTGATGGAAAATATTTAGGAAAAGATTCTAGCAATGGGTGTGTATATATTTTTCATCCCACTCTTAATTGTACTTTTGTATTCATGCATCTTAGCATTGATTCAAAATTAGGAACTGATATAAAAGTGGGTGAAAATGTAAACACGGACACTAAACTTGGTGTTGAAAGTAATGTTTCTTCTCTTACCAATAGCCTTTCTGCCCATTTGCACATTGAAGTTTGGAATAATGAATCTACTGATTATGCAAGTCTTCCGGTTTATTCTTATGGAAACTTCGAATCCATTTATCCATATGATAAAATTGCAGAAATAGTGTAATCAATATAATTCAAGAAATTTAAAGAAAAATTCATTTCCGTTAATATCTGCATCTGGAAGAGCAATATTTTTTCCTTCAACAGAAGGACATAGGACTCTTGAAAATTTATCAATATCAAATTCTGCAAAATACTGAACAGTATCATTCAACGAATCGACTTTTACAAGTTTGCATCCGGATTCGTTGCTTGTTTCAACGTAATAGCAAATTCCATTTCTGGGACGAAGTTGATATAAAGGATAATAGAAATTAGGGACAATAATCGGTTCAGAGTATGGTTCTGAAAGAGAATATATGTAATAATTCTCTTTGTTTTCATCACTATAGGAGCAATGCCACACTCTATCAGTATCCCAAACTTCTCTATCACCACCGGTAATATTTCGAACAAAGTTACCTTCGGAATTAAAAATCGCATATGTACTGTCCTGATGATATTCTTTTCTTTCCTCGTAAACAAAGAGCGAAAAATATTTTCCGTCAAATGACCAATATACACCTTGATTTAACATCATTCCCAAAGGAGCCACTTTTTTAAGATCAACAGTTGTTTTTTGCTCCTGTTCAAAAATGTCATAAATTAAAAGAGTAAATTCGTCTTCCAGTTCCGCGACTATTCCGCAAGGAGAAAGCGAACTGATCCGATACAATTCCTTCTCGACGAATCTTTCGGAAATATTTATATCAAGATACGAAATCTCAAAACTTCCAAGTTCTATTTGCATAATTTTATTGGGAGAGGTAATCATATAGAATTTTCCGTTTCTGCTGAAAAATTTACGATTTTCAAGAAAAATTTCTGTTTTATGTTCACCTAAATCACTAAGTTTTTCGTTTTCAGCATCCCAGAAAATATAACGGAAGTTTTCGCCGTCTTTGTTTTCAAGAAGAATAAAAAAATAGTTATCATCTATCCAATCGTATGTGCAAAGCGTATAATTTTCCCAATACTTGCTCCAAAATTCAATATCTTCCGCTACAGAAATAAACGGAATCTCTTTCTCCTCTGTTTCAGATACCATTGATGACATTTCTTTTTCTGTCTGCGCGGTTTCGTTTTTGTCAATCCGTTTGTTTGTATCTGCGGAACAGCCGAATAACATTGCTATAATAAAAAACAAGCAAATCAGTTTTTTCATTTTCCTTATTCCTTCCATATATATCTCCTGCTTTTTTAAAGTGGGAGATATTTTTATATGTTTA
>CAZSIL010000133.1:0-1922 GCA_964607025.1 uncultured Eubacteriales bacterium
CAGTATTCCCCGGAGCGGAGTATATGTCCGCCATGTGCATGAATGGGATTCCCCGCGGTATCCAACCAGGCCTTTCCGTTTTTCAACTTGAGATCACCCTCACTTTGCTTTTTCTGCATTATAACATAGATTCAAGCGTTTTCCACCGGGAAATAAATAATCAGGCAGCGAAAAATTGCCTTTTCAGAGAAAACCAATTTCGTCTGGAAAATATCGCGACTGCTGCTTGGATTGTTGTGATTCCCATATTATCGCTGCTGCACGATGGAAGCTTATCAAAATCTTATCAGTGGCGATAAGCTCTCTTTTAAGCCATCCTCCGATATGCGAAGAACACCCGTGGAGGATTCAAGTATACACGGGCGGTCCTGTAATATTACAGCCGCTTTTTTAATCTGGCGATGTCCCGACGAACGGCATCTGCCGTTTCTCCCTCGGTGAAGCTCCATTCTGTTTTGTATATTTCCAGCTCTTCTTCCCGGGCGGCGATTGCTCCGGCATAATCTCCCTGAATCTCCAAAATCTGGGCGATGGAGATGATGGGGTCTACATACCGGGGTGGTTTGGCCACCGCCAGAGCTTTGCGATGCCATTGAATCGACTCGTCATACCGCCCATCCCGGGCCAGGTAGTCCGCTATCTCGTCCGGAATGCTCCACCGCTCCGGATACTGCTGACAAAGCGCTTCCCAGATGCGGTAGGCCTCCTCCTTGTTTCCTCTATGCCATTCCAGCGCCCCCCGATACAGAGGAACACGGAAGGAAGTATCCATTTTGTCAAACACATTCAGCCATTTTTCCGCCTCATCGAAGCGGTAATCGTCGATGAGCTGATCAATGAGCCACATGACCCCGTGCCAATTGTCCGGGTTTTTCTCCATAAACTCTTCATAATAGCGAATGAGAGCGGCATGGTTGGTTTCGCACCAATCCTGACAGCAGCCATTCATAGCCTGAACCAGCAGGGAATGGGCTTCTGCCAGATTGGGATTGCGGCTGAGAGCTTCCATGGCATATTCAGCCGCCTTTCCCCGATGCTCCTGGCTCAGTTTTATTTCCATATCTGCCAAAAGCTCGTGGGGGCGGCCGTTCTCCGGTTCCCGACGGGCCTTTTCCAACAGAAAAGTCCGCTCGTTTTCCACATCTGTGGGGTTCAAATACCGCTCATCCCACAGCATATTCTGAATGCGCTCCATGCGGGTCTCGTCATCCAGAGCAAAAAGGGCATCGATGGTGACTCCGAAGTAGGCTGACAGTTCCGGCAGCAAGGAAATATCCGGCACGGAAGTGCCGCATTCCCATTTGCTGATCGCCTGGGCAGTTATGCCAAAATGCTCCGCCATAGCCTCCTGGGTAACTGATTTTTTCAGACGAAAAAGCCTGATCTGATTTCCGATATTCATAAGCAATCTCCTCGTATATTTGTATCAGCGCTGTACCAACATTTTAGCATAGTACCATAAATATACAATGGCGGCGTGGATGTAAAAGCACAACCGGCGGTTGTGTCAAATGGATATATGCCCGGAATTTCACACAGGGGTTATAGCTGCTTTGCGGATTAAGCGGTGTATTTTCAAAATAATATCAGCGGGGATGAAGCACCATGGTGAGAATAAGGTGCTTTTCAGGGAATTTGGCTGTATTATGGCATGGAGCAACGTGATTATACGGAAACCGGATGTTACATTACTGTTTTTTCCAACGAAGCAGCAATGCGGAATTGATGATAACCATAACCGAACCTGCGTTGTGAACCAGTGCACCAACAACCGGGCCAAGCAAGCCTGTAATTGCCAAAGCGATTGCAAGGAAATTCAGCCCCATTGAGAAGGTGAGATTGAGCTTAATCGTCGTCATCATCTTCCTGGAAAGTGCCAGCAAATGCGGAAGTTCCTTAATTTCGTCATCCACCAAGGCAAT
>CAZSIL010000134.1:0-1915 GCA_964607025.1 uncultured Eubacteriales bacterium
TTTCGCCCAATCGGTCTAAAACACCGTTATTTCGCTTCCCGAATTGTCACGGATTTTTGGGGCAGTTTGACTAAAGAAAAGAGCCACCTGCACGATGACTCTTTTACGTATATAATTGGAATTTATAAAATTACATTTTGTATTAGATAAGGGAAACGATTATTTTTTTGAACAATAATATAATTCGTTAATTGTATGTGATATGTCCTCACTAAGCATATTTACTATTGCTACAGAAACCAAATTATAATGGTTATCAAACGAAAAAATAAGATTTCCGTTTTTATATCTATTTACGGGAAGCGACAGAGACAAAATAAGTTCTATAGCATTTACGTATATCTTTAATTGAAACTCTTTAGCAATCATATCAGTATTGGGTTTTAAACATAACACACCTTCCTCATAAATACCAACTTTGAATTTCTCTGAAATAATCTTGTAATTAGAACAGCAAATTATTCTAAAGGAATTTATTGTTCCCTCTAATCCCAAACCAAATTCAGCAAAGTTGTTTTTATCGTAATTGATTTGATAGATTTTATCGCAAACCGAATTAACATCAAACGCAACAAATAGTGGGAAATATTCAACATTTACCACACGAGAAGACACAACACCTTTGGAATCGAAAGCAATTTGTTTCATACTTATCTCCTTAATGCATGCTTAATCACAGGCAATTGTCCTTGTAGTCTTGGTCTAGAAAAGATAAATTCCCAATTACCAATAATCATTTTTTCCTCATACCTTACACCATTTTTTATTACTTCATTTAGTGCTGAATAAAAATCTTCAAATATGACTTGCGCGTATAAATTAGGATCAGAAACGGGTTTTGTAAAAACAGGTGTAATTAGTTCGTAAATATGTTCACTGGCATTTGGGTGAACCCAAAACTCTCCCATCGAAGTATCAATTCTAAATGATTTGGGCAAAATAGTTCCCTGATACAAATCGCCTGTAGGCATAATATTATCCCAAACATTTAGTTTTTCTAAATTATTTGACTTATATTTTTTTAGTGAACGTTTAGCATTTTTTTTGATCAATTTTAATGATGCCTTTTCCTCCAATTCACTGGCACCATTTTCAATCGCTTCGTTGCCAAGTTTAGTTAACTGTTTACCGCCCACATCAGATATTGTAGATGTAGTGGCTTTTTTTATTAATTTAGCACCGCTTTTTATAGCAGCAGAGCCGATTTTAATACCGCCGCTGATAACAGCACCTGCAATCACACCGTAGCCAAAGTTTTTACAAGCTTCTTCAAACGAGCATCCTGCGATTAGAGAGTTAACAAAGAATTCGCCACCACCGATAACACTGTCGCATAAAGTATCGGCAACTTCTTTCATGATAAGCTGGCCTACGCCTTTTGTCGCAATACCATTAATTGCACCAGATACGCCACCTGCAATTGCACCGGATACGGCAGCAACAGCCACTTGTGCCCATTGAATATCACTTACAGGAGTGTTATTAATTACTACCTGAGAGAAGGCTTCCATGGAAGCACCGATAAGCGCACCACCGATAACAGGGCAACCTACAGCGCTGCAAACAAATCCGCCTACGATACCAAACGCACAAACAAGCGATGTTGCGATTTTCTCCCAAAGCGAAGGGAGTTTGGTTACTTCAATGATCTCAATAGTGGTTGTACCGTTTGCATCAACACCGATTTGAAGATGCTGCATAGGGTCAAGATCTCTTACAATATCAACCAATTCGGCAGTAGGAATGCCCATAAAGGTTTCTTCCTGTAAGCCAAGCAAATAGCTATACAACGCATCTTGAGATTGAGATACATAGGATTCAATCTCTGCATAAGTCAGATTAGCTTCCTGTGTTTGAAGGATCCTGTTAACCTCGTCCATGATATCCTGATAATCTGCTTCGCCGAGCAAACTCA
>CAZSIL010000135.1:0-1914 GCA_964607025.1 uncultured Eubacteriales bacterium
GCTTGAATGCTTACGTAAACCTCAGCCTTGCCCTCCTCGTCAAGACTGTTTATATATGCAATAAATGCATCCTTTTTCTCTTCCTTCGTAAGAGAACCTGTGCTCTCCTTGAAAGGAAGCCCTGTTAAAACGTCATAATCGGGATTTTCAAGCTGTGCCTTAACGATGGCGGATTCCTTAGCTGAATTGATTATATGCTCGGTGAGAAGATAAGTATAGCCTATAGAGCCCTTTATCATAGTTGTTTCGGCATCCTTTTTGGGACGGATAATTCCCGAAACACGAAGCTCCTCCGCATTATCGTAAAGAGTGCTGAGCATAAGCTCGTTTTTGCTTATATCCTTAAAGGTGCCGTCAGCACTTTGCATATAGCGGTCAAACGGGAATATGGTTTTGAAACTCAGACTGCAAATTTCTTCATAAGTCCATTTAGTCTTCTCGCTTTCGGGCTGGGGCTTTCCGCTTGCTGCGGCATCAATAATTGCATCTATTTCACTTTCGCTGAGCAGTCCCAAAGCGTAGAGAGTCAAGTCGTCAAGCTCGTTTTTCTCATCGAGAACGAGGACAATTTCGTTTTTAGAGGTCGGCCAGCTTCCGTGAACAACGTCATACTGGTCGTAAAGCAGCTCGTTTATCAAAGCACGGTTGCCATCTGAATCTATAACACCGGGCAAAACCTCTTCCCAAAGACGAACGCTCATCATTGACGTCATAAGAGTCGAATTGGAAGAAGATGAATTTTCAGAGTCCTCTTGAGCTATGCCGGCATTCGCCGCCATCTGAAGCATAAACTCGCCGAGCATCTGTGACATCAGCTCGCCCTTGTCGGATTTTATGATTTTTCCGTCCTGGTTCTTCGTGTATATGGTCAGATCAAGATTATACGAATACTGTACTCCGCTTACGGCTTTTTTCAGCGGAGAGTCGTCTTTCTTTAATTCTGCTTCGAGAAACGCTTTGAAAGCACCGAGGTTGTTTTCATTAACCTCCATTTTGCTGAGAGCATTAACCAACTCACCTATAAGCGGGTCCTTATACACGGCGTCGTTTTCGTGGTCTTTTCCTTTGTCAGAGCTACCCAAAAAGCTTTCCATAAGCGAGCTTGTATCAATGGCAGAGCTTTCTAGCGTAAGCGGATACGCCGACAGGGTTGTTTTCTGTACGTTATTTATATACGTCGTCATACCGTGCGAAACGGCAAGTATCAATGCAATGCCTATAATTCCTATAGAGCCTGCAAAGGAGGTAAGAGCCGTTCTGCCCTTTTTGGTGAAGAGGTTTTTGAGAGATAACATAAAGGAGGTGAAGAAAGACATTGACGGCTTCTTTTCCTTCCTTTTGCCCGCAAGTGCGGCTTCGGCAGCTTTGCGAACCTTCTCACCCTCTTTGCGACACTCTTGCTCGTCGTAGGGATTTGAATCGTCAACAATAACACCGTCAAGCATTTTAATGATACGCGAGGAGTATGCATCTGCAAGCTCGGGGTTATGCGTTACCATTATAACAAGGCGTTCATTTGAAACCTTTTTCAAAATTTCCATAACCTGAACGCTCGTTTTCGTATCGAGAGCACCCGTAGGCTCATCTGCAAGAATGATGTCGGGGTTGTTGACAAGAGCTCTCGCTATAGCAACTCTTTGCATCTGACCGCCTGACATTTCGCTCGGACGCTTGTTAATCTGGTCGCCCAGACCGACGTCCTCGAGAGCTTTTATTGCTCTCTCTCGTCTTTCTGCCTTTGAAACACCCGAGAGTGTGAGTGCTATTTCTACGTTGCCGAGAACCGTTTGATGCGGAATCAGGTTATAGCTCTGGAATACGAATCCTATCGAGTGGTTTCTGTAGGTATCCCATTCTCTATCGCGGTATTCCTTTGTTGAAGTACCGTTAATTACCAAGTCACCGTCTGTGTAG
>CAZSIL010000136.1:0-1904 GCA_964607025.1 uncultured Eubacteriales bacterium
TTTCCCATATTCTTTTATAAGTTCATCTGCCAATACTTCTAGCAAAGCCTTTCCATATTCAGCTCTTTCTTTTCCATTCTGCTCCTGTTCCACGATACGTTTGCCAATATGCCAATAAGTTAACACAATAGCTTTGTTCGCCACATTATAAGCAAGTTCTCTTCCTGAAGAAATAATATCTTTTATATCACTAATCACTGACTGATATACTATAACTTCATCTGCCATACTAGCCCACCTCTATTTCCGCAATGATGTTACGAATCGCCTCACGCAATTCATTTTCACGCATAACAATTTCTTCTATTTCAGCATTCAACTTCACAATATCAATTTTTTCTCGTTTGTCTTCCTGTTCCACATATGTAGATACAGACAAATTGTAATCTGCTTCTTCAATCTTATCTTTGTCTACAGATACAGAAATATATTCTTTATCTTCCTTACAAGCAAACAATTGTATTATCTGATTAATATGTTCTTCTTCCAAAACATTATTATTCGTTTCTTTTTTATAAAAATCTATACCGCTTGCATCTATAAATTGAATTTTCGTATCTTTTTTACCTTTTGAAAGTACCATGATATTAACAGCAATGGATGTACCATAAAAAAGATTTGGCGCAAGTGCGATAACGGTTTCCACAAAGTTATTATCTACCAAATACTTTCTAATTTTTTGTTCTGCTCCTCCACGATAGAATATACCCGGGAAGCATACAATTGCTGCCCGTCCTTTACTTGAAAGATAATCTAATGCATGAAGAATAAACGCAAAATCAGCTTTTGATTTTGGTGCCAGTACGCCCGCCGGTGCAAAGCGTTCATCATTAATTAAGGTAGGATCGTCGCTGCCAATCCAATTGATAGAATAAGGTGGATTTGACACAATTGCATCGAAGCGTTCATCATCTCTAAAATATGGCTGCGTAAGTGTATTACCTAATGCAATATTAAACTTATCATAATTTACGTTATGCAAAAACATGTTCATACGCGCAAGATTATATGTTGTATGGTTGATTTCCTGACCGAAAAATCCATCTTCAATCATATGTTCACCAAATTGCTTCTTTGCCTGCAAAAGCAACGAACCTGAGCCCGCTGCCGGATCGTAAATCTTGTTAATGCTAGTTTTGCCATGTATTGCAAGTTTTGCAAGGAGTTTGGAAACACATTGTGGTGTAAAAAATTCGCCACCTGACTTTCCCGCATTAGCCGCATAATTAGAAATCAAATATTCATATGCATCACCAAACAAATCTATTTGATTGTCCTCAAAATTCCCAAAATTAAGACCTTCAACGCCCTTAATAACAGCTGCTAAACGCATATTTTTTTCTTTTACTGTATTTCCTAATCTGTTACTTGTTGTATCAAAGTCAGCAAATAAACCTTTAATATCTTGTTCGGACGGATAACCGCTTGCAGAATTTTCAATTTCATCAAATATCGTTTTTAAATCTGTATTTAAACTTTCATTTGTATTTGCACTTTCTGCAATTCTGCAAAACAATTGACTAGGATAAATAAAATATCCTTTTGTTTTAACTGCATCTTCTTTGATTTCTTTTGTTATAATTGTATCATCCAGTTCCGCATAATTGATGCTATCGTCTCCACCTTCCATATAGGCAGAAAAATTCTCACTAATAAAACGATAAAAAAGAGTTCCTAATACATATTGTTTAAAATCCCATCCATCTACAGAACCTCTGACTTCATTCGCGATTTTCCATATCTGTGATTGTAATTCTGCTCTTTGTTCTGCACTTGACATGCAACTGCAACTACCTCCAATTGTTATATTTCCCACTATGTAAAGGCATTAATTATCAAATAATACCACGTAATATTGTAACATATTATAGTTCAAACTAAAAGTAATTTATAAGAAAACAAAG
>CAZSIL010000137.1:0-1892 GCA_964607025.1 uncultured Eubacteriales bacterium
GCGGATTTACTGTCCCATTGAGAGTATTTTCGGTGCCCAAAATGAACGGTCATTTGACCTATGAAAATGTCTTTCATTTATAGCAAATGACCTTCAAATTCTCCTATCCCAATGACAAGAAAAATGATACTCAAATTGAGAGATAACAGAGGGTCAAAAATCTCCTTTCCTTCCTCTCATATCAATACGAGGTCGCGATCATTTCGATACGAGAGTTCAGTCATCTCGATAAGAAAATTTTGGTCATAATCATATCAATACGAAAGCAGTCGGAGTCATATCAATAAGAGAGTGTCCACAAAAAATCAAAAAGAAATCAATTAAAAATCCGTAAGGATTATCATATCGAAATGAGAGCGGGCGGGAGTGCCTTCGATATGAGAGTTGAGGAATGATATCCATTGGACAGGCAAATTTGGCATAGAGAACAGACAGGCATACGTAACTATGATGTGCGGTGAATAGGACGGTCATACCGATATGACAGCGCACATATTCCCGCAAAAGCGGAAGCGGCATTCCCTCCGAACTGAGCAGTCATTCGTTCCAAAGATGCGATAATTTGTTAATGCTACAAGCAGACAGAGGGCGAAAAACTACAAGCAAGGGGACGGCAAAGCAATTCCAACAAGCCGATTCCGAACCACACCCCGTCTGACCACCCGAGCGAAAACAGCAGCGATTTTCGTCAAGAAATTGAGACAACAACATGTGTGTAGATATCATCCAGCAGAACCGCCGCCAAGCCCTCGTGATGAAAATTTCGTTTTCGTCACGAAACAACTTCCGCCCGAGCCATCATCTCCGGATCCGGTGGCTGGGCAGCGAGCAGACTGCCGTGGGCAACGCAGACAATTTTCGTCAAGAGATTTTCCGATAGCCCAAAGACAACCTAATCCGCTGCTTATTGCAGCGAGCTACGCCCATCTTAAATTTTCGTACAGAACAATCCTACAATGGCGAATCCGCTTCGCCTGCCGCCTGATCGCCGGTGCGGAAATTGGGCGAATTTTTCGTCACGAAACAGAAAAACCCGCGACACCGGTTCGTCACGGACATAAAACGCGGGGCAATTTTCTGTACGAAAATCGCTTCGTTATTCGTCGGCAGCCCGGGTCTGTTTTCACTTCGTCCGTAGTGTGTTTTGGGATGCGTCTATGCGATATGCAACTCGGTCTGTGCATCTAATTCTGCCAAAAGAAACAAATATGTGAATTTTCTCGAAACTATATTGACAATCATACTTCTTTAGGAGTATAATAAGAGCGAGATAACTCTAAAGAAGTATGGAGGTAGCAAAAATGAGCAAACTAATCCTATATCACGGCTCGCCCGAAATTATCCAAACACCCGTGTTTGGAAAAGGTAAATCATATAACGACTACGGGAAAGGCTTCTACTGCACTGAGCACTTGGAACTTGCAAAAGAATGGGCTTGTACCGAAAACACAGACGGTTATGCCAACAAATATGAAATTGATACCGCTGATCTTTCGGTTCTCAATCTTTCTTCCGATGAATACACGATTCTGCATTGGCTGGCTCTCTTGATGAAATACCGCAAATTCCGTGTTTCTACTCCTGTTATGAAGCGCGGTGCAGACTGGCTGAAAGAGCACTTCTTGATTGACCTGACACCGTATGATGCAGTTGTGGGATACCGCGCGGACGACTCTTACTTCTCTTTTGCAAGAGCATTTATAAACAACGAAATTTCACTCAAACAGCTTTCCTATGCTATGCGGCTGGGTAAGCTCGGCGAGCAGTTCGTTTTGAAAAGTCCCACTGCCTTTGAAAAGATTCAGTTCGTTTCTTATGAGATTGCCGATAATACCGTGTATTACGCAAAAAGAAAAGCCCGTGATGATGAAGCAAGAGCTGCTTTCCGTGCA
>CAZSIL010000138.1:0-1890 GCA_964607025.1 uncultured Eubacteriales bacterium
GGGCACCAAGCTCACCGTTCTGGATGTGACCAGCGACGGCAAATGGTATCAGGTCTCCTACAATGGCGGCACCGGCTACATCAACCGCAACATGGTCACCGTGGAAGAACTTGACTACAGCGCCACCGCCACCGTAATCTCCGATGTGAACGTTCGCGCCGGCGCCGGCACCAGCTACAGCAAGCTTGGTGTGGCCAAGACCGGTGAGAGCCTCACCGTCATTGGAATCACCAGCGGCAACTGGTATAAGATCTCCTACAACGGTCAGACCGGTTACGTCGCCGGAAACTACGTTACCATCCGGTAAGAACCACCCAAAAATTCATCTGCCGCATCCCGATTTCCGGATTACTCCACAAATGAGGATGCGGCAGTCTTTTTTTCCGAAAAACTGGCAAAAATAAAAGATACGGTGTATACTGTTCATGTTTTTGTCATAAGTGTGTATTATGATATAGAAAACCACGTAAAGGAGGCCTGGGATATGCACGATGACCGCCGCACTCAGCCTGAAACCACATATCCCTCTTACAGCGACGCCTCCTACCGTCAGGCGTCGGACGCCCACCGCACCGGGTATGGCTACCACCCCAATTTGAGCCATCCCCTTCCGGAGACACAGACCTCGTCCAAAGCGCACATGGGCGCGGGTGCTCTGGTCATATTGTGCCTGGTGTGTGTGCTGATGGCGGGTGTGCTGGGCATAGGCGGCACCATTCTTGCTTTTCACCGTTATAACGATACCCTCGTGGCGGAAACCGCTGCCGCCGATCGCTTTTATGAAAGCCTGACTGCCGAGGCCCTCAGCTACGAAGGGGATGACACCGTCTCCTTTTTGAGCCTCTCCTCCTGTGACGGCCTTGAAACCCTCTCTCCGGAGGACATTTACGTCGGTGCCTGTGAGAGCACCGTAGGCGTCACGCTTCCCGGCCAGAGCGCCAACATCTTCGGCCAGTCCGGTTCCAGCTCGGTCTCCGGCTCGGGGCTGGTCCTCAGCGAAAACGGATACATCCTCACAAATTATCATGTCATTGAAAACGCCTATGAACAGGGTACGGTCATTAAGGTTATCGTGTTCGATGGCACGGAATACATCGCCGATGTGGTCGGCGTGGAGACGGACAGCGATCTGGCCGTTCTGAAGATCGGAGCCAACGGTCTGACCCCTGCCTGCCTGGGTAATTCCGATGAAATGCGGGTCGGACAAACGGTTTATGCCGTAGGAAATCCTCTGGGTGAGCTGACTTATACCATGACCAGCGGCATCGTATCCGCCCTGGACCGGAACATCACCACCGATATAAACGTCACGGTAAACATGTTCCAGATCGACGCTGCCGTGAACAACGGAAACTCCGGTGGCCCGGTGTATAACGCCTATGGCCAGGTCATTGGCATCGTCACCGCCAAATTCTCCGAAAACGGCATGGAGGGACTTGGCTTCGCCATCCCCATAAATGATGTCTATACGATCGCCAACGAACTCATCGCCAACGGCTATGTCTCCGGCAAGGCCTATCTGGGACTCACTCTTACTACCGTTTCTGCCAGCGTTGCCCAGTATTACAACATGGTAGAGGGCGTGTATGTCTATTCCGTGGAGCCGGGAAGCTGCGCCCAGGAGGCCGGCCTTAAGACCGGTGATATCCTCACCGCCATTGACGGGGAAGAGCTTCTGAACAAAAACGACCTCATCTCCGCCGTGAAAAACTACAGCGCCGGGGATGCCGCAAAACTGACCGTATACCGGGACCAGGCCTATACCATCATCACGGTGATTTTTGACGAGGAGCTTCCCGCCGGATTCCGGCCCTCAAAGGAACTGACCGAGGCGCAGGAGGAGACTGTCCTTGTCACAGAGGACATCATGCAAGATTTTTCTGCCTCTTC
>CAZSIL010000139.1:0-1889 GCA_964607025.1 uncultured Eubacteriales bacterium
ACCCAGCAGCACACCCATGACCACGGAAATGGAGGTCAGCTTCAGGGTGCCCACCAGACCTTCCAGCAGGAATTTATCCCAGTATTTCGTCCATATATTGATGATGTCCAGGATCAGGCTTTCAAAAGTCATTAAAATTATTCCTCTCTGTTATTCGACAAGACCGGCGACCCCAGCGGTCGCCGGCCTTGTTTGGTGGATCGTGGATTACTCGGTGATCTTGTTGCCCTCGTCGTCGTAGGACACGTCGATGCCGGCGGTGTTCTTGGCGATTTCGTACCAGGTGACGTAGTTGCCGGCGGCCTCGGCCTGAGCCAGGAGGTCGTTGACAGCGGCGGTCAGAGCGTCAGCGCCCTTCTGGAGCATGATGACGTTGCCGGTGTACTTCTCGTCAACCTCGAAGTTGAAGCCTGCGGGGACCACGTCGGGGTTGTTGGCGATCATGGCGTCGCCGTTGCCCTTGGCCACGGCCAGGACGTCGAAGTCGCCGTTGCGCAGCTGCATCAGAGCGGTGTTCAGGTCACCAACGGTAACCAGCTGGGAATCGGGCAGCTGCTCCATAACCAGGGACTCCTGCAGGGAGGCGACCTGAGCGCCGACCTTAACGCCGGTCAGCTTCTCGACGGAGTCGAACTTGCCTTCGTTGCCGGCCAGGGTGATCAGGATCTGCTCATCCTCGTTGTCACCGGCGTGGTAGTAGTCGGAAAGGCTGTAGTTGGCTTCACGGGCCTCGGTCCAGCTGAAGCCGGAGATGGCCATATCCACGGCGCCCATGGCCACTGCGGTCTGGCAGGCATCGAAGCTCATGGGGGTGATCAGAAGCTCCAGACCCAGGCCGTCGGCCAGGAACTGAGCCAGCATCACGTCGAAGCCGGCGAAGTTGCCGTCGGTGTCAACGAACTCCATGGGAGCGAAGTCGGGGGAGATGGCAACGGTCAGCTTGCCGGGGTTGACCAGGGTGTAAGCGGGGGCAGCCTCGGTTGCTTCGGTGGTTTCACCGGCGGTTTCACCGGCGGTCTCACCGGTGGTCTCGCCGGCGGTGTCGGAACCGGTGGTGGCGGCGGTGCTGGCGGTGGTGGTCTCGGTGGTGCCGCCGCAGGCAGCCAGGCTCAGGATCATCAGCATAGCGAGGATCAGGGCAAATAATTTTTTCATATGGAACTCTCCTTTTCTCGGCCCTCTGAATGAGGGTTTTAATGATGTATGGATTATACTGCGAATATTATTCATCGTCAATTGGGGTTAATGCCAATTATTCCATATACGGGCGCCTGTGTTTGGGTAATATGCTACAAAAATATTCAAAAACTTGGTGAATATGCAAATATGCAAAAATATTACTCGAATTCATAGCGCATAAATATGCGTATAATATGCTGATTTATTCATAATTATCCGTCCGGGAGCCCCGGCAAGAGGACTTTCGTCCGTTTGCCGGGGACGTTTTGGGAAAATGTGAACAAATCTTGACGAAGCAATCATAGTATCGTATAATAATCCGGTACCCCTCACAAGAGCAGCCCTGATACAATATTATAATAAAATGGGAAGGACCTGCGCCTATGAAAATTGATGTAAAGAAGCTGGACTTTGACGAAGTGATGGCAAAGCGGAAGCCCGCGCACAAAATGCCACATAAAATTGATATTTTTTGGAGAACCTTGATTCGGGTGCTTTCCTTCTTCGGGATGATGGGCACCAAATTCAAATATACATCCCAGCGGATGGAGCTGATCGGCAAGAAAGAGCCCTGCCTGATTCTGATGAACCATTCCTGCTTTCTGGATCTGCAGATTGCCAGCCGGATTTTCTATCCCCGGCACTACTGCATCATCTGCACCTCCGATGGCTTCGTGGGGATGGGCGGCCTTATGGGCTGGCTTATGCGG
>CAZSIL010000140.1:0-1843 GCA_964607025.1 uncultured Eubacteriales bacterium
TTCAAATTTTGTCGCCGTAGTGAATTTAGCAATGAAATTGTTTCATAATCTCTGTATTCTGAGGATGACAATATCGGGAAATATTGTATCTATTAGACCATTTACAGAAATTGAGAGTTTTGTCATTCATGGAAATTTTGGATTCTGGACTAATTATTTCTTCAATCATAGATGGACTTATTCACCTTTTTACTAAATTTGTGGCAATTCCGTACAGTTGCGGTGGTATGGAGTTACTTTTTATTACAAAAGGTGTTATTGAGATTATCTTCCAAAGTCAAATCTCGCAAGTTTGAAATTCCGTGAAGATGATAGCAGTAGCACCACATCATAGATATATACCTACCTCAAATCAGAGGTTTAGATATTGTCTATTGGTGTGGGTTGCTATTGTTTTATCCACGGAATAGGCAATGCGAGAGCCAGACTTTGGGATAAAGCAGATATAGTTCCCACACCTTATTTTTTAATCTGCTTTCATCTGGGAATTGGACGGCATCGTAAGTACATCAATTATGGAATTATTCACTGGCATCTTATTTTTGTTACTACTTTTAACAATACCAATACTTGCATTTGTAGATTACAAGAAAGTATCTGAAGAAAGACAAGGATGTTTATTTATAGCAATATTGATTGTATCAATTATAGTTGCTGTAATGGTAGCTTTTTAGCTATAAACTGATTCTTTACTCCATATAGTTATATCAATAATTTAGACTTTTGGACACTAGTGTTTAACAATTTAAAAATATGTTTATGCCAAAATTTTTATCATTAATCATGTTACAAATGATATTTTCATTTTTTACACCTTCTATCAGTAAGCAAAAAGATTATGCAGAAAAAGTATTTATAAAACAAAAGTCCTTTATGACAGAAAGAGAAGCATTATCAAAAGAGATAAATTACTACAAACCACCTTATATATATAAAAAACAACATATTGAAAAATTAACGGGTAAAGATTTAATCAGTATCTGTAATGAAATAGAAAGAGAAAATAATGAAAGAAGGAGGCGCTTTGAAAGAGGAGAGGCATTCTCTGCTCTTGAAATAAGAGTTTATGATATTAAGGAATATGCTTTAGATCATCCAAATGACATTGTTGCCAATAAATTCTATTTTGAAGGTAGATTTACTAATTATAGTGAAGACAGCAAATATTCAAATATAGGAGCTTTTGTTATTGTTGTTCCAGAAGTTAAGTTAAATGACGAATATAGATATATTATAAGAACGGTATTTTTTCAATAGTAATAAAAATAAATTATAAACATGAAAAATATACTCATAACATTCCTGTTATTGGCATGTGTCATATCAATTCAAGCACGTGAACCATTTGGAGATTATATCTGTAGATATATTGTCACTTTTGATTCACAAACCAATTCTCGCACATATCATTCCGTTTATAATCCACTCAAAATTACGCATCAAGGAATCCAAGTCAAAAACACTCAACAGGGAACTAAGACTTGGGCAGCAACTTATCAAGGTCCAATACGTTTAACCAATAATGCAGGAACAGAACGTTTCCACAATTTCTATCTGACAAATCAACGGGTAGAATTATCCATTAGCGATAGACAATTTGTCCCGTACAATGGGAAACAATATTATATGATAATTTTTGATGGTCAAGTTCAATTAGCAGAACCGGTAAACTAAATTAGTAACATGAATAATATATTTCTATATTGTTGCATAGCTACAATGATAGCATGCACACCAACAAAAGAATCCACCATAGATACCACCTTACAATCTAAGGTGGATTCTTTGTTACAAAACAAGATGTCCGAAATCAATGCCATTTCCGGACAAGCTATAGTTATGG
>CAZSIL010000141.1:0-1024 GCA_964607025.1 uncultured Eubacteriales bacterium
GTCTTAACAATGTCAAGTATTCTTTCACGGGATGCAAGAATATCGTCACACTCTTTAATAAAATCAAGTTTTTCCTGCAGCTCGTCAAGAATTTTCTGTTTTTCAAGACCTGCAAGCTTACCAAGCTGCATCTGAACGATAGCGGTTGTCTGAACATCATCAAAGCCGAATCTATCGGTAAGAGCCTGCTTACTTTCAGGAATAGTCTTACTGTTACGGATAATAGCGATAACCTCGTCAATAAAATCAAGTGCCTGACGTAAAGCATCAAGAATATGTGCGCGTTCAGCGGCTTTTTTGCGTTCGTACTCGGTACGGCGACGGATAATCTCATACTGGAAGTCAATGCTGTTCTGAAGCATTTCTTTAAGGGTGAGTATCTGCGGTTTACCGTTTACAATTGCAAGCAGTATTGCGCCAAAGGTTGACTGTAATGCTGTGTAACTGTAAAGTTTATTAAGCACTACTTGTGGGCTTGCATCTCGCTTAATATCTACCACAATTTTGATACCGCCGTCACGCTTTGATGAATAGTCAACCACGTCATCAATACCTTCAATTTTCTTTTCGGCGGCAAGGTCATAAATATGTTTAACAAGATCTTTTTTGCGTACTTTGTAGGGAATTTCGGTTATAACTATGCGGAATTTACCGTTTTTTGTCTCCTCTATTTCGGCTTTACCACGAACTATTATTTTACCACGACCTGTAGCATAAGCCGCGCGGATACCGCTGCGACCCATTATGATACCACCTGTAGGAAAGTCAGGTCCCTTTATATGCTCGCAAAGCTCCGGTAGGTCGGCGTCAGGGTTGTCAATAAGACAGCACATAGCGTCAATAACCTCACCCAAGTTATGAGGGGGAATTTCGGTAGCCATACCAACTGCGATACCGCTTGAACCATTAACAAGAAGTTGTGGAAAACGAACAGGTAGAACCTCGGGTTCTTCAAGTCGGTCGTCGTAGTTAGGTACCATATTAACGGTATCTTTTTTGATATCGTCAAGCATACTGTATGAAA
>CAZSIL010000141.1:1034-1833 GCA_964607025.1 uncultured Eubacteriales bacterium
AAGACGGTTCATTCTTGACTCGGTATAACGATAAGCAGCGGCAGGATAGCCATCTATATTACCAAAGTTACCGTGACCGTCAATCAAAGGATATCGGAGTGAGAAATCCTGCGCCATACGTACCATTGCATCATAAACGCTGGCATCACCATGTGGATGATAACGACCAAGCACAGTACCTACTGTGTCTGCGCACTTACGATATTTGCTGTCTGGAGATAATCCGTTTTCATACATTGTATAAAGTATACGACGATGAACCGGTTTTAAACCATCGCGAACATCAGGAAGCGCACGGCCTACAAGTACCGACATAGAATACTGCAGCATACTTGTCTTTACTTCATCGGTAATTTCAACAGGAAGAATATTTGTTTCTTCACTGCTGGGCCAATAAACTTTTTCTTGTTTTGCCATTTTTCTCTCTCCTTTCCTTAAATATCCAAGTCAGTCGCATAAATTGCGTTTTCTTCAATAAATTTACGTCTTGGCTCTACCTCTTCACCCATAAGGATAGTAAAGGTTTCGTCTGCCAAAGCGGCATCTGACATATTAACCTGTAAAAATGTTCTATGCTCGGGGTCAAGGGTTGTTTCCCAAAGCTGTTCAGGGTCCATTTCACCAAGACCTTTATAACGCTGAACGTCTACTCCTGGACCTAACTCTTCTACCTTGGCAGCCTTTTCTTCATCGGTAAATACGTCAAAGTGCTGTTTGCCCTTTGAAATACGGAAAAGTGGTGGTTGAGCAAGATATATATGACCTGTTTCAATAAGCTCGGGCATATAACGGAAGAAAA
>CAZSIL010000142.1:0-1832 GCA_964607025.1 uncultured Eubacteriales bacterium
TTATAAATATTTCATTTTACCTTTATGTAAGTAGTGAATTATAACTTAACAATTCACACAATCAAAATATCTTGCATACTTTCCCCAATTCCATTCATTAAAATATCCAACTTCATCAATCAGTTTGACAAAATCTTGCTTTGAAAACATTGTAAAATAATATAATTTACCTACACCTTTTACTTTAACAGCCTCTGGATCTCTAATCGGAATTCCAAAATAACCTTTTTCACAAGATGCCAAATTTAAACTCTGTAATTTATTCCCAAAATTTACAAGAATTTCATCTTCTCGTTTGGTTGATGTTTCTGCCTTTCTTTCTACATATGTAGCTCTGTTTTGTCTACCTCTATAATCTTTTGATGATGGTTTCACTTTCTTAAAACCTAAACTTACAGTAGATACCGTATCATTCCTTTCACCGTATACAACTATAAAATGTATCCTATTAATTAATTCAACTCCTGTATATCCTTCTTCAAATTCAATATTATTCTTTATCACAGATATAGAATCCTTAATTTTGCCATATAATGAGTCATCATCCTCACTGTTAATGAATTCTAAAATTTTACTACGATTTACATTCTTAAATTCAACTAATAGACTATACATAGCTTCATCTTTGTCTGCATTATAAAAGAACCCATCACAAGACTTTAAATCATCATCTACCTGCTTCTTCAAACAATCAAAAGATATAACTGGAATTTTTTCTATTTTCTCACACAAATCATATAGCCATCTATTTTCTTGTTCATATTTAGCATAATCATTAGTACCTTTTAGCGATTCCAATTTTTTATGGGATATAGGTAGTGTTATATTTAAAATATTTGATTGTACTTTCTCGTCTTCATATTCTGCATCTATTGTAGCATCAAAATATTCCTCGAGTTTTTTCTTCATTGTATGACTCCTTATTAACTCGAATATTTTTTATTAATTTCCTCTTGTAATGAATCAAATGGTGCAGACAAAACCTCGTATAAGTCAGCTAACCCATATTCACTTTCCATTACATTACTTATTTTATATTTTTTATCTCCAGTTTTTTCAACTAAATATACATTGAGATTTTCCATAATGTTATAAATATCACTAAAGCATTCAATTGCACGAATAAAATATGGGCTATGCGATGTTATTAATATCGTTAAATTATATTCTTTTTGTAATAAAACTAATGCTCTAGCATAAATAACCTGCCATTCAGGATGAAGATTTATTTCTGGTTCATCTAAAATCAAAATGTCATTCTTTTGAATAGCACCTACTCTAATTGCATATTCTAAAAAAGCCAATGCTTTTAAACCAGTAGAAACATTTTGAGAATAGATTGGCACAGAAATATCTCTTTCTTTAAACTTAATTCCCTCTTTAACATAATATTCTGCCTGCCCATTCATTTCTTCCACTAACATATCTGTTATAGCTTTTGCTTCCTCTGATAGTGGTTCTTCCATATATGAATCATTCAATTTAATTGGTATATATAAGACACCATTTCTAGTATATGAATTTAAGAATATAGATGAACCAAATGAATTAGGAACCATTAATCTCCTTAATTCTGAACGGGGGTCAACCATAAACCCACCACGACCTATTTCATCAAATAAACGAGGTGATTCTACAAAATACACTCCCTTTTGAGTTCTAATTGGATTTGATAATTTCACTTCTGCTTTAGAAACTAGTAAAGATGTATCATTATCTTCATCTTCATAATTAACTAAACTTTCATCCGAGTCAACAAATATTGTTTTATATTGGTTTTTAAAGCACTGATTAAAAGAGGTTCTTATAGCATTTGCTTGTAAAACAACCTC
>CAZSIL010000143.1:0-1828 GCA_964607025.1 uncultured Eubacteriales bacterium
TGGGCCTGTGACGGATATTCCCACTTCTCTCCCAAGAAAGATTCGCAGGAAGGAGCGATAATTCATGCAGTTTAAGCAAACCATCCAGAGAGACAAGCAGAGCATTTGTCCCAAGTGTGGTATGACGGCAAGGGCTTCATCGATGCGGATTGTATCCGTATTACCAATACCGTTACGCACTGGTCGCCAATGCCGAATATGCCCCCCGCTGAAAGGAGACTGAAAACGGTGTTGAACGGCATAAAAGTAACGAAAGACTTGCTTAGCGAAATAAAGCAAGCCGCTGACCAGGCGAGCTATGTCTGTAAAATGACTGGTGAAAAGGTCATTCTCCCCTGCGCCGCCGCAGGCTGTCCCCTTTTTGGGGACTGCCTGACGGCTTATGGTAAAGCTGGAAAGGCTGAAAAAGAAAGCATTGCTCCCGATATTCCCTCAAACAAAGAATGGCTGAGAGCGATGTCCAGAGATGACCTGACCGATACTATCCACGCATTCCACCTGGGTTATGCCCCTTGGTGTGATTACCACTGCAGAAACAAAGGCGACGATGGTTGCGATGTATGCATTCGTGCATGGCTGGACGAACCCGCCACCGAAGCGAAGAAAACGGAGGCGTTGTGATGTTCTATCGCTACGAGGCCAAGAACCCCGAAACCGGCGAGTACGAAGGCATCTTTAGCTTCTTTAATCCTGACCACCGGCGCTACTTCAATCGGTTCGTGAAGGAACCCAAGTGGTACGAAAAGAACTGGCAACTACCCAGTCGCTGCTGGTTCACGGAAGAAGGATATCAGAAGTACCATTCGGTTATGGAATACCTCATTTCCTGGGCCGGTGTTAAGGATGTACGCATCCTCAAGAAAGAAATACTGGGTTTTATCGCTTGCAAAGGCAAGATCCAGTGTATTGAAGCCGACGGCTGGAGGTTGGTGCCCTTCACTGAGGTGAAGCAAGGCGACCAGTTTCTGCTCTATGGCCGCAGACGCTTGGCACACGAGGATACCCACTGGGCGGAAGGCCCATTTGTACGGGAACTGGAATTGGTGTACACCGGTGCTTCGGAAAACGAAGAGTACCTAATCGGTTTCTGCCATTCCACCGATTTCCCGAAGGGCATGGTCACAGTTTTCACCTTTGACAATACTTAAATTACAGCCACCGGGGACTATTCCTCCCCGGTGTGCCCTCAGAAACAGGAGGATAATCATGGATTCTGTGACATACTCCCCGGAATTCCGAGGCTTCTTAGGCCACGGAGAACGGGGATTGTGCGATCAACAGGACTTGCCGCAATATGCGGTTTTCGCTTAACCCCCTTACCCCTAGCGGGCCGGAGCCGTCTTTTATGACGGTTCCGGCTCTCCCCAACGCATCTGTTTGGACGTTTTTGCAGAAACGATTCTGCAAAAAGGTCTGCACAGATTGCAGAAAAGAATAATGCCGAAAGGAGATTACACACAATGCGCAAAAGAATACTCACCATCATCATTATTGGTGCGCTCGTTTACGGATTTTTTGCAGCCGGCGGCAATATCCAAATAGAAAACGGAATTCCTGTTGTCAGCTTCAATGGTTCCTGGGAGGATGTAGGCGCGAGCATCGGCAATGCAGTTGGGGATTTGGTAGATGGATTCGTAGATGAGTTCACTAACAGCGACACGGTATCCGGAATCTCTTCTGTTATTAGCTCCGATGTGCCAACCGAATAATCGCTAACGCAATTATGCAGCGCCGGTTATTCCGGCGCTGTTTTCGTTCAAAAAATATCAAGTATCGGCTCTCCTTTTTGCTACAGAATTCAGAAACAGCTTGACAAAAAGCGATAGAA
>CAZSIL010000144.1:0-1806 GCA_964607025.1 uncultured Eubacteriales bacterium
GCCATCTTGTGAGTGTCTTCTCTCTTCTTCACTGCGCCGCCGATTCCGTTGGTAGCGTCAATGATCTCGTTTGCAAGTCTCTCACACATGTTCTTTTCGCTGCGGGCTCTGGAATAATTGATGAGCCAGCGAAGACCTAAGGTCTGCTTTCTGTCGGGCCGAACATCGATCGGTACCTGATAGGTAGCACCGCCCACTCTTCTTGCTTTGATCTCAAGCTGGGGCATGATGTTCTCAAGGGCCTTCTGGAATGTTTCAAGGGGATCGTTGCCGGTTTTCTCCTTTACGATTTCAAATGCGTCGTAAACGATTTTCTGTGCAACACCCTTTTTACCGTCCTGCATGATGTTGTTGACCAGTTTGGTCACAAGCTTGGAACCGTAGATCGGATCCGGCAGAACATCTCTTTTGGAAATCTGACCTCTGCGTGGCACTAGAACTTCCCTCCTTCATAATATAGTATGATATCTTTGGTACTCCGACAGGTCATCCTGCCGGTGAGTGCTTGGCATACGATCAGATAAATACTAAATGATGCAAAATGCTAAGCACAACCTAAAGAGCCGATCTTACTTTGCAGCCTTGGCTCTCTTCGCTCCGTACTTGGAACGACCCTGGTTTCTTCCGCTTACGCCCTGGGTATCCAGAGTGCCGCGAATGATGTGGTAACGGACACCGGGAAGGTCCTTGACTCTTCCGCCGCGAATCATAACAACAGAGTGCTCCTGCAGGTTATGACCGATACCGGGGATATAAGCAGTCACTTCGTTACCGTTGGTCAGTCTGACTCTTGCGATTTTACGGAGAGCCGAGTTCGGCTTCTTCGGAGTCTTGGTGGAAACCTTCGTACAAACACCACGCTTCTGGGGGCAGGAAATCTCAACGGTCTCTTTCTTCAAAGAGTTCATGGTTACCTGCAGAGCGGGGGACTTGGACTTGTAGCTTACCTTCTGACGACCAAATCTTACCAATTGGTTGAATGTTGGCATATTGCACCTCCTTCTTCAATATTCGTTTTATCGTATCACACTTTTAAAAAAAATGCAACACTCACAGGGAAGTGCAAAATGCATTTCTGCATTTTGCACAAAACCCAAATAAAACCTTTGTTAAAAATGTTGGAAATAACTAGGAAAATCAACCGAAAATGCTCTCTTCGGGATCAGCCTCCGTATCCTGCACCTGAACGGAGCGGTACTTCTGCATACCGGTACCGGCAGGGATAAGCTTACCGATGATGACATTTTCCTTCAGACCCAAAAGCGGGTCGACCTTGCCCTTGATGGCAGCTTCCGTGAGAACCTTGGTGGTCTCCTGGAAGGAAGCGGCAGACAGGAAGGACTCGGTGGAGAGAGCTGCCTTGGTGATACCGAGAAGAAGCGGAGAAGCGGTAGCTTCCATCAAAGCCTCGCCCTGTTCGATTCTTGCGCGAACCTCAGCATTGGCATCCTCAAACTCGTTCACATCTACCATGGATCCGGGGAGAAGCTTGGTAGAACCGGTGGTTTCCACACGGACCTTTCTTGTCATCTGACGGGCAATGACCTCTACGTGCTTGTCGTTGATTTCTACCGCCTGGAGACGGTAAACCTTTTGGATCTCCTTTACGATGTACTCGTAAGCAGCCTGGGTTCCGTCGATGCGGATGATATCGGTGGGCTTTCTCAGACCCTCGGTCAAAGCCTGACCGCGGACCACAGCCTGTCCGTCCTCTACGATGATTCTGAGACCGTAGGGGATCAGATAGCTCTTTTCGGTCTCGCCGTCGGGACTCGTTACGATCACGTGGCGATTCTTCTTGGTATC
>CAZSIL010000145.1:0-1797 GCA_964607025.1 uncultured Eubacteriales bacterium
CTTACAATAACTATTTATTATTGTGAGATTACTACTTGTGAAAGGATGTTACATAATGATTTTAAATGTAATTGGACAACCTCTTTTTGAGGCGGCCGCGCAAACGTTTATTGGCGCAATAGCAGGATATACTTTCGATAAAATCAAGGATAGATTTCATAAAGAAAATACTTTTGATGGTGCATTCGATTTTTGGCAACGCGGCATACATCATGGTACTATACAGCGTGGAGATTCAATATCATTTGATGGTTTAATTTCGCCGTATATTCAATTGTTTCCAAGAGATCCATATAGCAATGCCGTACGATGGAACAGTTTGTATAATTTTGAAGGCAAAATTAATTCACAAGAATTTAGCAAACTTGAATTTTATGCTGGCTCAGATGAAACCATAAGGACTGGCTCTCTAAATGGAGAAACATTAGTAGGGTTATATAATAGATATGGATATATTGGAGAAGGGGTTCTAGGCGTGGTTTCTACAACACAACTTTTAAAGTCAATACCCGATTTCTTTGCAATTCCATTTTGGGGTTGCAGAGCTAGAATAAGTGGCACATTGGCTTATTGTCCCGCACAGCATGGCTTTGTTGCTCAGGGGATGTTTGCTAAAGCTGGTTTGAAACTCAATACAGATTTATATAAAGAAATTCCTTATGTAAAAATCAATTCCATAAAACTATATAATAAAGATAGCGACAAAATTAGTTCTCTTTTAGGCTCTCCATGGGCAGCCACTGATATAAAGAATGAACCTTATTTGGTTCAATATGGTTATTTTAGCAATGACATTGAATTAAATAATTGTAACAATAAAATTATGTCTTCACCGTCATGGGATTCTGTTAAAGTTTTTTACGACACATTAACGGCACCTAGTCCTTCATTGAGTTTTTCACGTAATTTCATAGGTTAAATTTATCTTTTATATATGGAGGTAAATATAAGTAATATGGTAGATTGTTTGGATTAAAAAAATTAAATTTGTCTAACGAATTTTTTAAAATGCATTCTCTTTGAAATTCGTTGACTGGATATGATGAAAATTGTGATATATGTGGAGAATTTCCCCAAATAGTTTCTAAGTGCAAAATTCCAGGATATTCCGGAACAGTCACAAGTGAAAAAGCAGTGCTTTGTTCGAAGCGAAGATAGTTTAAAGTATCTATTGTTGTTTTTTTATCAAATATGTGTCGATAAATTATATCGACACATACACCATAAGGTGAACACAATCTTGATAACAATTCAAAATATGATAATTTATTAATATTACTCCTTTCTGCAATATTAAAGCAATCATTTATTATTAAATCAAATTTATCATTGCTGTTTCTAATATATTCTTCCGCATCGCATTCGATATGGTTAAACCTACTATCATTAATTACATACTTGGCATGTTCATAATACTTTTTCATTAATGCTAATACGCAACTATCGTGATCGCATAGTATTATGTTTTTAACAGATGGATATTTTAAAACTTCAAATGCCGCAAAAAGAGAACCACCACCTAGTATTAAAACATTCTCAATTGATGGAACAAACGCTGCTGGCAAGTGAACTAACAGTTCATGATAAAGAGATTGATAGTTTTCTATATGTTGTATTTCGCCGTTTATAACTAAAATTTTACCCAACCATGGATGTTGATAAAAAATTATATCTTGCTTTTGTGAAGAGATTTTTTCTATGAGTTTTAGATTGCTTAAATATAATCCTACAGGTTCTTCTTCATGAAATAACATCTAAAATCTCCTTAATCTCACAATAATAAATAGTTATTGTAAG
>CAZSIL010000146.1:0-1783 GCA_964607025.1 uncultured Eubacteriales bacterium
GAGTTCTACCAATGTGTTCCAGCACTACAGAGGGCTTATTGTCAGGATCGGCTTCACCACAGACGGAGCAGGTGCCATTCTTATAGCTGTGCTCGTTACATACGAAGGCTGCGGTGAAGGAAACATTTTCGCCGCTCCAGAAGTCGGAAACAGCTACGATGATCTCGTCGCCCTCGGATACGGTGATGGTGCTGCTTGCTACAACAGGATCGTCATCGCTCCAGTGTGTATCGCCATAGCTGCCAGCAGTGTTGTTGTCGATTTTGTATGCCCAAGTGCCGCTGGTCATGGTGATGGTCAGCTCGCCGTCTGCGACTGCAGTCCATACATAATGGTAGTAATCGCCATTGGCTGCATTGCTGTTCTCGCCGATCTCCAGAGCGTCAGGGTTGTTGGCATGACCGGTAGGCCATACCAGAGAGACAACATGCTCGCCTGCTTCAACAGAGAAGTTACCACCGAACCAGCCGCAGGTTGCTGCATAGGTGTCATCTACATAGATCTCAGCGCCAGATGCGTTGTAGACCGTGTAGTAGGTGGTCTCTTCAACGTTAACAGTGTACTTGCCATCCACAAAGTCCTGGGGATACAGGCTGATGGGGTTGTACATTGTGCCAGCCTTGTAGTTGCCACATGCACATTCGCCATTCTCATCATACTCGTGTGCTGCTTCTTCTGCGATCACAGTACCACAGACAGAGCAGGTGACCTTGTGAGATACGCCAAAGTCGTAGTTGTCCTGATACTCCTTAGTATGCTCAGTACATACGAAGGCTGCGGTGAAGGAAACATTTTCGCCGCTCCAGAAGTCGGAAACAGCTACGATGATCTCGTCGCCCTCGGATACGGTGATGGTGCTGCTTGCTACAACAGGATCGTCATCGCTCCAGTGTGTATCGCCATAGCTGCCAGCAGTGTTGTTGTCGATTTTGTATGCCCAAGTGCCGCTGGTCATGGTGATGGTCAGCTCGCCGTCTGCGACTGCAGTCCATACATAATGGTAGTAATCGCCATTGGCTGCATTGCTGTTCTCGCCGATCTCCAGAGCGTCAGGGTTGTTGGCATGACCGGTAGGCCATACCAGAGAGACAACATGCTCGCCTGCTTCAACAGAGAAGTTACCACCGAACCAGCCGCAGGTTGCTGCATAGGTGTCATCTACATAGATCTCAGCGCCAGATGCGTTGTAGACCGTGTAGTAGGTGGTCTCTTCAACGTTAACAGTGTACTTGCCATCCACAAAGTCCTGGGGATACAGGCTGATGGGGTTGTACATTGTGCCAGCCTTGTAGTAGCCACAGACACATTCACCATTCTCGTCATACTCGTGGGCTTCTTCCGCAACGATCACAGTTTCACAGACAGAGCAGATGACCTTGTGAGATACGCCAAAGTCGTAGTTGTCCTGATACTCCTTGATGTGATCGCCGGCAGCAACAATGCTCATACGGTTGGTCTGCTGAGTCATTGCCTCATCCAGCCATACGCAGCCGCAGTGGGAGCAGTACCAGTACTCAACGTTGCCGTTCCAAGTCTGGCAATCAGTACCAGCCTTAGCTTCGACATAATTCAGAGTGTGATTGACTTCCTTGGTCTCTTCGCCGCAAATCTCGCAGCGAGCGTCACATGCGTAGAAGTAGCTGTGCTCTGCATTGGGACGAGTCTCCTCTTCACAGACGGAACAAGTAGTGGAGCAATCGTACTCGTAGGTGTGCTCTGCCATGGGCCGGATCACATTCTTGATGTTGGTCAGCTCAGTCAGTGCCTTATCCTGCCAGACCTG
>CAZSIL010000147.1:0-1779 GCA_964607025.1 uncultured Eubacteriales bacterium
CATTTACAACTGGGACTATGCCATGATGTTTACGCCGCTGCTGTTTGTGCCCACAGCATATACCTGGAGTTTGTTGGGGCTTGCGCTTTTGCTGCTGATTACGTGGGAGATCGCTCATCATATCCATTCCGAGCGTTTTTATGAAGAGACCAACAAGGGACTGGCCTGTGCCAACTGCCCGGAAAAGCTTTGTCACCACAAAAAACAGCTTCACCGCTTCTGGACAAGGGAGAGGAAGAAGCTGCAGGAGCGGCTAAAACAAGGCACCAGCAAGGAAAATGAAATTGGTACTGTGCCTGAAATCAAATAAACCAAAGGGGCTCATTCCGTTCGAATGGCCCCTTTGGCTTTTGTACTTATTCGTTCGGCGAGAAATCCGCCAGGGGATTATTTGCCGCAGCTTTTTTTAGTTCGTTGTTGCCTATATGGGTGTAGATCTGTGTTGTATTGAGATTTTCGTGCCCCAAGACTTCCTGCAGAGTACGAACGTCTACGCCGTTTTGCAGCATAAGAGTAGCGGCGGTGTGGCGCAGTTTGTGTGGGGAGAAGCGGCTGGTATCCAATCCGGCCTTAAGAAGTGTGTTTTTCACCATAAGCTGCACTGAATCCACGCTGATACGCCTGCGCCAGCTGGAGAGAAACACGGCATCCGGATCGATGGCCTGGATGCTTTTTCGTTCTTCCAGCCATGCATTGAGCGCTTCTGCGCAGGCAGAATTGATGTAGACAATGCGCTCTTTGCTGCCCTTTCCATGAATCAGCAAGTGATCTGCACGGATATCCGGGAGATTCAGCCCGACCATTTCGGAAATGCGCAGCCCACAATTAAGGAAGAGACAGAGGATGCAATAATCTCTGGATTTGTTGCGCCCATCCACGGCAGAGAGGAGGCGCCGACTTTCTTCCAATGTAAGATAGTGGGGGAGGGACTTGGGGATTTTGGGCGCATCCAGGTTTTGAACAGGATTTACGGTAAGCTGCTTTGTTTTAACAGTGAGGTAATTGTAAAAACCTTTGAGCGTTGTGATCATGCGTGCTCGACTTGCTGCATTCAGCTCACGATCTCGGGATAAAAAAGCCAGATAGTCATATACATCGCTAAGAGTTACACCGGCATAGAGGTCAAGAGTTGCATTTCGAATAACAACTTCATCCAGCGGAGTGTCACGGGGGAAAAATCCTCGTTCAATCAAAAGATACCGAGTAAAAGTGCGCAGATCAAAGAAATACGAATCTACAGTAGCTTTTGATTGTCCTCTGACTGTGTCATGGTAAACAAGAAATTCTCTTACGGGTTGTGGTGCTTCTGTGCGATAATCCATAGATAACCCTCCAGTAATGTAATCATAGCATAACAAAAGGGAGGCAAATATGTCTATTAGCAAAATAGACAAATCTCGGCATAATTAATATTATGCCGAGATTAGGGGAGGGCTACGGCGCCTCCAATATCAAAAATAGGATCCTTTGTAAGAAAAACAGGTGTATGACCGTGTTTTTTCAGAAAAGCCAGAATGTTGTTCTGATCTGGATGATGATCCAGTGTTCCTGTAAACGCTATTACACTATCGCTTATTTTTATTGTTGCGCCGCCAATGAATCCATAGTCATATCCGTCCAGTTGAATGTATCCCGGCCGGATCATGAGTGCGTCCATACCGGCTGCTGTTGCTGCTTTTGCTATAGCTGTATCAGCGGTGATGATGCTATTGTGGGAAACAGCACAGGTAGAACAGCGAGCGTAGCCTTGGTTGACCGGTATTTTTGTGCCTCTAAGAT
>CAZSIL010000148.1:0-1748 GCA_964607025.1 uncultured Eubacteriales bacterium
TGTTAACCAGCTGTTCTTTCTTGGCTTCCCGAAGGATTGCTGCCAGTGTGTCACAGAAGTCCACTGTACGGACTTTCTTGCGTTTGGTGGGTCCTATCTCCATTTTCTTTCTTGTGGAGTTATAACGCATACTACGGCGTATGGTCAGGTGCTGATTATCCAAATCAATGTCCTGCCATGTCAGACCGCAAACCTCACCGATACGAAGTCCTGTATAATAGGAAATCTGGACATTGAGCAGTGCGGGGCTTTTCTTCTTGATCAGAAGCGCAATCAGGCGCTGATACTGCTGATGGCTAATGGTGGAGGTTTCATTAGGAAGTTCATTAGCGCCATTCTCACAGAACAGTTCATAATCATCGCCATTGGAGCGGCGGACAACATACTGCATTGGATTGAAGGTTATCAGCTTCTTGGGGAACACAGCAAATCGGAAAGAGTTTTGCAGTACCGCAGAATACTGACGGATGCTGCCAACGCTTAATGCCTTTGCAGGGGTTCCATCCGGATATGTACCTCCAAAACTCAGGAAGTCCATATACTCTTGCAGATGGTCTGCTTTGATAGTTCTCAACTTTCTGTTGCCGATGGGGTGCTTCTTGATGCGCTGGATCGTGCTGATGTAGGCGCTTACTGTGCCGTTACTGAGATTGCCGGGTTTCAGTTCTTCCTCCACCCACATATCCAGCATATCGCCCAGCGTAATGTTCTTGGCCTGAGCCAGAAACATCTTGCTATCGTAATCCTCCATTGCTTTGCGGAGCAGGGATTCCGTTTCGCTTTTACTTTCAGTGCCTGGGAACTCCTTCTGAATGCGGTTGCCGCTGGCATCCTCAACGTAAAAACGATAGTACCACTTTTTGCCTTTTTTTCTAACAGAACCTTTTGCCATGATTGTATCTCCTTTCGCTGCGGCAAACGGAACTGTTGTGATGTGTCAGTTAGATTATAGCAAAGGACTGACACGAAATCAAACATACCGTTTCGCTTTGCTCTATTTATCAGACAGGGAGAACCTGTTCACGCTCCAAAAGGTTATGCCCCTGATTGATTTCCATGAAATGTTCCAGTGCGTCTGTACGCACAATCGCTTTGCGCCCAATCCAGAGTACCGGGATCTTTTCCCAGCTGACCAGTTGACGCAGGGTGTTCCGGCCAATACCAGTAAAGTCGGCTGCTTCCTCAATGGTCATACCGATGCGCATTTGAGAAAAGAGCCTTGATGATGAATTGCTGCCTGACGAAGCGTGAATGCCCGCCTGAACGGTTGTATTCGTATTCATAGTTATCTCATAGAAAACCAAAAACCGCACCGGCATGATGTGAGCTGTTGTAACATACAGCAAGGAATCCGGTGCGGTTTTTGATTGTTGTAAAGTTGAAGAGTTGTTTTCGCCCATCACGGAATGATAGATAGTAGTGCGGCTCATCTGAACCAGTACCAGTAGAAAAGATTGTGTATGGATTGTCACGATCCTTACGCCGCTTCGGACGAGGATCAATATTTTCAGGATGCTTTACATCCATTTTGTTTTCCTCCTGTCAGTCTGAAATTTTCGAGAATTTCAGATCGACAGGAGGACTGCGGCACCGGCACTCTACCGGCGCATAAAAAGAAAAAGAGCGTCCACTTCTGCGGCTAATTGCAAAAGTGGACGCTCTGCCATTGGTAGCTGGGTACACAAAAAATACCCCCGTAGGTTAAGAGTCAAGGCAAGCGATTTGCTCTTGCCCGGACAACTTATCTT
>CAZSIL010000149.1:0-1735 GCA_964607025.1 uncultured Eubacteriales bacterium
CCATATCAATTCCTCCTTTCTTTATTATAATAGTTTAAAAGTTTTCTGTCAACTGCCCCTATAACTCGATTTTCTGTGAAACTGACTTTCCATTGAAATCTCAAAAAGATTTTAATGTTGATATGTAATTATTTGCAAAAAGTTGATTGTGTTAACTAAAAGCATTAAGAATGATAATATAATCTACAAGTAAGCACTATCAAAAAGGCTCCCTTTACACAAGGGAGCCTTTTTGATAGTGTCGGTTGAAAAGTGTTGATTTTTGCCGGAAGTTTTTCCGACCGCAATTCTTTTATTGATTTTACCCCCTAAAAAGGATTGTTTTTTAGAAAAATTAATAAGAATAAGGGGATAAATGGTCAAAAGTGTCGGTTATGTTATGTAATAGATAAAACAGAAAAATTAGTGATTTTTATTGCATTTCTCTGTATTTGGTGATATAATAACTATGCTACATAAAATCAAAATTTAAAATGCGGAGATACTTATTTTTTATCAAAAGGGGGTATTATACCCTTTTGTTTGCATATCGTTATATTTGAATTGGCAAAAATGCAAATTCCACAAGTAGCGGTATGTAATAAGTATATTCGCCCTATTTTGATTTTGTGTAGCAACAAATCGGAGTTTGCGTTTTTCGGTGTGCATCTTCGATGGTTGCACACCTTTTTTAATTTATGGAAAGTTGAAAGGAGTATAAGTGTTTTTCCGTGAAAAAGGGTGCGTGAAATTATAAAACTTTTAGGAGGAATTACAAATGTTTAAAAACAAAAAATCACGGACAATTTTAATTACTGTTGCATTGATACTCACATTAAGCGTTACAGTATTTGCAAAAACAATAAGTGAACAAGCAGAAATATTTTACAACAACATAAAAATATACATAGACGGTGCGGAAATTGTTCCAAAAGACGCTAACGGAAATGTTGTTGAACCTTTTACAATGAATGGAACAACATATTTACCTGTTCGTGCTATTTCAAACGCTTTTGGAAAAGATGTTGAATGGGACGGCTCAACACAGAGCGTTTATATTGGCAAGAAAGACCAAACAAAACCCGATAATTACCTAGATAAAATACAGTATAATGATTACAAGACAGCGAATGATGAGTCTAGATTTTCAATCGTTAATGGGACTATAACAGATTATAATAACACAACTTACACAAATGGTATACTTTTTCTAAAACGATGGCATGGTAGCATAGATGGTGATACTGATGAAGCACAAATTATTATTAGTTATCCCTTAAATAGTCAGTATAGAAATTTTAAAGGGAAAATTGTTTTGCCCAAACAATATAACATAACTACTTGGGGCAAAAATGAAGATGTCCAAACTACACAAACAGATATATGGATTTATGGAGATAATAAGCTTTTATATAGTGCAAAAAGTGTTACAGCATCAATGCCATTTTCCTTTGATATAGATACAACAGGGGTAAATCAACTAACAGTAAAGATAAGCACACAGGCTGGGAATGATTATGTTGCATTGACTGATTTAGCATTGTATAAATAAGAGCGTTCTAATAGCGTAATACTAAACTGTTTTAATTCGTAACATATCAAACGGGCAGTGGCGCAACTCTGCCCGTTTTCTCTATGTAAAATCAATTTCTGTGCGAAATCTCAACCAAAAAATTATTCCACAGAAAGTAAAGTTATGGGCAACTGCCTGTTTTCTTGACTTTTTGCAGTTATTATGATAAAATCATTTCGGTTG
>CAZSIL010000150.1:0-1730 GCA_964607025.1 uncultured Eubacteriales bacterium
AAGAGCAGATATTAGAATGCTGTGACTACGGTTCCTCGCTCGGGTTTCACACCTTCGTTTTGCAGGGTGGTGAGGACGCGTATTTCTCGGACGAACGTCTATGTGAGATCGTGCGCGAGATAAAATCGGCGCACCCCGACTGCGCTGTGACGCTATCCGTCGGAGAGCGCTCATTATCATCATACAAGGCACTTCGTGAGGCAGGGGCAGACCGATACCTCTTACGTCACGAAAGCGCGACGGACGCGCACTACGCGCGCCTTCACCCAAGCGAGCTTACGTTAGAGGGGCGAAAAAAATGCCTTTATGAGCTGAAGTCGCTCGGCTATCAAGTGGGCGCGGGCTTTATGGTCGGCTCGCCATATCAAACGAGCGAAAATCTTGCAAGCGACCTCCTGTTCCTTCGCGAGCTGCAACCGCAAATGGTGGGCATCGGGCCGTTTATACCGCACCGCGACACACCCTTTGGCGAGTGTGCGGCAGGCACGCTTGAACTCACGCTCTTTATGCTCGCCTTGACACGGCTTATGCTCCCGAAGGTGCTCCTTCCCGCGACGACAGCACTCGGTACGATAGCGCCCGACGGTCGCGAGCGCGGCGTACTCGCAGGTGCAAACGTAGTTATGCCAAATCTCTCACCCGTCGACGTGAGAAAGAAATATTTACTTTACAACGACAAGCTTTGCTCGGGTGATGAGACCGCGGAGCACATCAAGGAGCTTGGCGAAAGATTTAAGAAAATCGACTGCGTGCTTGATTTTTCACGCGGCGACTCCAAGAATATCTGAAAGGAAACAATATTATGTACGACATCAAATCTCTGAAAGCGGAAGAATTTATCTCGGACGAAGAAATAAAGGCCACGCTTGCCTATGCAGACGAGCATAAGGACGATATAGGCCTTATCGACGAAATTCTTAATAAGGCTCGCGAGCTTAAAGGCCTTAACCACCGCGAGGCATCTGTGCTTCTCGCGTGCGAGAACGAAGAAAAGATACAAGAGATGTAAGTATCGAAAAAGCAATTCTTTGTTTGAAGATGATGGATTTGCTGAAGATAATAAATTGGCAACTGAAAACAGATTTTTAAAAAATTTTATTTTTAATTAGAGGAGGAAAACCTCTTTGGACTGAAAATGATTTTAGTAGGCAGTTGATACAAAACAGTTATGTAGAAACCAATAGTCACCTTAAGTTAAGATTCAGTGGCATTCAGATGTTTTGCAACCATGGGGAGCATGATGTTGCAGAGCCATAAAATGCGCATGTTGTGACCTTTCTATAAACTTCGTTATTCAATATTCATATTAATTCCCAATTGGGCAAATAATGCATTACGCTCATTCTCGATGTCCAAACGCTTTACCTATGCGTTGAAAATATTGTAAATTACCCTTTTTACACCTTGGTATATTCCTGATAGCGCCGGAGTATCAGCGATGAAAGTGCGGAGGGGAGCAAGGGTTGCTGCCATGGTCGCTTTGTATTTTAGGAGTTCGGATTTGGTCATGTATTCCTGTGTAATAAGCTCGTGCTCCAGTTTATCGCGTTTCTTGTTTTCTTTGCTTTCAGAATAGCCGCCTCCTTCGTAGGATGCTACGGTAATGCCTGCATGTTTGGGAGTTGCTCCCTTTCTGTAAAAGCAATGTAAGAAATGGTCATAGTCTGCTCGGATTTTGTAATCTAAATCAAATGACTTGTCAGCAAACATGTCTCTGTGATAAAAGCATG
>CAZSIL010000151.1:0-1713 GCA_964607025.1 uncultured Eubacteriales bacterium
TCTCCTTTAATTTCAAATCGTGATACTATTATTTGTGATTAAAGGGAATTTATACTGCAACAATTTACTTTTAAAATAAAATATGATATAATACATAAGAGGTGATTTGATGATTATAAAAATTTCTCAAATAGCATCAAACATCAAACAATCCTATGATATTGAGGGTGAAAATTTTTATTATAGTGGTGATGCAGGAAGTATCAGTCGCTTACAATCTATAACGCTTTCCAATAAAGGAAACACCATAAGAGGTGTTTATAATATTTCCAAATGGGTTAATTATATCCCTTTAAGATATTTATTTGGAGAAGCAAATCTAACAAGAGTTTTTCACCTTTACAAAAATGATAACATTTATGGAAGTATTGTATTTTCAAAACACGGTTTCTTAAAAAGTTTTTACGTAATAGCATTGGATAGCGGAGAAATTTTTCATTGTTATAGTCTATCCCGTGGGTCTTTTAAATATGTTTCAATTTACCAAGGCGATACTCAAATCGCTTTGGTTGAAACCTATCTTTCGGTAAATGATTATAAGTACACTCATAAACTTTATTTGTTAGATGATTATAATCAGTTCGCTGATACACTTTCATTTTTCGTGGTATACTATGCAAGTTATAATTTTGCTCAAAGAATGCATATGAGTAAAGGCTCTGTGAGTGAAAAAGCGTGGAGTTTTTCAAAATATGCTGATAAGTACAACCCAAAATGGCGAGAAACACATTTTCCTAATGAAAACTTTTTCGGCAAAACAAGTCTTATAGATAAATCTTACGGAGATATATAAAGCGGAGTGGAATTCCACTCCGCTTTTTTGCTTATTAACTCAAACAAATTTTTATAAACTCTTTTCCAAACGCTGTCAGCCTAAATAGCCCATGTTCTATCTTATAGCTATATCCTTCGGGTAAATGTTGTGACATTATTTTTTGAATTGAAGGATGATTTTCTAATGGTTTATAAAAATCATCGTTTGTTAAGAATTCATCGTTTTTTATATCTATTAATTTAAGTCTTTCAAAATTATCTAGATATGCAAAAACATTAGATGGGCAGTCACACACATCGTCACCGATATTAGTGAAGTTATGTATTTTTAAGTGATATCCTCCAGAGGATAATTTCATTTTTACATCTATCAATGGGAAAGTGTCATCTATAGATAATTTTTTAAGCAATTTTGCTTCGTCAGGAGTTAATTGCTTGATAATATCTACGAATGAAGGATGCACTTGATATTTTGTGTCTGTATTCATAGAAGAAACCAACAGATTCGCATACATTTCACGCAATTCTTTACTATCATAACAATAACTTAATTGTTGTATAGCGGGTATTGCCACATATGGTTCGGGTTCTGTCAACTTTTCCTCAGGAATTTTGGACACTTTTTCCTGAACGGCTAATGCTGTTAATTTAATACTTTCCTCGCCATTTATAACCCATTTTTCCCATTTGCCCAATAAGACACCAATAGTGCGTGGAAGCAAACTTAGTGTATTACCTACAGATTTAGCGGACGGATGAACAACATCATCATATGTTTTTTCGAGAACACCACCTGTTTGCTCAATCAATTTATCTTTAGTGTCGCTCATAATTTTACACCTTTCAATGATTTATGAGTAAATTATACCATATATACGATAAAAAATCAAACATACTCAAACAACGGAGTGAAATCCCCCTCGCTTTTGCTATGTATCG
>CAZSIL010000152.1:0-1708 GCA_964607025.1 uncultured Eubacteriales bacterium
ATGAAAATATGCTCAGAAATGGAAATTAGCATCCAGAAGAGCGAATTCTATCGACAGGTAAACGCCCAGCTTGGGAAACTGGATTACAGGAAACTGTATAAAGCGTATTCGGGAAGCATCCGAAAATCACAGGTCGAACCGAGAATTCTGTTTGAGATACTGGTATGCGCGTATATGCTGGGAATCTATACAAGCCGTGGAATCGAACGACTGTGCAGAGAGAATGTGCAGTTCATCCTGATACTGGACGGACATGCCGCGCCGGACCATTGTACGATATCAAGATTCCGGAGCGGAAAGAAAACGCAGGAAGCGATTGAAGAGCTGTTCTATCAGTATGCGGCGATATTGGAAGAAGAAGGCTTCACGAATCACGAAGAGGTGTTCATAGACGGAACGAAGCTGGAAAGCCGCGCAAACCGGTATAGCTTCGTATGGAAAAAGACGGTGGAAAAGCAGCTGGCGAAGATCAAAGAAAAAGCGAAGGCAGCATTGGAGTTACAGGAAGGTTATGTAACCCGAAAGCGACTGTCAGAGGAAGTCAGCCGACTGAATGAAGAAATTGAAGCAGAAGGAATCGAGGTAAAGCGTGGACGCGGTCATCGCAAGCCGGAGATCGTACGCAGAAGAGATAACCTGAGCGGACTTCTGGAACGCTGGGATGGATATGAAGAAAAGAAACGAATTCTGGGGGAAGGTCGGAACAGCTATTCGAAGACCGATCCGGACGCAACGTTCATGCACATGAAGGATGATCATATGAGAAACGGCCAGCTGAAGCCGGGATACAACGTACAGTTTGCAGTGAACAGCGAATTCATCACCGGTATAGGGGTATATTCGAACCGGACAGATTACGGAACACTGCCGCAGTTTCTTGACAGGCTGAACAGACAGCACGGGAAGAGATATCGCCGTGTGGTAGCTGATTCGGGATATGAAAGCCTTAACAACTACCGGTATCTGGATGAACATGGACAGGAAGCATACATCAAGCCGCAAAATTACGAGAGCCGAAAGACAAAGAAATTCAGGGCGCAAATCGGCCGCGCCGAAAACATGGCATACTATGAACCCAAGGACTACTTTGTGTGCAAAAACGAACGGATACTGGAACGTGTAAGGACGGCAGAAGAAAAAGCAAAGGACGGAACGGTAAGAGAAGTGGCGTATTACCGCTGCGAAGATTGCCGCAGCTGTCCGTACCGCGCAGCATGCTGCAAAGCGAAGGATCCGGAGAAGCCGAAAGAAATCGTGATCTGCTGGGAGCAGGCGGCATACCGGGCGGCTTCACTGGAACGAATCGGCAGCGAGGAAGGAAAGCTGCTGCGGGTGAATCGTTCCATACAGGTAGAAGGAGCATTTGGGGAATTGAAGCACAACCGCGGCTTCACCCGTTTCCTGACCTGCGGAATACGCAATGTAACAACCGAACTGTATCTGCATGCGATGGCGCAGAACATTTTGAAGTACCTCGCCAAATGCAACAGAAAACAGCCGAAGGTACATTTGCTGAAGCCGAAATCCATGCTCAAATTCTGAAATTCCTGAAAATCTGAATCTGTTGTGCCGCTTTCTGTTCGGTTCTTACATGTCGATCACGAAGGCTTGTTTGTTATACTCGTTTTTCGCTTGTTGTCTGCACTTTTCCTCGTTTTTCGACATATAGTTAGGCGCTGTCGCAGATTGTCTCTTCTGCAACAGCGCC
>CAZSIL010000153.1:0-1692 GCA_964607025.1 uncultured Eubacteriales bacterium
CGCCTGGATCGTAAAGGCCTTGTATATTTTGGATTTGGCATTCACATTCCCATCTGTGTATGCATACCCTTCCACGACAGGATCTGCAAAGGTCAGATTCAGCTTGCCATCATAGCTGAACTCGACCAGACCCGCCGCATTGGGCGCTGTCGCACCGTAGGGCAGGATTACGGATTCTGTATCAAGCAGCTTGCCGTTTTCGTCCCTGTCACTGACCGTGATCGTAGCCGTGCTCCAGTCGATCAGATCCAGATTCACTCCATCTTTACTTTCCAGATAAGTTCCCCAACCATCGGTCTGCCACGACGTATCGTTGTCAAAATACATACCATATGTACGTGTCCACTCGCCCAGGGAGATCGTATTGGACTCCATATTATACTTATTGACCGTAAGATCTTCACTGGTGCCATAGAGTATCTCTGTCACTTCACCGTCGCTCTTGTAGGCATAAGATACAAAGGCATACTCGGTATCCACACCATTTAGTTTATTTGTCTTAGCATTGTAAACCGCTTGCGGTACGTTATATGCATAATTGATCCATTCATTCTTGTTCCAGGGATCCTTGCCTCCCAAGGTAAACTGAGTGCCGTAGTAGCTGCTGGCGTTGCTCGAATAGCTGCCAGCGCGGGATGCCTCTCCGATCTCCGGTGTCACCATGGTCACGCCGCCGTATTCATCCACCGCTACAAATACAGTATTTACATGGGCAGAGTGCGAGCCAGTGCTTTCAAACAGATTGCTGGCGTAGGAATCGTCGGTCAATGTGATCTTATCGCCCACTTTCAGACCAGTGATCATACGACTATATCTAGCGTCATACTCATTCAATACTCCGTTGATCTGTACGTCACCACGTTTCCACATCTCCAGACGCACAGAGCCTCTGCCATTCATGGAATAGGCAGAATCCAGTTCTACCGTAAGCGAATCCACGTTGATCTGTCCCTCGATCTCAGACTTTCGATAGGACTCCACATAGCTGTCCACAGACACTTCCAGGGTAGGAACATCATCGGTCACATAGATTTGGAACTGGGTGATGGGGGACGTCTGACCGTTGGAATACTTCACCTGACAGGAGAAGGTATTGACACCCGGCATCAGATACAGGTTTGTCATACTCAGGCCAGATGCTCCCTGCGGTACGCTGTCTACGATCTCCGCACCATAAGTATATACCAGTGCTGCCACAGTACCGCCCTGAGCAATACCCTCCACCTGATACGCCGGTTCAGCATAAGCGTAGCTATTCAGCTGCTCCTGTGTGGGATTGCTGGCATTATTCCAGAAACGAATGCCTGTGATCTCCCCTACTGTTTTACCAAAATAGGTAGCTTTATTCTGCACAGCACCCACGTATAGCTGGAACATGCTGATGCCGCTGCTGTACACAGCAAACTCTCTGTCACGGGATACCTGTTTGGACAGGCCTACACTGATACCAAACCCATCGATAGGCGCTGTACCGCCGATCCCCACCAAATCGCCGGAGGTATATGAGCTATTGGGAGTGATGGTATACTTCCACAAACCGGCATTCGCTTCCACGGTGGCATCCAACACCAGATAAATGGATCCATACACATCCTCTGCCGTGCTGCCGTTTTTGCGGATTACCACCTTCAGCTGATAAGCTCCGGTGGTAAAGTCATTGCCCGTATCATCCGACACCGGGATGGTAAAATA
>CAZSIL010000154.1:0-1681 GCA_964607025.1 uncultured Eubacteriales bacterium
TACGAAAACGGCGCAACAGGCGTTTTCATTACCACAACAGGTGACGGTAAGGGTACCAACCGTTTTGAAGTTCAGATGGATGGCGCAAAACTTGTTGTTGAAGACGACAAGCTCACCGTTACTGAATTTGAAATGAAAGAATCTGAATTTACCAAGACAAATACCGAAGTTTTCGGTATGGTTAAAACACACAACCTTGAAGTTGAGATTGAAGATAAAAATCCTCAGCACATCGGTGTTGTAAATGCTTGGGCTGGCAAGATTTTGCACGGCACACCACTTATCGCAGAGGGTGCTGAAGGTCTTAAGGGCGTTATCCTTTCAAACGCTATGCACTTGTCTGACTTCTTGGGTCGTGAGGTTGAAATTCCATTTGACGAAGACCTTTACTATGAAGAACTTATGAAGCGCGTTGCAACCTCTAAAAAGAAGGAAAATGTTACAGCAACATTTGCTGATACAAACGGCACATACGGTAGCGCAAAAGTTTAATTAAAGTAGGTGTTACTATGGATAAAGTTCGTATAGGTATTGTTGGTATCGGTAACATCGGTACTGCCCACGCTAACACACTTTTTGGTGGTAAGGTGGAGGGCGCAGTGCTTGCCGCAGTTTGTGATATATCACCCGCTCGTCGTGATTTTTGCAAAGAAACCTACCAAGATGTCGAAATTTTTGACGACTACACGGCTATGTTTGCAAGCGGTCTCATTGACGCGGTAATTGTTGCAACACCTCACAAGCTTCATTGTGATATCGCAATGGACGCATTACGCGCAGGGCTTAATGCCTTGGTTGAAAAACCTGTTGACATTACAGTCAGCAAGGCGCGTGCCATTAACGAACTTGTAAAGACAACCGATAAAAAGTTTGTTATAATGTTTAACCAGCGCACCAACGACGTGTTTGCAAAAGCACGTGAAATTGTAAAAAGCGGCGCTTTGGGTGAACTAAAAAGAACTGTCTGGATAATCACCAACTGGTATCGTACACAGCGTTATTATGACTCTGCAGGTTGGCGTGCCACATGGGCAGGTGAAGGCGGCGGCGTAATGCTTAACCAAGCGCCACACAACCTTGACCTCTGGCAATGGATTTGCGGTATGCCTGTAGAAGTTCAGGCAAACTGTGAAGTGGGCAAATACCACAATATAGAGGTAGAGGATGACGTAACTCTGCTTACCCGTTACGAAAACGGCGCAACAGGTATGTTTATCACGTCTACCGGCGAATTTCCCGGTACCAACCGACTTGAAATTTCAGGAACTCGCGGTAAAATCGTTGTAGAAAACGGTACTTTAAAATGGTGGAAATTACCCGAAGATGAGCGCGATATTTGCTTTAATGCAGAGCAGTTATTCCCGAGCATTAAATGTGATTACGAGGAGTTTGTAACCACAAGCAAAGACGGCGAAGCTCATATGAAGATTATTCAGAACTATGTAAATGCAATACTTAACGGTGAGGAGTTACTTTCTCCCGGTACGGACGGCATTTATGAACTGACTCTCTCTAATGCGGCATATTTGTCCTCCTGGAAGGGTGGCATACCTGTAAAACTGCCATTTGACAGCGAAGAATTTGACACGCTTTTAGGCGAGAAAATTAAAAACTCAAAAACCAATGACCCTGTAGAAAATAAAAGCGCCAGCGGTAGTTATTCAAAACGCTGGCAGGTTAA
>CAZSIL010000155.1:0-1674 GCA_964607025.1 uncultured Eubacteriales bacterium
AGACGGCCGCGGCGAAGATTCGCCCGGGCTCACTATGAGCGAGATGTCGCAGATGATGTTTGAGCTGGGCTGCACATCCGCATATAATCTGGACGGCGGCGCAACGGCAGCCATGGCAGTGAACGGCGAGATATATTCCACGCCTTCCAAAGAACGCTACGTTACCGACATCATCTATGTCGCGGCAGAATAAGGAGGACGCTATGCAGATAATTAAAAAGATACTCGCGCACCTGCTCATCATAATCGGCATAATGCTCATAGTATTCCTTATAATAGACAGTGTCAATTCCGCCATGTGCTTCATAGACAACACGGGCACCAAAGTGCTTATGGGCGTTGAATGCGGCGCGGCAATGCTGCTCGGCATTTTAACGGCGGCGGAAAAGAAAAAGAGAAGATAAAAAACTCCGCAGATTAAAATCTGCGGAGTTTTTTATCTGTAATTATTTGCATATCAATTTCGCCAATCTCACAAAATCCTCTTTGCCGAGAGTTTCCGCGCGTGCTGCAGGGTCTATTCCCGCTTTTTCCAGCAGCTCGCGGGCGGCATCGGAAGAAAGGGCGAAGCCTGCCTTTGCGTTATTCAGCACAGTCTTTCTGCGCATAGCGAAGAGCGTGCGCACAGCGCGGCTGTATGCCGCGAAGGGAACATCGGGCTTTTCGCCGGGGCGTATCTGCACCACGGCGGATTCCACATCCGGGGCGGGATAGAAGCAGTTTGCGCTTACGGTGAAAAGCATATCTGCGCCGCCAAAATACTTAACTGCTGCCGTAAGTGCGCCGTAGTCGCTGTCCCCCGCCTCGGCGGCAAGTCTGTCTGCAACCTCTCTCTGCACCATTGCCGTGAAAGAAAGGAAGGGAACTTCCGCTTCAAGCACGTTCATTATGCATTTACTGGTTATATAATAAGGAAGATTTCCCGCAACTGCGGGAGTATCGTCGAACTGTTCCGTTAAAAGTGCGCGGACATCCTGCTTTAAGAAGTCGCCGTGGATAACGGTCACGTTGTCGTAAGGAACAAGGGTCTCCTTTAAAACCTCCACCATGCCCGAGTCTATCTCTATTGCGACCACCTTCTTTGCGCGCTTTGCAAGAGCGCAGGTGAGAGCACCCATTCCGGGGCCTATCTCAAGCACACTTCCCCCTTCGGGAACTGCATTTTGTGCTATCTTATTTATAATGTTGTCGTCTGCGAGAAAATTCTGCCCCAGCTTTTTTAAGGGTGCAACGCCGTGGGCGGCAAGTATCTCGCGGATATCTGTTACAGATGCCATATTTCCTCTCTATTTAAGCAAATAAACTTTTACATTTTTTCGGCTGCCCCATGTGAGAGCCTCTTTTCTCGTCTCAAAGAACAGGTCGCAGCAATAGTAGTCTGCCGCATGGCGGTTTGAGCCGGTGTCTTCTACGCGCCCGTAGCCGTAGCCCGGCACATATATCTTTGTTCCGTAGGGTATCTGATTGGGGTTTGCCGCCACTGTGCCTATCTTCGGCCATACGCCTGTGGAGCAGGGGTTTCCCGTGTGAGTGTAGCCTGTTATTCTGTCCATTATAAGCACTTTTTCGATAATGCTTGCGGCGGGCGCGGGGACCGCCTTATGCTCTGCCCATGTGCCCGAATGTATCTGAGATATGCTGGGAACTTCGGTGAGCGCGCCGTCTTCGTCTTTG
>CAZSIL010000156.1:0-1673 GCA_964607025.1 uncultured Eubacteriales bacterium
GAAAAGGCAGGGGAAATTAGAAGATGCATTACAGTGGGGAAAAAAAGCACTTTTTATTGTAGAGGATGATACAACACTATTGATTGTTGCTGATATTTATAAGAAAATGGAGCAATACAAAAGTGCAGTTTTTATGTATCAAAAATGTCTTGAACATATTAGCGTAGATGAGAATGTTTATCAGTTTCAAGATATGGATGGTAAGCAACTGTATTCAATAGCTTCTAACAATAATCTGAACATGATAATGTTTGAGGCACTAAAAGGAATTATTTCTGCATATAGTTTCTTGAAAGAATATGAGCAAGCAAAAGCATACTTGTTAATAGCAAAAGAGAAGATGCCACAAAAAAGTGAGTGGGAAATATGGGAACAAATCTTACCAGAAATAGAAACTGCAAATCAACGTTATACGGAAATTAAGGAGCAACTTAATCAAAGTGGGAAAAACGCTATAGAACAGAAACGTTGTATTCGCCAGTGGGCACTTCAATTGATACAGCTCCAGAATAATTCTGGACAATTAGATTTAGATGAACATGATGATTGGGAAAAATACTTAGAGAAAATGGATGATGTTCTAAATCAAATGATTCAGATGGTGAATAAAGATAGTATCATATATCAAAATACTCAGAGTTGGGTTAATTCAACATATTCGCATCTTGATACGAATGCTAAGGAGTTTTTAATTACAGCAGAAACTCTTTATGAAATACATAAAATGAGCATTATCGATTTTGCCCCCATAATAGTGGAATATTGTAAAGTTGTTGAAATGCAATTAAGGGCACTATTAGGTAGTCAAATTCCTAGCAGTATGCATATGTTGGGACAGATAATCGGCGTAGTTTCGACAAACAATATACATCCATATAATTTATATTTGTCTGATTTGCAAGCTGTAAATCAATTACGTAGAAATAGTGCACATACAGGATTGTTATTAAAAGCAGATGTCGACACAATAAGAGATATTTTTTATACGAATGATTTGCTTAATAAACTTATTTAGAATATGCTTTACAAGCGAAATGATTAATATTTGCAATACCAAATTATTGCGAGAGTATTCCTATGTCATATGATTACTTTTAGGGCAGTTGTTGCAAATTCGCAACAGCTGCCCTATACTATCCTGGCTTGGAGAACAATTATTTCACCCCAAGAAACTTATCCCTATACTCTATCGCCTTCTCCGGCTTCTTCCACCGTGCGTACAGATTATTCAGGTACCGATAGGTCGTCTTCATATAGTCATTATCCGTACCTATAGCATTTTCAATAATGCTCTCAGCTCCAAGCAGATTTATCTCTGCCGCTTCCGGCTTTTCTTCCATCATATCAATAATCCCCTGGCTCAGCTTACAGATACCATAATCCAGAGAGGCATCTGACAGGTTTTCCAAGACCAAGGTTTCATATTGTTCCAGTACAATCTTTGCATTGTCCACATCCTTTGCCAACAAAAGCATATTGATGAGGTTCATCATCTGTTGCAGAGAATCATGGGATTCGGTTAGTCCCAAGTGAGCATATTCCATGCGGATATCGAAAGCGGTACGTAGAGCCTTGGCTGCCTCATTCCCTCGTTTCATCAGCAGATAAGTGTTGGAAAGCCAAACCCGGTTCTTACATAAGGATTGTAAAGTGGATTAATATCAATTGCAATT
>CAZSIL010000157.1:0-1671 GCA_964607025.1 uncultured Eubacteriales bacterium
CGGCGACAGCAGGATCACCAGTTCCGCGACCTACTCTGCTGACGGAAATATTTTGGTGAGCACCACAGATGCACTTGAAAAAGAGACAAAATATGGTTATAATGTAGATACAAATGTACTCGAGTGGGTGCAGTATCCTGAGGATACCGAAGCTACCCGGACGGAGTACAGCTACGACACCATGTACCGTCTGGCATCGGCGACAGCGGATGTGGATACTGGGTACAGTCTGGATGCATCTTATACCTATGCCTTTGATCTGCTAACGAAGATTGAAACGAACTCTACCACCTATAACTTCACTTATGGCGATTTCGAGCAGATCAGCCGCATTTCCGCAGGTACGTGGACACTCGCGAGGTATACCTACAATGATTATCTGACAGATAAAAACAATTATCTGGATCGGCTCACTTATGGCAATGACGATTATGTACAGTACACCTACGATGACTACGGCCGGGTCACCCAGGAAATCTTCGAAGACGGCGACACCGTGACCTATGTCTACGACAACTCTGGCGCACTGGCTACCGTCACCGATTCCGCCACCGGCATCAAGACCACATACTACTACGACTTCACCGACCGGCTGATGAAGTATGTGGAATCCGGCGCGGGTTACAGCCACAGCGTGGGCTACGAGTTCGATTCCCTGAACAACCTGACCAAGCTGGTGGAAACCATCAACGGTGTGAAGCATACCACTTCTTACACTTACGATAGCGATAATCGCCTTGTGGTTGCGACAACAGATAATTTGACGCAAAGAGTTGTTTACGATTCTTTTGGAAGAGTGGCGCAGACTATAAACAATAATAGTGCTGTGGTATCTCAATATACATACCTTGATGGATCCACACGTGTTTCGCGTAATGTCATCAAAGCATTCAATTATTCTCTGCCCACTTACTACACCTATGATAATAATGGAAATATTGTTTCCATTATTTCCACCGGTGCATTAGCATCACAATGTACATACTATTACGATTCTGCCAATCAGCTGATCCGCGAGGATAATCGCGAAGCCGGAAAAACCTGGGTTTGGGCTTATGACGATGCCGGCAATATTCTCAGCCGCACAGAGTACGCTTATACTACTGAAACGGCCCTCGGTGATCCCGTTGATGTTGTGGAATACGTCTACGGTGACGAGAGTTGGGGAGACTTGCTGACCAGCTATGACGGCACCACGATCACTTATGATGGCATTGGAAATCCGCTGACCTACGGCAGTATGACCTACACCTGGGAGCATGGCAGAGAGTTGAGCAGTCTGTCCGACGGGACAACCACATGGACCTACACCTATGACGCCAACGGAATGCGTACCAGCCGCAGCAACGGAACCACCACCTATAGCTATGTGTACAACGGATCGAAGCTGACGCAGATGACCGTCGGCAATAACGTACTGTACTTTACATATGCTATTAACGGCGCTCCTGCTGCGTTAAAGTACGGTTCTGCGTATTACTGCTATGTCACCAATCTTCAGGGCGATGTTATCGCAATTATGTCGTCTGCCGGTGCATTGGTAGTATCTTACGAATACGATGCCTGGGGCAATATCGTTTCCATTGGCGGTACGATGGCTTCCACCCTCGGTGTGATGAACCCGTTGACCTATCGTGGCTATGTGTATGACCATGAAACCGGGCTCTATTA
>CAZSIL010000158.1:0-1658 GCA_964607025.1 uncultured Eubacteriales bacterium
AATTGTATATCATCTTCTACTACAAGAATTTTGAACATGTTTTATTCTTTCTACTTTTTTCAAACCAGTAATCTGTGTATTCCTTTTCAATTTCTTTATAAAATGTATCTAATATTCCTGCGTAATTCTTTTTCCAAGGCTTATTACGACCAAAGTAATGAATAATAGATGTATTTTCTCTTACCCAGCACTCGTCAATTCCAATATTGCGTGGGTCTGCATTATAAGCTAATAATGTACGGTCACTTAAATTATATTTTAAATTATCTATCAATTTTACATGTTCCCCATACAAAGCGGTTAGAATATCCTGATCTGGTAAAATAAACCTCTGTTTCTTTTTCTCTAAAAATTCGCAAATATCATCAAACTTCCAATTCGTCCTTAATAAAGGCAGGTTCATCATTAACACTCCTGTATTGATATATGGAATATCTTTTTCTATATCTATTCCAAGGCGTGCCTGATTAAATTTTTGAAGAAACAATTTGGTATTTGTACATCCCATGAGCCAGTTCCCTTCAAAGTCTGAATTGTATAATGGTAACAAGGAATTAATTACTACAGTGTCTACATCCATATACAAAATCTTATTTACTGTCTCAGGTAATAAATATGGTGCAGCTAAACGATAATAAATTTGTTGTGGATACCTCTTTGTTGTAGGAAAATCTGCAAAAAGCTCTGTTGGAACAGAGATAAATTCCCAATGAATACTATCTGGTAGTGAATCCCGGATATGATTCTGCTCTTTTTCTTCTAAATCCGTATGCAGCACATACATGTGGTATTCCTTATCTCCACCGTTTTTCAAAATAGACCATACACATGTCTGAAGCAACGATATACATTTTTTATTAATGGAAAACAATAGATTCATTTTATCTCATCCTTCTTAATACAAAGCTCATTAGTTTCCCAGTATTATAATCCTTTAAATTTGGAAGTAAATGGCTTTCCCAGTCTTTTAAGATTAATTCACAAACACGACAACTCTTTTAATAGAGATTTTATAAGACTTTAGAAAATGTTAAGACCTATGAAAGCATGACCTATCTCATGGTAAGTAACTACCATTTGTAATACTTTGTAGTATAAAATCCCCCATTTAAATGTAAAATAGTGACAGATGTTACTCTGCCACTACTTGAAACTACTCTTCTCCAACTTATTTTAAACACAAATCAATCAATTTTATCTTCATGAAGATCTAACAATATTTCTTCTGGAACATTGATTGATACTACACACATAATGCTACCTAAATCATTATTAACTATATAATAACCAATCTGAAACAAAATGTCATTGAATTTGTAATTCAATTTTCAGAAATTCATTTCTATTTAGATTTAAAACAAATTTTACTCTACCACTACAAAGCCTCAAAACGGCAACTCCATATCTTCCTCATCTTCAAAGTTCACATCCATATATACTTCATCATTTAGTGTATCATATTGATAATTTACTACCTTATCCGTACCATTTTCCAATTTCTGCATTATATGTAATGCTCCAATAATATCTAATGGATATCCACCACAAAAAATATTCAACTCATTATCATATGGACTACGTCCAGAAAAAACCCATTCATACAATAAGCTTTTTTCAAACTTAGACATCTTTGTATTCTTTTCATATTCTTTTAATTG
>CAZSIL010000159.1:0-1654 GCA_964607025.1 uncultured Eubacteriales bacterium
ATCCATTCCATGCATGTGGTCATGCCGCTGATGTACCCTAACCGCTGCGATAACGAGGCATTCATTTCTGAACGGATCGACCTGACCAACATTTTGGCGTATTTGGAAAAGAAAAACGCATTGGATCCGGTGTATAAGTACAATCTGTTCCAGGTAATGGTCACCACCATGCTGAAAACCATTACCCTTCGTCCGAAGATGAACCGGTTTATTACCAACCAGACCATGTACCTGCGCAACGAAGTGTCTGCGGCCTTTACGGTCAAGAAGGAGTTTTCCGATGACAGTGGCGAAGCCCTGGCGGTGATCCGCTCCAAGGGCACCGATACCATCGATACCATCCATGATGAGATCTACCGGCAGATCAGTGTCTGCCGCAGCCATGACCAGGTGGATGCCGGAACGGAAAGTCTGGATATGGTGGCGAAGGTGCCTGGATTGCTGCTTAAGGCGGTAGGCGGGGCAGCCCGGTTTTTGGACCGGCACGGCTGGATGCCCCAGTCTGTTATTGAGGGCGATCCCTATTACTGCTCTGCGGTGCTGACCAATTTGGGCTCCATCAAGCTCCATGCCGGTTACCATCATCTGACCAACTGGGGCACCACCTCGGTATTCTGCGCCATTGGTGAGATCAAAAAGCGGCCCTTTTATGATGATGAAGGCAATGTGACCATGCGGCCCAGCGTGGATATTGGCCTGACCATCGACGAGCGGCTTGCCGACGGTTATTATTATTCCAGAACGATTCAGCTTATGAAAAAGCTTCTGGATAACCCGGAGCTTTTGGACAGACCCTTAAATGAAGAGGTAGATTACTGATGATTACTGCAAAAACCCCCTGGAAGGATCACATGGGCCAGGTGCCCATGCAGCTTGATTATTTTGAAGGCTCCATGTTTGAGGCGGTGGAAGCCATGGCAAAGAAATACCCGGAATACATTGCCTTTGATTTTATGGGCTCGGCTACTACCTATAAGGCCCTGGTGGAGAGCATCAAGGTCTGCGCCTGTGCGTTAAAGACTATTGGCATCCGAAAAGGGGACAAGGTCACCATCGCAATGCCCAACTGCCCCCAGGCTATCTATATGTTTTATGCCATCAATCTGGTGGGTGGCATCGCCAATATGATCCACCCCCTTTCGGCAGAGAAGGAGATCGAGTTTTACCTGAATGAATCCGGTTCTGTGGCTGCGATCACCCTGGATCAGTTCTACGGTAAGTTCGCGTCCATCAGGAAAAATACGGGCATCAACAACTTGATTATTGCCAGTATTAAGGATGCGCTTTCACCTGTCATGAAGGTGGGCTATGCGCTGACCCAGGGGCGGAAGATCGAAAAGCTGCCTGCGGATGCGCCGGTGCTGCTGTGGAACGATTTTATGAAGCTGGGCAAATGCAGCGTTACGCCTCAGGTCTGCTGCAAGGGCACCGATCCCGCGGTCATTCTCTATTCCGGCGGCACCACCGGTACCACCAAGGGAATTATTCTGCCCAATCTGAATTTTAATGCCTTGGGCCAGCAGGTTGTAGCCACTAATCCTATGTTTAAGCCCGGTGATAAGATGCTGGCAGCCATGCCCATTTTCCACGGCTTTGGCCTTGGTGTATGCATCCATACCATGCTGACACAGGGCGGACGGTGCATCCTGGTACC
>CAZSIL010000160.1:0-1651 GCA_964607025.1 uncultured Eubacteriales bacterium
CTTCTACATCTGTAAGCAATCCGCTTTCATAAAGCCTTAAAATCGCTTCTCTGCGCTGGGCTTTGGTTTGACCGAGTTCGTTTTCTCCGTCTATCACAACGTCGTCAGACGGCACGTTTGGTACACGGATATACGTTATTTCCGTTTTATTCTTTGCGTTTGACTCTATAATTGTTCTAACCGAACCACCGTGCTGTGAAAATAATCTCAACACCTGCTTTGCTATTTCCACAAAACACTTTCTGATGTTTTCCGCTTGAAAACTTAATCTTTCATTATCTTGTTCAATTAAAATTTCTAACGCAGTTCCGCTAGTTGCACCAGCATTTTCTGAACTTGAATTAAGGTCACTAGTGCCAGATATAATGACAAATTCGTCTAAAAGTTTATTTTCTTCATCTGAAAATTCGGTGGGAAGCGTGGGTTCAGGCATAATTTCGGGGGCCTTTGCGCCCTGTCTATAAACTAAAACCTTTCCCGGGGACAACCCTTCTTCCGCCAAATCGTCAACGTCAAGCGACCCATCTTCGACGGTCATAACGCCTGCCGTAAGCCTATTTAAAAATTCATGTTTTCTGTTCTTAACCGCATTGTACGCGCGCTGAATAGGGATTAATTTTTCAATGATACTTTTACCGAAAAACATTCCGATATTCTTAAACGATTCTTGCTTAATGAACGGATAATCTCTTTTTTGTTCGGTTCCGTTTTTATATGGCAATTCACCGTAATATAAAAGTTTTCCACCTGCTACAGTGATAAGTCTGCCTTCGGGATATTCGGGCGTGGGTTTTTCGTATTTTTCAATTACAATAACGCTATTTTTTCTAACGCTCTTTTCTGCATTTTTAAAAAAATTCTTTTCCTGCATAACACCGTATACGCTTATTTCTTCGCCTTGCACCGATACACCGTAAAGCCTTTTAACTTCATCAACGCTCACTGCCTTTGCGTGTATAATATCTGCTTGTTCCGAGATAAGTTCCGAATACAAATTTTCCGGATAAATTTCAAACGGCGATACCGCAATTACCGATACGTTTCCTTCATGAACCGCCTTTCCGTCCATTTCCCCGATTTTCGCACCGCCACCGTTATTCCAAACGGTTTTATAAAATGCCGTTCCGCACGTTTCACTCCATGCCGTTGCTTGTCTTACAACGTTATGCAAATCACATTTGTCACGGACAAACGTCAAAAGTTTTTCAGACGATTCTGCATCGATTGCATCACCGTCCGAATCAGTTTTCGGTCTTACCGTCAGCACGGGGTTTATCTTTGAAAATTTCGCTAAGCGTGATTCGATTATCGTTGATATGTGGTTAAACACTTCCCTGTGTTGCCAATAATACTCTCTATCCTGCTCGGATAGTTCACCGCGTCCGTCTATCGATACATATTGATTGCCGTTTAGAAAGTTTAGGTTTAGTTCCCACTGGCGTTCCAACTGCAACCTTTCTTTTCTTCTTTGTTCAAACTCAGCCGTAACGCTTTCCACAAGTTCTTCCATGAACTTTTCCCTTTGCTTTTGTTCTGTGTTTTCTATTTATGTTTGAAAGCGGTCCGTTTTTCAAAGACCTTTCCTATTTTAATGGGGATACGTTTGAAGTCGGGAAATTTATTGCAAACTATCAGAACGCAGTCATGGGCG
>CAZSIL010000161.1:0-1641 GCA_964607025.1 uncultured Eubacteriales bacterium
TTTTCAAGTTTGGAGATAAGCTCGATTGCTTTTAAACTATCGCCGCCAACATCAAAGAAGTTATCCAGTATGCCTACCTTGTCCGTACTGAGCACGGCTTTCATAGCTGTTACAAGAATTTTCTCTTGCTCAGTAGTGGGTGCCACATATTCCACATCAGTATCTATTGCATATAGATCCACTTCAGGCAATGCTTTGCGATTAATCTTACCGCTACTTGTCAAAGGCATTTCGTCAATGCAAGTGCAGATGTGCGGCAGCATATACTTTGGTAGTTTCTTGCCGATGTGACTGCGAATATCTTTTGCATCTACTTCATCGCCGGTATAGAAAGCACAGATAAGCTGTCTGCCTTCGTTATTTTTGCGTACCATAACAACAGCCTGTGAGATACCAGGGGTGCTGCAAATGGCATTTTCTATCTCTCCAAGCTCGATACGAAGACCACGGATTTTCACCTGAAAATCGTTGCGACCTACATAGGCAATATTGCCGTCCTCACGCCAATAAGCAAGGTCGCCTGTTTTATAGAGTTTACCCTTGCCAAACGGATTATCTACAAACTTCTCAGCAGTCAATTCAGGTCTGTTCAAATAACCTGCACCAACACCGTCACCCGCAATACAAAGTTCGCCTGTAATGCCAATGGGTACGATATTCATAAACTTGTCTACTATATAAATTTGTGTGTTGGCAATAGGTTTGCCGATATGTATGTCTTTTATATCAATCACCTCCGTAGCAGAAACAACGTGTGTTTCTGCCGGACCGTACTGGTTTTCAAAAATCACATTATATTTGTCTTTCAGCAATAATGTGTTATCGTTTAAATAAAAAGCTTCACCCGCAAGACAAACTACTTTAACAGCAGAAAGAATTCTATCAGCTTTTTCTTTTGTATCTGTCAACGAATCAAAGTATGTAGGCGTTGCGTACATAACATCTATTTTATGCTCGACTATACCATCAATAATCGCATCAGCTCTTGTTTCTTTACGTTCAGGTAAAAGAACCCCTGTAAAACCATTTAGAAGTGCTGTTAGAATTTCTTGTGTTGCGACATCGAATGTAATCGTGGTCATAAATCCAATGCGCTCACACTTTGAAAGGTCACTATAAATATCAAGATTTGTTACAAGATTTACAATGCCTTGATGCTTTAGCGAAGTACCCTTCGGTTTCCCTGTAGAACCTGAGGTGTAAATGCAGTAACACAAACTATCGCTTGACATATCGATACTCGGATTTGAAGCACTCTTGTTATCAAGAAATTCTTGAATACTATCTTCCGTAACAAATGACTTTGCTTTGCTATCTGCAAGCATATAGTCTATTCTGTCCTGCGGATAATCAGGATCAATGGGTAAATATGCAGCACCTGCCTTTAAAATACCGAGCATTGTGGCAATAAGATAACTTTTTCTCGGCAAGGCAAACGCAACGATATCACCAACACTAACACCTTTTTCAATAAGCGAATGAGCAATTCTATTGGCTTGTTCGTTGAGTTCTGCATAAGTCAGCGTTTTGTCGCAAGCAACAATAGCAATCTTATTAGGTGTTTTTACAACTTGTTCCTCAAACAATTGATGGACGCACTTATCCCTTGGATAATCGCTAGTAGTATCATTAAACTCATAG
>CAZSIL010000162.1:0-1641 GCA_964607025.1 uncultured Eubacteriales bacterium
TTGCTTTCCCTACCTACCAGCTAAGAGATAAAGATTTGTTGATTGACCGGAGAGACATTTTTTACATTTGAACATCCTTCACTCTATCACTTGCGGCATTCCCATTGAGAATCAAATTGTTGGAGTGCCGCAAATGAATTAGTTTTCGGGTTGGTATTTTTATACGTCAGCGCATATGGGTAGGAAGTTCGAAGCGTTTTTAAAATAATAGGTAAAGGTGGCTGCCTACTCTCCTACGAGGTCTTGCAAGAGAGTAGACGCTGACCAACACTTCTTACCGCGGACGAAGTGTAACCTCAGGCCATCACCACCTTAACCTATTTTGATCTCATAATATAGCTTTGCTTTTGCAAGCAAGCCTTGTCTTTGCACTCTGACGAGGCATCAACGATTTAGATGAATGTTGTTACAGTTGTTGAATATATTGATATTGAGTCTCAATACAACAAGCACAACAAGTACAATTAAAATCAGTGTTATGTCCATAGGGCAAAATACTTTCATGTTAATAAATACCTAATCTAACATATTATAAGAATCTAATCTCCACACACCTTTTTATTTGTCATTTCAAAATGATGTGGGAGTTGTCGGTTCTCGAGAAACCTTTAATCTTCCGAAGCCCACAAAAGTTCTTGATCTTTTCCGAAAAGACGTATCTCATGTGCAATCTCACCTTCCACATATAAATCGTCTGCTTTTATGATTGCTTCAACTAAAGTATAAGCTACATCACTCAAATTCATTGATACCTTATAATTATCATAAGTTCTATCAATATAAGTATGTGGAACCCCATTGTAAACAAACTGTATAGTATATGCTTTTTTCATTATATCTAATTTTAATAATCATTTTTTCATTTCAACTATTTTACCAAAAATTCTTCCCCAATATGAGTTTTTATATACATTACCATATCCATTGGGTACATAAAGAATCGCTTCTTTCACCCGATTCAAATCAAATGTAGTATCTGTTAAATCTGGAGGAGTAGTAGCATAACAGTAACATTCAGATATAGAAGTATATTTAAAGGTTGCGACATTTAATCCTTTAACATTCTTTCCAAGAGTTATCGTTTTTAAAGACGAACAGTTACTAAATGCTCCATCTTGTATATATGTAACACCATCACCAAAGATTACTGAGGTCAAAGATTCACATTGTGTAAAAGCCCTTTTCTCTATAATTCCACTAGGAATAGTCAATGTTCTTAAAGCACCACAACCATAAAAAGCTAATTCTCCTATTGAAACTAAGTTTTCAGAAAAGGTTATAGAAGTTAATGCCCCACATCCATAAAAGGCTTCAGAATCAATCGAGGCATTACCTTTAATTGTAACAGAAGTTAATGCACTGTTTTGAGCAAAGGAACCAATGCCGATAGAAACACTACCTTTACCTATTGTTACAGAAGTCAAAGATTTGCATTTTGAAAAAGCGTATTCATCAATTGTCATATCACCATCACCGATAGATACAGAAGCCAATGACCTACATCCAGCAAAAGCAGATTTTCCTATATAATTAACCTTTTTACCATATATTACAGAAGTTAAATTTTCGCAACTTGCAAAAGCTTCGTCACCAATAGAAACAACCTGATCAGGAATTACAATGGAAGTTAAATTTTCGCAT
>CAZSIL010000163.1:0-1629 GCA_964607025.1 uncultured Eubacteriales bacterium
AGCAAAGACAAGATGACCAGGCGCTTTGCACCAAAGCCGGTCAACGCCATCAAAAGTGACACAGCCAGCAAAATCAAAAGAATCTTCATCAGTCCACCTCTGAACACATAATCTCACCTATTCTACGGTTACACTCTTTGCCAGGTTCTTTGGCTTGTCGATGTTACATCCGCGTTCCTTCGCTACGTAATATGCGAACATCTGCAGCGGGATTACGCTGAGTAATGGCGTCAGCTCATCTCTGCACTCTGGGATATAAATGACTTCGTTACTCTTGGATTCGATAGACGTATTGCCCTCCTTCGCAATGGAGAAGACGTGGGCGCCTCTCGCCTTGACTTCTTCGATGTTGGATAACATCTTTTCATATAAGAAGTCCTGTGTAGCCAGGGACAATACCAGTGTGCCAGGTTCCATCAGGGCGATGGTGCCGTGCTTCAGTTCCCCTGCAGCGATAGCAAAGGAATTGATATAGGAGATTTCCTTCAGCTTCAGGGAGCCTTCATAGGAAACCGCGGAGTCCAGGCCTCTTCCGATGAAGAAAACCTGCTCCTTGTTGTATAACATCTTGGATAATCCTTCGATGTAGCCTTTGTTGCCCAGGCACATCTTCAGCTTATCAGGGATCTGCAGCAGGTCTGCGATAAATCTGTCGTAGTAATCTCTGCTTATGGTGCCTTTTTCATAACCCATGTACAAGCCAATCAGATACATGCACATCAGCTGTGTCGTGTATGCCTTGGTGGATGCAACTGCGATTTCCGGACCTGCCCAAGTGTAGAATACATCATCAGATTCTCTTGCAACAGAGCTGCCGACAACGTTGACAACGCTCAATATTCTTGCGCCCTTACGCTTCGCCTCTCTCAGTGCAGCCAGAGTATCCAGTGTCTCACCAGACTGGCTGATTGCGATGAACAACGTCTTGTCGTCGATGAACGGATCTCTGTAACGGAATTCGGAAGCCACGTCGATTTCTACTGGAACCTTTGCCAGTTTTTCGATGATGTACTTGCCGACAAGGCCTGCGTGGTATGCAGTACCGCAAGCCACGATATAAATCTTGGTGAAGCCTTCGATGTCTTCCTTTGTCATGGAGATACCATCCAGCTTGATCGTGCCGTCTTCGTTCAGTCTTCTTGTCAGCGTTTCATAAAGCGCCTTTGGCTGTTCGTAGATTTCCTTCAGCATGAAATGGTCATAGCCTTCTTTTTCGGCAGCATCAGCATCCCATGTCACGTGGAAGACTTCTCTATGCACTTCGTTTCTGTCTTCATCATAAATCTTCGCACTTTCAGGTGTCAGCACGACAAACTCGTTATTTTCAATGAAATAGATTTCTTTGACATATTTCAGTAAAGCCGGGATGTCGGATGCGATGAAATGGCGGTCCTTGCCAAGACCTACAACCAGCGGTGCGTCCTTACGTACAGCGACGATTTTTCCAGGTTCGCTGGCAGCAATCACGCTGACAGCATAAGCACCCCTCATCTGGCCGACAGTCTTGTATACCGCATCTTCTAAATCACCTTCATAATTCAGGCCAACCAGATGTGCGATAACTTCTGTATCTGTTTCGGACTTGAACTTCACGCCGTGTTCAGTTTCCAGCATCTCACGCAGTTCTGC
>CAZSIL010000164.1:0-1623 GCA_964607025.1 uncultured Eubacteriales bacterium
GGCAACAAGATCATGCTTAAAAAGGTCAGCAATCCATTTCGCATCTTTCTTGTCAGTTTTTTACCACGGATAGCCTTAACATATTTAGGATGAGTAAGGACAATAGAACAGTCTTTTTCTAAGACGTTATAAACAGGAATCCAGTATTTACCGGTAGATTCCATACAGACATCCTTGCAGTTATGGTCGAGCAGCCATTTCAACAACTCTTTCAGACCTTTCGTGTAGGTAGAAAAGTGATGGATCTCGTAGGTGGTAACGCCTTGCTTATCAGTTTTAGCAATGCATGCCACTACAAAGTTTTTGTGGACATCAATACCACAACAAATTTTGTACACGATTTTTAAAGCCATAGGGACTCCTTTCAGAACACATATGTTCGATAGAATTATAGGGAGAGACGGCATTGACTGAACGCCTGAGCCATAAACGAGATTGTTTATACAAAGATAAGATTACGTGCTTGGTGTCACACTTGTTTGTGCTTGAAAAGGCGGACTACACATATAAAAATACGGTCATCTGGAAAACCAGGCAGCTCACTCACCTCCCCGTGATTTGTAGTGTACCGAGTTCCCTATAAGAAGAATTATAAAAAAAGAAATCGCTTAAGCCAAATATTTTCATAACGTTTTGTGCCTTGAGCGAAGCGAAAGGAATGGATATAAATATGAATATAATTAGAGTAAATTTTTTACCTTTTATAAAAAGAGAATGTGGGGCTTTATTATATTATTTAATGAGAATATTTCCTATTAAAAAAAATAAAATTGTAATTTCAAATTATGCAGGAAATGGTTATGGAGATGAAGGAAAATACATATATGAGGCTATAGGAGATGAAAAAAAAGATTATGATATAGTATGGCTTTGTAAAAAAGAAGATGATAAGATGCCTCAAGATATAAGATGTGTTAATTATTCATCCTTAAAATCGGTGTACGAACAAGTAACAGCGAAGATTTGGATTGATAATAGACGAAAGCCAGGGTATGTTAGAAAGCGAAAAAAACAGTATTATATTCACACGTGGCATAATGGTGGTCCGTGTCTTAAAATGACAGAAAAAGATGCTGTTAAAACACTTAATTCAAATTATGTTTTAAGCGCGATTCGTGATTCTAAAATGGCAAATGTAATGGTCTCAGGATCGGATTGGCGCACAAAAAATATGAAAGAGTCATTTTGGTTTTCAGGAGAAATTTTAAAGTGTGATTTATATTATCAATATAATAGGGGATTAGATAATAATAAATCGATAAAAAATGTTCGTTCGTATTTTAATCTTAAAGAGGAAAAACATATTTTGTTATATGCACCTACGTTTAGAAAGAATGGTAACTTAGATTGCTATAATATTGATTATAAGCAATTGATTAAAGCATTGAAACAAACATATGGAGGTGAATGGGGAGTAATTGTTAGATTACATCCTAATATTGCAGATTTAAATAATAGAATAATATACACAAATGATGTATTAAACGGTTCGCTATACCCACAAATAGTTGATTTGCTTATAGCTTCTGATTTTGTGATAACGGATTATTCAGGATGTATGTTTAAGGCAATGAAGTTAAAGAAACGTGTATTGATTTATGCTTCTGATTTTGATAGTTACAT
>CAZSIL010000165.1:0-1618 GCA_964607025.1 uncultured Eubacteriales bacterium
TCTTAATTGTGTTGTTTAAATCTACTGCATCATCAATTATAAGAACTTTCAATTTATCACCCGATTTCCTTTTTCTGAGTTTAAAATACGCTAAATCCTTTTTGTAATTTCACAAATGTTCATCAGTTTAATTAAAGTATAAAAGTTCAAAGTTAAAACAAGGTTAATGGATGAAAAAATTTCAAAAAACCATCTGAGCACAAAAAGTCAAGTGGCTGATTAACCTAAGCATATATACCGCCGACTATGTAATTCCAATTATTGTTCTGTATAATTCAATGTCTTTGGTATATGAATAAATCAATACACCCCCACGCATCATTTTTCCCCAAAATTCTCCACTCCAGCCTAAATTTTCAGCATCCGGCTGACTGCGAAAAACATCTACAAATTTTCTCCATAAATTATGGTCTGTCAATTGTTCCTTTTGCAAAAAAAGTGTTGCCCAATTTGCCAAGCTTTCTGTTTTTAAATTACACCCAGATTCGAAAATAGTCTATTTCTTTGTTTACAGCAGGTCAATTTTTGACATATCAATTTATTAGTAAGATTATGGTTTGAATTTTTGAAATCTATTGACATTTTAACTATCATAGTGTATAATATAACTGTTATCAAATGATAGGTGGTGTTCTTTTTGAAAGACTTAATTAAAAATATAAGAAATTCCGTTAATATGAATCAAGAACAGTTTGCGGATCGTTTGGGAACTACTGCCCTTTCCATTAACCGTTGGGAGAATGGAAAAACTGAACCGAACAAAATGGCACAAAAGCAATTATATCAATTTTGCAAAGATAACAGTATTGATTTAGCTAAAATGATAATAGATTCAAAAGCATATGAAAATACTGATAATAAATTAATTTTATATCATGGCTCTAAAAATGGTATAATTGGAGATATTGCCCCTATCAGTCGCAGAGAATGCGATTTTGGTCAAGGCTTTTATATGGGAACAAGTGCATTACAGCCTCTTACTTTGGTGTGTGCAGAAGATAAACCTAAGTTTTATACAGTAGAGCTTGATTTGTTCGGGCTTAAAGTTCTTAATGTTGAAATCGGTCTGGAATGGGCACTCTTGATTGCATACTACCGCAAGGAGATGGAATCGGCTGTCGGCACAGAAATTTATGAAAAGTATGCGGATTTTGCAAATGGCTATGACATCATTATCGGACATATTGCAAATGACCGAATGTATACTGAACTTTCTCGTTTCTTTAACAAAACCTTAACTGACACTGCATTAATACATTGTTTATCTGCACTTGACCTTGGAAAGCAATATGTTGCAATTACTGAAAAAGCATGTAAGCAAATCAAAATCCTGAAAGAAGAAAGTTTATCTCAGCTCGAACTCGCAATTCTCCGTGATATGAGTGTAGAACGCAGAAAAGAAGGAATTGCTCTTGCTGATGAAATAGAAATCAAATATCGCCGTGAAGGAAAGTTCTTTGATGAGATTTTGGGAGGAAAATGATTATGAATAAATCATTACAATTAACTCTTTGTGATACTCAAGGCAAATTATTTGAGTTATCGGGTAAACGAGGCTATGATAGCGAAACATTTATTAAGTCATTTATGACAACTGATATTTCAAAGGATATGGACA
>CAZSIL010000166.1:0-1612 GCA_964607025.1 uncultured Eubacteriales bacterium
CTGGTGTGGCAATCTTCGGCCTCAATTTCTGCAAAACCTCAACTTTGACCTGTCATTCTGAACGCAGGAATCCCTACGATTTTTAGGGGATTCTGCCCTCAGGATGATACAGTTTTTTTGGGGGAACGGCAACGCAGGCTGTTCCCTACGGTGAAAGAAATAAGCTCGATCCGTATATTGACTTTTTAAGGCGAATGGAATATAATTGTCAAGAAAATCTAATGTAGGAGTTTTATGCCCTTTTTGGATTCGGATCAGAATATTTGTGAGGAGGAAATTAGAATGCAAACAAAATTTTCAAAGCGTCTGCTTGTAACTGTGTTTGTATTGGTTGCCATGCTGGCACTGATCCCGGCACAGGCTCTTGCTGCTGCAACATCTGGCACGCATACGCCTGTAGACGGTGTATATGTGAATGTCAGCGGCGCAACAGACAATTCAATGACTGACGGTGTGATTACAGTTACCGCACAAGCCACTTTATTAGCAAAAAAAACGACGACCATCACAATCTATAATGATTTGACGGAAACTGCAGAGATTTCTTTCGACTGGACTGCTAACAACGTCGAAACGCTTACGATTGATGGTACTGTATATTCAGCGGCAAGTGGCTCTTTCAGCAAAGTGTTGGATGCTGAAGCATACTTTACAGTGACCATTGTTGTAGGAAAGGGGTATAAAAATACTGGTACGCTCCTTATGAGCAGCTTTGGAATCAAGGAAGTACAAGCTTCTTCCAATGTTACCTATGTGTACGACAATGCTTTGGGAAGCGTGACTGCTGCAGGTACCACAGTTGCGTCCGGCACCACGCAGGAGGTTGCGCTTGAAGGTGTTGCGTTAATAGCTGATGCCGCAAGTGGAGCTACTTTTATTGGATGGATGAATGAAGCCGATAATGCTTTGATCTCCACGAGTGCGTCTTTTACTTATATTCCTGCTTCGGATATTACAGTAAGGGCTGTTTTTGCGACTACGGATCCTTGGTTCCAGGTGGGTAATTCCTATCTGGTAGAGGGTCTTGAAAATGCAGTTAGCGCAGTTGCGAGCGCCAGTTCTAAGACCATTGTTTTGATGAACAATGCGACGTTGCCTTCTGGTGACTACACTATTCCCGCTGGTGCGACTCTGCTGATTCCCTTTAATTCGGCCAATACTGTATATACTGATGTTCCCAACTGTTTGGAAACTTATACTACTCCTACAGCGTACCGCACCTTGACTATGGCTACCGGTGCCAATCTGACTGTGAATGGCAGTCTGTGTGTTGGTGGTTCTCAGTGTGCCGCATATGGCTCCAACGGCATGGTTAGCGGTCCTGTGGGCTTTGTCAAGATGAATTCGGACAGTACGATTACCATTAATAACGGCGGCTTCCTTTATGCCTGGGGTTATATCACTGGCTCCGGTTCTGTGACGGCAAAGAGCGGTTCTACTGTCCATGAGGCTTTCCAGCTTGCGGACTTCCGCGGCGGTGACGGCACCTCCGGTATGGCGAGCAATGAATATGGCGTTTTCCCCATGTCCCAGTATTACCTCCAGAATATCGAGGTTCTTCTGAAACTGGAGGCTGGCTCCAATGAGTATGCGTATATGTCGGCTTTGATTA
>CAZSIL010000167.1:0-1599 GCA_964607025.1 uncultured Eubacteriales bacterium
AGTGTCTTTACCTTGCACATACTCTGCATAAGGTTGAGTCTGAAGCCATAGCCTGCGTTCATCTGAGCGAAGTTTGCAGAATATATTCCGACTGTGCTGTTTGTATTGTATTGATTGCCTGCAAATGCACCGTCGTATATGTGCTTTACCGTTACGGGGATAAAAATCTCCTATGGTATTTTTGATACCATAGGAGATTTTTTGCCATTATTCGTTTTTGCTGCACTTGTTCAAAAGTGCAGAGGGCAACTAAATGTTTAGTTGTCTTGTTTTAGAAACATTGGTGAAAATTTAGCTCTCGGATAATGCTCAGCAAAATATTCATATACTCTTTTGCTTACAACATATATTGGAGCATACATGGAAAATTGTTCATGGGATACATTTATATCGTGAAGGTCATCCAAAACTTCTTGCGATATATAATAATATTCCTCTTTGTTTTCATTATATTTGCTTTTTCTCCAGTACTTTTCAGATTTGCACAACAGACATGGTTCATAATGCCAGTCCATTATTTTACTATTTGGAAGCATTGTATGAGTTGGTGTTATTTGATAGTATATTATGGTACCGATTTTATTTCTTATTGGACGAAAATCTTCTTCGGAGATATCAAAGTTTGTTATCAATTCATTTTTTAAATCTTCACAAATGCCAAATCCTTCAAGATCCAATTTGCCAAAAGCTTTTTTGCATTCTGATTTAGTGGATTGATAATCGCATTTTTGATAGTATTTTCCGCATTTTTGACAAGTAATTTCTACTAAGTCATCCCATGCTTGATTTGTGAATATCATATATTCGAAATCAATCACAAAAGCCTTTGCTTCATCCAAATTGCCGTAAAGTTTTTCCATCAAATTTTTCATGTTACTTTTCTCCAATTTTTTCTATACCATCTAGAAGCCTCTTCCAATAGCTGAGGCATATCCTTGTAAACTTCTTCAATGGCTTTTTCCATCATAGTGTATGTGATTTTTGTATAATTCGAACCTCGTTTGAAATATTTGAAATATTTATCGGATTTATAAAGGTTTCTCCATCGCTTAGTAATGATTTTATGCAATTCTTTGGATATTGGGATTGACAAAAAATCATTTTGTGGAATTTTAAACAATACTCTAAATCTTTTTTCAACCAAATGATGAATTTCTATACCTTTAACGTGGTTGAATATTTTTCTTAACTGCTTATATGTTCCAGTTAAGAATTTAGTGCCTTCGTTAAAGTCGTCAACTGTATCTGCAACAGAAACGACAAATTTTCCTGATTTTATTACGTACGAGCCTGGTGCCAAAGGTATTAATGCTGATGCTATATCCCAAATTAACAGTCCAAAGTTAAGCCAAGATGGTTTTGAAAATAAAGTTATTAAGCTTCCTGCAATGCTTGCAATATCCAAAACTGTTTCAATAACATATCCCAGCACATCGCGATGTATAGTAGGCGAGTTGTTACAATACGAAAACATAGTGCTAAACACATTAGATAATGAGCGTACACTAACTACGACCTCATCCCCATTAATAAACCTACCAACTTCAGCATCGTAGTATCGACTCTGGAGATAGTACAATCCCGTCTCAACATCGTAGT
>CAZSIL010000168.1:0-1597 GCA_964607025.1 uncultured Eubacteriales bacterium
TATTAAATTTTCAAGGTGCTATAGTTAGGCTTTTGACCCCGACATCATGTCATTTAGTTAGTGTTTTAGAAAAAGAATTCCCGTCCACTTTTGAAAGTGGGCGGGTCTCTTTTTTGCACGTTTTCCATAATATAATTCGGAGTAAGATAACTGATTATCGGCGTATTAAAACGCCTTTCATAAATTGCGTTTCATTATGTGTTTCATAGACAATAGCTTTTTCTTCTTCAGTACATCCAATCAATATCTTTATTTCTGAATCCTTTTTCATCAAATCGATAATACACATTATCGCATCAACCTTTTTTTCGCCACTTCCCAACCACACATCAATTCCTGTTCCATCCATAGAGGATGTGTCTTTCAAATATCCATAATCAAGGCGATAAATAAAACTGGGATATTTGGGGTGTGCTGTTCCTTTAGGTCTATCTATGCAGATTTCAGAATTTTTTACTAACTCGTCTAGGACGTTCCAAAAATCTTTATCATAACTATTCATATATCTATACCTCTATAATTTGAAATTTATCAATTGACACTTTAATATAGTTGTTCATGCGAAAGATTCTGAAACACTCTATCTGATTGCTCGGAGAAAATCTTAGGCGTTGATGTTTGACTTTCTAATCCGATAGAGTCCCAGGTCGCCACCCAAATTAGATATGGGTCTAATGGCAACGCATCTTTTACCTTTAGATGACTGCCGTCTCGAACAAGCAACCCATCTTTTGCTATTTTCTCGGCATCAAAATATAATCTTGCACCAGTCAGATACTCTGAATTTGCATCCATTGTGATTTTTCCTTTTTGCTTTGAGTTCACTACAATTTCCCCAGTTATACCGCCACCAAACATAATATAATCACTAATATCAGACGGATCTCCCAACTTTATACCAATCGGTGCTGTTTCAGAAATAGCATTTTCGGATTTGAGTCTATTCCAGCATTTTAACATTCCATCCTGCTTAATCTGCTTCCAACTATTCATCGATGTGCTATGAACCAAAACAGATGGCTCATTCTCACGAAGGAATGCCTCATTATATTTATGACCTTTATAGTGATTTAGAGCCGCTGTATAATCCACTTCAGACAACACAAGAATTATATTTTTATTATTCGCTTCATTAAAGTCAATAAAATCACCAATAACCATCATCCAATCCTTACACAAAGAACGACTTAACTTTATTGTGTAAGCACATCCATTATTGCTCCCAACAAATTGTTGATACTCATTACTGTCAGTGAGTATGAGAACTATCCATGATGCATCATATTTATACTTTGTAATAGGGTTTATTTCATTCTCTGTAAAGTTATCGATTCGATAAACCATTTTTTCGACCTCATCTATTAATAACATTTTGCTTTAGTAAATTTATATTAACATATTTTTTTATCTTTGAAAATAAAACACTTTAAAATTCATAATGAATGATTTATCAACTAGTCTGTATAACGTATTAAAAAACTGTGCTAAATTGTAAAATTCCCAAAACCCCAAAATCTCAACTAGTCGTAACTACGTCATAAAGGTTGTACTGTCGCTGTAACTCTTTGTCTTTTCTATGTTCTTTAAATAGTATCCT
>CAZSIL010000169.1:0-1577 GCA_964607025.1 uncultured Eubacteriales bacterium
ATCAGCATGAGGGGACATACCCTTACCGGCGGGACTGGTTGGCAGGAAATGTCCATTAAGGTGAGTGAGGTGAAGGGGGGAGATTCCCTCACGGTGGGCGGAAGCAAAAAAGGAAGCATCACCGGTTTCTATGTGTACATCAAGGACAATCAGGCACCTTCGGTCCAGTCGGTGGATGTGAAACAGACCAGCGGCAATCTGGTGATCACGGTTACAGCCAACGAGAATCTGACCTTTGCGCAGGATGAGATCGCTTCCACCTACTGGGATCAGTTGTATGTGGATGTTACCCTGCAGGATACTCGCACCGGAAGCGGCAGTGAATCCCTGCGAGTGTATCTGAAGGACATAGATGGCAATAAGCTCATATATCAGGCGTCTTTGGGAAGCTGGGCCAGCAAAGACTATACCGTGTTGGAAATGAAGGTTCCCAGTCTTGCAACGATCGAAGCGGTGGTACCTATCGTGGAAATCGAGCAGATCTATCGGTACAGCTATGTGGACGATTATCGAAATACTCGGACCGTTACTCCCGGGTGTGAACGGTTCTACGGCTATAGTACAGTAAATGTTCAGACCACAGTGATTTCGGACTTGGCCAGAAACGCATTGGATCTTTCCGCCCTGAATCGTACCCTGAACCTCCAGTTTGACAATACCACCCCGGAAGTGTCTGCGGTTCATGTTTCGGTACCGGGACGTACCATGAACACCTCTGCTTCGGAAGTTAAGACGCAGTGGCCTGCAGACATTGATTTAAAGAGTCTGTATCTAGGTGTGGGCCAGTCTGCTACGTTCAGTGTATATATCAGCGAGACCCTGTCTTCCATGAAGGGGATCCAGCTGGCACTGAATATGAAGGATGCCAGTGGCAGTCAGATCGTATTGGATCTGGATCGCACAGGTACTGTAAAGAATACGTATGGCATCAACCAGACCATTCTGTATTTTGAACCGCTGACTGTTGCGGCGGGCATGACCATGATGGCAGAGTATGAGGGTCAGGTGATCCGACCTATCGGCCTTACTTATACGACGGCCCAGGATAGCGCCGGACACAAATTGGTTACCTCTACATTGAATAAACCATCAGAGCAGCTGTATCTGGATGTGACAAGTCCTGTGATCACAGTGACGAAGCTGGAAGCTGCGGACGGCAGCCGGTACCTGGATCTGAAGATCGATGTGACCGATGCCGATGCCGGTATCCTGGGACAGACGGCTATCGTGACATTGACCGGGACATCCGAGGATGGTATTGCCTTCCAATATGTGGTGGACACCAACCAGACCGCGCCAGCTAGTTTTACCGGAAATACGGTCTCCTTGACGGGAAACGGCGGTTATCAGTTGAGCTACCCTCTGCAGGGGCAGAATAGTTATACTGCCTATCTGCATATCGCATTGCAGGCGGATGTCCTTCAGACGGTAGATGACATGGCGATCCAGGTCTCTGTCAGCGATATTATGGGGAATCAGGCCAGTACGGTGCGGCAAAGTCTGTCCTACACCTACGATAATGTTAAGCCGGTGGCACAGATCAATGGTCTGACAGTAAAATATATTACAGACGGTGC
>CAZSIL010000170.1:0-1545 GCA_964607025.1 uncultured Eubacteriales bacterium
TTGAAAAGTACGAGGTTGCAAGTGCTAATTCTATGATTGCGGCGGTGAATGCTTTTCTGAGGTTTATGGGGTGGATGGATTGCTGTATTAAGCAATTCAAGGTGCAGAAGAAAGCTTTTTGCTCCGAGGAGAAGGAACTAACCAAAGCGGAGTATATCCGTCTTGTGAATGCCGCAAAACAAAAAGGTAACGAGCGATTGAATCTAATTTTGCAAACGATCTGCGGAACGGGCATCCGTGTAAGCGAATTGCAGTTTATTACCGTTGAGGCGGTACGCAAGGGTGAAGCGGTAGTTTCCTGCAAAAACAAAACCCGAACGGTATTTATCGTTCGGGAGTTGCAGAAAAAACTATTAAATTATATTAAGGCTAAGGGTATCACTACAGGTTGTATCTTTGTCACTAAATCTGGCAAGCCTATGAGTCGTTGCAATATCTGGCGTGAGATGAAAGCATTGTGTGAGCAGGCGGGGGTATCTCCTGATAAGGTATTTCCCCATAATCTCCGCCATCTGTTCGCCCGTACATTCTACGGCATAGAGAAGGATATTGCCAAACTTGCCGACATTCTCGGTCACAGCAGCATCAACACCACTCGGATTTACATTATCACTACCGGCGCAGAACATAAACGTAAGATGGAAAATATGCGGCTAATAATATAAAAAACGATACCCACGGTATCGGCAAATAACATAATCGGCATTATGTTGTTAAATATCTACTCATAGGAAATATATACCTAAAAATTATACCATATACGTACAGAAAAAACAACAATTTTTCTGTTAACAAATGAGGTTTCGCTAAAAAATACGATAATTGAACATGACAAAAGAAGCCTTTTCGCTTTCGCTTTAGAAAAAGTGCGGAAAGGCTTTTTCGTTATGCTTATTTTTAATGAGTATGTATTTTGACAGACTTGCTTTCGACGCTTAATACAACATAATGCCGATTATGTTGTATTGAGCGAGGGTTTGAGGATGAATTTAACTAAACCGCAAAAGTTAATATACGATATGGAGAAGTTTGCCGGTGGGGCGATTGCCGTTATTTGCGGCAGTATGCTCGTAAACGGCAAAAAAGACTTATCCGAAATAAAAAGAGCTGTTAATGAACTTTATCGGCTTAATACCGCTTTGCGTATTCGCATTGTTGAGACTGATGGTGAAGTTTCGCAAATGGTGTGCGATTATGCCGAGCAGGATTTCAATGTACTTTGCTTTGACAATAAAGCGGAGCTTGATGCTTATGCCGAAAACTACGCAAAGAAACCGCTTGATTTTTACGGCAATCTTTGTGAAATCAATATTGTTACTCTGACCGAGCAGTATGGTCTGCTTATAAAACTGCATCATATTATCGGTGATGCTTGGACTTTGTCTCTTCTCGGCACACAGTTTAATAAACTGATGAACGGCGAAAATGTTGAGTCGTATTCCTATACCGACTATGTTGAGAGCGAAAATACATATATCCAAAGCAAACGCTATGAAAAGGACAAGGCGTTCTTTGTTGAGCAATTCAAGAAATGTGATGAAGTAA
>CAZSIL010000171.1:0-1543 GCA_964607025.1 uncultured Eubacteriales bacterium
TTTGTACCCAAAGTTTCACGAAAATATCGTATCTGTGGGATTTTATGTGGTCGTATCGGTATTTTTCGCTAATTCCTAAATACTGTGCCACCGATAAAGTGGCTGTTTACAAGGGGTTGTGCAATTCGGGAAGAAAATCGGTCTCCGTTCGGTATGGTATCCCGAACCAAGCGCACTACCAAACTGTGCCACACCCCGGATATTCACTTTACAGCCTGTTAATTATATCAAATCTTTTTTACTATGTCAACAATTTTATGCGGAAAGTTAATTCCAAGTTAATTGAGTAAATTCCCACAGTAAGTTCCACAGCGGAAGTTAAAGCGGAACTTAGTGTGGGAAACAAATTATGGCAGACTTTACTATGTGAAAGGAGGGCAGTGAAGTCCCAACGTAAATTCCGGAGTGGAAATTAAAGTGGAATTTAGTGTGGGAATTCGCGGGAGGCACTTTACAGTTACTTTACGGATTAATATTAACAGAGTAAAATGACGTGTGATATAAAATTTCTTTTTTTGTTGTAAATGACAAAACTATGAGTTACAATAAGTTTATTATGATTTAGTCGGGAGGGCTTATATGTACCGTCATCTTCTTGGAATGAATGTATTTGATTCATTGGAAATACCCGTTGAAAAGCAGATAGAAATGTTGTGTGAAACGGGCTTTGAGGCATTTTTTACACCGTGGAAAAAGGGGTGTCCAATAAAACAGTGGGCAAAGACAGCCGAGGAAGCAGGTATGATATATCAATCGGTTCACGCACCTTTCGGCGGTACAGCTGACTTGTGGCACGGAAGCGCTCAAGAGGCAAAAGCGGCATTTGATGATATTACTGCATGTGTTCACGATTGCAGCGAAAACGGTATCGGTCTGATGATTTCTCACTGTTATATAGGTTTTGACGGAATTGTTGACATAACCGAAGAGGGACTTGAAAGATACGGAAAAATTATAGATGAAGCAGAAAAATGCGGAGTAAACATTGCCTTTGAAAATACGGAAGGTGAAGAATATCTCAGTAAACTTCTTGAAGTTTACGGAAGCAGAAATAATGTGGGCTTCTGTCTTGATTCGGGTCATGAAATGTGCTACAACTTTTCAAAAGATTTACTGTCCCTTTGGGGAGATAAACTTATTGCCACACATCTAAATGACAATCTGGGGATAAGGGATTATAACGGCAGAATATATTGGCACGATGACCTGCATCTTTTGCCTTTTGACGGAATCCGTGATTGGGATGAACTGGCGGCTCGTCTGAAAAAATGCGGTTACAAGGGTATACTTACCTTTGAACTCAACCGTAACTCAAAACCCAACAGACACGAAAACGATAAATATCTTAGAATGTCCTTACAGGAATATTTTACCGAGTGTTATGTAAGAGCCTGCCGATTTGCATCTAAACTGTAAACAGTTTTTGTAAAAAATGCATCATTATTAAGCGTGGTGATAATGTGTCAACAAAAAAGAAGGCTGACAAATTAAGTATTTGCATAAGTGCTGTTCTATCTATGGCAACAGTGCTTCTTATATGGCT
>CAZSIL010000172.1:0-1540 GCA_964607025.1 uncultured Eubacteriales bacterium
ATGAAATAACCCTTGATCAGTTAGAGTGATTAGCTAACAGATCAAGGGTTATTTCAATTTTGTACGCTCTGAAAGGGGCGACTTTTTTATTTCATCAGAAAACCGGCCCAATTTTGTTGGCAAGTCTTTTCGTATTCCATCCAGTAATGCAACGTTTGCTCATAATATGTTACACGCTGCTCCACGGCATCTCTACAATCGTCCAATCCATATTCCAGAACAATGGCAGTCAGCTCATACATGGGATATCCCAGTGCGTGACCGACGGTGTGGACGACACTACAGGCCTGCCCGAAAGCATGGCACCGGGCAATATCGGCAGGGTCTGTCAGTTCCTTTGCCATGGCATGACAATCGAGGATAGCACGCTTGGCGATGGGCATTTTGATCTCACCTTTGGCCCAGGCTCGTGCAGCTTCCACAGCTTCCCGAGGTCGATGGTCTGGATATTTTGCTTCCAGCTGGACTGCCGTTTCTTCCGCCAGTTCCAATGCCCATAGAACCAAGGCTCTGCGGTTTGTGTGATCAATCAGCTGGCACAGATTTTCAAGCAGCAGACTGTCCTTGGAAAAAAGAATCTGATTCTTTCGCTTGGCTTTTGCTTTCACTTCCGCAAGCCACATGGTTCATTCCTCCAATGCCCGCAGGATCGCTGTCCGTACCTGTTCCATGACCTGCACCGCTGGATCGAACCGCTTGTAATTCTTGTTTCCCGGTTCGTATTTATCCCGGGCTTTACTCATTTTGTGGATAATGGATTCAATCCTGGGCAGGGCAAATTCCAGTTCTTCCCGAGTAGGTTGACCTTCTCCGGAAATCAGATCCTGTGCAGTCTGTAATGCCTGGATGCGGTTTTGCAGAAGGCTGTGCTGAGAGGTGCCTTCGGCAAACTTGGGCAGGAATTTTTCTTCCAGTTCGATTGTGTGGTTAATGAATTTCAAAATATCGTTCATTTTCGCAAAATCTTCTCCATCGCATTACCCTTTGCCAGTTCATCCACCAGCTTGTCCAGATACCGGATGTTCTGCATCATGGGATCTTCAATCAATTCCACCTTGATGCCGCAGATACTTCCCTTGATCAGCTTCCGGTTTGGATGCAATGCAGGAGCCTTTCGGAAGAAATCACCGTATGTGGTGTCGCTTTTCAGCAATACTTCGATTTTCTCACGGGTGTAGCCTGTGAGCCAGGCAGTCACTTCCAGCACCTCATCCTTGGTTCTACCCTTACGCTCTGCCTTGGCGATGAGCATGGGGTAGACCTTTGCAAAGGACATGGAAAATACCTTTTCGTTATCGTTGTTCATGTTCTCCACCTCTTTTTTTGAATTATACCATGGGAAAACCAGCTTGTCTACGAAGCGCAGGTTGCCAGGCTTCTGATTTCATGGTATGCTTTCCACAGAAAGGACGGGATCCCTATGAACACCTATGTGACTGGAACCACCATTAAACAACTTCGGGAAGCGCGAAACATGACCCAGGCGGAACTGGCTGAGAAAATCGGTGTCAGCAGCAAAACCATCTCCAAGTGGGAAACC
>CAZSIL010000173.1:0-1538 GCA_964607025.1 uncultured Eubacteriales bacterium
TACTCCTCGCAGAGATGATTCCAAAAATGAAAGCCGAGATTCAAGAAGCCAAGGCAAAGCTAAAAGCAACACAGTCGGCATAAACGAACACACCGCCACGGAACAATCCGTGGCGGTGATGATCTTTTTATAGTCGCAGTATAAAATTAAAATATAAAACATATTATAACGGCAATTAACCCAATGGCTAATAGTACAGAAGTTAAGCATCCGGCATTAGATTTTTTGTTATCTACCTTTGGCTTTTCAACATCTGTTTGTTTTTCGGTAGCAACAGATATGCCGACATCTACAGGATCAATTTTTCCGTTTCCGTTCCAATCTAACATTTTAATACACCTAAATTCTTACTTTGAATGCAGTGCAATCCATTTTAATAAAAATGGGCGGTCATTATTTGATGTGGTTTCAAACCATTGTGAGCATAGATAATAATATTCACCATTAATACTAATAGGATTTGAGTAATAGCGCACCGTGTCGAATTCACGGTCTTTATGTACTAATAAAGGATAATTTAAGCCAAAAGTAATTTTACTGTATTCGGGTGTTTGCATGGCTTGTATTTCTTCTGCGTCCACACAACCGTCACAAAGCATTTTGCCGAGAACTCGTTTAGCAAGTTGACCTACCTTTAATTCAGGATACATATCAGGAGAAATATCTTCGTACATTGTGTTATCAACAATTGTAGTTGGTTGAATTGCGGTAGTATTTTTATTTTTTACAGGTGCAGCAGCAAACATAGTAAACATTTGATAGCTGCGCAAGAACAATTCGGCAGTATCGGAAACGCCTTTACTTGCATTTAAAATTGGCTGCAGAACTTTACTATTAAATTCTTCATTTGCTATAACACAAAAAGTAAATTCATATCCCTTTGATGTAAAAACATAGTTAAGGTCATCTATACACGGCTCAAGGTCTTTTAATACGGAAGGATTGATTTTAGGGGAAGCAAAAATTATTTCTGCATTATTTATATCTAAAAACATATTTAAGCAAAAAGCTGTACGCACACATTTTTCGATAACTTTCATGACAGTTGTTTTTCTATCTCCGTAATTTAATCCAGCTTCATGAAATGCCACATCAATAGCATAAGTGCTGATTTCATTATCTGTCAACTGAACGCCAAGAGCATCACACTCACCTTGTTGCACGAGCTGTTTCAAAGAGGTGTTTCCCTTGAAAATACCATAATGATATTTATCATAAAAATAACTATCAATAACTCGCATCATTTCTTGCAATGTTTCGATATTGTTCTGTTTCCACTGTGTAGATGCTTTCCAATTCGTTTGAACGATTTGACATCCTTTTACATGACGAAGCCACGAGTAAAATAGCGACTCTCCAATTTCTATTTTCATAGTACCGCCTCCGATTTTTTACATTATAACATATAAGGGTGCAACAAGCAAATGATTTTGAATGGTCAAACATTATGGTTGACCGTTGGAAATCAAGCATTATTATCGTCAAAAATTACTACGCATTAACCAAAGAGAAGAAAATTTAATAAAAGTTTTATTTAT
>CAZSIL010000174.1:0-1536 GCA_964607025.1 uncultured Eubacteriales bacterium
AACTTACCCCGACATTCTCAATCTCATTAAACTCAGCGATCTTTATCAGCTTACCGCTGATGTTTCTGGTGGTCATTGCGGCAGTTTTCGGATTGGTTGCCTATCTCGTCAGACTACATAGGCGAAAGAGGACGGCGGGCGATGTAAAATGGAAGGCAGTCATATCGAAAAAGGATGTTGTCTGCCTGTTGGCGCTCTTAATCCTGTTGGCAGGAGCGTTCATCATCTTGTGGTAAGGAGTGGAAAGCGCAGGCAACTCATAATGAACTGTCTGCTTTTTATCCATCGTCGTTCAGATGTGAATACCCATAAAAGGTATTTCCGGATCAGAAACAGAAAATAGACCCGTTTCTATTGAGCATAGGGTGACATATACCGCTCTCCATGCTAAACTGCTTATAACGAGCGAAGGAGGATGCGTATGGATGCAAAGAATATTGGAGAGCTTATCGCCAGACGACGTAAAGAACTGGGGCTATCCCAAGCGGAGCTGGCTGAGAAAATCCATGTGACAGATAAGGCAGTCAGTCGATGGGAAACCGGGCGCAGTATCCCTTCCCCAAGCACAATGGATCCGCTTGCGAAGGCGTTGGAGCTATCTGTCAGCGAGCTAATAGAGGGAAAAGAGCTGCCGCCGGAGGAGATACCGAAAACAGCGGGAGAACAGATCGTGGCAAGTTTGAAGAACAATGGTCGTATGCTCCGCCGGGGTATTTTGCTTACCCTACTGGTCATTGCTTTGGTGGGGGCGCTGTGCTATGGAGGGTATGTGTGGTATCATTACAGCAACTCGGTTCCCGGCGATAACCTGACCCTTCTGGCCGACGCCGCCGTCGAGCATATCCTCGACTGGTCGGAGATATATCAGGAGGATGGCAGACCGTATATAGAGCCGCCGGCAGACACGGACAGCCTCTGGATCGTGGAGCGGGAAATACACGGCGATTACATGGGCGCACTCCTCTATGACGGAACGGACTACTGGGGAGTCTGCCTTTACGAGCGGGACGAGGTGTTTTCAGACCGGTGGATCTTGAGCAGCTCAGACTTTCATATGGAGCCGGGAGAGGTGGGCGTCGCCGGTTATGTCATGCGTGGGGATATGGTCTATGCCATCGGCGGCGGCGATATGCCCTCCGATGCGGTCTATTACGGATTCCGAAACGGCAGCGGAAGCAGATTCTATATGGGAAGCGTGGAAAACAGATTTCTTGATCTGTATTTTATCCCCGACGAACCGGACGTTCACTGTATGCCCATATTGATGACAGAGGATTTCCGGGCATGGGATGAGGACTGGCAGGAGATTTTAGACAATGAATTGGATTTAGTTGAGTGAAAACCTGCTTTTGCAAACCCAACCAGCGGGGTGGCATCATAATGCCGCCCCGCTGTTCCTCTATGACTAAGGCAAAAAAATCAAAAGAAGGAGGCGCAGGCTCATAGCGACCACCCGCATCATGCCCCTGCACACCGGCAAAGACCGGACGGTGGGAGCGGTCACCAGACTTTCAGCATAGCTATTGACAAGCCTAT
>CAZSIL010000175.1:0-1535 GCA_964607025.1 uncultured Eubacteriales bacterium
GTACTACCGTCAATATTAGATTCGGTGTCCCAACGAAAAGAAGCAACAATAGTAACTTTGACATTTTCATGACTCAACGTAATAAGCAAAATCAAACCCTTCCTCTATTTCATATTCCATTGAATTAGGATTCTTTCTCCAATATTCTCGTAATATCTTTTCAGCTTTCCTGCATTCTATTCTCTTTAATGGTCCTGTAGAAATTAGTTTCGCAGGAATACCTCCAACCAAAGTTCCTTCTGGTAAAGAGGAAAAGTCCTTGTTCACCACGCTATTCGAGGCTACAATTGTTCTGTTAGGAATTGAACTTCCTCCTGTAACAGTTGTGCTATTACAAATCCAACAATAATCACCTATTACAATTGGATGCTCTCTTTTAGGAACATATCCTTTCTTTATATTTGCAAGATAATGAAAATTGGTATCCATTATTTGACAACGATGTGTAACCCTGCTATAGTCTCCTATTTTTACAGATGACCGACATGAGAGATTTACAAAATCCGTAATCTTAATTCCTTTCCCCAATTCAAGAATGCCATTCCCTTCCAATACAATCTTTGTACCAGTTCCTATAATAGCCCCACCTCTAAATAAGATTTTACCTCTATTCCCGATTTCCGATTGAAGCGAAGTGTTGGAAGGACAATTAAACTGAGTCTTATTAAATGTAATCATACCAGGCTTAATCTTACATAAACAAAGCATTTGCCCTTTTAAAGAATGAAAACGTGGCCTTCCGTACACAAACACTGGAAACAATAAAGCTTGTTTGAATGGAAAACTTCTTATATTCAAATAGATTGTCAAGAAAGGATTGAACCAATTGGACGACAACATAAACTCTACTTTTTCAAGCAGATAATTTATAACTCGCGAAATGCTCTTCATATTATACAGTCATTTTTTTACAAATGTCAATTTCTTTGATATTGCAGTTTTAAACGTTATACGTTCTTTCCGATTTACCCCAAAAAACCAAATTGTGGAAGCTATTACAAACAGACAAACTCCTACATTCAAAATCAATCCTATAAAGGTTTGAGGCATAAATGAGTCTATTACCAAAGACACAAGTCCTGAGATAGCAAGAACTCTCAAACTTTTCAATATGACTTTATTAAAATATTCTTTTAATGAAAAAGATATGTAAGTGCGTACTATTTTAATGACAACAAACAAATAGACTAATCTAACTAAAAATAGTACAATAAAGACACTGGTGGGTGAAGCTCCCATCTTCAAACATACATACGATATAGGGAAAGCACACAAAAAGACGCCACTTCCTATAGATATATATTTTTCAAGTTTTCCTACAGACAAAGCAATGGACCAAATCGGATTATTCAATACGTCAACCATAGAATAGGCTAAAATCCAAATCGTAAAGGTACCTGTATATTCAGGAATATCAACGAGCCAAATATGGAGTATTTGCTCTATATTCAACATAACTGGTAAGCATAGTATCCACAATAGAAATACTGAATACTTTGAACTGTAGAAAAAGAGTTTGTTCAAATATTCAAAAT
>CAZSIL010000176.1:0-1534 GCA_964607025.1 uncultured Eubacteriales bacterium
AATACATAATTCCGATGCGCACCACGGTGAAAGGGTAATAATAATCGGTGGCGGTGCTGCTGGTGCAACTTTGATTCGTGAACTTAAAACGTCGGACAAACTTAAAATGTGCCCAGTTTGCATTTTAGATGACGATAAAAATAAAATCGGTCAGTCAGTTAACGGTGTTAAAATTGTAGGTGTAACCGCAGACGTAGGCTATTATGCGAAAGAATACGACGCGAGCCAAATAATTATTGCAATTCCGACTGCATCAAAAAAGGATATCAGCAGAATTGTAAACAAGAGTAAGGACACAGGCGGAACTTATCAGTTTGCAACAGGTGAACTTTCTGCTTCAGCAATAAAAGACGTAAGTATAACCGACCTTTTAGGTAGAGAACAAGTTTCTGTTAACCTTGACGAAATAATGGGCTATATTGAAGACCAAGTTGTGCTTGTAACGGGCGGTGGCGGTTCAATAGGAAGTGAACTTTGTCGTCAGATTGCAGATCATTCACCCAAGCAGTTGATTATTTTCGATATTTATGAAAACAATGCATACGATATTCAGCAAGAACTTTTATCCAAGCATAAAGACCTTAATTTGTTAGTGCTTATCGGAAGCGTTAGAGATAGTAAAAAGGTGAACGACCTGTTCAAAAAATATAAACCCGCAATCGTGTTCCACGCAGCAGCGCATAAACACGTACCGCTCATGGAAACCAGTCCAAACGAAGCGGTTAAGAACAACGTAAGCGGAACGTTTAAGGTTGCGGAAGCCGCAGGAAAGAATGGAGTAAAACGTTTTATTTTAATCAGTACGGACAAAGCTGTAAACCCAACCAACATAATGGGTGCAACCAAGCGTATTTGCGAAATGATAATCCAAACGATGAATAAGCGTTATAAGGAAACGGAATACGTTGCAGTAAGATTCGGAAATGTTTTAGGTTCAAACGGTTCGGTTATTCCGCTTTTCCGCCGTCAAATTCAAGAAGGTGGACCTGTAACCATAACGGACAAGCGTATCATAAGATATTTTATGACTATACCTGAAGCCGTCAGTTTAGTATTGCAAGCAGGGGCATACGCAAAAGGTGGCGAAATTTTCGTGCTAGACATGGGCGAACCTGTTAAAATTTACGATTTGGCTGTTAACATGATTAAACTTTCAGGTTTTGTACCGTACGAAGATATAGATATTAAAGTTATTGGTCTTCGTCCAGGTGAAAAACTTTACGAAGAACGCCTTATGGAAGAAGAAGGGCTTCAAAAGACGGCAAACGATATGATATCTATTGGAAAACCGCTGGATATCGATGAAGAAAATTTATTTAACAAAATCAAAGAGTTATACGAACAAGCGTATAACGAAACGGATAAAATGAAAGAATTGGTGCATGAACTTGTGCCGACGTATACGGTAGATAACAGAGAATAACTATGAAAGACCGCACTGCAATAAAATGGCTAATAAAAGTTTCCGCTAAAGTGAAGTGGAAGTTAATTGCGCTCATGTTAATGAACGTAATTTTCGCCATGCTTTCAGTTG
>CAZSIL010000177.1:0-1530 GCA_964607025.1 uncultured Eubacteriales bacterium
AAATATGCTCTCGGGTATAGCAATTTTACATTTGAATTGTGGATGGTTTTACATAGGTTTGCTATTAAACCTAAAATTTAAGATATGCCGAAATGGAAGTTTTTAAATGTATCTCTCCATTGCTATTGGTAAGACAAGTTATTCGCTCTAATTGTCTGCATGTTTAATTCAACACCTCGCACTAAATTTTCTCCAAAATACTCTGTTGATACATTCTTGTTGTTGCAACACACAACGTCAATACAATGCTATGATTACCTCCGCAATTCCTCCAAAGGATTATTCCTGCAAGGAAAAGCGTAGGCTTCTTTTTATCTTTGAATGCAATTTTTGTACAAGATTCAAGTTGAAATTCCTGCAAGAAGAAAGTGGGAAAATTCCATCCTGATTTGAGTGTTTTTTCACACCATCTCGTCAGCCTCCATACTAGTGCGCACTTTTTGGGAATTCGTGATTTTGCAAGGCTCGGAAAGTGCCGTATTTAAGGAGTTTTCGAGGCTTTTAGGGTGACGAAGTAAGTGTAAATTTCATTTTCTGAAAAATTGCCTTTTTGCAAAAACTTCGTCAGCCTTAACATTGGATTTTCCAACAAAAATACTCTCGGAAATTTTTGTTCCGAGAGTAACTTTTTTGCTCAATAGTACATTAACAAATTATCAAAACCAGTCTATACGAAAATTTGTTTTCTCTGGCATAATTTACCGCTTCCCATTCATATTTCTGCCAGTAAAAATGCTCCAGTATTTCCTTAAAATGAACATACCATCCGTCTGCTGAATTCCATTCATAAAACTGATAGAACTTCTTTTCTTCATCAGACAACTCTAAATATTCTTCTGCAGAAAGACATTCATATATATCGTCTATTTCACCGGTCTGATATAAGAACAAGGTGTTTTTTTGAACATACCCGCAGAACTCTTTTAATGATTTGTCTTCAGGAAAGCATGAACTCATAGCATTAGGTGTTACCGAAAATGCCACGAAATACTCTGAGTCCTTGAACATTCCCTTTACCTCATCGGAAAGTTCTGCATATTCAAGACGACTGCCTATCTCTTCGATTTTGTCTGCTGTTTTGTGAAAATAAGACCGAGAGCCATTCCAATAAGTTTCGCTTATCAATTCCTTGTTCTTCTCTATATTTTTGACTTTATTATTTATGCAAACCCATTTTCCGTCTACACATACATCAGTGTACATATAGTAATTACTTGACATATTATATCAACTCCTTTGTTTTAGCAGCAAGATAAAGAGGAATGTTTGTAATATATCCGTCTTTTCTGTAACCTCTTTTTGAAAAGCGTATAGCACATTCCGGCTGATGTTCGGCAACATATTTCTTGAAAGAAGGTGCCGATTTATCTTCTCCGCCCTTGGCTTCGATGGGGATGATTTCCGTTCCGTATTGGAGTAAATAGTCAATTTCTCTGTTATTATCCGAATAATAACGAGGCTCTATTTCAAACTGCCCTTTTAGCTGCTGTAAAACATAATTTTCCGTGAGCTGTCCCTTGAACTGATAAT
>CAZSIL010000178.1:0-1524 GCA_964607025.1 uncultured Eubacteriales bacterium
ACGGTTATGGTATCACCGAGTGCGGACCAATTGTTGCTGTTAACCGTAATAAGTTTAATGTTGTCGGTAGCGTAGGCTTGCCCTTGTGTTGTAACGAGGTTAAGATTGCCGATGATGGCGAAGTGCTTGTTAAGGGTGATAACGTTATGATGGGTTATTACCGCAATAAATCCGAAAACGAAAAGGTCTTTGTTGATGGTTGGTTCAGAACCGGTGATATTGGCAGAATTGATGAATATGGAGCATTGCATATCACTGGCAGAATAAAGAATCTTATCATACTTGGCAACGGTGAAAATATCCCTGCAGAATCTATTGAGCAAGAGATATACACTATCCCTTATGTAAAAGAGTGTATTGCTTACGGCAGGGATAACGTTATCGTTGCAGAGGTCTATCTTGATGAAGAAGTTGTCAGTGTAAGAGATAAGATAAATGATGATATTCAAATGGTTAATCGGCGTTTACCACAAATCAGAAATATCGGTCAAGTTGTCATAAGGGATACTGAGTTCCCCAAAACCACAACAAAGAAAATAAAGCGTAATTACGGAGGTCAATAAAATGATAGAAAAGCTTACAAAAATTATTTGCGAACACACAGGCAATGACGATATTGCCATAAATGAAGATACAGTATTAATTGCTGATTTGGGACTTAACTCCCTTGATTTAGTTAACTTAGCGGTCAAGGTAGAAGACGAATTTGATATTGAAATCCCCGACAGAACCATTAAGGATTTTAAAACAGTCGGTGATGTTATTGCCTTTATCGAAAAGCAATGAAATGGTATAAATACGATATTCGGGATCTAACCGATGCCGAATATAACAAATGGTATTCGTTAATGAGTGATGACAAGCAGCAGCGAGTTGACCGTTTTCGCTTTGTTGATGATAAAAAACGAACTGTCGCCGGCGAAATGCTTGCTCGCAATGCCATATCGCAATGGTGCGGAGTTACACCTGAAAGTATATCTTTCGGCGTAAAAGAACACGGAAAGCCTTATGCAAAAGACTTGCCTGTAGACTTTAATATTAGCCATTCGGGAGATATGGTAGTGTGTGCAGTTGATTACAAACCGGTTGGTATCGATATCGAGCAAATCAGACCGATTGACCTAACAGTAGCCAAACGAATCTGCACGGATGAAGAACTATTTTATTTGTTTGGTCATACACCTACAGAGCAAGATTTTACATATACCACCGATACCAAAACTCTAACCCGCTTTTTTGAACTTTGGACAGCAAAAGAAGCGTATGGAAAGTGTATAGGCGAAGGAATTATGAACATTGATAAAAATTCAAATATCAATTATATTAGCATAACGATTTGTAAATACATGATTAGCATAGTAAAAGCAAGTGAATAAAGCACTCCTATGAACAGTATAAAGTTAATAGGAGTGCTTTTTTAGAGTGAATATGTAGTTGTATTTTGGGTTTATAAAATATGTATCGATGACTTATATAAGACCATTATCATTTCGCCAACTGCAACGAACATATTTTTTAAACTCG
>CAZSIL010000179.1:0-645 GCA_964607025.1 uncultured Eubacteriales bacterium
CGTCAGCACTAACTGTAGTAACATCATCTCCACTTCCGAAGGCAGAGGTAGAAATCTGGTACTTGCCAAGATGTTCCGAGGTGCCAATGGCACTGAGGCTGGTAGTCTTGAGCTGATAATCGTATGCGTACTTGCCGTTGCCGGTGAGAGCGATTTCGCTGTAATCCCACGCTTTGCTGGTATCATCCCACTTATATACGGGAGACAGAGCATAGTGGTCATGACCCTTGGTGCACTCGGTGTTGGCGCTGGTCTTTTCGTAGTAGTACCAGCCGTCGTCAGCGCTGGTCAGAGGGACATCATAGCTGTCAACGTACAGGTCGACCATTTCACCGGCTTCGTTGATGCCGTAAACATGCTGGCAGTAGTTGTCGGAAGTGCTGTCTACGTCATAAACATATACGAAGTTGGATACACCCATCTTGGGCAGAGTGGTGGGATCATCGAAGTCAACGATCATTTCGACTACAACAACTTCTGCGTCCTTGCTGTTCTTGGAGTCAACGCCATAGATGTTATGGATGCTAGTAGAAGGAATGACAGGCATGTTCTTGGCACCGGTAACGGTGATAACTTCATAGACCCAATCAGTGGTATCTACCATGTAGATGTAGAACAGGGTGTTGCCACCTACATAGAGGTTGC
>CAZSIL010000179.1:655-1522 GCA_964607025.1 uncultured Eubacteriales bacterium
TAAATGCCGTTGGGATTAGAACCAAAATCAACGGTAACTTCGCTGGTGTAGTTCTTCAGAGCCATGGTGGGACCGTCCATAACAGCGCTCATAGAAGTGATGACTTCTTCTTCGTTCATTTCAACCTTTACCAGGTTGGTCCAAACACCATTGCTGCCATTGTTGTATACGTTGTTGCAAGTGAATACGTTCTCATAGGAAACGTACTGATACAGACCACCGTCATAAGTGAAGATGTTGGTGGCGATCATATCAGTGCTGTTAGCGTTAGCTGCATACAGAGATGCAACATCATCGATAACAGTGTTTGCACGACCTTCGCGACCAGCATAGTAGCCGCCTACGCCGATGGTGAGTTCCTTAGCAGCCTTTGCACCGAATACGATGGACTCAGTTACGTTCAGAGCCTGAACTTCGTAAGCAGCGCCGGTTACGAGGAAGTATGCGTCAGCGGGAGGACCGGACATTTCCTTGTAAGCAACGATGTTGCCAAAGTCGTCCAGCCAGCAGGTGTAAGTCTTGGTAACGTCCATTGCATTGACTTCCCAGCTGTAAGCATCGGGACCGGTCAGGGTTGCCAGATAATCAGCCCAGTACAGGCCGGATTCGAAGTACTTAACGCCGTCGATCTCAACAGCCCATTCCTTAGCTTCCTTGTTGTAGAAGACTTCGGAGGGGGAACCAACGATGGAAGCAGCTTCGTGGACATAGTAAGTGCCGTCAACGGGCATTACCAGAACCTGCATGCCGTCCTTCAGCTCTTCGCCGTCGAATACGACATCAGCTGCGGCGATGTCGGTCCAGTCGACCAGATCGGGATCAGCAACGATTTCAGTGCTGGGACCATCAACTACAACCTGACCGTCG
>CAZSIL010000180.1:0-1517 GCA_964607025.1 uncultured Eubacteriales bacterium
CTTCCCATCTTCCGTCTTTTCTTTTGTGTATATTATCACCACGTCTTGCCATGTGTGAACACTCCTTTCTGGTTAACGAACAATCTGACCACAACACCTGACCATAAATAATTATAAATCATTGTTCGTCACTAAAGAGTTTGGAATTAATTACGACTTTTTTCTATAAAACGTCGCAAGAATAGACATATATTGATTGACAAACTGTTTGTCAAATGATATAATATGATATCAATAGTGGCGATTTTATATTTTCTGTTGCTATTCAACATCTTTTTGAACCTACAGTTCTACGCAAAATATGTACCTACTTTCTCGTCAAAAGAAAGTAGGTTTTTGTTTTATATTTGCACTTTGAAATAATCCATAATTTTTATTAGAGGTTTTTGTTTCATTATTGAACGAATAACACCTATCATTGATAAAACCATTGTTATGATAAGAACAAAAACACCATTATTCCAAATATCGATAACTTGAACTATATCATCGTTTTTAATTGTAACGCCAAAAAGATATAAAACGATTGCTACGAACGATATTGCAAATGACAGAAAACAAATAAATTTTATCACTAGATTACAATACCAAAACCAAAATGGTTCAGGGCGAGCAATTATTGATATTAGCGCAGGAACAAACATCCCAGCAAGTCCAATAAGAATCATACTTGTTGTATTTAAATTAGACACTTCGCAAGTTACATATGGCAAAGGAAGCAAATTAAAATCTATCACTTTTGCACCGACCAAAATCGCCGCCATAGAATGTCCTGCTTCATGTAAAAACGGATATATAATAATTGCAACAAATAAGCCTACAAAGAAGAGTCCTAAATATTTTAAAACATCTTTCATACACACACCTCATTGGTAGTTTTTACACATTAGTGTAAAAAAATGAGATGTGTCACTAAAGTTAAGTTGATTTGGTTATTAAATATTCATTTATGAGATTTTGATATTACACAAATTGGTAATCGGTTTATTCTTACTTTGCTTTCTTATTTCGCTCAAAGCCTCCATCACAGGCGACAAACAATGTTATCCCAAAGCATATAAGGAAAGCTCCGGTTGCTGTATTCGCTTTATATAATAAAGCAAAATATGCGGTTTGGATCGTAATTAAAGTTTGGATACTTACTACTATAAATTTAAATACTTTCATTTTTTCTTCTCCTTTTCAATCGTCAACACAGTCTGCAAGATTAATTATGGGTTTGTTTTGTTCTAAAGCATATTTTATAGTTTTGTAGGCACCGCCTTCGTTATGCTCAATATAGCAAATAACCAAATCAGCTCTATCTACCATCTCTCGATTACGAATTTGTATAGCAGATTTCGGGTGCGCTTTTGAAGCCGCATACGAAATTTCTATATCACTATAATAATCCTCATAATAATTTTGATTGTTAATGTATTCGGCGGTTGGGTACGGTAGCATCAAAACAAGTGTGCTGTTATCATCCCTATAATTTTTTCGTACACGAAGCACGGTTGATGAAACACACTGGTCAA
>CAZSIL010000181.1:0-1513 GCA_964607025.1 uncultured Eubacteriales bacterium
GTTCTTCGTTTTTACCTGAGCAACAATTTCTCGACATGGGTAATAGCCCTGAAGCACTACTTTTTTTATTTCGCCCTTTCTACCATGCCCCGTGACGGTAAACAGCCCGTTTTCCTTGATGTGACCAGCAAGATTCTTTGCTGCCCGCTCATCATAGTCCATAGTCCATGTTTGTCTCCCTTGCTTTCCATGGGCTGTTAAGTAATGATGCTTTTCATCATTCCAGACTTTATTTTGTGCCTTTTTATCCAATTTCCCCATCTTTGTTCATCCTATTTACTCCTAGATATTCCTTTTCGCTGGCTACTTTTTCAAGTTCACTGTAGCAATCAGGCTTAGACCATTTGACAAACATTTCTTTATGCTTCTTTATGTCACCAATATATACTGGCTCTGCGCTTGGTTCGTCTTGTGCTTCTGGTGCGGTCGCAAGCTGATAACTGATATCCGCTTGTTCTCTGGATCGCATAAGATTGTTTTTAGTGCGGTAATCGTCGCAGACCGCACAACTCATCCGCCCATATTTATTGTTGTATGATAGAACATTTTCCCAAATAGGTTCCCATGCCGAACAGACATAGAGACCACGATAGCGATAATCTGTATCGCAGGCCAATCCCGGCAGCATCTCACCATAAACAGTAAGATACATCCCACAACAAATCACTTTCTGATCTGGCCTTTGCAAGTGATAACTGTCATAATATCTGCACATCGGTTTGTGGTCGATGCTTAATATCTCGATTTGCTGGAGCATATAAGTTTCCATGGTGAATTGATGATCAATGGTTTTTTCTAAGGTAGTTGCCCTGCCCTCATTTTTAGGGGCGTTTCCGTGTGATACCCGCAACACCTCAGCTGATCCCCTCAAGGCATTCTTATATTTGATATAATTAGCCTTACACACAGCCGGTTTGTTGTGAAATCGGTCAAGAGAGATTCCAATTTGGACGCGCCACGGCTCTACATTATCCCGGCCATAACCGCATCTTTGGGTCATATGGATAATTTCAGAAAATCTCTTTGTAATTGCAATGAATCGCTCATCATAGATCAAGCCATTTGTCACGATATGCAGTTGCATAAGTGGAATACCGCGCAATGCAATTCCATTTGCTATGTACTGAATTGCTTCAAGATTTAGCGTTGGTTCGCCGCCTGTAATAATCAGACGCCCGATTGCCTCTGTTTGATCAAGAACACTGTCAATGGCAGATAAGAAAATATCTGCATTCTGAGCATCGCCGCGTAAGCAGTGGCCGCATTCCATATTGCATCGGCGTGTCACTTCAATAATAAGTTGATTAAATACTACTTTTTCCATACATATCCCCTCAGTTTATCACCGAAATCATTTCCAGTGATTTTAGAGCTTCAGATACCGCCAGCATATCCAATTCTGGTAAAATCTCATATTCAGTGCTACACATTTTTCTTTCCTCGCTTTGTTCGTATTTCAAATGTTCCCATCAAGCCAATTCTGGAGCAAACCTCTCATGCGGCTGCTTGGGAC
>CAZSIL010000182.1:0-669 GCA_964607025.1 uncultured Eubacteriales bacterium
ACCATTGTCGAGATTGTATTGCTAGCCAACATATGCTTACGCATCTTTTCATAACTTGACAAAAACATCCAGACAGGAATGTTGATCATTGCCATATATCCATGAGGCTTACACATGGATATCGTTTTTTCCATACAAACCGTGCTCATATCGGATTTTGTATTCGGATATATTCTTTTCACAAATTCCGACAGCGAAGGACTCATTCCACTTGCGCCCATATATGGAGGATTGGTAACCACTGCATCATATTTTTGTGTCATGGTCTCTCCAAGGTCAATGAGCGCCAACAACTCAGCGCTTGTCTTATCGATGCCATCGGTCTCAAAAGTGAATTGTTCTTTATTAAACGATACATCGGCTGCAAAACGGCGCAGAAGGGGCCAGTTGCAGACTTCAACATCGAGGATGGATCCATACTCTTTCGCATCTATCAGCGTGTCCAACAAGACTTCAATTTGGTTCTTCGCATTATTTCTGTTCAACTCATCCATACTACCGCCCATATACCCAATATGAATGCGATTGATGTGGTTGCTTTCCAAAATTGAGTGAACATGAGGTTGTGGAACGTCTGGATTGCTATCTTCACCCCTGCGAGTTAAGAAACGACGATCATACTGACGTGCCTTCATCATCACTGTAAAATAAGCCAGCTGTGCGGCACGT
>CAZSIL010000182.1:679-1506 GCA_964607025.1 uncultured Eubacteriales bacterium
TCGATATCCAGACCATAAAGATTATTCTCCACAATGCTACGAACTGCATCGCGAGCAGTATAGCCATATGCCTCATAAATCTGAACCAGCACATCGAACATATAGGCCAAAATATGGCCGCTGCCTGCACACGGATCAATGCACTTAATCTGCTCTGGGGAGATGGCCGCATATTCTTTGCGTATTTCAGTCAGCTTGGCTTGCACTTCAGCTTCCTGCTCAGCTTCATCCAGATAATACTTCCACCCAGATTTCAGTGTATCATTAGGATGTCCCTCCACCCACAGACGGCCCAGAGAGTTTTCTACCATATAGCGAACAATCCAGTCTGGTGTAAACAGCTGTGTCGCTGCAGGAATATTTTCCTTGGTAATTTTCACATTCTTTTTCAGCGCTGCAAAGACTTCGTCTTTCTTTTCACTGTTGTAATACTGATACAACCAACCGATGATCTGGACAGCATCCTTCCAATCTTCCTCAGGAATTATCTCAATCATCTGCTGAATAGCACTACCGTCACGGAGCAGATTGTCCGGGAAAAGTAACTCGGTATAATCGGAAATTTTCTGGAACATTCCAGGCAGAATTGGACTTAGAGCATTACACTGCGTAATGATCAGGTACTTAAAGAGTGCCTCATCATCATTGGTATCTTTCATTGCATAGACCTTATCCATATCCAATCCAGCCAGCTCTAGATTGATAGCCTCCGCAAGTATCTGAGGTTTGAAGTTGTTTTCTTCATCGGTGAATACACGAACATGGCTGGGCAGATAACCATTTACCTCCATAAAACGCAGTGCAGAGAAGCGGTTAAACCATGTGTA
>CAZSIL010000183.1:0-442 GCA_964607025.1 uncultured Eubacteriales bacterium
ATCAGGCGTTTTTTCCTTCCTGCCGCAGGATTCGTGCTTTGATTCTTGCGTTTTCGTTTCTATCGGGTCTATCCTTTGGGGTTGCCGGTTTTTTGCGGATGGATGAACAGCTTTTTTCTTTGATGCGCGGAATTGCCGATGATTCCGTGTCGATCGTCTGCCTGATCATTTTGCTTTTGATTCCTTTGCTTGTTTCTCTGTCCCTGTATTTTGTGGACGTTAATTTATTGTTTCCGATCTGCTTTGTCAGAGCGTTTTTATTTGCCTTTGTCCATATGGGCCTGCTGGGAAGTTTTGGTGCCCCGGGGTGGATGATCCGGTGGCTCCTGCTGTTTTCCGACTGCGCTTCTTTGCCGGTACTGTATCTGTTCTGGTACAGAAGACTGTCCGGGTATTCGGTAGACCCGATCGGTGTCTTTTCCGCGATGGCAATGCTCTGCAT
>CAZSIL010000183.1:452-1504 GCA_964607025.1 uncultured Eubacteriales bacterium
TTATGTGGTCACCCCGATGGGGGCAGGACTTCTGATTCTAGAGAAAGGGTAATGGTATCAGGATCATGCTGGATTTGATTAACGCCTACGAGACATATCTGATCAAGATCAAACAGGCGTCTGCCAACACGGTTTCGTCTTATATGCGGGATATTCGGCATTTTTCCCACTGGCTTACACAGCAGGAACAGACCGGTATTCTGGCTGTTCAGCAGGAAGGAATCGTTCAGTATCTGGAATATCTCCAGGAGCAGGGTAAATCCGGCGCAACGGTGTCCCGTACTCTTGCCAGTCTGAAGAATTTCTATCTTTACGCCGTTTCTTCCGGTTTTCTGGAGAATTCTCCGGTATCCGCTGATATCCATGTGGAAAGGGGAGAGAAGAAGCTTCCTCAGATTCTCACCGGCAAGGAAGTGGAAACACTGCTTGCCCAACCTGCCTGTGTAGATGCCAAGGGCTACCGCGACAAGGCTATGCTGGAAGTGATGTATGCCACCGGCATTCGGGTCACAGAGTTGATTGATCTGAATGTGGAGGATGTGAATCTGGATGTGGGCATCATCAAATGCTCCGGTTCCAAGAAGACAAGAGCCATTCCGCTGTACCCTGCTGCGCTGCGGGCCTTGACGGTATATCTGCGGGAGGTGCGATCCGCTATGGTGTCCGACCCTTCCGAGACAGCTCTGTTTGTCAATGTGGGCGGTGCAAGAATGAGCCGCCAGGGTTTCTGGAAAATCCTGAAGCAGTATCAGATCAAAGCAGGTATCGAAAAGGACATCACGCCCCATACTCTGCGGCATAGTTTTGCGGTGCATCTGTTGGAAAACGGTGCGGACCTGGGTTCTTTGCAGGAGCTGATGGGTCACAGCGACATTTCTTCCACGCAGCTCTACACCCACATGATCAATCAGAAACTGAAATCCGTCTACGAAAAATGCCATCCAAAAGCATAAAAGGTCTGCCGGTTGTGATACAGGCAGACCTTTTTACACGAAAAACCAGCCGCGAAAAAATACGCGGCTGGTTTTGGATTATTGTAAAAGAATACCACC
>CAZSIL010000184.1:0-1502 GCA_964607025.1 uncultured Eubacteriales bacterium
GGCGCTGGAAGTTGCCTATAACCAGTGCGAGGACTATGTGACGGGGCTGTGCGAGTATGTATCCGGCAATATGGACTATATGGCCGATTACATCCGGGAAAATCTGCCCATGCTGAAGATGCACAAGTCTGAAGGCACCTACATGGTTTGGGTGGATTTCCGGGGCACCGGCATGACCCCCCGGGAGATTGAGCATTTCATCGTCCACAAGGCCCACATCGGTGTGGATATGGGTAGCTGGTTCGGCCCCGGCGGCGAAGGTTGGCTGCGTTTTAACCTGGCCTGTCCCAGATGCTTGGTGGAAAAGGCCATGCAGATGCTCTCCGATGCGCTGAAGGAAATTTAATACAAGAAACCAGCCCGTTGAATGCGGGCTGGTTTTTGTCTGCTGAAAAAGTACGACAGGACGGCATTTGCTGGAAAGTTTTGAATATATGTGCATATTTATACATAACATAAAATTTATTCCATTCGAACCCCGTTCCGGCACGATGCTTCCGGGGGCGTTTTCAGAAAGCATTTGTGGAAAATCTGTTCTTCGCAGTATTGCTTAAAATGTTGTATAATCCTGGTTTTACAGGACCGGAAGTGAGAATTATCCCTCTGATTGATATATATTAAATTCAAATGCGCATTCTATTTTTATAGGTAAACATTATAACTGCTTGTGTTTACAAAATGTTGGAACTGTGCTAATATACAAATTATAAAGAGTTAAATATTATGTGATATTATGCAATAAAGACAACAGAAAAGAGGATACCCAAATGAACGGAATCAGCATCAATAATCTCTCCTTTTCTTACCCCGGTGACACCAGACTGATCCTGAAGGATATTGACCTTGAGGTTAACTCTGGCGAATTTGTTTGCCTGTTGGGTCAGTCTGGTTGCGGCAAGAGTACGCTGCTGCGTCTGCTGGCAGGTCTGGAGACCCCTACTGTAGGTGAGATCACGCAGGATGGTAAGGTCATTGAAGGTGCCGGTCTGGATCGGGGCGTTGTGTTCCAGAGCTACGGCCTGTTCCCCTGGATGACCGCCGGCGACAATATTATGCTGGCTCTGAAGCAGAAATATAAGGATATGACCAAGGCTGAGCATAAGGAGATTGCCATGAAGGCCATCCGTGCCGTGGGTCTGGACGAATCCGTCTACAGCAAACTGCCTAAGGAACTGTCCGGTGGTATGAAGCAGCGCTGCGCCATTGCCCAGGCCTTCTCCATCAATCCTCCTGTTCTCCTGATGGACGAGCCCTTCGGCGCCCTGGATGCTGTCACCCGCGCAACCCTGCAGGACATGGTGCTGCAGCTGTGGGCCAGCCAGGAGGAGCGGAAGACCGTGTTCTTCGTCACCCACGATGTGGACGAAGCCCTGTTGCTGTCCACCCGGATCTGTGTGCTGGGTCAGGCTCCCAGTAAGGTGATCTATGATGTCACCATCCCCGCAGAGAAGAAGCCTACCCGGGATACCCTGTTCGATGATGTGGAAATGATGAAGCTGCGC
>CAZSIL010000185.1:0-1502 GCA_964607025.1 uncultured Eubacteriales bacterium
TCAACGGAAAGCTCTGCGCCCTCTTCGGCGCAAAAATCGGTCCCTGCCTCAAAACCAACGTGGCAGAAACGGTTGACCGCGTACTGAATGAAATCAGCCAAAACGGCGAAAAACCCTATTACATTTACGGCGACCGCACCGGTCAGGGCAACCGCGCGGTGCCCGTTCGCGCCTATCAGAAGGCATGGACGGAAATCCGCGCGCAGGGCACGTTTGACAAAATCGTTCTGGCGCTTGGCACCGGCATGACGCAGGCAGGCCTTCTGTGCGGCATGAAGAACGATGAGCATAAGCCGGAAGTGCTGGGCATTTCCATCGCCCGCGACGCCGAAAACGCCCGCAAACACATTCAGTCCTACATCAACGCCTGCATGGGCGAGGAAACTGCCGCGGATATCTGCATCTGCGACCGCTTCCGCTCCGGCTACGGCCAGTACGACGAAGCGATTGCGGACTGCATCCGCCACACCATGACGAAATACGGCGTCCCGCTGGACGGCACCTACACCGCCAAAGCCTTCCATGGCATGATGACCCTTGCCAAGGAAGAAAACTGGCAAAACCAGCGCATCCTGTTCCTCCACACCGGCGGCACCCCACTCTTCTTCGACAGTCAAAAATAAAAAACGCCGCAACAGCAGCGCCAATAGGCAGAACCCACCCCGTTTTCTTAGGGGAGAGCGCGAGAGGGGATCTTCTTTCAAAAGAAGATCCCTTCTCGCATTCTCGTATCTCTTCACTGTATAGCCCCCGTAAACTTCAAAAGCGTGGCGGTGGGGCTGTTGAACATGCGTCCCTTGAGCGGGTGGATTTCGCTGGCGCCGAGGCCGGGCGAGATGTACTGATTGATGCTGTTGATGCGCTGCATGCCGATGAGGCCAGTGTCGCCGGGGAACCAGCCCATATCGGGCATGTAGATGGGACCGATGCCGGGCAGACGCCACTGGCCGGCGCAGACGTGGCCGCAGAGCAGGAGGCCGATGTTGCGGAAGTTGAAGACGCGGGTTTGGTCGGCCCATTCAAGGCTGGTGCGGATGTAGGAGGCAGTGAGCGGCGACTGGTTGACGGCGACCTGCAGGTCGGTGTCGAGCATGGCCTTCTGGGCTTCGACGGTGCGCTGCATGGCGTCGAGACGGTAGCACAGGGCGCGGTAGGATGCGCCGCCTTCGGCCTCATACTGCTGGCCGGAGGCCTCCATGTCGCTCTTCTGGTTGGTCAGGCTTGCAACCATGCCTTCGGCGTCCACGTCGTAGAGGTATTCGGGCACAAACCATACGGTGCGCTTGCCCACCTTCTGCGGGGTGGGCGCATCCAGATAGGTCGCGCCCATCTGCACGGCGGCGCGCACCCAGTTGGCCAGCGCCTCGGGCGTGCCCTGCGCGGTGGTGATGACCGGCGCGGGATCGTCGTCGCCGGAGAGCAGGTAGATGGGCACGTCGGCCTTGATGGTGCGCAGGGTGTGGATCAGGCTCAGCAGCGGCTCGTAGTCGTTCCCGGAGCCC